>JBDVJN010000090.1:0-277835 GCA_039961455.1 Cyclobacteriaceae bacterium | reverse complement strand
AATTTCGCAAAAGAATACCTAAGATTTTTAACTAGATAAGTAATGAAAATAGTAAATCAGATAATCACAGTAATGCTTGCATCTCTGATATTCAGCTGTAGCTCGGAAGATCCAAAAGATGTGACCGACTTGCCATCAGTTGCGGTGAAAGTGACCAAAGCAGTTGCTGGTGGAGATGCTAATTCCATCACTGCAAGTGGAAAAACAGAAGCAAAAAATAGCGCCAACCTCAGTACGAGAATGATGGGAAGTGTCACGAAACTAAATGTGAAAGTCGGTGAGAGAATAAGAAAAGGCCAACAACTCCTGGTAATCAACAATTCAGATCTTGTCGCGAAGAGATCGCAAGTAGAAGCTTCCATTGCACAGGTAACTAGCGCAATGAAAAATGCTGAAAAAGATTATGAGAGGTTTAAAACCCTTCATGAAAAAGAGAGCGCATCCGAAAAGGAACTTGACGATATGACCACTCGATATGAGATGGCAAAGGCAAACCTCAAAGCGGCCCAACAGATGAAGAATGAAATTCAGGCGCAGTTCGCTTACACCAATATTAAAGCACCATTCGATGGTGTTGTGATCAACGCATTTGTGAAAGTTGGTGACATGGCCAGCCCCGGAGTTCCTCTGATTTCGGTGGAAGGTACAAATAGTTTTCAGTCTGTGGTATTGGTAGCAGAATCGGATATAACCAAGATTAAAGTAAACATGGATGCCAAGGTGCAAGTGAAATCCACCAATAAGGAGTTTTCGGGAAAAGTCGTGGAGGTGAGTCCTTCTGCCAAAAATACGGGAGGTCAGTACATGGTGAAAATTGATATTGTCAATGTCGATGAAAGTGTGCTGCCGGGAATGTTCGTCAATGTACAATTCGATGCAGTCGAAAGTGATGTGCCGAAGAACGTGCTAGTCCCTTCCGAAGCACTCATCAGACAGGGACAGCTTACTGGCATTTATACACTTGGAAATGATCAGACCGCTATACTCCGGTGGCTTAGAATAGGAAAAGAATACGATGGAAAAGTAGAAGTGTTGTCTGGTCTTCAGGCAGATGAGTTATTCATCGTTTCCTCCGAAGGAAAGCTATTTAACGGCGCAAAAGTCACTCTTTGAAATGACTCAGAAAGAAAGTAAAAAGGTACAATGATGCAAGAAGGTATTTCAGGTAAAGTCGCCAATTTTTTCATCAACTCTAAGCTCACCATTCTTTTGATGGTGGCCTTGATGATCATAGGCGTATATAGTTCCTTTCTGATTCCGAGGGAGGAGGAGCCACAAATCAATGTGCCCATGGCTGACCTGATGATTGGTTATCCGGGCGCAAGCCCTACAGAAGTAGAAAGTCGTGTAGTGAGACCGCTGGAAAAAATCATTTCCAATATTAAAGGAGTGGAACATGTTCACAGCATGGCAATGAATGGCCAGGCCGTGATGATTGTCCAGTTCTTCGTTGGCGAAGATATCGAGCGCTCCTATGTCAAGTTGTACGACGAATTGATGAAGCATCAAAACATGTTCCCGGAAGGTGTTTACGAGCCATTGGTGAAAACGAGATCTATCGATGACGTACCGATGCTTGGACTGACATTATGGAGCGAAACATATGACGATTATCAAATAAGGCGGATAGCAGAGGAGCTTACGTCAGAGATTGAGAAGATAAAAGATGTAGCCATCACCAAGCAAATCGGGGGGAGAACCAGACAGCTAAAAGTAGTCCTGGACAAGGACAAGATGGCGGAAAATGGAGTAGATCCATTGGGCATTATGGAAATGATCAGGGTGAGCAACAGTAGTGCTCAATCCGGAAAGATTGTTGGAAATGACGAAGAATTCCTGGTAACCACCGGGAAGTTTCTCTCTTCTGTCGAAGATGTTGAAAACCTTGTTGTGGGAGTTAACAAGAACTTACCAGTATATCTGGATCAGGTTGCTCGGATTGTAGATGGACCATCCACTTCACACAACTATGTTTCCTTCGGATATGCTCATGGCAATGAGAATTACAAAAACCATCCTTCCGAATATTCCGCTGTGACCATTTCTATTGCAAAATTGAAGGGAGCTGATGCGATGAAGGTTTCTGAGAAAATAGTAGATCAGGTTGAACGATTGAAACAAAACCTGATACCGGACGATATTCATGTAGAGGTCACCAGGAATTATGGCGAAACTGCCTCGCATAAAGTAGGAGAGTTGCTACTGCACCTTGGTGTGGCAATTTTAGCGGTAACCATATTGGTTATGTTAGCTATGGGTTGGCGAGGTGGCTTGGTCGTGTTTTTCTCCGTGCCGCTGACTTTTGCACTTACATTATTCAGCTACTACATGTTGGGGTATACACTCAACAGAATCACACTTTTTGCACTCGTATTTGTGGTTGGTATTGTGGTTGATGACAGCATCATTATCGCTGAGAATATGCATCGCCATTTCAAGTCTAAAAGACTACCATTTAAGCAAGCAGCGATCTATGCCATTAATGAAGTAGGGAATCCTACTATTTTGGCAACTTTCACTGTGATAGCAGCCATTCTGCCAATGGCCTTCGTGTCTGGCATGATGGGGCCCTACATGAGTCCAATGCCTATTGGTGCATCAATAGCAATGATTCTCTCACTATTTGTAGCACTAACGATTACCCCTTATTTAGGATACTATTTGCTAAGGGAGAAAGAATCGCATGAAAGTGGCGAAGAAAATGATCACAAGGTCAGCAGGATATACAAGCTTTATAAGTTAATAGAACTGCCGTTTCTTGATAGCAAAGTCAAAAGATGGGTCATGTTGGGAATTACGGTGGTCTTGCTACTGGGCTCGATGAGTTTGTTTTATACGAAGTCCGTAGCGGTGAAAATGCTTCCGTTCGACAATAAGAATGAGTTTCAGATTGTCATAGATATGCCTGAAGGTACCACGCTGGAACGTACAGCCGTGGTAACAAAAGAAATTGCTCAGTACCTGTCAACGGTTCCTGAGGTTGTCAACTACCAGAATTATGTAGGGACATCAGCACCAATAACATTCAACGGGCTCGTTCGACATTACGATTTACGTGGGGGAAGCAACATGGCAGATATTCAGGTGAACCTTCTTCATAAGGAAGATCGCTCACTTGATAGTCACGGAATTGCAGTGAAAGTACGTCCTGAGATAAAGAAGATCGCAGCAAAGTATGATGCCAATGTTAAGGTGGTGGAAGTTCCGCCTGGCCCTCCAGTGTTGTCCACGTTGGTGGCTGAAATCTACGGGCCGGACTATAGAGAGCAAATCAACGTTGCCCGACAGGTGAAAGACCTTCTCATTAACACCACTGATGTGGTAGATGTAGACTGGACTGTTGAAGAGGGGCAAACCGAATACAAACTGGAAGTAGATAGAGAGAAAGCTATGTTGCATGGAATTGTACCTCGACAAGTAGTTGGAAACCTTACCTATGTGTTGAGAGAACATCCGGTATCTAACTTTTATGATGAAACTTCCATCAACCCAATTGGGATTGTACTGACTGTTGATGATAAAGACAAATCTAGCCTGAGAGACATACAAAGTATCAAGATAAAAGGAATGCAAGGCGATCTGATTCCTATTAGAGATTTAGTAACGATTGTAGAAGATACCCTTCAAGCAACACTATATCGCAAGGATCAGAAAAGGGTGGTTTATGTAATGGCAGATATGGCAGGAGAGCTTGAAAGCCCTGCCTATGCCATTCTTGGAATGACCAAAAAGCTTCAGGAATTAGCACTGCCAGCAGGGTATTCTATCAACGAATTATATATGGAAGCACCTACAGACGAATCTGATTTCACCGTAAAATGGGATGGGGAATGGCAGATAACCCTGGAAGTCTTCAGAGACCTTGGAGCCGCTTTTCTAATCGTCATTATCGTCATCTACATGCTGATTGTTGGGTGGTTTCAGAACTTCAAGACACCAATCGTGATGATGATAGCGATCCCGCTTTCATTGGTCGGTATCGTTTTGGGACACTGGCTATTGGGAGCATACTTCACCGCAACCTCCTTTATTGGAATGATTGCACTTGCTGGGGTGATGGTGAGAAACTCGGTACTTCTCATAGACTTTATTGAAATAAGGCTCAATGAAGGCGTCTCCATAAAACAAGCAATAATTGATGCCGGAGCAGTTCGAACCACACCAATTCTGCTTACAACAGGTGCTGTGGTGATCGGAGCATCGATCATTTTGTTCGACCCAATATTTCAAGGGTTAGCTATCTCGCTGGTAGCTGGAGCAATTGTTTCCACGATGCTAACCTTAATCGTGGTGCCTCTGATCTACTACATGACAGAGAAGAAAAAGTGGGAGAAGAAAGAAACAGTTAACTGAAATTCAATCATGGAATTATTAATAATAACAGCCGTCAGTGAGTTTGAAAAAGAGATCAAGCTTATTCTGAAAAAATCGGGAGTTGAAGCATTCTCCTATATGGATGTAACTGGCTATAAAGACTTGTCAGATCAACCAATGGAGACAAACTGGTTTGCTTCTGATATTGGAGAACACAGGTCTGTCCTGTTCTATGTGTTTGTGCAAAAAGAGCTGTTGGATAAAGTTATGGATTCGATTGACAAACTAAACCATCAACAAGAAACAAAGTCGAAGATCCATGCTGCTGTTATTGATGTTAAAAAGACAAGTAAATAGTTAAACTAAGTATTAATGGTAAATAGAATCGTACACGCTGCTGCCGGAGTCTTCATTTTGTTGAGCCTGGTTCTGGCAATATATGTCAATCAGAATTGGCTCTGGTTTACTGCTTTCGTGGGAGTGAATCTGTTACAATCCTCCTTTACAAAATGGTGTCTGATGAGTGATATTTTGAAGAAACTTGGAGTTTCGGAATAACAGAATTGCCTTCTGGAGGCAGTGACTTTTAATCGTGACAAGGATCATAGAAGTCATTGCTACCTGTCATACCTATACTGCACGATCAGTAGCACCTTTGAGTCATAATATTTGAACAAAAAAGGTTATGAAAAAGATACTTGTTCCCTTAGACTTTTCTGATGAGTCGATAAATGCACTGAAAACAGCAAACCAGATTTCTAAGAGAGGAGAAACGGAAATCAAATTGTCGCATACGATTGAAATACCAGACTATTTTGATTTACCCTCTGAGTCAGATGATTCGTACAGATCCGAGCTGTTAAAAGCAGTTGAGAGAAAAATTGATGAGCTCCTAAAGGACAAGGAAATTTCCATACCCAAAACGTCCATTTATATTGAATTCGGACATCCTTTTTCACATATTCAAGAGTTAATTGAAAGCCAAAAAATTGACTTAATTGTTATGGGAGGGAGAGGGCTCCGAAATTGGGAGGGACAAATGATTGGGTCAAATACAAACAAGATTGTTCGACGGGTCCAGTGTCCTGTCCTCATTGTTAAGGATAGCTCAAGTATTGATCAGATTGATAACATAGTTTTTGCCACGGATTTATCCAATACACCTATGCTTGTTACTCGGGCTCTGAAAGAGCTGCAACAGGTGCTTGACGCTCGGCTTGAAATTCTCAAAGTTGTAACTCCAGATAACTGGGCTACTGAACCTGAGATAAAAGGCCAGGTAGACAAATTTGCAGAACTGCACAACCTCACAAATTATTCGATGCGAATCTACAATGACATGGATGTGGAAAGTGGAATTGTTCATTATTCGCGAGAGAGCAATGCAGGTTTGGTTGCTATGGCTTCACATACAAAAGTGCACTTACCATCTCTAATTCAAGATAACAGGACAACGGAACGAGTGGTCGAAAACTGTAAGCATCTAATATGGACATGCGGTCTGGGGGATAGAACTAATTAGAGTATAAACGAACAACGTCTATCACGAAACTCAATTTTTGCCCATTTTAAAAATCAAACAATTATGAAAAAGCTAACTGACTTAGAAGATTTGATGGTAGAGCAATTGAGAGATCTCTATCACGCTGAGAAGGAACTCGATAAATTGTTACCTGTCTTGATTCGATACGCCAGCGACTCTCAATTGGAAAAGGTGATCGATCAATACCTGTATGATAATGAGGGGCAGATAATGCGATTGAGACAGGTGTTTGAACTGTTGTACCTGCAAAAAAGGGGAGAAAAATGTGAGGCAATAAATGCGATGGTCAAAGAGGCTAACGACATGATCAAAAGGAGTGCAGATGCAGCTGTTATGGATGCCGGGATTATTACCGCACTGCAACATATTATCCACTATGAAATAGCTGGATATGGCGCCATTTGTACCTATGCTAAAATGCTTGGTAAAGACAACATTGCCGCAATCATTCACAAGAATCTCGATGAGGAAAAAAAGACAGATCGGAAGCTGGCCAACCTCGCAGAAGAAGTGATTAATGAGCGAGCCAAGTAAAAGGGCTTACGGCATTACTGGACTATTGAAAATACCCTTCAACTCCTTAGGTAGAATCGATTTCATGTCTTCCAATTCACCCAGGGATATAAATTTTCTGAGTATCAGAAAGACAACCGTAACCTTGGAGCTTGTATCATCGAAGGTTGGAAAATCGGCATCCGCAGTTCTTGGTTCGATGTCTCTAATTTCCTGATAGAAATCTTTCAAGTGTTTTACCTTCTTATGTTTTTTTAGTGACCAGTTTTCAACATACACTGCCTTTAGAAACATGGGGAGTTGAGCGAGCAGTTGAACGGACTCCTCCATCGTGAGATGATTGCGAAGTGCATGTAGAACCGCCTTCAGTATTCGTCCTGCTTTTGAAAGGTCATCAGGGCATCCCAGTTCTTTTGACAGCTCTTTCATAAATTGATTTCCCTTTGCTGCAAATTTGTTAAAATCTAGTGCCATGATAGTCGTTTTTTGTCCATGTGTGACCAAGCTTTCTACTTCATTTTCTGCCTAGTCCGTGTTCTTCCATAAATAGATCATGATTCATTGATATAATATGACGCGAACGGTGAGTTCTTAATGACTTTGATCAGGGAAAAGACTAATGACCAGAGTCATTACCACGGTTGATTAAAGTCCTAAGTAAGGCAAGTGGGGTTTTTTAAATTGATCAAAGAACAATCAAGATAATACTATGGAAAAGGAACTGACGTTAGTGGAAAAAGGAGAAAAAAAATTAAAAGAGTGGAAACATCAAGTTGAAGAATTGAGCTTACAGCTTCAGTTGGGAATAGCAGAGACCAAAGACGAATTCGAGGAGCAGAAGAAAAAACTTAGCACGTGGCTTGACTCCCTAGGTGACAAACTTGAGGAGACCAAGGATATCAGCAAGGAAAAGTTACGTGGCATAAAATCTTCACTGGAAGAATTACGTGTTCAGGCAGCACTTGGAAAAGCTGAAACTGAAGAACATCTCAAGGAGCAGCAGAAAAACATTACACTTGGCTTACATGAATTGCGACGAAAATTGTCCAGTGCATACAATTCAACAAAGGAAGGAGCCGGTAGCGTTATCGAGGAGGTGAGTGATCAATTAGATGATTTTCATACTCGTTTTGATCTTTTCAGATTGCGAATGCATCTGGGAATGACTGAAGCTCAGGAAGAGTGGGACGAAAAGAAAAAGGAACTTGCTCACAAATTGGCGATGGTCAAGGCTCGTCTGATTCAAGCAGAAAAGGAAACAGAGATCAAATGGGATGGTTTTTCTTCTGAAATGAGTGCAGCCTGGCGACATTTCAAAAAAGCGTTTAAAAACTGAAAAAATACGAATAGGACAACAAAAGTATGTGTGAGTTATGAAAAAATTAGTTGTAGTATTAGCAATCGCATTGCTCGTTTCTGGGTGTACAAATGAAGCCAAAAATGAGAACAAAAATCTTTCGCTAAAAATCGATTCATTGGAGAAAGCGATTGAAGCAAATGAGTACATCGTTGGTTTGCTGGAGCTATCAAGTCAGTATTTGGATTCCATTGATGATAACAGAAAATGGGTAACGCTGAATCTTGAATCAGGTGTTTCAGAAGACGACTATATCGGTAGAATGAAAGGCCTGAATGAGTACGTGCAAAAAGCCGAGTGGACAATTGGCGAACTGGAGAAAACCAGAAGTGCCTACGCCTCACAAGTCAACCGGTTGAAGAAGACGATGGAACAAAAAGACAATGAAATCAGAACCTTGCAATTGAGCGTGGATCAATTCCAGGAAGAAGCGAACCTGTCTAACGGTGTTCTGTCCATTACGGAGGACCAATTAAGGGAAACACAGTTGTCACTCGAATTCGCCAGGAGGGAGTTGCAATCTGCGGACGTGGAGATTAAGGGACTGATGGCCAAAGTCAGGCTTAATGAAGCAGAAATATACTATGCTCAAGGAGAAGGGATGGAGGCGGTGGCAAAGAAGATAATATTTGCGCCGAAGCGAAAACGAAGAAGTCTCGAAGATGCACTTTATGCCTATACCACAGCTCATGAAATGGGTTATGTTCCGGCAAAGAGTAAAATGGAAGCTCTTGAAAAGAAGTTGGAGAAAGACTAACCTCTGGTAAATTCTTCGCATAATCGCATCTATGCCTGCTTGAGTTATGAGAGTTCAGAGGATGATTCTTGCCAATTTCATAACTCTCACAATAACTAGTGGGGCAATACTTCCGACCGCAATCAAATACCACTGCTCTGACAATAATGTAGTTAGATTTAATAGCTGACTAATGGAATCGGAGAAGTAGGCACCTAAAAGAATAATCGTACAAAATGCGACTGCACTCCAAAGGTGTGGATTCCTGATTATTGAGTTGCTAAAGAATTTCTCGCCTAATTCAATAAGGTTCAATGGATGTAGCAGTTGAGCGAAGGCCAGGGTGAAGAATGCAATGTTGTTACATGTCACCGGATCATAATTGCGGTACAGCAAGGCGTACAAGAAAACACCTAGAACACTGGCGGTTAGGGCAATAGAGTAACCAATAATCGACATCCAGTTTTTCCTGTGCAGAATGGGTTCCTTTGGATCGCGTGGATTAGCAGTCATAATGGAAGCGTCGCCCTTTCCCATGCCTAATGCTAGCGCCGGAAATACATCTGTAACTAGGTTTAGAAACAAAATCTGCAGGGGAAGGAGGGGAAGAGTAAGATTCGAAAAGGCAGCTACAGCAACGACCATTATCTCACTTAGATTACAGGAAAGTAAGTAAATAACAAAATTCTTAATGTTATTGAAAATGATTCTTCCCTGCCGGATAGCTCTGATGATGGAAGAAAAGGAATCATCAAGGAGTACCATGTCCGAGGCTTCTTCTGCCACCTGCGTTCCACGTAAGCCCATAGCAACTCCGATGTCCGCTTTCCTCAAAGCAGGAGCATCGTTCACACCGTCTCCAGTCATTCCCACAATCCAACCTTGGTTTTGATAGTACTCAACCAATTCAAGCTTTTGCCTTGGAGAAACCCGGCAGAAAAGAATGGTATCTTCAATTTGATTGTTAGAAAGCATTGACGCAAAGTCTTTTCCGTGTACCACCTTTTCTCGGGGATTATCTGATAGCTTGATTTGTCTTGCAATGGCTTTGGCTGTTTCAGGGTGATCTCCTGTGACCATAACAACCTTGATACCTGCCTGCCTACACTCAAGAATTGACTGAGAAACTTCCTGCCGAGGTGGATCCTGAAATCCGATTAGCCCTGCAAAAATTAGATCGGTTGCGTACGCATCTTTTTGTTCATTTAAGTTGTTAAAAGCAAAAGCCAAAACTTTCAAGCCTTTCGCCGAGAGCTGATCGGTTTGGGTCTTCCAAATCAATTTTTCTTCTTCCTCAAAAGGTTTAACGTCTCCTGATTGATAAATGCGATTGCATTTGTCCAATATCTCCACAGTAGCTCCTTTCGCAGAAACCTGGTATTGGTCGGAATTCTTATGAAGATTTGCCATAACCCGAGTCTCACTGTCGAAAGGAGTTTCATCCACTTCTATCCAGCTGTTTCTTAAACGCTCAACTGTACCTTCATCGTAATCAGATGCCAGGTAAAGAAGTGCTGCTTCAATGGGATCACCAAGGGCTCTTTCAGCGTGGTCAATGGATGCGTTGTTAGAAAGGACAGAAATCCTTATCAAAATATCCAAAGCAAACTCTTCTTCTTCTTTCGATACACTGTCAGAGGAAATGCAACGGGCTGATCCAATTTCCGAAGTCACACATACCGTATCCGCTTTGAGTGAGTTTTGTGTAAGCGTACCCGTCTTATCCGTCATGATAATATTAGTCTCACCTAGTGTTTCCACGGCCGCAAGCTTTTTGACGATTACTTTGTGTTTGGCGAGTCCAAGCATACCTCTGGCCAGGGAAATAGTTGCAACAATAGGTAATCCCTCAGGTATTGCTGCCACAGCTAGAGCAATAGAAATTTCGACCATCAGGTAGATATCCTTCTGCTGTATCAGTGCCACGACAATGAATGGAATTACCAGGACTACTGTTAACCAAATGAGCTTACGGCTAAAATGGTTTAACTTTTTATTAAGTGGGACTTCATCTTTATCTGCCTGATCTACCATTTCTGAAATTTCACCTACTGCTGTGTTAGCCCCAGTTTCTGTCACGAGTGCAACTGCGTTTCCATTGGTTACTGCTGTTCCTTTGAAAACCATATTAATTCTATCAGCCAGCATTATTTCTCCCGCCAGAGGATCGATGATCTTTGCTACGGGAATAGACTCTCCTGTGAGAATAGACTCGTTGACTTCCAGACCAGCATTTGAAATGAGACGAGCATCAGCAGTAATCAATTCTCCTGCTTCAAGAGCTAGTAAATCTCCTGGAACCAAATACTTTGATTCAATCTCTCTCTTCGTTCCGTTACGGATTACTTGGGCGAATACTAAGTCCAACTTCCTCAAGGCCTCCATTGATCGTATTGCCTGTATTTCGAGAATAAAACCAATGATGGCATTTATAAGCAGTACCGCAATGATTGCGACTGCTTCAGTATAGTCTTCAAAGAGGAATGAGATTAATGAAGCTGCAAGTAGGAGTACTGTAATGGCGTTTTTGAATTGCGTGATTAGTATTAACCATGCGCTGTGCTTTTTTTGCTTCCTGAACTGGTTGAATCCGTACTTCGAAAGTCTTGCATCAACTTCCTGATCGCTCAAACCTTTTGCAGCATCAACGCTGTGAAATTCCAACAACTCAAATACCTCTTTGTTATATGCTTTGGACATAGTGCATGGTTACCCTGGTTGGAATAAACAATCAAACTTCTTTAGTGTATTGTGAGCCAAGGAATATTAAATATGTGTGATTGAGTAGATCAGGACAAAGAAGATGGTCTTGTCAAAGTATGACTTTTGTCACTAGTCAACGGAGAATTGTGCCCTACTAAGAGATCCAGTTGATAATGCTTTTCGGTGCGTTGAAGGACAAGGATGTCGGAACCAGATAAGAAAAACGAAAAAGAGGACAAAAATTAGTCGGAGATAAACAAACATCTTTCCTGATATTTGCTCTTCAATTTTGAAATCGATTGGAAAACATCATTGTAGTTTCTGTACTTAGCAGTGCTGGTCTCGGACTTAGCCTGTTCTTTGGATTCTTTTTTCTGAGAGATAGACGGCTAGACAATAATGTTTTGGCATTGCTGTTGATCATTCTGACATTTAGAATGACTAAATCCATATTCTATTCTGCGATAGATCTTCCTCTATTTATAAAGAACCTTGGACTAGCAGCTAACACGGCAATCGGACCCTTGCTTTTTCTATATGGTAAAGTACTTCTGGGAAAATCAAAGATTGAAGGCAAGCAGTATCTCCATTTCATTCCTGCGCTCATCTACGTCCTATTGTGCAATAACATTCCAAATGAAGAAGGTAGTCTGCTTTGGGTTGTTACCTATACTGCAGTTCTGGTTCACTCTTTTGCCTATGTTCTTTTTAGCCTCAACCTATACGCTAAAATGAAGGACACCATCGATAAAAGCCTTCGAAGATGGTATCTACAAATAACTCTGTCTTTGTCCGCCATTTGGCTAGTCTATGCCCTGATCTTTTTGACAGTGATACCAACTTACTCCTTTGGTCCCTTGGCATTTTCCATCCTCATGTTCCTGCTTGTTTATGTTGGACTGAATACCAAGAAGCTCTTTCAACTTGAGGGAAAAAAGTATGCTTCTTCGAAAATGACGGATGAAGAGGGTGAAGCAATTTTATTGCAACTTAGAAAACTGATGGAGGAGGAAAAGATGTATTTAAGATCGGATTTGACCCTTACAATCCTTGCTGAAACTGCTCAGCTCAGTGAGCGTGAAGTGTCGTTGGTTATCAATCGACATGCGAATCAGAATTTTTCAAGTTTTGTAAACAAGTACAGAATTGATGAGGCCATTCGAAAACTTGATGCGAGTCCGCAGGATAAAATCCTTGCTATCGCACTAGAGGTAGGCTTTAATAACCTGTCGTCTTTCAATCAAGCCTTTAAGTCCGCAACAGGCAGAACTCCGTCTGATTTTAGAACCATCTCGACGCAATAAATCGTTTCCAAATTCATGAATCCTTAGGATTTAGTCTGGTTCGACTTCTACTTTTAGTCGAAAGTTACTCAACTCAAAATCAAGGAATTTATGTTTCAAACCTATCTCAAAGTTGCGTTAAGGAATTTGAAGAAGTCTGCATTTTTCACAGCAATCAATATAATCGGACTCACACTGAGCCTTGTGGTCTCACTTTCGATCTACCTCTATGTTCAATCAGAAAGTAACTACGATACTTATCACCCTGGCTATGAAAACCAATACAGACTTGTCTTGGACAGAATCTATCCTGATCATGTGTCCAGCTATGCCGTCACCCCGGCGTCGATCGGGGAAGCGATATTCATGGATCTACCTGAGGTAAGTTCTTTCACACGACTATGGAAACCATTGGTGGAGGTTACTATTGATTTTGAGAATGAAAGCAGAGTGGAACCTGGCTTTTTAATGACTGATGCCAACTTCTTTGAAAGGTTTGGAATCAAATTCATTCAAGGGGACAGGCAATCTGCGCTGAGTGGGGGGAATTCAATTGTGATAACTGAGGATATGTCTAAGAAATATTTTGGGCAAAATGACCCAATGGACAAAGTACTCAATACCTCAATCGGCGACTTTGTGATCTCAGGAGTGGTCGAGAACACTCCCTTACATACACATTTCTCTTTTGATTTTATGGCTAATATTAGTCTACATCCTTTTTTTCGAAATCCAAATTACATCAACTTTTCAGTACATAACTACCTCACTCTGCAGGAAGGTGTAGCACCATCTGATGTAGAAAGCCAGCTGCCTTCACTTGTAAAAAAGTATGCCTCCGGGCCCATTCAGCGAATAACCGGAATTTCTTATGACGAATACATAGCGGCAGGAAATGGCTATGGCTATTATCTTCAAAGGATCTCAGATATTCATCTACGCTCTCAATTGCAGAACGAAATTGGCATAAATGGAAACATTATGTATATCTACATCCTCATCTCCATAGGGATCTTCGTGTTTATACTCGCCATCGTCAACTTTGTGAACCTCTCAACAGCTAGGTCTTTCGATCGGGCCAAAGAAGTGGGGGTGCGGAAAGTACTTGGATCTGATAAAAAGCGATTGATCTTTCAATTCCTGACAGAGTCAGTAGTCCTTTCAGTTATAAGCTTCATACTGGCAGCTATACTAGTGATCTTTCTGGTTCCGTGGATCAACCGGGCATTTGATGCTGCACTTGACTATTGGATTCTAATTTCTCCATTAGCCATCCTTGGATTCATAGTACTTGCTATCCTGACAGGAGTTTTAGCTGGATTGTACCCAGCTTTTGCTTTGTCTTCATTTAGGTCAATCACCGTATTAAAAGGAAAATTCAGATCTAGTAAACGTGCTATCATGTTGAGACATGGACTCATGATCTTCCAGTTTTGGATATCGACGATTTTAATCTGCTCCACCTTTATCGTTCGGGAACAACTAGACTTCTTACAAAACACAGCCCTGGGATTTGACAAAGAAAATGTAATGGTTGTAGAACGGGCAGAACTTTTAGGAGATGCAGAAGTCTTCAAATCTGAAGTTCTGAAAATAAACGTTGTCAATAACGCCGGAGGAGCAAGTGCGTTGCCTGGTGATGCGCTCTTCTTTGGTAGCCCTTTCAGAGTGTCAGGTTCTTCAGAGACACTTGCGCTCAATTGCGTAATGGTTGATGATGACTATGTGCCGACAATGGGTATTAGTGTTATGTTGGGTAGATCTTTTGGAAGAGAATATCAGGATTCATTGGCCGTGTTGATCAACGAAAAAGCTATTGAAACCCTTGGGCTCACAGGAAATCCTATAGGGCAGACAATTCGGAACATCATTCCAAGAAATTTGGATGATTCAAGAGATTTTACCATTGTAGGTGTTGTACAAGATTATCATTTTGAATCTCTTCACATGGAGATTACGCCAATGGTTATGCTAAGTACGGAGACTGTGTCTGAAGCGAAGAATTACTATCCTATGCAGCCATTGAATTCCATTTCTATTCGGATTCAATCAAGTGACTTGACAGAAACGATTGCTTCAATCGAACAGGTATGGGACAGTTTTGTTCCCGGGACAGCGATGGATTACTACTTTCTAGACGAGAAACTTGATAAGCTCTATAGTTCGGAGATGAAGCTCGGAAGATTCTTCACGGCATTTTCAAGTTTAGCAATTTTGATTGCAGTTATTGGCTTGTTTGGCTTGTCAGCTTACATTTCACGTCTGCGAATCAGGGAGATTGGTGTGCGCAAGGTTCTGGGTAGCTCGGTAGGCAGCATTCTCCTTCTATTTCAAAAGTACTTTGGTAAATTGATTCTAATTTCAATTCTACTTGCGATCCCCACAGTAATTGTTCTTATGAATGGATGGCTGAACGGTTTTGCATATAGGGTCAACATAGAGATAAGCATGTTGTTAGCTGCGTCATTTCTTTCATTCCTCATTACGGCTATTACAGTGATGATCCAATCATATAAGGCTGCTGTGACAGATCCGGTCGTGACGCTCAAAGCTGAGTAGAAATGGGAGCTTCTGTAAAATCAATCAATGAAATACCAGGCACGGTAGATTTTTCGCTGACGGATTTCATAGATACCCATCGCTGAGGAGCTGACAGATTCCCCAGCTTTGTTTTTGTGGCTGACAACTTCCTGGAAACTGATTCTATTTCCATCAATGGCGTAATCCGTCACTTCAGAAAGCACGTTTCTTCCCGAGCTGAAATAGGACTCCATTCCTTTTTTGAAAGCTTCCTTTCCTTTTACCTCCAGCAGCAAGGTGTCAGAAGTAATGTAAAACCACTTAAAATCATCAGTGACATTTTGGACTAAACGTTCAATGTCTGCATTGTTAAATGCATCTACCTGATCGTTAAAAACTTCGAGAACTGGATTTACCTGAGCGAAAGAAATTACCGAAGTTAACAAGAGGAGGATAGTAGTTGTTTTTTTCATCTTACTTCTTTTCTATGTAAGTTTTGAATCCATCCTCAAAGAGGAGTTTCCAACCCGAAGAGAGATCATCTTCCAATTTTTCAGAGATTTCACCAATTACAGTATCAGAAAGTGTTAGAATGGTTGTGTCCCCATCTTCTTTTAGTGATAGCCTCAGAAAAGAAAAGGCTGGTCCACCAAACTGCGGCGACAAGTGACCTTTAAATTCAATGAGGTTCGGTGAATCGATGACAATCACGTCGGCCCAGACCAAGCCCTCATCATTTCCATAGTCTTCGTACATCCTTCCCCCAGGTTTCGGTTCAATGATGAAATTTTTCGTTTTGGCCGAGGTGTAGAAATCTTTCCGCCACCAGAGTCCCACGTCTTTTATTAGGCAATCCCACGTCTCAGTGACGGAGGCTTTTATAGGTATTTCCAAAAGGATATTGATTGATTTTGACCGTTCCATAATTAGTCTTTCTGTTTGTTGATCAATAGTAGATTTATACTCTGCAAGCTCTTTTAGTTGCAAAAGATTGGTCGCCCATAGTGCTTCATAGTTCTTTACCCATCGTTCGTAGATTTCCTGCAATGGCATTGCGTTGATGTGATTCCACCGGTGTTTTCCTACTTTTTTAGGAATGATTAATCCAACACGTTCTAAAACCGATAGATGCTTCATAATCGCACATCTGCCAATGGATTTAAATTCTTCAACCAGGTGACCAGTGGTCTTTGGAGATTTTCGCACCAAATCCATCAATGTTCTCCTTGTTGGATCGGCCAATGCTTTCCAGATGGAGTCAGTTTCTACAATATTTTGCGTTTCGGTGGTTGTCATATATTTACATGTTACTTAAAAGTAACATGTAAATATAAATGAATTTCATAAATGACCTTAATCCAAAAACTAATTGTCTTTTTTAAACAGGAATTCTCGAAACTCGAACTCAACCACATTTTTAGAAAGCAATTTGAAATTGTCGAATAGATCTTCAATCTTTTCGTCCGAATACTTATGGAAGGTTGATCCTGATAGTGGAGAATCATCTGATGGATTATCGTAGTTGAGAGGATTGAATAGTGCGTATACTACCCCTGAAGAGTTTAACTTCTGATATGCTAGCTTGATGGTCTTCTTACATTTATCTTCTGAGATGTTCTCTAAAATTTTAGCACAGATTATGCCGTCAAATCGTGTTCCAGAGAAATGATCTTGTTCCACTGAACCAACCTCGTACTTGATCCTTAGGCTTAATTCATTTGCCCATTTTCTGGCGAAGGCGATGGCATTTTCGGAGAAATCAACACTATAAACAGAAAACCCCTTTGTGGCCAGGAAAACAGACCAAAGACCTGGCCCGCATCCCATGTCTAAAACATTCCTTGTATTATGTGAGCTGAGCAAACTATAACAATTGTGCATAGAAAGGGATGGCTCCGCTTCCTTCCAACCGTCAGGTATTGTTTTAAAAAGATCTTCCCAAATTTGTTCGTCACTTTTCATAGTTTCTCTTTCCAAAGAATCCCAATGAAGATACGAAGATTTGATTATCCCGGTCCCAAATCCCTGTGCTGATCAGACGTATAAATCTCCGTTCAGATATCTTAGGCCTGAATCGATAATAACAGTCACGATTTTCTTGCCTTCTCCCAGGATTCTTGCCCTTTGGATGGCTGCCCAGACATTTGCTCCTGATGTGGTGCCTCCAAAAATTCCCTCTTTTCTTGCGAGCTGCCTTGCTGTTTGATATGCATCCTCATCATTAACGGGGACTATCTCGTCAACAAGATCAGCTCGGAATATGGACGGGAGAAATGACAATCCAATACCTTCCAGTTTATGAGTTCCTGAAGTATCTCCTCCTGAAATATTGCGAACACTGTTTGGTTCGACTGCGGTGCATTTAATTCCCTGAATTTCCTCCTTGAGAATCTCAGCATTTCCGGAAAAACAACCACCGCCGCCAACACTGGTAATGAATTCGTCAAAATCGGTTCCCAGAACGCCTATGACTTCTCTGGCCATCTGATGATAAGCGTTACGATTGTCAACGTTGTTTACTTGATCTGTCCAGTACACGTTTGGTGCGCGACTCAAATCTCTGACTCTGGAAATCATGTCATTGATTAGTTGCGCTGTTAGTCCTTTAGGACTTTTTATAATTTCCAATTCTGCTCCAAAAGCCTGCATTGTTCGAAGTTTCTCATTTGCGAAAGCATCCGAAGAAACAAAATGAGCTTCGTATCCTTTTTTCGCACAAACCATTGCAAGAGAGCTGCCGGTGCTTCCACCAGTGTATTCGATGACCTTCATGCCCTTCTTGAGATCACCTCTTTTTTCCGCTCCTTCGATCATGGACAATGCCATTCGATCTTTCATACTTCCTGTCGGATTTCCACCTTCATATTTGACATAAATTTCAGCGCAACCTGGCTCTGACAATCTTTGCAACCTAATTAATGGTGTATTGCCGATCATGATTTCAAATGGTTTAGTATCCGTTTTTCGAATCTCTGATCTTTAAGAAGAGATTCAAGTTCTTCAAGTTTGGAGAGGAATGTAGTATCACCTTTCAGCATGTCCGTGATGGAAGCTTGCCCCGCTATCCACACACGTTCAAATTGAGGCAATTCGGTTTTTGCTTTTTCGGAGAGTTGCAACTGCTTTTTTCTGCTATCGGATGAATCAACAACAACATCGATGTAGCCTTTCTTTTTCATTTTGTTGATGATTTTGACTGTGGCGGGTTGCGAGAGTCCAAACGATTCGGACAGCTCGGTCATGGTTCTTTTGCCATGTTTCTTCAGAGATAGGAAGACAAAATGCCAGTTAGGTTCTATCTCAAACCTTTCCACTTTATAGACATCTCGAATGCTGTAAAGCATAGAATCGCTTAGGCGTTTCAGTCGAGCAATGAGACCCAAATGTCCTAGTTCCTTTAAATAGTCCTCCATTGATAGATGCTTAACTAGTTAGGTAAATGTAATTGAAAAGCTGAACTAGTTAAGTATATTGAAAAGAAGAATTTCAGTCTGGGAAGAAATTCTAAATAAATTTCTCTCTAAACTGGAGATTAAACAATCCGTAAAGCAGAAAAAGGCTCGTTCCCACGGTCAGGTAGATCCGGTTCTTGTAGATGACGTTAAGCCAGATAAATTCACTCATATCTCGTGGTTCGCTGAACGGGTTTAAAAAGATATTGTAGGGGCTGTATTCTATTATGTCTACAAAAACGAAGAAGATGAATCCGACAATTACCACGATGATAGCTGTACCATTTCCATTCTTTGCGAGCGTTGAAATCATAAACGCCATGGATGCCAAAAAAGTAATTGGGAATAGAACCTGCCCCAGCATTGGCAAGATGTTGAAACGGTAGAGCGTAACGTTGGCAATGATCGCTAGGCCAAACAAAAGAATGGCAGCCACCAAGATTGTAAGAAAGAACCGAATAAGCCAGACTTTGTACCGATAGTTGGGTATGCCGAATATGGTTTCCAGCATTTTCGAATCATCGTCATTCTGAATTCCATACGCCATGGGGTAGAAAATCAGAAGTAACCCTGGGAAAACAAGGAAGCCGAAAATCACTTCTTCGTTAAAATTTGGATCTTCAAAAATTGTGATCGTGATAATGAAACCAAAAAAGAGCAGCGAAGCCAAAACGAAGTAGATGAACTTGTTGGCAAATATCACCTTGATATTGTAGACTGCTAGTTTATACGTTAGTGCCAGATAGCTCTTCATTGCCTTTTTTGTTTTTGTTTTTCATCAACCATAAGTATGCATCTTCCAGGTTTGCTCGGATTTGTGTCGCATTCTCATCTGGCTTAGTGTCAGATAGACATTTCACTTTAATCTTATCTCCATCACGCATGTGGTGAACAATTAGCTGTTCATTCTTAATGCGTTCAAATTCTTCTGGAGAAACAGAAAATTCCCAGACATTGTCTTCAGCAAGTTCAGCCATTGTGGTAGGACTGCCGATGTATTCAATGTTTCCTTTGATGAGAACCGCGAGATGGTTACAAGAACTTGCAATGTCCTCGATAATGTGGGTTGAGAAAATCACAATTCGTTCGCGACTAAGTTCTACCAGTAAGTTTCTGAATCGAATTCTTTCTAAAGGATCCAGCCCGGCAGTTGGTTCATCCACTACCAATATTTTAGGTAAATGGAGTAAGATTTGAGCGATTCCGATACGCTGCTTCATGCCTCCAGAAAACGAGCCAATTTTTTTGTCCTGATGCTCATCCATATGCACGGCTTTCAACACATACTGCACCCGATCCATTCGTTCCTTTTTGTTGCTGATTTTTCTCAGAATGGCTTGATAGTCGAGAAACTGGTATGGTGTCATGTTTTCATAGGTTCCAAAGGCTTGAGGTAGATAGCCTATGAGTCCTTGAAGTTCTTCTCTTCGGACACTTGTATCGTGACCGTTGATCCAGATCTTACCATAACTCTGATCCATGACACCACAGAGAATTCGCATCAAAGTTGTTTTGCCAGCACCATTAGGCCCTAACAAGCCGAACATGCCTTGCTCAATATTTAAGCTAACACCAGCAAGTGCTTTGAATGGTTCTTTCTTTTTTCCGATGATCGGAAGTGCCATGATAAATTTGAAGTAAAGCCTTCTGATTTTCTTAAATGGCCCCTTTAGGTTTTTCAAATCAATTGACTTGCTGTTGATTCTTTTCCCGGCGTTGACTAAGAAAAGCCCCAGGAACCAGAGTACGATTAGAAAGATTGCAAGCGCTCGAAGTGCTGGATTGATATCATTGTAAATGTGGGCTGAACTGAGAATTGGAAAAAGCCAGAATAGAGAGCTGTACAAAAACTTCGAAAGTCTTTTTCTCTTTTCGCCCATTATCTGTGTGAACTCGTGCAAAATTGAGATGAGCAGTACATGTAGTGCTATCATGAAACAAAGCTGCCAAAACGCTTTGTCTAGGAAGAAATAAATGAAGTAGACAAGAAAGCTGACGAGAGCAATTTGCCAGATCAAATTTTGCAATACGGATTTCACTGAGATAACGGCCTCGCCTCTTGCTTCGTAGAGATTTTTGTTCCCTTTCCATTCCCGTTTCCAGCGCTTATCTCTACCATAGACCTTAGTGAGGTTTTGGATTTCGATCCTCATCTCTTCGTCTTCATCGACCATCTTAGCGTTGGCTTGTCTCAAAGAAGTCATGACGAAGTGTGTACCGCCAGGAACAAGAATAATCGCAGACAAGAACCAAAGCATTTGCCAAATCAATCCTTCGACCTGTAAATAGACGAGCGTGCAGATTGTGACCATTAACACGATCTGAGTAATCTTAATTATGGGGTTTAGATTTTTGAACCACTTGAGTACGCTTTCTAAGCCGGCGCTCATGGTAGGGATGTAGATCAATGTAAGTACCGTACTGAAGGCTAATCCACCCATAACCGTCACGGCAAAAGGTTGACCGATTCCGACAACATATTCCGCTTCTCCCATGGCTAGAGGGAGCATTGCCACAATTGTGGTGATCGATGTAATCAGGATCGGTCTGATTCGGGAAATACCACTGATTATTAAAGAACGATATTTGGTGAAGCCTCTTCTTCTGAGTATTCTGGAATAATCAATCAAGATAATTCCGTTGTTGACTACTACACCTAGCAAAATAAGGAACCCTATCAGGGTGTTTGCATTCAGTAGCGAATTTCCGGTAAAAGTCAGCCCCATAAATGCTCCAATAGCTGAAAGTGGGATCGTAAACATGATGACGATTGGGAGATAGAGCGATTCAAACACAGATGCCAAAATCATAAAGATGATGACAATAGCAGCGAAGATTAAGAAATAAAACTCGTCAAATAATTGCTCATCATGAATAACATCGACCACGACTCCAGATGGGATGTTGATGCTGGTTACCAGCTGATCAATCTCAACTCTGGATGCTTCTAGCAGAGACTCGGAAGCTGAAACTTCATCAATGAATCGATATGTTAACTCAATCTGTTTCTCCTGATTTAGACGTTGGATTCCACTTTCGCCAGAAGAGTAAATGACCGATCCAAATTCATCAAGTTCGTACGTTGCGCCAGTGGCATTAACTACAGGCATTGCACGTAGATCCTTCATTTCTTTCGCTGCCTGCTTTACCTGATTGTGGGTTCGAATTGTAATCTCGAATTCCTCATTGCCACTAACGAAATTGGAACCCGAAGCAAAGGATGGCTGAAAATCATTCAGGCCGGCCATTACATTTTCTTGTGTGATACCGTACTCACTCATGGTGAGTTGATCGAAAAGTATATGAGCTTCCGGACGTTCTGGGTTCACATTTACATAGCTTTCTTCGATTGATTGCAAACCTCCAATAAACGTGTTGAGATCGTTTGCTATTGTTTGCATTAACTCAAAATCCTGACCTTTAATGATGATTCGTTCTGAACTCCCACCTAATCCCAGGAGACGCTCGAAGTTCTGCGAATTAGAAGGCCCTCGTCGCTGGCCTCCACCTTGAGCTTGTGCTTGATCCAATGAAACTTCCAGGTCTTTCTGGTTGTCAGCAATTTTGTTGAGCATCGCTCGCACTTCGACCGCAGAGATCGTATCCAGCTGATCGAAACCTTCTATTAGCTGGACGGTAATTACCGAAGAGCCTTCAGATATTTGACTAATCACCTTGTCGATCACCGCAACTTCCATCAGTTGTTCTTCGATGCTTCTCACTCTGATGTCTGAGGAGGCGAGGGTTGATCCCTGAGGCATGGTCACAAAGAGGTTCATTTCGTCCGTCTCAACTTCGTTTGCCCCGGCGGCACTAACAAGGAGACTCAGTCCAATGCTTACGAAGAATAGAACTAAACCACCGATGATGGTTTTGGCTGGTTTTCGAAAACATGCCTTAAGAACGACGATGTAAATCTGAATGATTCGCTGCCTGATGGAGGCGTTTTTAATAAGTGGTCTATCCACCTTCTTTTCAGTGCTGATGACCGTGTGGGCAAGCATAGGGATGAGTACCAAGGCCACAACCAATGAAACAAGTAACGTAGATATAATGGATACTCCAATGTGAGTTCCAATCATTGTAATCAAGAAGTTTGATGAGAACAGGAAGGGTAGGAATACTGTCACAGTTGTCAAGGTTGCCGCAATGACAGATCGCATCACTTCCTTCGTTCCATTGACAACAGCCTCTTCAGCTGGTCTTTTGTTCACCACATGGCGATAGATGTTTTCGATGACCACAACACTGTTGTCAAGAAGCATTCCGATTGCCAATGCCATCCCGATCAACGTTAAACTGTTTACTGAAATGTCATAAGCATAGAAAAAATTGAATGCCGTGTATATAGAGATTGGAATAGCCAATGCTATACTTAAAATGAACTTCAATCGACGGAGGAAGATCCACAGAACGAAGATTGCTAGCAAACCTCCCATCAACGCAAGGTTCTTGATTTGATCAATGTTATCGACCATGATCTCAGCTCTGTTACTTTGGATGACGATCTGTGCATCCATTGGTTCAAGATCTTTGTTGATTGCGGCTATAGCCTCAATTGATTTTTCAGAAAGGGAAATAAGATTAGCTTGAGAATCTTTAGAAAGCCGTATGGACACTGCGTCTTTCCCATTTACTCGACTTAGCGTTGCCTGTTCTTTGACGCCAAAAAAGATATCGGCCACATCGCTGAGCAGTAGCGGCCCTTTGTCTGAAACAACCAGGCTTTGTATGTCTTTTATGTTTTTTAGTTCAGCGGAGGCATTAACAAAAACGTTTCTTCCATTTTGTTTTACTCGACCAACGTAGGCACTCTTATTGGAATTTTGAGAAAGAACATTACTAATTGTGTTTGGAGTAATTCCGTTCGCCTCGCAAATCTCATCGTCCATGATGATTTCCACTGTTTTTTGCCTTCCACCGAAAACTTCTACACCACCGATGCCATCGATGTCGCTGAGACGATCTGTGATATATTGATCAGTGACATTTCGCACCCGATCCACTCCACCTCCACCCAGAACCTGCAAATCCATGAACGCATTTGTAAATTGCTCTGTATCAATTTTTATGATGTTTACTGCGAATTCATCTGATAAATCAGCCTTTATGTTGCTGACTTTTTGCTCCAGCTTTAGATAGGCATATTTGATGTTTGTGCTTTGCTTGAAGGAAATAAAGATCATCCCCTGTCTACTATCGATATTCGAATTCAATTCCTCAATCCCTTCCAAGGTGCTTATGACACCCTCCAATGGGATAATGGCCTGACTTTCCATGTATCGAGGATCAACATCGGTTGCGGAATTCACTTGAACGATTAGAATTGGAAATTCTACGTTCGGGAATAGCTCAACAGGAAGTCTTTTGTAGGAAATATAGCCCATGACCGAAAATCCGATAAAGAGCATCGATACGAGGGTTTTCCTTTTTATGATCAGGTTTAGAAGACCGGTATTACCCATTGACTTTTCCAGTTACTCTGTTTCTGAAATTCGTGAAGCGAGAAATCATGTTTTCGATTGTCTCGTAAAAACAAGGAATCACGATCAAAGTCAATAGGGTAGAGGTCACAAGTCCGCCGATCACAGCGATTGCCATCGGTGCTCGTAATGAAGCACTTTCACCGAAACCAAAAGTTAGCGGAAGCAAAGCCAGAATTGTCGTAAGACTCGTCATGATGATTGGCCGAAAGCGCTTCTGTCCCGCATTTAATATTGCTTCCCTTAAATTGAGACCACTCTGTTTGTTCTTATTGATACTGTCTACCAAAATGATTGAGTCGTTTACAGCGATACCAGTCAACATGATAATTCCGATGAACGCCATCATGTTGAGCGGCATTCCTAGGATGAAAAAGGCAAGTAATGCTCCGACTCCGGCCAGTGGAATTGTTAGAAGAATCGTAAATGGATGCACCAATGATTCGAATTGAGAGGCAAGCACCATGTAGACTAGAAGGACAGATAAAATCAGCGAGAAGGTCAAATTCTTCATGGATTCCTTTCGCTTCAACTCTTGACCAACAACATCAATTTTGTATTGAGGCGGCACAGTAAGATTTGCAAATTCCGTCTGCACTGACTTGACAATCTGATCGTAAGGTAGATCCTGATTGACGCGCGCACTTACGGAAACGATCCGACTCTGATTTTTTCTAAATATGGCATTGGAAGCCATCTTAGTGCTAATTTCCGCAATCTCCCCAAGTCTTAGTTCTTGTTGGTTGCTCTTTATTTTTATATTCTGCAACTGACTAAGTGAGACTTCCGGGATCTTAATCTGAATGTCTTGCACTTCACCACCACGCTCCATAGTACCTGCACTTTTTCCTTGAAGTTGATCTTTGATTTGACCGAGTACCTCTTCAATAGAGAGACTAAAAAGTCCTGCCCGATATTTGTCCACATCTACCTGAATTTGAGGCACGCCATCTTCCATGTTTGATAATGGTTCGTAGACATCGACGTCCCTGGTGAGAATTAGCATCACAGAGTCAGCGATCGGCCGTAGCTGATCAATTTCTGATCCGGTAATGTCAATAATCAATGGCATCTGCTCTTCCCCAAGCACCGAATTCAAAGCACTCTCGTCATTGGAGAAAGACACCTTTAGATCTGGGATATTTTCAAAATAGCTTGAAAGAACGTTTGTGATCTTAACTGCTTCGAGTGTGGACTCTTCTTTAAAAATCAGTTTGAGACTTGCCTGATTTTCTTCGTACAAATTTTCATTCTCCACTCCGGATTGGCTTTGCTCCGGGCCAATGTGGCTGTAAACTTTGTCCAATTGTCCTTCAAAAATTCCAAAGAGCTGACTTTCAATTTGTGCTACAGTGCTGGATGTTCTGGCCAGAGGTGTCCCATCAGCCAGACTTAGGTCGACGGATATTGCTCTCGTGTCTGACTTTGGCATGTACTCACTGCCGATAATTGACAGTAGTTGATAGGATCCAAAAACTAAAATGAACGATGCTATGATAAATCCTACACGATATTTCAGTGCTTTATCAAGGAAACTTCGGTAGCCCTGGAATTTCAATGAGGTCTCCTTCTTTACTTCTTTTTCCTTTCTAAAAATCCTAGAAAAAAGCATTGGAATAACTAGTACCGCTACAACTAGAGATGAAATAAGCGAGAACGCCACTGTCCATGCCTGGTCTCTAAATAATTCGCCAGAAGGCCCTTGCAAGTAGACAATTGGTAGAAAAACAATGATGGTGGTGAGAGTGGAAGCTGTTATTGCTCCACTGACCTCACTTGTCCCCTGTATGGCCGCATCGATCACACCAAGTCCTTCTTCGCGCTTTCTGAAAATACTTTCAACGACCACAATTGCATTGTCAACAAGCATTCCAGCTCCAAGTGCGAGACCACCGAGTGTCATTACATTTAGTGTAAGACCATTGAAGTACATTAGGTTAAAAGTGGCAACAATGGAGATTGGAATTGCGATACTGATGATCAACGTGGTACCCACTCTACGCAAGAAAATGAAGAGTACAATCATTGCAAAAAAGGCACCATAAAGGCCGGATTCCTTAACTTCATCTATTGCGCCTTGAATGAAACTCCCTTGATTTTGAATCACAACAAACTCGTATCCTGGAACAGTTCTTTTGAGCCCTTCTAATACTTCTTCAAGTTCATTGACTGCGTTGACCGTATTGTACTTTGTTTCCTTATAAATGGAGAGACCAAGGCTTCTTTGTTGATTTACTCGAACAATGCTGCTTGCTTCTTTGTCGACAATGTTGACCGTGGCTACTTCCTTAAGCAGGACTGGAATCTGATTGTTATTTGCGTTCTGCTGACCGGCAGCTGTCTGATCTTCTGTGGTTGCTGCAGTTCCGGCTTGCTGTGTTGCGTACCCCACTACAAGTTCTTCAAGGTCTTCCGCGTCATCAATAATTCCAAGCCCTTTGATAACATATTTTTTACCAAGCTCCTCGATGAATCCACCAGAGACATTTCGATTGTAGTTCTGAATTTTCACTACCAGGTCATCTACAGAAAGGCCGAAGGATGCTAACAAGTCAGGATCTGTTTCCAAAACGACTTCTTTTTCCTGCTCCCCAGCTAGTCGTACTTCGGCTATTCCTGGAAGTCGAATAAGCTCATTTCTAAAATTGGTTTCTGCGATTTTCCGTAATGCATCAAAATCTTGAGAAGTAGGATGATAGATGCCAAGTATCATGATTGGCGTCGCATTGGGATCAAATTGAGAAATGGCGAATTCTTCGATCTCTTCATCCAATGAAAAACTGGACAGGGATTTTTGCAAATCAAGAAACGCCTCATCCATATCCTTACCCCAGTCGTAGCGGACAGTTACTCGCGCATATCCGGTCTGACAAATAGAGCTAACCTCAATCGCACCATTCTGTCGAGCTGCTATCGACTCAATGTCTTCTACAAACTGCTTTTCAACTTCAGATGGAGGTCGAATTCCAACCTTCATTTCAACAAACAGAGTAGGGTTTTTTAAGTCTGGAAATAGTTCTATTCCAAGCTTATTGAATGAGATGGAACCGAGCAGAATAATAGCCAGAACTAACATCAAGATCGAAATAGGGTAGCCTACGGCCAGTGAAACAATTTTTTTCACAATAACTTGGGTTTACTGGGATGATTTACTGAATGACGCTAACCTTGGACTTATTCCGCAGAGTTTCAAATCCTGCTATAACTAGTCGATCGTTGATTTTCAAGCCATCGATCACCTCTATGTTGTCTTGATTTTCGAGTCCTGTTTTAATGGACTTCTCTGACGCAATGCCATTTTCCACTGTAAAGACCACTTTTCCACTCTGCCTGGAAATGACGGTCTCTTTTGGAATTACAATCGTGTTGTTCCGCTTCTCTGATAAGATTGCTGCTTTAATAAACATGCCGGGACGTAGAAGCAATCGCTCATTGTTTATTTCCAGAACACTTTGGAACGTTCGAGTTTCAGGATCAATAACAGGAGCAATTTGACTGATCCTTCCGCTGAGCGTGTCGAGAGCAACGTTGTAATTCGTTATCTGTACTTGCTGATTTTTTTCTATCTCATTAAGATGCTTTTCCGGCAACTTTATATCCAGAAGCAATCTGTCGAATTTCATGATCTTGAACAGATCCTTGCCCAATTCAATCTTCACCCCATCTGTTTGATAGGGGAGTTCCACGATCACCCCATCAAATGGAGCACGAATCGACATTTTTGCCATTTGGATTTCCGCATTCTCGAAAGAGTACTTTGCATTTACAAATTCAATCGAGGCATTTTTTAACTCTGTTAGAGTGACTCCACCTTTTTCATGGAGTGACTTCTGCTTATTCAGGTTGTTTTCCGAAAGTTCGAGGTTTAGCTTCTTCCCTTCGAGTTGGAGATTATTTTCATACTCCTTATCCTCAAGTTTAATCAAAACCTGATTTTGCTTGACAAAGTCACCAAGTGCATATGGTCTACCAGTTTTTGGATTGGTTTGCAACTTGTAGGTTCCAGCAAGCTCAGATTTCATGACAGCTTCCTTTGAAGAATAGACTGTTCCGGTGGTCTCGATGAATCGAGAGATGCTTTGCTTTTTCAGACTGATCACAGAAACAGGAATTTTGATTTCTGTATCGATCGTTGAATCATCGTTGTCGCAAGCAGATAGCGCAATTAAGATGACGACAGGAAGTAAGATATTTCTATATGTTTTCATGGATTTCATGATTTTTAATTTCTTCTTAAAAGGTTTGAGGTAGTACAGGTGTCTGATTCTCAAAATCATAGAGTGAAAGGATCTTGAGGTTCAGTAATTCTATTTTGTAATTAATTAGAGAGGTTGCCAGAGAACTTTTCTTTTCGGAGAGTTGGTTCTGAAATAGATTCAGATCCATACTAGTTAGGTCACCATTACGATAGCGCTCGAGGTTTATCTCGTATGTCAATTCCGCATTCTTTACGTTTTGCTGTGCAATCTCAATTTGAAGCTCAAGGTTCTGAAGATTACGGTAGACCTTTCTGATATTGATAACGATATCATTTTTCTGATTCTCCAGATCAATCTTTGTGATGTCGAGATTGGCTGTCGATGCTGCTAACCGAGCTCGTTTTTCACCCCAATCCCAAAGCGGAATGCTGAAGGTCAGAGCAACACGTGGATTGTTGTTAGGCTGCTCGTAGATGTTAGCAAAATTTGGATTGTTTCCGAATATTCCCATCGACAAGGAAACCGAACCCTTAAACTCATTTAGTGCATTGGTTCGAATCAGCTCGAATCCTGATCGCTCTATGTCAATAGCGCGTTGCCTTAGCTCCATCCGTTGTTCAAGCCCATGCTGAATTGCCTGATTAAGATCAACTTCTCTTGTTATGAAGTTGATGTCTACCTCAACCGCGATGTCCTCAACTAAGTCAACTCCAAGTAACAACTTGAAATCGTCTGCTGCATTGTCGACCGTTACTTGTTGATTTTGAAGGGTCGATCTAGAGGTTGCAAGGTTCAATTCCGCCTGATACAATTCCTCCTCCGCAAGTAGATCGGCCTCTACTTTGTTTTTTGTGATATCGTAGCTGATTTCCTGGTTGTCGAATTCATCTTGGGCAATTTCGAGGCTGTTTTGAGCTTGGTAAAAGCTATAAAATGACTGGGTGACATTCCGCTCCAATGTTAGTAATTGCATCGCATTGCTCAATTGCGCATTCTCAAGGTTCAGCTCGAGCTCTTTTAATTGGAGTTTAGTTCGATTGTAGGTGAATATTGGTTGATCAAGTTGAAGGAACAGATTGTTGCTATAGTTTTTGGTTCTTAGATCTTGCGCCTCACTAAAATTGTTACGGTATCCTAGCCGATTGTTTAACGAAATGGTCGCATCGGTATGGATAATAGGCTGAGATACAGTGAAGTTTGCGAAAGAGTTGTAGTCCTCATTGGTATTAAAGGTTGAGAAAAAATCGTTGAAGACTCTTGTTCTGCTAAAATCAATTGGAGTGACATCCAAAGAGAATCTTGATTTGAGACTGGCTCTTTGAGCATCAAGACTTTTTCGATTGCTAACTAGATTCAAGATTGATTTCTTGATATCTGGACTGCTGACCTTAGCTATCGTGATTGATTCTTCCAATGTCAATACTTTTTGAGCACTTACAACCTGTGAAGACGTAAATCCCAAGAAGATAAGTATAGCTAGGGCTATCGGTCTATTCCTGAAAGCTTCTGACCATTTATTCATTTTATTCGAGTTAGTGTTCATATTTATTGCTTGACCCATTTGATAGCATCTGCATAGACAGATCTCAAATCACATTTATCTGTGAGAACCACGCTACCTCCAGTTTCCTCGAAGTAGTAGGAGCCCAGATAATTCCAACCTCTTTCTGCATTTGTAATGTTGTAATTGATTTCATCCTGACCATCTCCGTGATTGATGAGATATTGGTAGGTATAGGTTTTATTGTCCCTTCCTCTGCTATTCTGATTTTTCCCCATCATGAAAATATAGAGATCATAGAAGCCACTTTCTTTTAGTTCTGGTGTCCACTCGGTAACTTTTTCTCCTTTTCCCGATCGGGTGAAGTGTGCTGACCGGACATACTGGCCGTAAAAATTCGAGCCTGTAGTTGCCAGCCACTTGGAGTAGGATCTTCTCCAGATACCGTAGTATTTCTTGTCAGTTGGGTTTCTCTTATCTAAAAACTCGCGTAGATAGGTTGCTTTAATTGGGCTAAACGTGGTGAAGCCTGGATCTTCATTGTCTACGACTATTTCATATTGTGGTGTCTCGCTGACTTGCGTTACTATTCTTTCACCTTCAAATGGAGTAGCATTTTCTCGTACATCAAATCGATTAGTAGCAAGGTTGATTATTGATGGAATATTCCTGGAAACAAGTGTATTAATAGATATCTGCCCTGGTTTTTCGTCTAGAACGAAGCCTAGCTGCTTTGTTTCTCCCATTTTCACTACTGCCAGGTGAGCAGGGTCTTCAGGCTCGTCTTCATTATCTCGGCGTCTGAAAAAGCCTGACTCTGCATCACTTTCGGAGTCGAATGTGACCTTAATCACGCCGTGATTGTCACCTGTATTCGTGACATCAACCATTACTTGGTACCTTTTTCTGTCACCATCCAGAATTTCATATTCTTCTGTGTTTCCAATAAGAAAAGTAGGCTGATTTTTTTCTGAATAAACCCGACGAATAATCGGATCTATATCTATTTGGAAGGTTTCCGAAATTGCCTTGCTGAAATCTTCATAACGTGTCAGTTGATGCTGATTGCCATTTACCCACTCTCGCAGGAAGTTCTTGAAAATCTTCTCACCTATAATTTGATCGAGATAAGAGAATAGATACTCGCCTTTAAGAGACACTGACTTTTGAATTTTATTGAACTCCTCCTCCTGCGTTAAAATTTCTGTTAATGTCGAAGTGGCCATCAATTGATTACATTCTTCAGTGAATGAAATTCCATTAATGTTTCTTGAGTAATCCCGAACCGAGTTGTTTTCATTGTTGAGGTAGCTCGAAATACTCTTGTTCAGTAAGACCAAATCATCACTTACGACACCTGAGTTGTATGCATACAGATTTGGGAAAATGGCGTATTCTTCATCATCCGTGTCGCGTCCATCGAAGAAGAATCGACCACTGCTCAACTGCTTGGTATAGATTTTTTTGACGAAGTCAGTAAATACATTTGCCTGCTTCTCCTTGTCGCTGAGTACCTGATTCTCTTCACGGGATTGCTGATCCATTCGAATGCGCTGACGGTTAAAATCAAAATTCCTGTTGTCTCCTCCTTTTTCAGGCCAGAAAGCTGTTTCTGGTTGTATATATGCTTGGTGACCTTCGTATATCTTGTTGAATGCACTGAACTGAATTGGCGTTTCAACAAATTGCAGTCTGTGGAATGGATATTTGATTTTCTGATCAAACTCATACTCGTCGACGATGTCTTTGATCAGAATGCTAAGCGTATCCTGCAACAAATCAAGATGTTTTGAGAAGTAGTCATGATCAAGGTGGTGATACACGACATAATCAATGCTGTCTACGGTCAGCTCTTTCTTTTCATATTGACCTATGACCAGTGATATCTGCGGTAAAGGATACTCTGGTTGAAATTTGAATACTCCATTAGTTGTTGTTTCAAGGTTCCCCTGTGAGATCGCAACAAGATTGCCATTCACTTTAACATCTAGTTTGAAATCAACGAATGATTTCCTTGCCTTTACTGCAGATTCTCTACTATATCCAAGTTGAGTGTCTGGGTACCAAAGAACGTCTTTCGTAAGGAGAACATAGTCGGACTGCAGAAACGCAAACCTTTTTTGAATGGCGAAAACGAAGGAATCGTCAATGTCGTCGTATCTCTTTTGTTTTACCTCCAGGTGCGCCACCTCTTCCTTTATATTTCCTTGGTATTTGATTTTTACCAAGAGGGACTTATCTCGTTGCAGACTTTGATTGGGAACCGAAATGATATGTAACTCGCGATCAAAATCAACTGGCTGGTTGCCAATAGTGACTTCCAGGACTGCAAGACCGGGGTTTAGGGTGAAGTAGATCGTATCAAGAGAGCTGCTGAAATTGTTTTTGACAATCATCTCGGATGTTGCTAAAAGCTCGTCTCCACTATGTTCTAGGCTGATTGAATTGGATATAATATCTATGTTTTCCGAGTCAGACCATTTTCCATTCAACGCAATCATGTTTTCTCTGAGCTCAATTTTGTCTACTCGCATGTTCCATAAGGTGTACATGAGGTAGGACGAAAACCCTGCGATCATAAGTGCGATAATTGCAACAGAGAATCTAATTCGCTTATGATTCGGAAGGCGATCAAAAAAGAAGGCCGTTCCAAATAGGAATGATAATCCTGTAATTAAATAGAATGAGCGCTGCAGTAAAATGAACCTCAGGTCGCTGAAGCCTGAAATCTCAGACGCCATCATCGTAAAACGGAAGGCCATGTAGTCGAAGATGTTGGAGAATTTACCCTGCAGATAGATTAGTACGACTCCGGTTACGCCTAGGAGAAGCACAATGGTTACTGGCTGATTTCTCAATAGGGTGACCATGAGGAAAGACAAACCCATGGTGAAAATAATGCTAGGTACACTTGAAAGCAGTGGATAGATCAGAAAACCCATTGGGTTAAATGGAGCATTCGGATTCGTGAGATTGAAGATCAACCCTACGGAAAGAATGACGATATTCAACCAGAAGAATAGCTTAAAAAGGGCAAGCGCTTTTCCCAACACGTAGTCAGCGTTGGTTATCGATCTTGTGAAAAAGACCTCATTTGTATCTATTTTTTTGTTCTTCTTAACTAGACCGGTAGCGAGGAAAATAACAGCTGCCACCTGCGCGATACTGAGAATGATCATGTTTGCGTAGGGTATTCCCCAGCTGTTTGAAATCGGAAACCACCTTGGTGTATCATCAGCAAGCGAAAAAGCCGCGATGTTGAACATAGTAAGGAAAAAGAGGATTCCGATTGAGAAGATTCTAAAGAACCAGTTACGCCAGATTACTTTGGCTTCAAATTTGGCAATGGTCAATATGTTACTTAGAGAGATCATACTAGAGATATACCAAGTTTGTTTTCCATAAAAAAGACATAGGCGTGCTCCAGGTTTGGTTCAATATTCTGAGCAGTTGGATGCGGCTTTTCAGTTGCTATTAACTGTGTTTCCCATTCTCCAAGAGTTGGTATGGTGGAGATCACCGGATATTTCGTCTTCAGAATATTGAATTCCTCATTGCTGAGGGTAACCTGCCAAATATGATTTCGAACCTCATTTATCATCCCTTCAGGTGCTCCCGCGTATGCGACTTCTCCTTGATGAAGCATCGCCATATTATGACAAGTACTACTTATATCACCCACGATGTGAGTGGAAAGGATGATTGTTACATCTTGCTGACTCAGATCCGATAAAATATTTCTGAATCGGATTCGCTCTTCTGGATCAAGCCCAGTAGTGGGCTCATCAATTACTAGAATTCTGGGGTTGCCAATCAATGCCTGTGCAATTCCTAATCGACGCTTCATTCCACCAGATAGCTTGTTTGCCAGACGGTCTCTAACATCAAGAAGCCCAACCTGATCCAGCATTTTGTCAACCTCAGTGATTCGTTGCTTTTTCTTAAGAGAGGTGGATAGTCTTGCTGAGTAATCCAAAAACTCCCAGGTTTTCAATTTTGAAAAAAATGTAAAATCTTGAGGTAAGTAACCAATCCATGGACGTATTTTTTTGCGGTGCTGATTGATATCCAGTCCGTCCATTACAACCGTACCTGTGGTTGCTTTTTGCAGTGTTACCAGAATCCGCATCAAGCTTGACTTACCAGCCCCATTTGGTCCTAGCAATCCAAACATGCCGCTACCTATCTCAAGGTTGATGTCGCGAATGGCAGCATGGCCGTTCGGATAGATCTTCGAAAGTCCTTTGATTTCAATATTCATAGGTTGACTTCCATGTGTTAGGTATGATGATGAATGTGATCAAAGTTTAGTTGGTTCTTGATATGAGGCGTATCGCCACATTTTTGTTACAATTCCAGGGGAAATTCCATGAACGGCATAGCAATTCAATGCATCAATTGTTCGACTCTTGTCTCAGAGTCGTAAGGAACTATCTTCGTCTTTTTTGAAGCTGATATCGTCCGTGTTTTCCACGTAGAGGTAGGAATCGTTTTTCATTGATCCTTCCAGTCGACCGATGTAAGTTCTCAGTTCAATTTCTGAGTTATCTGAATCAAGCGCGACCGTATCAATTTCACTCCCAAAAACATCAAATTCTGCAGATTCTTTTGCAAGGATGTTCAGTTTTCCAACTTTAACGTCTTCCCTAAGGACGATCCGACCACCAGATTGGATGATTGACAAAGTCGATTGTTCGAGATCAGAAAGGTATACAGATGCAGAATTCGCCTCTATTCCAATAAGCTCTTTGGGGACAAGGAGAGTCAGTTCTAAATTGGTATTTTCCTCAAGATTTAGCTCTTTTATATTCAGCGTATCACCATTGATTTCGTAGGTTAATCTTGATGCAAGACCACCTGATCTACTTCTAAACTCTAGTCCTGGCGTCCCTGATGATTTCAAATAAATGCGTTGCCCTAAGTCTGCAATTACTACATAATTGATATTATCTATCGGCACAGATTCAATCTTGGTATCTTTGCCATGGAGGTCGTCGTCTTCTCCTGCTAGCCTGATTTCGATGAAAACAGCAGACATGTAAACGAAAGCGGTTCCAAAGAATCCCATGAGTATTTTGGTACTTATATTCATGATTTTGAGTTTTCTAAATGTTTCTTAAGTTCAGAAGTAGTAATGCCTAGTACTTCTGCATGTCGTAAAAAATCCGGTAGTACCTTATCGAAGAACTCCTTCTTTTTACTCTCCAAAATGACTTGTTGCGCTTCTGGGTTTACGAAGTATCCAATACCTCTTTTATTTTCTATGATGTTCATGGCTTGCAATTCACTGTATGTTCTCATGATTGTGTTTGGGTTCACACCCATTTCGGAGGCGAATTCTCTAACTGATGGTATCTTCTCACCAGCTTGAAATTCTCCGCTTACCACCTTGTCTGTGATGGTGTCTGCGATCTGTAGAAAGATGCTTTTTAAGTTTTGGAATTCCATATCAGACCTCCTTTTCCTTTAATTTGAAATAAGCGACCGAGAGCATTGTCAAGTTCGCAATGAAGACGAGAAAGGAGGCAAACTTCAATGCTCCTGATTCGCTTCTGGGTATTAACCACATTACGGAATTGTCCACCTCATACTTTCCGAGACCAAGCGGCTCGATCACGATGTATGCATAGGTGACAAAAAAGACGATTACAACGGCTAATGAAAACAACGTTTTCACCAAGGGTTGCTTAGAATACATGGCTGCTCCTGTGAATGGCAACACGAAAACCAGAAAGGAAGAAAATGTCATTAGGACATATGCCCAAGATGGAACAGCCTCCGAAAATGGGGCCGTCTTCATCAAATCTGAAATACCAACAGGATTAAAATCAGGACCTCCAAAGAGTTCAAATACGTAACCTTCGAAGTTGAAAGTAAGCCAGAAGAGGAATGGCAATGCGATTAACATGATTATTATCCTGCTGGTAAATTCAAATAGGAATTTCTCAAATGTTGATGCGGGAAGAGTCAGGTAACTTATTGTGTTTTCCTTACTACGAAATGCGGGAAATGAGTAACCGCTGTAGAGGATTCCAAATACGGCAACAAATCCTGTTAGGAAGCCAAGGAACATTTCAGCATCATGCGGTCGAAAATCATTCCCAAGCTGACTGAATATAAGAATTAAGAAAACGACTCCACAAAAGCCGACTGATGAATAAAGCATCATTTTGTTATTGTGGATAGCTGCTTGCTTAAAGAGTAGTTTAAACCGACTTCCCTTAAACGTGTTATTAGTTGACATAATCCTTGAGTTTTTGACTGCCTTGGGTTACAGCGTTGAACAATAATTCGATATCGATCTGAGAATCGCCATTGGCCTGCGGAGTGATGACCTTATATCCTCCTGGAACCATTTCACTGTATAGGACTTCTTCACCCTCGCCACTTGCGCTGGTAGAGAAGTTTAGTTTTGACGAAATTTCATATAGATCTTTTTGCATGATGAATCGACCATTTTCTAACATCAGAATTCGATCGATTAGATTTTCCACATCCTTGACCTGATGTGTCGAAATGATCACGAGCTGTTCTTCATCCAAAGATCCTGCAAGGACCTTTCTAAAGATGGCTTTGGATGGAATGTCAAGTCCGTTCGTTGGTTCATCAAGTACCAGCAAACGACATCTTGTAGACAAAGCGAATGAGATTAGAAACTTCTTCTTCTGACCGTAGGAGAGCTTTTGTAGGCTTCTGGTTTCTGGCAATTCGAAATCTACAAGTAACTTGTGCAAGAGTTTTTCGTCAAAACGAGGATAAAATCCCGCATTAGCCTTTACATACTTGTCTATCGAAATTCCCGGAAGTTGAAATTCCTCTGAAACAAAAAACAGATCCTCCAAAAATGTTGGTTGTCTCTTTCCAGGCTGTTGACCATTGACCTTTAGCTGACCTTCAGTCGGAAATAGCAATCCAATCATAATCTTGAGGAGCGTTGTTTTCCCTGCTCCGTTTTTCCCGAGCAGACCAGCAATGCTACCTGGTTGTAGCTCGCACTCCAAATTCTGGAAGAGTGGCTGCTGCTTTTTTGAGTAACTAAAGTTGAGTTGTTTAATATCAATCATACTATTGATTTAGTGTACTATTTAACTAATACAGTACAACATTAGATTAATGAAACTGAAAAAGCAAAAAAAAGTTTCAGAAAAGTCTCAGGATGTGCTTGATTGGGATTTAAACAGCTACGGTGAAAGGACTTAATCTATCCTTCCATACTTCTTCATAATTTCCAGCACCTGGTCGACTGGTAGCTCTTTGGCTGTATTTCCATCTCGTCCAACCATTGTTTTAGCGGCAAACAAAGAGTTGATGATTGCTTCTTCTGTAGCTTCAATCGTTGCCACAAATAGAGGAGTCATGTTGTCATTCCTCAAGAAGGTAGGCGAGGAAGTTGTACTTTCTTGCTGGTAAGGGATTAGATTTTGTTCTGCGTTGGACAGGGCGATTACATAGTCACCACTTCCGTTTGAAGCTACGCCACCTGTTTTTGCCAAACCTAGCATGGCACGTTTGGCCATTCGTTTAAGATTTCGGTCAGACACCGGAGCGTCGGTAATCACAACCATCATGCAGGATCCATCCGCTGACTCGATCGCATTTTTGAAGGGATAGTTGCCCAACTCTTTTGCAATTGGAACTCCATTGATTTCAAGGACTCCTCCAAAATTTGTCTGGACTAAAACACCTACTGTGTATCCTCCCAATGACTCAGGCAGTTTTCGGGAGGAGGTGCCGATACCTCCTTTGAAGCCAAAACACCTCGTTCCGGTTCCAGCTCCAACATTGCCCTCAGACACTACACCATCCTTGGCATTTTGTAGTGCCGAAAGAACATGCTCTTCTTTTACATGCCTTCCACGAATATCATTGAGTCCACCATCATTTGTTTCTCCAACCACTGCGTTAACTGATCTTACGCTTTCATTTCCCGGTTTATCCAGTGTGTAAGAAATCAGGGCATTCATTCCAGTTGATACGTTTAGCGTATTGGTCAAAACAATGGGTGTCTCAATATTACCTAGTTCTTCAACCTGACTGTAACCGGCAAGTTTTCCAAATCCATTTCCTAGAAATATCCCAGCAGGACATTTCCATTGAAAGACGTCCTTTTCATGTGGAATAATAGCTGTTACGCCAGTACGGATATTCTCGCCATCAATCAATGTGGTATGTCCCACTTTGACGCCGGGAACATCAGTGATTGCGTTGTTATCTCCTGTTTTGAAAATGCCTATCTCAATTCCATAGTCACGCGGACGTTGAGCATTAGAACTGACTGAAATCAGTAAGGATAGGGTGATTGCTATGAAACTTCTCATATTGCTGAGTTTAGATTTCTCTTAAAATGGGTCTTGTCAGGCAGGTCGGGCCACCTCCTCCTTTTACACTAATCTCTTCGCCTTGGTATTCGTGAACTGTGCAGCCAGCAGCTTCCAGCCTAGACTTGGTGATGGGGTTGCCAGACACCATGATGCATTCACTTGGCGCAGTGGCAAGAACATTTGAAGCCATGGATTCAAATTCTTCATCCGGAACTTCGATGAATTCAAAGTCTCGGGCCAACAATTCATTTCTGAAATGGATCGGCATGAGTGGAGAGTAAACGACAGCCTTTTTGAAATCAACCGGACTGAGCACCGACATCAAGTGAAAGACATCAGAAGGCCCCTGATAGTGAGGCATCTCAGCTACTAATAATTCCACACCAACTGGAGCTAGCAAGTTTTTCAGCTGTCTGATTCCCTCATAGTTGGTTCGATAGGTATGCCCGACTGCCAATGTTTGCTGGTCTAACCAAGCAACGTCACCACCTTCCAATGTTCCGGGAGACTCGATTTGTCCAAGGATTTTCACGTTGTTGTTTTCAAAAAATCGCTGCTCTTCCTCGGGTTCACTTTTTCTCTTATCCTTGCCCATTTCACAGAGAATGATTCCAAAATCTGTTACAATAGAAGCATCCCGGCAGTAAACAGAATCCAGGGTTACCAGACCGGATTTAGGTAGGTAATGGATTTCTGGACTTTTAACAGCTATTAACTCTTCAAGATTTTTATGCTCTGATTTTGCTTTTTCCAAATTGGGTGCTCCTAGAAAGTTGAGTGATTCCCATTCCTGATCAACAAATCCCTGATCTACGAAACCCTCGTCAGGCCTTTTGATTAGCACTGATTTGATCAGTCCAACTTCGGAGTGAGCACTTAGTTTAGTCATTTTTTTCTCTATTTTTCTTAACCAACATCCATACATAGACTGGCAAACCAGCCATTAGCAATATAAATCCCCAATAGACGATTTCTGCCCCTGAACCTGCAATTGCCCAGATTGAAAAGATAAAAGCAACGCTTGCAACAAGCAATCGAAATGCGGTCTGTTTTGTATATCCCTGCTCCCTAATTGAGACTACTACGTAAGATGCGGAAGTGAAAAGATAGGCAATAAGTGCCGTCATACTAGCAAGTAGCAACATGAACCCAAAAGCTTCTACCAGTCCTTTAGTATAATTCATTACCATCAAGACGGATATAAGAATACTGGAAAGAATGATGCCTGTGGCAGGTACTCCATTTTTATTTTCTTTCCCAAAAACAGGAGGGAAGAGCTTGTCTTTTGCAATCGCTGCTGGTATCTGTCCTTGAATCAAAATCCATCCATTGAGTGCTCCCAGCGTTGATATAACCGCACCAGCGGCAACAAGATTTTCTGCCCAAGGCCCCCACATGATAGCAGCTGCATCTGAAAAGGGTGCTGTGGAATATTGCAGTTCTTCTGCTGGAATGATGCCAAGTAACGCTGAAGTTCCAAGAATGTAAACGAGTGCAGTAAGTCCGAGGCCAAAGTAGGTAGCTCTAGGAATGGTTTTGGATGGGTTCTCAACATCAGCAGAGGGAATTGTTGCACATTCCAGACCCATATAGGCAAAAAATGTCAGAGTGGCTGTTGCGGTGATTGCCTCGAAATTTGACAGATCACTGATGTTCGCAGGGAAGAAATTTTCGAGCTTAATGTAGAAAAGGCCAAATACGCCAATGGCAATTAAGGGAGTGATCTTCAGAATACTCGTTAACAATTGAAACATACCTGCCTCGCGAATTCCTTTAGTATTTAAGTAGACGATTGACCAGATTATAGCCAGACCGACGATAGTTGATAAGATCAAATTTGTTTGAAGAATGGGGAAGAAGACCCCTAAGTAGCTGACCAGAGCGACAGCAATTGCAGCATTGGTACACCAGACAGACACCCAATAACCCCATGCTACTAGAAATCCAGCGAAATCACCTAAGCCACTTCTTGAGTAGGTGTATGGCCCGCCTGACTTGGCCGGCAACATCTTGCTCAATTCAATAAACACGTATGCTAGCGTTGCGGCTCCTACTGCAGAGATGAGCCAACCCAAAAGGCTGATACTGCCAAAAGCAGCTAACGTCGCAGGAAGTAGAAAGACTCCCGAACCGATCATGTTTCCAACTACGAGCGATGAGCTAGTCCATAATCCGAGTTTTTTTGTGCTCATGCAGATATTTTGGGGCGTTGGAAAAACACTATTTTTGAAATATACCAGAAAAAAATGACGCTCCCTAAATTCAATATTGATCCAAATATTTCAAAAGCTGAAACACTCCCGGCAACGTTCTATCGAGACATCGAAGTTTTTGAAAAATTAAAGGATAAGGTATTCTATAATTCCTGGCAATTTGTAGGAGATGATAGCACTGTGAAACTAACAAAACATGTACATCCCTTTTTATTGCTAGAGGGTTTTCTGACTGAACCGATGCTCCTGTCGAGGGACGAAAATGAGAAAATACACTGTCTAAGTAACGTTTGTACCCACCGTGGAAACCTTGTTGCTGATAGCTCATCTAGTCAAAGAAGTCTAATCTGTAAATATCATGGTCGAAAATTTGACCTTGATGGTTCTTTCGTTTCAATGCCTGAATTTGAGGGTGCAGAAGACTTTCCGAGACCTTGTGAGAATCTCCATTCCTTCATTTTAGAAAAATGGGGGCCTCTACTATTTGCCAAACTCGGAGGAGATATTGATTTCGCCAAAGTTATCGGTGAGATGAATGAATACGTTGGATTCTTACCCATTCATGAATTTGGTTTTAATGCCACACAGTCAAAAGACTATCTGGTAAATGCACACTGGGCTTTGTATTGTGATAATTTTCTTGAAGGCTTTCATATTCCTTTTGTTCACAAAGACCTGAATGCTGTCTTGGATTATGGAAACTACGAAACAGTGGTGGGTGAATATTTCAATCTTCAAGTTGGATATAGCGAAGGTGCCGAAGATATTTTTGACCTTCCTAAAGGTCACATTCATGAAGGTAGAAGAGTAGCTGCTTACTATTTCTGGGTTTTTCCAAACATGATGTTCAACTTTTACCCTTGGGGACTTTCGGTTAATGTAGTTCGACCACTTTCACCAAATCAGTCGAAGGTATCTTTTTTGACCTATATCTATGATGAGACTAAGCTTCACTCAGGAGCTGGTGCATTACTTGATAAAGTAGAACGAGAAGATGAATTTGTGGTCGAAGGCGTGCACAAAGGTCTGAAATCAAGATATTACACCAATGGACGGTTTTCTCCGACTAGGGAAAAAGGCGTTCATCATTTTCATAGTTTGCTGGCGAAATTTCTTGGTGAGTAGTTGAATCTAAATCTTCATCTCAGGAATCTCCCCCTCAACAACTAGTCTACCTGCAGTGGCATTTTTTATTTCCTCCACGGAAACGCCAGGTGCTCGCTCGATTAGTTTAAAACCAGCAGGAATGATATCCAAAACAGCCAGATTTGTCACGACTTTTTTCACACATTGAACACCGGTAATTGGGAGTGTGCATTTCGACAAGAGTTTAGATTCTCCAGCTCTGTTTGCATGCATCATTGCAACAATAATATTTTCTGCAGATGCCACCAGATCCATTGCACCACCCATGCCTTTCACCATTTTACCTGGAATTTTCCAGTTAGCGATGTCTCCGTTATCTGCTACTTCCATTGCTCCTAGGACAGTGAGCTGAACGTGCTGGCCTCTTATCATAGCGAAAGATGTGGCAGAGTCAAAAAGAGATGCGCCGGGCAGCGTAGTTACGGTCTGTTTACCAGCATTGATCATGTCAGCATCTTCTTCGTCTTCGAAGGGAAATGGCCCCATTCCAAGCAAGCCATTCTCAGACTGAAATTCTACACTAAGTCCATCCGGGATATAGTTTGCTACAAGTGTAGGAATCCCAATTCCAAGATTAACATACCAACGATCTTCTAACTCTTGAGCGATTCTTTTTGCTATTCCGTTTTTGTCTAACATTTTTTTTGGTTGACTGGTATAATAGTTGATTGGTTGAATAGTCGATTTGAGAATGAATGTCTAGTCACCATTTAACTAAATAACAATTTAACTTTTAGTTCTTACTGTTCGCTGTTCGATTCGCTTTTCGTATTTCTCCCCTTGGAAAATTCGCTGTACGAATATCCCTGGAGTATGTATTGCGTTGGGGTCAAGTTCACCAGGTTCCACCAGTTCCTCAACTTCGGCAATAGTAATTTTTCCGGCCATCGCCATGGGAGGGTTAAAATTCCGTGCTGTTCCCTTGTAAATAAGATTGCCATTTGAGTCGCCTTTCCACGCTTTTACAATTGCAAAATCAGCGGTTAGTGCTGATTCTAGAATATGAGGTTTTCCGTTGAAGTCGCGTACTTCTTTTCCTTCGGCAACCTCTGTTCCATATCCTGCGGGAGTGAAAAAAGCAGGAATACCAGCACCGCCTGCTCGGCATCTCTCAGCCAATGACCCTTGCGGAATTAGATCCACCTCCAATTCTCCGCTCAGCATCTGCCGTTCAAATTCATCATTTTCTCCTACGTAAGACGAAATCATTTTCTTGATCTGTCTGCCCTGCAAGAGCAAGCCCAGACCAAAATCATCAACTCCAGCATTGTTGGATATACAGGTCAGTTCTTTAACTCCAAGATTTACTAATGAGGCGATTGAATTTTCTGGAATACCACAAAGTCCAAAGCCACCAAACATCAAGGTCATATTGTTCTTAATTCCTTGCGTGGCCTCTTCGGCATTGGCTACAACTTTGTTAATCATGATTTGAAATTATGAGAACAAGATTACGAAAAAAAAGCCATCCGATTTCGAATGGCTTTGTTCTTTATTGATGAGTTTAATCATTCATCTTTCAGACATTCAACAGGATTCACCAGAGTAGCTTTGATTGTTTGATAAGAAATAGCAATAAGCGTAAGGGCAACCGAAAGTACAACGGGAAGAAAGATGATGAAAGCTCCAATTCTTGTTCTATAGACAAATTCATCTAACCAACCATCCATGAGGTAATATGAAATCGGTAAGGCAACGATAAAAGCGATGCCAACCAGGATCAAAAATCGGTTGCTTACCATTAACCAGATGCTTTGAGTAGATGCTCCCAGGACTTTTCTGATTCCAATTTCCTTAAGCTTTGTTTCGATAATAAAGCCAACCATGCCGATCAATCCCAAACAACCAATAATTATAGCGATCACTGCAAAAACTTTGATCATCGAGCTTAATCTTTCTTCTTGTCTGTATTGGTCGTTAAATGATTCGTCAAGAAACGTATAGTTGATTGGTATTTCCTTTTCAAAATCTCCCCATGTTCTTTCAATAAAATCAAGAGTGTTTTGAAGGTTGTTCCCGCTAATCTTCAAACTCAACCTCCTATAGTTCTCACGATACATTAAAAGCATAGGTGCAATAGTGCTGTGAAGAGATTCGAAATGAAAGTCTTTCATTATCCCAATGATTCGTCCTTCACTTGGACCGTACGTAATTACTGTACCCAGTATATCCGCAGGATTCTCATACCCAAATGATTTCGCGGCGGTTTCATTGATGATATAATTTGCGGATGCAGTAATGAAGTTTCCAGATGAATCCCTGTCGAACATATTTTCTACTTGCATACCTTCACGGAAATTCTCACCTGCTACCAGCTCAATCTCATACGTATCAAGAAAATCTTTGTCGACACGTATATAAGGAAGACGGAACCCAGAGGCGACAGCAGAGTCACCCATAAAATAGTTAGATCCCATACTGTCAGCCAATCTCCCAGTTGGAATGCGGGATGAATAGGATGCTTTTTCAATATTGGGACTCGATAACAGTTCATTTTTGAAGGTCTCTAAATTTGCTATAGGCCTAATATTTACGTTCAATACCTGCTCTCTATTATAACCTGGATTCGAGTTCCGAATAAATTGCATCTGACTTTCAATCACAGCTATCGAAAAAATTAGAGCTATTGTGACGGTGTATTGAAAAGCAACCAGCCATGAACGAAAATTCCATTTGCCAGAATTCATCGATTGTTCACCTTTAAGTGCCTGAACTAAGTTAACCTTGGATAGGAACAAGGCAGGATAGAGGCCAGCAATCAACCCAACCCCCAAGAGAAGAAGCAAGAGAGAACCCAGAAGTCCAAGTTGAGTGAATGGATTAAAAGCAATAGACTTCTCCATGAAATTGTTCAGATAAGGTAGTGCCCAAAGAATTAGAAGAACGCAGATAGGTAGTGAAATGACTGTTATTAATGTGGACTCAGTCAGGAACTGCTTGACAAGGGAAGTTTTAAATGCTCCGATTACCTTTCTTACGCCGACTTCTTTCATTCTTCTCGAGTAATGTGAAGTGGCAATGTTCATATAGTTCACACACGCAACAAGAAGTAACAAAATGCCAACGATTCCAAATATGTAAACCTGCTGGATGGAACCATTATTTTCATACTCACCTTCAAGATTGGATGTTAGATGAATGTCCAGAATTGGTTGAAACTCAAAGTCATAAAAATTACTAGCAGGGGCTCCACTTCGTGTAGTTCCAATGTATTTATCCCAGAATTCGTCATTCACACTTTTCGTCAATTCTGGAATGTTAGCGTTGCCGGAAATTCTAACATACGTTAGCCAATTGTAATTTCCTCCAACATTGTTTGAGGCGTCTTCTCCAAAAAGCATTTCGATGAACCTGATAGGAGCAAGGTAGTCGAAGTGAAAATGCTGTTGGTCTGGCATGTCTTCCATCACTCCCGTGACTTTGAAGGGTGCTTCTTGATTTCCTCTTTCCAATTTTAATTGGGAACCAAGGATGTTTTGATTGCGCCAATCGTTACCATACAGTTTTATTGCAGTAGCCTCTGTAAGTACAAGAGAGTACAAATCGTCAAATGCTGTTTCAGCGTTTCCTTCAATGAATTTGAAGGAAAACACATCAAAAACATCATCGCCGGCAAAAATCACCGCTTCGCCACGAAGGGTTTTGTCTTCTACAACGATATCGGGAAATGCCCAAGGGTAAAACCTCACAGCATGTGTAATATCTGAGTAGTCTTCTTTAAGTCTTTTAGCATGACCGGCAGAAGCAAAAGCCCATTGCCTACTTACGTCGCCATCTACCGTGTAATTTTTAACAGTTACTCGATGTATTTCTTCTACATTTTCAAAGTGCTTGTCATAACTTATTTCATCCTTCAAAAAGAGAGAAATTAGTACAAATGCTGCTAGACCGGTGGAGAGCCCAACAATATTAATAGCCGTGCTGGATTTATATTTCCAAAGGTTTCTAAATCCGATTTTTAAATAATTTTTAAACATAGTCGTTTCCTTTTCGATTGAGTCTTGTGGTTTAAGTCTTTTCATCATTGCAGGTCTGAACAATCGCATAATCTGCCATCTGTACCAATACCTTGCTCTGAGGAGAGTGCTTCCCTCAGCCTTTAACTGAAATTCCTCCTCCAGATCACCCTGTATATCTTCGTAGTAATCCTCTTTGATAAACCAGGCCAAGAACCGAGTTGACCACGGTGGTGGAGAAGGTCTATTCTTATAGTCCTGCATATTCAAATGTCACATTCGGAATGGCAGACCAAAGCTGGACTCGAACATCCTTGGTGTAGTCCAGGGCTGATTTGCCTGCTTTTGTGACCTTGAAGAATCGCTTACGTTTGCCACCTCTGATTGCAGTAGCTTCTCCGAAACTCGACTTGAGATATCCTTTCTTTTCCAGCCGACGAAGTGCAGTCTGCAAAGCGCTAACGCTAACGTTGCGTTTCAAACGCGTTTCAATTTCTTGCTTGATTGAAACTCCGTAAGCGTCTTCATATAAGATTGCGACGGTTAGTAAAACGATCTCCTCAAACTCACCAAGTTGATACTCTTTCATTTCTTCAGTTTATTAAATTCCTAATTGTAAATAAAAAGATAAAATTCCTAAACGTAAATAATATAAGGAGGTTATTTTTTTTGGCATAAAAAAACCCTGACTGCGAAGTCAGGGTTGATTCTCTTTTAATCTTACTATGCTTAGATCGTCAATTGGAAATTGACTGGTAGTGTTACTCTCCCGTTTACAGCTTCACCTTTCTTATTTGTGGCTGGAGCGAAGGTTATTTTCATTAATGATTGCTCAACAACCTCTTTCATATCGCTGCATGGATATGACTTGAACTTGTAGCTTACCATTTCACCCGCTTTGTTGATTTTTAACTCAACAATCACTTTCCCTTCAATTCCCTGTTCCATACTAGCTTGTGGATAAGCAATTTCCTTAAGCACTTCTTTATAGTTGGTAGCCTTTGGCTTTTCCGCTTTACCATTTCCTGCATATGCAGCGAAAACAAATGCCAGTGTGAATGTGAGCACTATTAATTTTTTCATCTCTTCCCTTCTTCTTGTATGTTATTCTAATATTACCAATACTCTAACTAATATTATGTATGTATTACGTTGAGTACACTGCTATATTACGTAAAGTTTACTTAAGATCAAATTTGACTATTATTTCTTAACATTAAGGTAACATTGGAAAATTGTGGATAAGTAATTTCCACGATACGAAGGGCTGTCCGACTCACCAATTATTTTCGTATCAATGTCTCTTACGATCTTTAAATCATCAGCTGGTTCTGGAAAAACCTACACACTGGCGAAAGAATACTTGAAGCTGGCCTTGCGCTCCGAAGACTACTACAAGGGCATTCTTGCTGTGACTTTTACAAACAGGGCTGCGGAGGAGATGAAGGAAAGAGTGCTGGAGTTTCTGGTAGATATTTCGAATGGAGATCACGAATTGATACCTGTGATGTCATCGGAGCTTGGAAAATCGAAGGATGAAATCGAAAGTAGTGCGAAGAGGACGCTGAACCATCTGCTGCACAACTATGGATATTTCAATATAACAACCATAGATACCTTCTTTCATCGTGTGATTAGAGCTTTTTCACGGGAGATCGGTTTGCAGGGAAGCTTCGGAATCGAGCTAGACAATGATAAAGTAGCTGAGTTCATCACTTCGGATTTATATCAGGGAGTTGAAGAGAACAAGCAACTAAAAGAATGGTTGGTCGATTTCTCGATGAGCCAGCTTTCAGATGGAAAAGGGTATGAATACCGCAATGAAATCAGCTTGCTGGCCAAGCAATTATTTTCCGAAGAATTCAAGAAGTTGCCAAAAGGACAATTCGAAGATGAAAACTCGAAGAAGAATATCAAACTTCTTAAGGATGAGCTTCTCAAAAGCAAAAGACAGTTTGAGGAAAAACTCATAGCTATCGGAAAAGCGTTCTATCAGTCCATGGAATCCGCCGGATTGCAGAGCGAAGAACTTGCTGGTGGCAAAACAAGAAGTGTTGCGAATTTTTTCAAAAAACTGATAAACAAAGAATACGGAACGCTCATTAATTCCACAGTCGAGAAGTCTAGAACTGATGCCTCTGCTTGGTCAACAAAAACCTCGGACAAGAAAGACTTAATCATGCACCATGCAGAAGCCTCATTTATGCCGTTGATGAATGAAGCGCTAGATTTCATGGAAGCAAACGAGAGTGACTACTACACAGCAAAGGTTATTCTCAAACATCTATATACGCTTGGCTTGATTACTGACCTGTCTCAAAGACTGCAAGAATACAAGCGCGAAGAGGAGCTAATCTTAATTTCAGACCTTCCTGATTTCCTATCTCAAATCATCGATGATACTGGTTCCCCGTTTATTTATGAAAAGGTTGGGAGCAGGTACAGCCACTTCCTGATCGATGAATTTCAGGACACCTCAAATTTTCAGTGGAATAATTTCAAACCTCTATTAGAGGAGAGCCTTTCTCAGGGGAACGAGAACATAATAGTAGGGGATGCCAAACAATCCATCTACGGCTGGAGAGGTGGTGACCCTTCTTTGTTGATGAGCGGTGTACAAAGCGACTTGCCCGCTGAGGTCGATCAGACAGCCGGAGTAAACTGGCGAAGCTCAAAGAATGTGGTTGAATTTAACAATACACTATTTTCCGCGCTCCCGCGGATCATGGGAGAATTGATGAGCGACATTATTGAGGACGATGAAATGCAGATGATTCAATCGGCATATGATTCTGTTGTTCAGGAGGTTTCTGAAAAGAATAAAGCGATTAAGGGACTTGTGCAGATTGAATTTTTAGAGGCAGAAAGAGGAGAGCGTTGGAACGTACGAGCATTAGAAAGAACTGTTGAAATCATTGAATCTTTGCTGAGGGAAGGCCATAAACTCAATGACATGGCTCTGCTTGTTCGGACTAATTGGGAGGCTACGCAGATCGTCAATTATGTGCTTGACTATCGAAGGGCTAACAAAACGGAGATAGAAGTAATTTCTGCTGAGGGTATGCTCTTGGCAAATTCGTCGGTTGTTCAATTGTTGCTGTCTGCTTTTAAACATCTCCTAAGCCCGGACGATGACAGCATCCTTGCAGATTTAGTGTTTAGGTATCAACAAAATAGTATGGGTAGGACATTTTCCACTCATGACGATTTTTTAGAACTAACCGGTGACGGTTTGCCTGTAGTTTTCAAAAAGCATAAAGAGCATTTGCTACACCTGCCAATCCTTGAACTGACCGAAGTTCTGATTAGAAGCTTTGGACTGAATACGATAGAAGAAGAGTTCGCATATCTTCAGGCTTTTCAGGACGCAGTTTTGGAATTCAGTAAAAACAACCGCTCCGACATACGTCTATTTTTAGAATGGTGGGAGGATGCTGGAGCTAAGCGCTCTGTACAGCTAACTGGTGCACTAGATGCCATTGAAGTGATTACTTCTCACAAGGCCAAAGGGCTTCAGTATCCGATCGTGTTTGTACCGTTTTGCAATTTTGATTTTGATAGCAAGTCGCATCCATCGTGGTACGATGCTCCGGACAAGGAATCGTTTGGAGAACTGAAATCGTTGCCAGTCGACTATAAATCAGAGTTGGACAAAACGGACTTTTCCTCCAACTACAAGCAGGAATTAGCCAAATGGCATCTGGAAAGCCTCAATGTCCTGTATGTCGCCTTTACTCGTGCTGAAAATGGGTTTTTCGCTTTTTGCCAACCACCTCCAAAGGAGAAGAAATCGATGTATGGCAATGCCTCAAAATTGCTTTGGACTTTCTTTGAGCAAAACCCATTGGATGAATGGTCGGAAGGGGCAATGACTTTCAAAAAAGGGGCACTTTCGAAAAAACATAGAGAAAGTAAAGGTGACCTTGTGTCACTCACTGGTTATCCAACAAATAAGTGGAGCAGTAAGCTCACCATTCGAAAGACTGGAAAGGCCTATTATGATGATGAGGTTGAGAAGCAGCGTAATGAAGGAATCTTGCTTCACCAGATTCTATCAGAAATTGTGAAATGGGAACACACGGATGCGGTCTTGGATCGATATGAACGAAGAATGGAAATCACAAAAGATGATCGGATTAGGTATGAGAAAACGATAAAGAATTTGTGGAACAATCCGGAAGTGAAAGAATGGTTTGATGGAAAGCATGAGGTGAAGACAGAGGTTGTGGTTTTGCCAAAAGATGGTGAAACGAAACGAATGGATCGAGTTGTCATGGATGGAAATGTGGTAAAGGTCATAGACTTTAAAAGTGGACAGCCAAAGGGCCAGGATGAAAAACAGGTGAGGGAATACACAGAGCTTTTGCAGGGGATGGGGTATGAGACCAGTGGATATTTATTGTATTTGAAAAGTGGGGAAGTGAGAGAAGTATGAGTAAGCCGACGTTTCTTGAGGAAGTAGCTGATCATTTGCTGGACAAGTATGCCGATAAATTGGGTGACTGTACGGTTGTTTTCCCAAACCGAAGAGCTGGCCTGTTTCTGAAAAAGCATTTGTCTCAGAAAATCGAACAACCTGTTTGGTCGCCTGAGGTCAGGAGTCTTGAAGATTTCATTTTTCAATTCTCGACGATCAAAAAAACGGATACTCTTTCTCTGGTCTTTGAGCTTTTCGAAGCTTTCAGGCAACATCAACAGGCTGCAGAAGGTTTCGAAGCTTTTTACTCCTGGGGGGAAATGCTACTGCGGGATTTTGAGGAAGTTGATCATTACCTGGTTAATCCCAATCAGCTTTTTCATCACATAAAAAGTGATCGACAAATTGCGGAAGATTTTTACTTTCTCGATCCAGAGCAAGAGAAAATTATTCAGAAATTCTGGCAGGAATTTTTTCCAAAATCCAGTAAAACCCAGGATCAATTTGTAGATACCTGGAAAATTCTGGCTCCCGTGTATGAATCTTTCAAAGAGCGAATTAAAAATGAGCATGTAGGGTACACCTCGCATATTTATCGTGACCTGATAGAGTCAATAGAGTCAAACAAACCTGGCATATCGGGGCTGATCATTTTTGCGGGTTTCAATGCATTGACGCCAGTAGAAGAGAAACTGATTAAATATTTTGTGCAAGAAGGAGCTGATATCATCTGGGATGTTGATGCATATTATCTGGACTCTGACATTCAGGAAGCGGGGAGCTTTCTGCGGAAGTATCAAAAAGATACGTTGCTGGGAAAGAGCTTTCCATCCGAAATACCCAATAGAATAGCAGTAGATAAACCTATTACAGTGACTGGCGTGTCGCTGGAAATCGGTCAGTCAAAAGCTATCGGAGAAAAAGTAAAGGACTTGCTTGTCTCAGGAAAAGCAAAAGTGGACGAAATAGTTGTCGTGCTGCCACAGGACTACATGCTTTTCCCAGTACTAAATGCATTGCCTGAGGAAGTAGATAAGCTCAATGTGACAATGGGATACCCGCTGAAGGAAACGCCTTTGTTTGGATTACTCGAAGCTGCAATCGAAGTATTAGAACACCAACAGCTATCGGCAGATAATGGACTCACGTTTTATCATAAACCCACACTTGATGTACTGAATCATCCCTATCTATTCAGAAAGGATAAGAATCTGCTTGATAAATTGATCAGAGATATTAAAAAGAATAACCAGATTCGGGTGTTTCATCAAGATATTCAGGGACTGGGTTCTGTGTTGCTAAATGCCATTTTTAGGCAACCAAAAGAAGGAGAAAACCTTGCAAGATACCTAAAAGGAATTGTTGAAATTCTTGGAGAAGAGGTGGTGGAACGATTCGGTTTGGAACGAGAGTATCTGTATCATTTTCAGCAATTGTTAGGAAGGCTGGATGAGATTCTGAGCAAGCAATCCGTGGAGGTGGATTTTAAGACATTCAAAAGTTTATTTCGAAAGGCCGCTCGTTCCACAAAGATTCCATTCAGCGGAGAGCCTGTGGAAGGTCTCCAAGTGATGGGGGTGTTAGAAACAAGAAATCTTGACTTTAAGTATGTCTTCATGCTAAACATGAATGAAGACATTTTCCCCGCAAGACAACGAAATGGTTCCTTCATGCCGTATCGAATTCGAAAGGCATTTGATCTTCCGACGTTCGAAGTTCAGGATGCCATTTTTGCTTACCTGTTTTATCGACTATTCCAACGGTCGGAGCAGCTGTCGTTTTACTATAACATGTATGCGGACTTTGGACTTAGTGGTGAAGTAAGCAGATTCATCCGACAGATAGAGCAGGAAAGTGGTCTGAACGTTCAAAAGCTTAAACTGAGCAATACCATCCAGCTCAAAGAGCATCTGCCGATTAGCATCGAGAAGACACAGGATATTCTTCAGAAGCTATCTGTCTACACTGATTCTGTTCCTGAAATGGATCAAAAACGACTTTCAGCTTCAGCATTAAACGTGTATTTCGATTGTCGGCTTAAATTCTATTTTAAGTATGTGCTTCGCTTGTTCACTAAGGATGAACTTAACGACGAGCTGGACGCGAGAAATTTCGGCAACGTGCTCCATATGAGTCTTGAATTTTTGTATCGCGATGCGATTAGGGACAGACCGAATCGAACCATCGAGAAAAATGATTTCCCTCTCGGCCTCAAAAGCTCTGTGGATGGGGCGATAGAGAAAGCGTTTCGTAAGCATTTTGGAATGGGCGAAAAACGCAAGTTTGAACTAAAAGGACGAAATGTGGTGATGGCAGAAATCATACGAAAGTTTGTGGTAGAGATTCTGGAGATGGATGAAGCGTATGCTCCATTTGAAGTTGTTAGTCTTGAAAAAGAGGATAATTATAAGCGAAAGCTTTCGGTAGGTACAAATGGATCTTCCTATCAAATTAACTTGGGAGCAGACATAGATCGGGTAGACAGGAAAGATGGGACTGTCCGAGTGATTGACTATAAGAGTGGGAGAGATGACAAAGAGATGGTCAGCATTGAGAAAGTGTTTGATCGTACGTCCGGAAGTACCTGGAAGGCAGGAAGAAATAAAGCTGGCTTTCAAACGATGTTCTATGCATGGCTGTACGCTTCAAAGAAAGGGACGGAGGACGCAGTTGTGCCTGGTCTGTTAAACATGCAGGAATTGTTTCAGCCAGACTTCGACCTTCGTCTGAAAATGGACGGAAAACCATTAGCTGATGCCAGACCGCATCTTGAGGTTTTTGAATCGAAGTTGAATGAATTGTTGACAGAGATCTATAGCATGGAGCAACCATTTGATCAAACAGAAGACGAGGGAAAATGTAAGTGGTGTGACTTCAAGGGTATTTGCGGCAGGTAGACCCAATTTGTTACCTTTAAATTTCTAACAACTAGCCTATGAAGAAATTATTAGTCACATTCATGTTGACGCTTCTATTTGTACATGCACATGCTCAGGACAACTCGAAGCTCACACTCGAACGGATATTCACAAATGGCGAATTTGCAGCAAGTCCGCCAACCCAACTAAGATGGTTCGATGGTGGTATTGCGTACACTACGTTGGAGCAATCGATTGAATACCGTGACCGACTGGATTTGGTAAGCAATGAGCCTGGGAAAGGAAGTAAAATCTTAATACGGGCAGCCGATCTCATTCCAGATGGAGAGGATACGCCCTTGCAGATTGAGAATTACGATTGGTCTGCTGATAAATCCAAAGCACTGATTTATACCAACTCAGCAAGAGTGTGGAGGCTTAATACAAAGGGAGATTACTGGGTATATGAGATGGAGACCAAGAAGCTTGAAAAATTAGGAGGTTCAGAGGCAAAACCATCAACCTTGATGTTTGCGAAATTTTCACCTGATGGTTCGAAAGTCGGGTATGTGAGAGAGCATAATATTTATGTGGAAAATTTATCTGACCATTCCATCACTCCACTTACCGATGATGGTACAGTCAAAATCATCAATGGAACTTTTGATTGGGCATACGAAGAAGAGTTTAGCTGCCGAGATGGTTTCCGGTGGAGTCCAGATGGAAAGAAGATCGCTTACTGGCAAATTGATGCGACAACGATCAGGGATTTTCTACTCCTTAACACCACTGATTCTGCCTACTCATTTACGGTGCCCATCCAATATCCAAAGGCAGGAGAAAAGCCCTCGGTTGCGAAAATTGGAGTTGTTGATGTCACAGGCGGTAAAACCACCTGGATGAATTTTCCTGGCGATCCTTCTAACAATTACCTCCCAAGAATGATTTGGGCACCTGATTCAAAATCGTTGCTCACACAGCATATGAATCGAGAGCAAAACCTAAACCGTGTAACTGAATGTGATGTCGCTACTGGTTCTACAGAAATTGTATACGAGGATAAAGAAACAGCTTGGCTTGATGTAGTGAATGATTTCGAATTCTTCGAAAATGGGAAGTCCTTCACCTGGGTAAGTCAGAAAAATGGTTGGAAGGCAGCTTACCTCATTAAAGATGGTCAGGAAAAGAGGATAAGTCCCGGAGATCATGACATGATGAGCATCTCCCTGCTCAGTGAAGATTCAGACTGGTTGTATTACATCGCTTCCCCTGACAACCCCACGCAGCGTTACTTGTACAGAGTAAAAATCAATGGAAAGGGAAAAGCACAACGATTGACCCCCGAAGACCAATCAGGATGGCACACGTATCAAGTAGCTCCAAATGGAAGGTATGCATTGCACACCTACTCTTCAGCTGGCGACCCTCGGGTTGAGGAGCTGGTATCGCTCCCAGATCATCGAGTGCTTCAAACTTTCGTGACTAGCGATGAGGTACGAGCACGTCTAAAAGCTGTGGACAGATCTGAGGTGGAATTTTTCGATGTGGAAGCTGCCGATGGCACTACCCTGGAATGTTGGATGATGAAACCAACCGATTTCGATCCCGATAAAAAGTATCCCGTACTTTTCTATGTCTACGGAGAGCCTGCAGGTCAGACAGTTGTAGATCGCTGGGGTAGGAATCGGTATCTGTGGTTTTCCATGTTGACTCAGCAGGGCTACATCGTGATGAGTATCGAAAACAGAGGTACGCCAGGCCCTAAAGGAAGGGAATGGAGAAAGAGCGTCTACGGCAAAATTGGGGTATTGTCTTCTATAGATCAAGCGGACGGAGCAAAGGCTATCATTAAGAAATTTGATTTTGTGGATGAGTCCCGTATTGGAATTTGGGGTTGGAGTGGAGGAGGCTCCATGACGCTTAACATGATGTTCAGATATCCAGAGATTTACAAAACAGGGATGTCTGTTGCTCCGGTTGCAAACCAATTAATGTATGATAATATCTATCAGGAACGATACTCCGGTGTCCCTCAACTAATGCCGGAAAGCTATGAATTGGGATCACCTATAAACTTTGCCGAAAATTTGGAAGGGAATCTTTTGCTTATGCACGGAACTGGTGATGATAATGTGCATTATCAAAACACAGAACAGTTGGTGAATAAACTGATTAAACACAACAAAATATTTTCTATGATGTCCTATCCAAACAGAACTCATGGAATTAGAGAAGGTGAGAATACATCTCGACATGTGTACGAAACGCTCACTCGCTACTTGAATGATAACCTACCGGCAGGAGGCAGGGAGTGGAAAATCGAAGAAAAGAACTAAGACTTTGGTTTGGATTACAATCCGTTTTAGGTGATAAATTGTTGAATTTTTGTCTCTAATGTGAGATCTTAGTATTAAGGATCAATCCTGACCATAATGGATAAAAGAAAGATCATAATTGCCGGAGTTGTCTTAATCGGCCTTTTTGCAACATTTTTCATACTAAATGGGCGTGCACTCAGAGAGGCTAAATCTTTGACCAAAGAATTAGAGCTTAGGGTAGATTCACTGGAGACGATTGCAACAGATTATGAAGCTATTCAGAAGAGATACGAGATGCTCTATAAAGATCTCGGCATGGCTAGAGAAAAGGCAGATGCGCTAAAAAATCGAATTGATGAGATTGTGAATACACGAGCTTCAAGTATTACTGTCGTGAAAAATAAGCTGTCTGTTCTAGTTACGGAGTTTGATACATTGGATTATGATATTCCGCTTGATACCGTTGCCCTGGACAGTCTAAAATTCTAACATGAAAAAAGCTGTTTTACTTCTATTGTTATTCGGTATTGGATTTTGTGGTACCTCACAGAGTAAAAAATTCAGATCATCAGATCAGAAAATGCTGATGGTGAAAGGTGATGTGGTTGAGGTTACCGCAGACTCTGCTTACATCATCAGTTCTTCTCGTGCTCTGATTTTAAATGAGAAGTTGGACGAGTTGGCAGGAGCACGAAAGTTAAATGGTGAGTTGAAATCCGTCAACGATGAATTGCTCACGAAAGTAAAGGAGGTTGAGAAATTGGTGTCAAAGATTCTATCACGAATAGAGTCAGATAAAGTAGATATCGGAAATGGATTTGATGAAATTCTGAGAGAGTTGGATAAAAGCCTGGATGTAATGAAAGAGAATAACAAAAACCTCGCAACAAACAATGCGGATTTGAAGCAGCAAATTTCTTCAATGGACGACACTATCAGTAAACTCAAAAAAGAAATTCGAGGCATTTGGTGGAATGGTGTTGCTGATAAGATTGTTGTCGGAATACTTGGATTGGGAATCGGTCTGTTGATTGGCTTGTAGGCTATAAAATCGGATGTCGTTCAAAGGTGGCATCGCGATCAAAAAGATATCGATATGTGACCAATGTTCTTGCCTTTTCAGCTTCCAGGTTTTTAGAGATATTCAGCATTTTGGGATTGAAGTCTCCTTGCCACTGTAGTTCCAATTCCCGATAAGGTGTATTGGTTTTGATTTCTTTCTCTCCCTCAACGATCATGTAGTAGTCAATTCCAGTCCCCTGATGCTCAGGTATCACGCCGAAAACAACTCCTACTATTCCTTTACAGACTTTCCTCCATTTTAGAATCATGAAATGGATTTTGGCCAGCAGATGGAACTTCCCATTCAGGTGCTTTATCATTTGGTTGATGTCAGGAATATTAAGCCACATGGCCACTGGTTTACCATTATGATAGGCAAACCATACAACCTTGCCGTCTATTATCGGCCCCATTTTCTTAAACATCATCACTGCTTGAGCCAGTGCCATTGATTTATTCCCTTGATGACTTGCCCATGCACCGTTGTAAACGTCGCAGAAATCTTGCGCGAACTTTGTTAACTCACTTTTCTCATAATGCCTTGCAGAAAACTCAGGGTTGTCTTCAAAACGTTTGTGTGCGGTGTAGAATTTGTCACTCAACTGGGCATCGTCAGATAAAGCCATTTTCCAACAGATCTGGTTGTAGAAGTTTTGAAACCCGTATGTCTCAAACAGCTTTTGGTAATAGGGAGGATTGTAATTCAACGCATAGGGTGGAGCGTGAAACCCTTCAACAAGCAATCCCCACCAACGGTCTCTATCTCCGAAATTTATAGGGCCATCCATCGCCTCCATTCCTTGCTCTTCCAGCCATCGTTTTGCTGTATCGAATAGCAAATTGGCTGCGTCTTGATCATCGATGCAATCAAAAAAGCCCACACCGCCCATTTTGAATTTGTCCCCAATATTTTTGTAGCGAGGATTAACGAAAGCGGCTATTCGTCCGATCAACTCGCCAGATTCACTTTTGACTAGCCATCTGCGAACTTTTCCCTTCTTGAGATACTTGTTCTTTTTTGGATCAAAAACGGCCTTAATATCATGATCCCATGGACGGATATAGTTGGGATTTCCTTTATTGACTTTCACATTGATATTTAGAAAGTCAGATAAATTCGTAGATAGATCTTCGTAAATCTTCACAGTATTAGTGACTCAATTTTGACTAATTAGTTGCCCTACAGAATTAAATTTTAACACCTAACCAAGCACTATTTAGATGAGCATTTTTAATTGATAGTTGCGTTGCGAACGCAAAGAAAATCGATAATGTTCAGAAATAACTCTAATTCGACAGGGATGTGTTTATTTCCCAATAATTATTCTGTCCACGTTTTCCTCTGCAACGGCATTCTGAAATTTCATTAGTTCATTTTCTTTCACTGATTCATAATCGGAGACAATGTCTGCGTATGCTTTTTGCAGATCTTCCCATCGTTCGAGCATGCCACCTGTAGGTGCGTTGTCCTCATCTACAATTACTCTAAAAAGACGAACGATATGATTGCTGAATACCCTTGGGAAATTGATCTCATCCTGAGTTGTCTCCGTCTTGTTTTGGAACAGTTGATCTTCTACCGTGGTCAGTTTCTTGTCAAGTTCCTTAGCTAAGGTTTTCAGGCGATCGTTGTGGCCGGCTTTAACCGCCATCTTAGCAATGCTATTCGCCTGCTCTCGAATGGATCTGATTTCCCGAATCATGTCCTGCGAGGCGTTTATTGTTGATATCACATCTTGTTCCAATTCAAACTTTTGCTGAAGCTTTGCGTTTGTGATTTCGTCCCATCTGGGATCTACTTTCACGTCAAAGGATTCTTCAAGGACTGTGTCTCCTACTTTCAAAACCACCCTGTATTTACCTGGTGCAGCTTTTGAACCAGGTTCTCGTCCGGAACTGAAATCCATTGCCACAAAGTTTTTGACCATTTTGGGAGCAGTGGATGTTAGGTTCCATTTCACTTGATTAAATCCATCTTTCAATTCCAATTCAATTTCATTCGCATCCTTGTCCGCTTTCGTTGACCATTTTTTTGCAATGTTATTTTCCGAATCCAGAATGGTTAGCTCGCTTAATGCTGAGGTATCAACTTTGTTCAAATAGAAATTGACACTAGCGTCTTTTCCTCCAATGTTGGTTCTGTATGCATCTTGGATTTCATATAAGAATACATTCTTACCTTTCGCAGAGCTCGCTTGTTGAAGTGGACTCAAGTCATCGAGAACCCAAAAAGACCGCCCCTGAGTGCTGATTGCCAGATCATTTTCCACAGTTTCAATATCGGTAATGGGTACGTTTGGTAAGTTTAGTTGTAGTGATTGCCAGCTACTTCCATTATCAAAAGAGACATACATTCCATATTCTGTTCCAGCATAGATCAAACCCTTCACCTTGGCATCTTCGGCAACACCTCGAACAAAATGATTGTTCGGTATTCCGTTTGAACCAGTCGTTAACAATTTCCAATTATCTCCAAAATCGTCTGTTAGGAATATGTAGGGTTTGAAATCACCATCACGGTATTTGTAAACAGCAACAATTGCTCTTCCATCAGCGTGGGATGACAATTCAATCTTATTGACTGTGCCTTCCGATGGCATATTTGATGGTGTAATGTTCTGCCAGGTTTTGCCAGCATCTTTAGTGATGTGAATAAGTCCATCATCAGACCCTGCCCAAATAGTTCCTGCTGCGTGTGGTGATTCCTCCAAGGCAAAAATGGAAGAGTACACTTCAACCCCAGTAGCATCGTGTTGCACGGGGCCACCTGGAATGTCCTGGTACTTGTCTAGGTCTTGTGTTAGATCTGGACTGATAATATCCCAAGTCTGCCCCTTGTCTGTTGATCGATGAACAAACTGCGATCCTATAAATACAGCATCAGAATTGTGCTTTGACACGAAAAGTGGGTAGTTCCACTGGAATCTATACTTCAAATTTCTTTGCTCGGTTCCTTCGGTGTAGTGGGGGTAAGCTGTGATCTGTCGACGTTCTCCGTTCCCAAGATTAACATAGGTTACTTCTCCACTATAGGTACCTGCGTACACAATATTTGGATTGGTGGGGTGCACTGCCACATCTGCGCTCTCTCCACCACCGATACTGTACCACTGCTGGGTAGAAGTAAGCGAGGGAACATATTGACTTGGCACCGTAATGGTTGAATTGTCCTGTTGTCCTGCGTATAATCTATAAGGAAACTGGTTGTCAACTGTTACCCTATAAAATTCAGAGGTTGGCTGGTTCAGCTGCGTTGACCAGGAAGCACCTCCGTTTAAGCTAACGTTAGCGCCTCCATCATTGCAGTTGATCATGATTTGAGTATTGTACGGGTTTACCCAGACACCGTGATTATCTCCATGCGGCGTTCTTATTCGATCAAAGGTTTTACCGCCATCAATAGACTTGTAAAATCCCGTATTGGAAGCATAGACAGTGTTTTCGTCCTGGGGGTCGGCGGTAACGTGACTGTAGTACCATCCTCGTTGCCTTAGTTTATGATCCCTATTTACACGATCCCACTTCTTTCCTCCATTGTCTGACCTGTACAATCCGCCGGATTCTTCTTCTTTAGCCTGAATCTGTGCCCAAATGCGGTCAGGATTGGCAGGAGAAACAGTGAGACCAATTCTGCCAATCACACCATTAGGAAGGCCTCCTTTTAACTTTTCCCAAGTAGTTCCACCGTCCTTAGATTGGAAGATTCCACCCATCTCTCCACCATCAATGATTGTCCAGGGTTTGCGCTCCATTTGCCACATTGCAGCATAGAGAATTCTGGGATTTGCAGGATTTATCGCGAGGTCTACAGCTCCTGTTTGATTATTTATGAAAAGTACCTTACTCCATGATTTTCCTCCATCGGTTGTTTTGTAAACTCCACGTTCAGAATTTGACGTAAATGCGTTTCCTAATGCCGCGACCCAAACAATGTCTGCATTATCAGGGTGGACAATTACTTTCCCAATCTGTCCCGCAGCTTTCAATCCAATACTTTCCCAATTTTCTCCTTCATCGGTTGAACGATACATCCCGTTACCCAGTGAGACGTTGCCGCGTGGACAAGCAGAGCCAGTGCCAACATAAATCACGTTTTCATCGGAAGAAGCTACTTCAATTGCCCCGATTGATCCCACTGTAATTTGTCCATCAGAGATATTCTTCCAGTTCTGACCTGCATCGTCTGTTCGCCATACACCACCACCGGTTGCCCCCATTAGGAAAGAAAATTGCTTGGAAGGAAATCCAGCTATGGCAGTGGATCTGCCACCACGAGTAGGCCCAACAGACCGGTACTTCATGCCATTAAAAAGATTGACGTTAACCTTTTCAACCGCCGGAGTTGATTTTTTACGTTTCTGAGAATATCCTGAGCTGAAGATCAGGAGGGAAAGGAGAATGGTTAGGTTTTTCATAGTCTTGTGTTGTCAGACTAATTTAACCTACAAGTGGTATGAATGGAGAATTTTTTAGATCAAATCCATGGACGGTTACTTGCTCTCAATAAGGATAAATTGTTTGGATGACCAGATTTAGTTCTTTACAAATACTTTGTCAGTAGTAGGATAATGTGATTCATACAAGTGAAAGTTGATTCCATCTTTAAGACCTACATCTGGCACCAGAATATTTTTGGCACCAGCGATTTTCATTACATCAATATAAATTTCAGAGGCTGGAATTATGACATCCGCTCTATCAGGATTCAACTGCAACTTATTCAAGAGATCGTTCTTGGAAAGGGATTGTAGATTTTGTTGGGTAGCAATCAGAGTTGTTAAACTCATCTCCTTGACCTTTCCATTTAATGACAATTCAAACAGTTTATTAATGTTACCTCCAGTTCCTATGGCTATGATCTTTTCGTACCTATTCTCAACATTAAGTTTGATCCATTGCTGCATTTCTGTCCATACCTCAGGGTCATCACTGTTTTCAAGTCGTCTGACAGAACCAAGCTTAAATGATCTCGAAAGAATTTTTGTCTTCCCTTGGTAAATATTTAGTTCTGTACTCCCACCACCAACATCAACATGAAGGTAATTCTCGTTCCCAAGTGAGAGTCCAATAACCTTATTGATCATTTCTGCTTCTTCATCTCCAGAAATGATCTTTATGTCAAGACTAAGCTCCTCTTTCACACCTTCGATGATTGAAGCTCCGTTCTCGGACTCTCTCATAGCAGATGTTGCACAGCCAAAAAAGGCGTCAACCTCATAGAGATCAATCAAGTTTCTGTATGCTGTCATCAATTTGTAAAAACGTCCTTTACTGTACTCACTGATCCTTCCGGTAGTGAAAACATCATGTCCTAATCGCAGTGGAAATCGCACATATTCCAGCTTCTTGAAGGTGACCCGTTCTTCATACTCAAGCACTTTTGTTATCTGCAAACGAACGGCGTTCGAACCAATGTCTATAGCTGCTAATTTCATTTGGCTGCAAAACTAAGGAACTGTTCAAATAATAATTGTGTATTGAGTGCACGTAATTATATTTGCATCACTTATCAAGAAAGACCGAGGGAATGGGCCCTGAGACGTCTTAGCAACCTGATCGTCAGTGAATGATTTTCGGTGCTAACTCCCAGCCTGCAGCGACAGGATAGATGAGATTCTCCTTGACGGAAACTTTCTCTGGTAAGTATATAAAAACTGGAGAATGAATTTAATCTCAGAAATACTTAAAGATAGAATACTCGTGCTCGATGGAGCAATGGGCACGATGATTCAACGCCATAAACTGGAAGAGGAAGATTTTAGAAATGATGAATTGAAAAATCACCCAAAATCTCTCAAAGGAAACAACGATCTTTTATCTCTCACCAGACCTGAGATAATCAAAGACATCCACAGAAAGTACTATGAGGCCGGTGCAGATATAGTGGAGACCAATACTTTCTCAGGAACTACCATCGCTCAGGCAGATTATGATTTGCAACACATCGTTGATGACATAAATTTCGAATCGGCAAAGATTGCAAAGGAAGTGGCTGAAGAGTTTACAGCCAGGGAGCCCGAAAAACCTCGTTTTGTTGCGGGGGCTATGGGGCCGACGAATAGAACTGCTTCAATTTCCCCTGACGTAAATGATCCAGGATTTCGAGCAGTGAGTTTTGATGATTTAAGAGTTGCTTACAAGCAACAGGCTGAAGCATTGCTGGAAGGAGGAGTTGATCTACTTCTTGTGGAAACGATTTTCGATACCCTTAATGCTAAGGCAGCACTGTTTGCAATAGATGAAATTCAGCAAGAGCGTGGTATCGAAGTCCCAATAATGGTTTCTGGAACTATAACGGATGCATCTGGCCGTACACTTTCAGGCCAAACTACAGAAGCTTTTCTAATTTCAATTTCTCATCTGAACCTACTCAGTGTGGGTTTGAATTGTGCGCTTGGAGCCAAGCAGTTACGACCATACTTGAAGGTTCTTTCCGATAAATCCGATTTCCATATTAGTGCTCATCCCAACGCCGGACTTCCAAATGAGTTTGGTCAGTATGATGAAACGCCTGAAGACATGGCTGGACAAATCAAAGAATTTCTGGACGACAACTTAATAAATATCATCGGCGGATGCTGTGGAACGACGCCTGAGCATATTGGTGCTATTGCAGAGCTTGCCAATGAGTATAAACCACGGTTAGTCGATAGTCAACAGACCATAGTCGATAGTTTATAAGAATGGCATTCAAGTTTGAGCAGTTAAAAGTTTGGCAAAGAGCAATCGATTTATCGGGAAATATTTCTGAATTGGTTAAGAAATTTCCGAAAGAGGAAAAATACGTTTTGAGTTCTCAAATAAAAAGAGCAACTGATTCGATTGCGTTAAACATTGCAGAAGGTTCTACCGGGCAGTCAAACAAAGAATTTGCAAGATTTCTTGGCATTGCACTTAGATCGGGAATTGAAGTTGTTTCATGCCTTTACCTTGGCAAAAAACGAAATATAGTTAGCGAAAAGGACTTCATGAAACTATATCAGGAATTGGAAGAAATAATAAAAATGATTCAGGGACTTAGAAAAACTTTAAAGTGAGCGAATCTATTGACAATCGACTATTGACTAAAAAACTGGTACTATCAGGCCTGGAGCCCCTGGTAATAACTCCTGAGTCCAACTTTGTCAACGTCGGAGAGCGAACCAATGTAACGGGCTCAAAGAAGTTCTCACGACTCATACAGGAAAATAAATATGATGATGCGCTAGCTGTTGCATTGGATCAGGTCAGAGGAGGAGCTCAAATTCTGGATGTAAACATGGATGAGGGCATGCTCGACGGGAAGGCAGCCATGGTTAGATTCTTGAATCTAATTGCTTCCGAGCCAGAAATTGCCAGAATTCCAATTATGATTGATTCCTCGAAATGGGAGATTATAGAAGCTGGATTGCAATGTGTCCAAGGCAAGGGAGTTGTGAATTCCATCAGTCTAAAGGAAGGAGAAGAAGTTTTCGTTGGTCAAGCAGAAAAAATAAGACGATATGGAGCGGCGGTAATCGTAATGGCTTTCGATGAAAAGGGTCAGGCAGACTCCTACGATCGTAGAGTAGAAATTTGTCAAAGAAGTTATGATATACTTGTTGACAAGGTGAAATTTCCACCGCAGGATATCATTTTTGACCCCAATATTTTCCCTGTTGCAACCGGTATTGAGGAGCACAATAACAATGCTGTCGATTTCTTTAATGGTACTAAATGGATCAAGGAAAACCTTCCGGGAGCAAAGGTGAGTGGCGGTGTTAGTAACGTTTCTTTCTCCTTTCGAGGCAACAATGTAGTCAGAGAGGCCATGCACTCCGCTTTCCTCTATCATGGTATACAAGCAGGAATGGATATGGGGATTGTCAACGCCGGGATGATTGAGGTTTATGATGAAATTCCAAAAGACCTCTTAGAACGAGTGGAAGACGTCTTGCTCAATAGGAGAGACGATGCCACCGACCGGCTGCTTGCCTTCGCAGAAAATGTGAAAGGAAAAGGAATTGAAAAGAAGGAAGATCTCACATGGCGTGAAGCTGATGTCGAAGAAAGACTTTCGCACGCTTTAGTAAAGGGTATTGTCGACTTTATTGAAGATGATACCGAAGAAGCAAGGGCAAAATACTCAAGTCCGCTAAAAGTTATTGAGGGCCCGCTAATGGACGGGATGAACGTCGTTGGGGATTTGTTTGGTAGTGGAAAGATGTTCCTGCCCCAGGTAGTAAAAAGCGCCAGAGTCATGAAGAAATCTGTTGCCTACCTGACACCATATTTGGAAAAAGAGAAAGCATCGGGTGGAAGTGCAAAGGGTAAAATACTGCTGGCCACCGTTAAAGGCGATGTTCATGACATTGGCAAAAACATTGTCGGTGTTGTGATGGCATGTAATAATTTTGATATCGAAGATCTCGGAGTAATGGTGCCTGCTGAAAAAATCCTGGATCGTGCTGAAGAGATAAATGCTGATATCATTGGACTAAGTGGGTTAATAACTCCTTCTCTCGATGAAATGGTGAATGTTGCTGAAGAGATGACCAAGAGAAATATGAAGATACCTCTTTTGATTGGAGGAGCGACGACATCCAGAATTCATACAGCAGTAAAAATCGCTCCTAAGTATGAACACACTGTCATTCATGTACTCGACGCTTCTAAGAGTGTAGGAGTATCGACAAATCTTTTAAGTGATAAAGCTGCTGATTATAGCAATCTGATTAAGTCAGAATATACTGACTTAGCTGAATCACATAAGTCAAGGCAAGAGGCGAAAAATTCAATTTCTTATCCAGAAGCGAAGCGAAACAAAACCCAGATAGATTGGTCTGGATTTGAATCTACGACTCCGCTGAAGTTAGGTGTCACGACTTTCGAAGAATACGATCTTAGTGAAATTCGAGAGCACATTGACTGGACACCTTTCTTTTCTACCTGGATGCTCAAGGGAAAGTATCCTGCGATTTTTGAGAATGAAACAGTTGGAGAGGAGGCGAAGAAATTGTACGACGACGCTCAGTCAATGCTAGATGAGATTGTTAGCAAAAAGTTGTTGAGAGCAAATGCTGTGGTTGGTCTGTTCCCAGCTAATGCCGAAGGTGATGATGTTAGTATTTGGAAGAACGAATCCAGGAACGAAGAACTCACAAAATTTCATTTTTTACGTCAGCAAGGTAAGAAGGCAGATGGTATTCCAAATATATCTCTTGCAGATTTTGTCGCTCCATCTGAAGTGGGTGATGACCACTTTGGTGGATTTGCTGTGACTGCAGGAATTGGAATTGAGGCTTTGATTGAACAACACAAGAAAGATCATGATGACTATAAGGAAATCATGGTGAAAGCACTTGCGGATAGATTGGCGGAAGCTTTTGCAGAGCTAATGCACAAGAAAGTCAGAACCGGAGTTTGGGGATATACTTCAACTGAGAAGTTGTCTAATGAGGAATTAATAAAGGAAAAATATCAGGGAATTAGGCCAGCACCTGGATATCCAGCTTGCCCTGACCATACCGAGAAAAGAACCTTGTTTGATCTGTTGGAGGTTGAAAAGAATACAGGTATTGAATTGACAGAATCTTTTGCCATGTACCCTGCTTCATCAGTAAGTGGATTCTACTTTTCTCATCCGGATTCAAAATACTTTGGACTGGGAAAGATTGGAAGAGATCAAGTACAGGATTATGCCAAACGAAAAGAAATGAGTGTAGAAGAAATGGAGAAATGGCTCGCACCAAATTTGAACTATGAACCATAAAGTATTAATGTGCTGAGGTTGGTAATGTATTAAAGTTGAAAAATGCCTAAAATTGAAAATTTTGAAGAGTTAGAGTGCTGGAAGTCTGCTAAAGATTTGACTATTCTGATATATTCTATTTGCAACAGTGAAGCTCTCAAAGTAGAATTTACTGCTAAAGATCAACTGAAAAGAGCTGCGCTTTCCTCGATGAATAACATCGCCGAGGGTTTTGGTCGATTTTCAAATAAAGAGAGTATACGATTTTACAACATTTCGACTGCTTCTTTAGATGAAGTCCATAGCATGTTACTAGTGTACTCTGAACTTGGTTTTATTGAGTCAATTCAAAAGAATGAAGCGATTGAAACGCTGAAAAGGGCGAAACATCAAACACTAGCTTTTATAAAATATCTAAGTGGCAAACTCTAACATTCAAAAACCTTTAACCTTAAAAACTCTAATACCTTTAGAACCTTAACACCTTTCTAACATTACCATGAAAGTAACCGAACATATAGAGAAGTCTAATTCTACCTTATTTTCTCTGGAAATAATACCGCCAAGGAAAGGGGACAGCATAAAAAATCTGTTTAACCAAATTGATCCGCTAATGGAGTTTAAACCTCCATTTATAGACGTAACCTACCATAGGGAGGAGTACGTCTATAAGGAGCGTGAAAAGGGCCTGTTGGAAAAACGGAGCATTAAGAAGCGACCAGGGACTGTTGGGATCTGTGCGGCAATCCAAAATCACTATAAAGTTGATGCGGTACCACATATCATTTGTGGTGGTTTTTCTAAAGAAGAAACGGAGAACGCACTAATAGACCTTAACTTCTTAGGCATCGACAATGTGTTGGCGCTTCGTGGTGATAGCATCAAATCAGAGTCACATTTCCAACCAGAGCCGGATGGTAATGCTTATGCCTCTGAACTTGTGGAGCAGGTATCAAATATGAATAAGGGAGAGTATTTTGATGAAGAACTTCAAAATGCCATTCCCACGGATTTTTGTATTGGGGTCGCTGGGTATCCTGAGAAACATTTCGAAGCTCCAAACATGGATTTTGATTTGAATTGGCTCAAGAAAAAGGTAGATCTGGGAGCAGAATACATTGTGACTCAGATGTTTTTTGACAACAGTATGTATTTCAAGTTTGTTGACGACTGCAAAAAGATGGGGATCAATGTGCCAATCATCCCAGGATTAAAGCCTATTTCAACGAAGAAGCACCTAACCATACTTCCTAAGGTTTTCAAGATAGATGTTCCAAAAGAATTGGAGCGAGAAGTCGTTAAGTGTGCCGACAATGCAGCGGTACGAGAACTTGGTATCGAATGGGGAATCCAGCAATGCAAAGAGCTAATTGAAAAAGGAGTTCCGGTTCTACATTTTTATAGCATGGGTAAGTCAGACGCTATACAAAGAATCGCTAAGGAGTTTTTTTAGTTTTACCACATGAAAATAATTGAGTGTCCGAGAGATGCGATGCAGGGAATTCATGATTGGATTCCAACTGAATTAAAGGTCAGGTATATAAATCAACTGCTAAAGGTTGGATTTGATACCATTGATTTTGGAAGCTTCGTTTCGCCCAAGGCAATTCCTCAGATGAAGGACACTGCTGAAGTTTTGAACCAATTGGATTTGTCAGCAACTAAGTCAAAGCTACTTGCTATCGTGGCCAACATACGTGGTGCTCAGGATGCTGGCCAATTTGATGAAATAGCATATCTGGGGTATCCTCTTTCTCTGTCTGAGACCTTTCAGCAGCGAAATACAAACAGATCAATTGACGATGCCTTTGATGATCTTGCTGAAATGCAGGAGTTGTGTGAAGACCATGAGAAGACACTGGTTGTTTACCTATCCATGGGTTTTGGAAATCCCTATGGAGACCCCTATGAACTCGATTTTGTGGGAGATTTCGTGGATCGGCTGGATAGAATGGAAGTATCGATTGTCTCTCTGGCTGATACGATTGGAGTTTCAAATCCCGAGAAGATAACATCTCTTTTTGAAACAATGATTCCAAAGTTTCCACATATTGAGTTTGGCGCTCACCTTCACACGACTCCAGAAACGACAGTAGAGAAAATTGAAGCTGCATATATTTCTGGATGCAGGAGAATTGATGGTGCAATTAAGGGTTATGGCGGATGCCCAATGGCCAAAGATGAATTGGTGGGAAATATGGCTACTGAGCGCATGCTTTCGTATTTTGATGATCAGAGCATTGTCACAGATCTAAATTCGGAGGAATTTGATCGGTCACTTAACTTGGCGTTGGAGGTGTTTAGTTAAAATCATTCATCTTTCAAGACTACTACGGGATTTGTTTTTGCGGCAGCTAGTGACCTTGATCCCATCGTAAATATGGATATTAGGGCAGTAGCGAAGAAGGCTCCTAACAAAATCTCCCAGCCTAAGCTAATGTGATACTCAAATCCTTCCAACCAGGAATTCATTAGCCAATAGGAAGCTGCAGCAGAAATTGCAAATGAGATGATCAAAAGAAAGATCACTTCTTTACCAAAAAGAACAAGAATCTGCGGTATATCAGCTCCAACGACTTTTCTGATTCCTATTTCTTTACGTTTCGCATTAGCCATGTAATCAGTTAACCCATACAATCCTAAAATACTGATGATCAATGCTATTCCTACAAAGAAGCTAATGGACTTAGCCATTACACTTTCAAACTCATACCTCTTCGCAATTTGATCAGATAGAAAATTGTATTCAATTAGCAGTTCTGGGTATACACCATCCCATGTAGACTCGATATTTTCCAGAACTACCGAGGTGTCTATGGTGTTTCCTGAAAGCTTCATCGCAATTTCGTAGAAACCCCTTGGAGAATAGAACAAAAGAACGGGTACAATTTCGGATTGAAGCGAATTGGCATTGAAATCCTTAATGACACCAACGATTTTGTTTTTTCTGCCCCAACTAGCCTCCAGGACTTTCCCAACAGCTTCGCTTGGTGCGCCTAGGTTGAATTTGGAGAGAGTGGCCTCAGTTATGAGTATGTTTTCTTCAGGGTCATTTGAGGTGAGATTTCTGCCACTCAACAATTCTATTTCAAACAATTCGAGATAGTTTTCATCTACACTTTTTGTATTCACTGAGAACATCTCTTCCATTCCAATTTCTGGATTGAAGTGCTTCCCTGTGTTATTTGTATTTGCCATTGGACTACCGAGATGAAGAGACACTTTGTCAATTTCCGGAAATTGCCCCAGCCGGGTCTTCAACCTTGTTTGTTTTTCAAAGTCTGGCTCAGGGAAATTCAAGCTCACTATATTATCAGATTGGAATCCCATGTCGTAACTACGCATATAACGGGTCTGAGAAAAGATGACCATTGCTCCGATAATTAGGCATATGGAAACACCAAACTGTAATCCTACAAGTACTTTTCTAAGTGGAAATCTGCTTTGACTGTCGATGTTTGAGATCTTGATCTTAATGGCTGTTAGTGCTGAAAACCTGGAGAGTACTAAGGATGGGTATAGTCCTGAGAGAGCCGTCATGGCAGCTAAAATGACTATTGAGAAAACAATCCAATCCGAAAACACAACATTGATTATGCTCACTTCAATTCCCAACATGTTGCTGAATAGAATCAGGATTTGCTCGCCGAGAACGAACCCAATAAAAAGAGATATTAGAACGATCAGGAATGTCTCTAAAATAAATTGAAAGATAAGTTCAGATTTCCTTCCGCCCATTACTTTTCGGATCCCAACTTCTCGCGCACGTTTCACTGAGCGAGCTGTAGTCAAGTTGATGAAGTTGATGCTTCCGATTAGTGCCAAAAATATGGCTAAGGTGTATGATATGAATTTGTATCTTGGCTCAAAACTTACACCACTGTAATTCCCTACCACGTCAGTATGGATATTTTCCAGAGGTTGAAGTTCAAGATTGTACCCTCTAACCTTGTTGAATTTTTCAAATGCATTTCGAATATTTCTTTGAACTTGGTTAGCAGAGGTTTCTGGAGATATTTTCAAAATGCACTGTGTTCCTCCGTTTAGCCTGCCCCAAATCTTTCCTTCTCCAAAGTATGGATTTACTCCTTCTTGTTTTTCATAGTAAGCGATCATTTCAAAGGGAAAATCGCTATTCTTCGGCAGATCCTTATAAATACCCTGAATGGTCAGTGTGTGCTTATTTGCAAGAATTATATCTTCACCTAAAATCGACTGCATCCCAAGATTAGAGCCGAAGAATTTTCGAGCTGTTGTCTCAGAGATGAACGTACTATTTGGATCAGATTTATTAATGCCTCCTGCAATCCAGTTAAAGGTCAGGATTTCGAATAAATCTGGTTGGACGAAAGCAATTTTTTCTTGTTTTATTTTTTTTGTGAGATCGTCAGATTGAGGAATATTGATTTGATCGGATAACAAAAAAAGATTACTGATCGCGTCAACTCCTGATAATTCAGCTCTAATCCCGTTGGCAAGGGGATGTGGTACTGTAGGAGTTTTACTTTCTTCATCCCCGACTGAGGTGTTGCCAATAAGGCGATAGATCTGGCTGTAGTTTTCTTGATGCTTATCGTAATTGCTTTGAAAACTAATGATTGTATACAAGGCAATTACGCATGAAATACCCAGAGATAAACCAAGTACGCTTAAGAGAAAATAGGACTTGTTTCTGACTAAATTCCGATAGGAGGTTATTATGAAATTTCTTAGCATAAGGAAGGTTTTTTTATTAAAGTACAGGTACTACTGCTAAAAGTTGCAATTTACGATTATAAAAAGAAGGCAGTCAGACTGTTTCTAACCCTTACTTTATAAGCACGTACTTCTTACCAGGAAGACTTTTTATTAGGTTCTTAAATTCCAAGCTCAGTAGGATTGATGCAACCTGATTGATAGGAATCTCAGACATTAATGCTATTTTATCTATTTCAATTGCTTTTCCACTTTCCTTGAGGAGTAGGTACATCTGTTCCTCCGCTGGCTCCAGTTCAGGGATCGGTTGAGGATCGTCGGCTTGACCGTCTAACTCCCAACCAAGGTGATAAATAAGATCTTGTGCTCCAGTATAAATGAGTGCTTTTTGTGATGCGATTAGTCTGTTGGCGCCTTCGGAGAAGGTGTTGCCAACGTCTCCAGGTACCGCAAAGACAATCCTACCGTAAGAGTCGGCAAGATTGGCAGTGATCAGAGCGCCACCTCTTTCTGCTGCTTCCACAACAATTGTGGCATCCGAAATACCTGCTATAATCCTATTTCTTTGTGGGAAAAGATGAGGATCAGGTTTTGTCCCGGGCAGACTTTCGGAGATTATGCCACCAGTTTGCAACATTTGTTCCGCATATTTCTTGTGTGCAGAAGGATAGACCATGTCGAGGCCACCAGCTATTATTGCAAATGTTGGAACGTTATTCTTCAGTGCCGCTCGATGGGCTTGTATATCAATTCCGTAAGCAAGACCACTAACGATCGTTACTCCCACCAGAGCCAATTCAGATACAATTTTATCTGTAATTTCCTTTCCGTACCTGGTTGCTTTTCTTGCTCCTACAATTGAAATGATACGAGGGGGATTGAGATTACCTGACCCCTTGAAATATAAAATGTTTGGAGCATCATAAATCAATTTTAGTTTTTTTGGAAATGTGGCATCCAGATAATGCAGTATTTGGATTCCTTTCTTCTCGCAGGAACTAATGATTTCCTCCGAATGCCTAAAGGTATTGACAGATTTAATAGCGCTGGCCATTTTGTGACCTACACCAGGAATTTTCAAAAGTCTATTTTTAGGAGTGCTGACAACCTCTGACGCACTTCCACAGTAGCTGATAAGCTGCTTTATGCTTTTTTGACCAATACCAGGAATCAGCTCCAGAGCGAGCTGATGCACCAATTCTTCTGACATATTTACCTTTTACGAAATCTCTTTTCTTAGATCTGTTAGAAAGGCTCTGATGTTTTTTAGTGATTCGATCATCTCCATTTTTCCGGATGCAGCGTCAACGCCATTGGAAATAAAGTCTCGTGCTCCCTGTAGAGTATAACCCTTCTCTTTTACAAGGTGATAAATGAGCTTTACGTTTTGGAGGTCTTCTTTGGTGAATTGTCTGTTTCCCTTGCGGTTCTTTTTCGGTTTGATGTTATCAAACTCACCTTCCCAGAAACGAATTAGAGAGGTTGCTACACCAAGTTCGTCGGCAACTTCGCCGATCGTGTAGTATTTCTTCTCAATTTCTTTTTCCTTGTAGGGCACGTGGGTGGTTAGGATTCAGTTTTCAAAGTAAGTAATTCTTCCGAGATCATCAATACTTATTTGATTATTTGGGAAGTCATCCAAAGATAATCTTTGAATTGTTTTTATCGCAGAAAGTTTTACATCATTTCGTGGGCCGAGAGAATAACTTTGTCGAAAGGCATGAATCTGCCCCTCAATAAAATCTCCTCGCGCATTTGTTTTAAGTACCAATAGGGGAGCTTCGCCTGCCAAACTTCTCAGGTTAAAACGACCGTACGTTAGAAAATTACCCAAGCTGTAAGCAATGAATTTTCCCTTGTAAACTTCCATTGCTCTGACAACATGCGGGCCATGACCCACAACAACATCCGCTCCAGCATCTATCATCAGGTGGGAAAGTTCATAAACATTCCCACGATCTTCGCCGTAATAGAATTCTCTTTTTCGTGTCACATGCTGATTTTTTGCCCCTTCAGCTCCAGCATGAAAGGAAGCCACCACGATATCTGACATTGAGTCTAAATGCTGGATGATCTCTTTTATCTTTTCTGTTTGATGAATACTCATTGTACCTCGATTAGGAGCAAAGGCACAAAAACCAACTTTCACATGTCCTATCTTTTTGATAATGAAGGGCTGGTCAACTGACCCTGCATGACCAATACCTAACGAGTCCATTACCCTTTGAGTATTAAGACGACCCACTTCGCCAAAGTCGTTAACATGATTGTTTGCCAAACTCATCAGGTCAAAACCATTCTCCTTGTAATTTCCTGTTAGATATTCTGGAGATCTAAACAGGTAGCAAAGTTTTGGGTTGTTGCATTCTTTTTGATCACCTCCTTCGTTCAGAATAGTCCCTTCCAAATTCCCAAAGGTGATATCTGCACTATTTAAAATCTCTCTCACTCCATTCCATAAGTACTTGCCAGAGTCTTTAGGTAAGTAAGACTTGTTGGGGAAATTGGTTCCCATCATGATGTCCCCAACTGCTGCAATGGAAACGGTGTCAGGAAGTAGTCTGGAAATAGTGAGATCAACTTCCAGGTTTAGATCTGCGAGGGTATCTCCATTGATTGTGATCAAATAGATTGAGTCTTTTGCTAGAAGAGAACTATCCGAGACTTCAATTGATACATCTTGAGATTCGGCTATCTGTTTACCTGGCTTACAAGAAGCAAAGAAGATGATGACCAGAATGAAGAGAATTTCTTTCACGCTTCAAATGAAACAAAAAAAGGGATCTAACAGTAGATCCCTTTTCTAAATATTTTCCATTAACTCTAGTAAGAGCCCATCGATTGATTTTCAAGAGATGACAAGCGAAGAATTTCTGCGTACTGCTCATCGGTCACATCCTTATAAAAGAAGTTGACAGGGTTTACTTTTTTACCATCTTTGATCACTTCATAGTGTAAGTGCGGAGCGGTAGATCCTCCAGTGTTTCCTGAATATCCAATCAGTTCTCCACGCTTTACTTTTTGCCCTTTCTTCACGACAAACTCACTTAGATGCGCATACTTGGTTCGATATCCGAAACCATGATTGATTTCAATCTGCTTACCATACCCACCAAAATTTGATCTTGTCCATCTAATTACTCCATCGCCTGTGGCATACACAGGAGTGCCAGTTTTTATGGAAAAGTCCGTACCCCAATGCATCTTATTCACCTTGTAGATTGGATGAATTCGATAACCATAGCCTGAAGCAAGTCTTCGAAGTTCAGTATTAGAAACAGGTTGGATAGCGGGGAGGCTAGCAAGGTTCTCTTCTTTCTTTGCAGCCATGTCCATTATTTCGTCATATGATTTGGTCTGGATATACATTTGCTTTTTCAAAGCATCCATACGTTTCATATTATTGATGATCAATTCTTCTCTTTCAAGCCCTTTCTCTAGAAGTTCTCTGTATCGATTTGAACCTCCGATGCCAGCAGATCTGATTTCGTCAGGAATTGGCTCTACACCAAAAACAACGCGATAAATGTCATCATCTCTTTCCTGGAGAATTCCCAACATTTGATTTGACTCGCTCATGTCTTTTTGGATAAGATCATAATAAAGCCTCAATTCGTCGTTTTCTTTTCTGAGTGCAGCTTTGGTAGGTGACTCAAAATAGTGATCGGCGGCTAGGAAAATTCCCATGCCAATGATTGCGGAAACAACCAGAAAGCCAAGGAGATTCAAGATAATATCCCAGGAGCTAACTCGTATCCTCTCATAGCGACACGATTCGGTGTCGTAGTAGTACTTAATTTTTGCCATCGGGTGATAGGGTAATTATGTAATTTTGCTAAACGTTTACTAATTAGTTGGCAACTGCATTTCTGCGACTGCAATTTATGATTATTTAAGCTTTTTTCATAATCCTAAGATTTTACATTAAAATTCTTATATCTCAGAGTTAAAATGGATTCAAAATCAATCCGCAAAGCATTTTTAGAATTTTTCGAAGAAAAGTCTCATAAGATTGTTCCTTCGGCACCTATTGTTGTTCAAAATGATCCAACCCTGATGTTTACGAATGCAGGGATGAATCAGTTTAAAGATTTTTTTCTTGGCACTAAAAATGCCGAAAACAAACGGGTAACGGACACTCAAAAGTGTCTCAGAGTTTCAGGAAAGCACAATGACCTTGAAGAAGTCGGTATAGATACCTATCATCATACTATGTTCGAAATGCTGGGTAACTGGTCTTTTGGGGATTATTTCAAGAAAGAAGCCATTGAATGGGCGTGGGAACTGTTGACGAAGAAATTCGGTCTACCTGAGGATAGATTTTATGCAACAATATTTGAAGGTGATAAAGGTGAAAACCTTGAACCTGACTCAGAAGCAAAGAATTTTTGGGCAGATCATCTTCCGCAGGAACGAATCTTGAATGGCTCTAAAAAGGATAATTTCTGGGAAATGGGCGAAACTGGGCCTTGCGGACCTTGCTCCGAACTACATATTGATTTGCGACCTCAGGCAGAAGTTGACAAGGTTCCTGGGAAGGATCTGGTGAATATGGATCATCCTCAGGTGGTGGAGATATGGAACCTGGTCTTTATTCAATTCAATAGGTTAGCAAACGGTTCTTTGGAAAACCTTCCAAACAAGCACGTTGACACAGGAATGGGCTTCGAGCGATTGGCAATGGCCATTCAGGGGAAGGAATCCAACTATGATACTGATGTTTTTCAGCCCTTGATTCAATGGGTTGCAAAGCGCGGAGGCGTCGAGTACGGTGCCGATGAAAAGACAGATATTGCGATTCGGGTTATTTCAGACCATATCCGCGCCATAGCTTTCACCATAGCAGATGGACAATTACCTAGCAACAATAAGGCTGGGTATGTCATTCGCAGAATTTTGAGAAGGGCTGTGAGATATGGGTACACCTTTCTAAACTTCAAAGAACCATTCCTATACGAGCTATTGTCAGTATTGGTAGGCCAGTTCGAGGAGGTTTTTCCAGAGTTGAAGCAGCAACAGGATTTTATATCGAAAGTGATCATGGAAGAGGAAACTTCTTTTCTCAGAACACTCGATAATGGATTGAAAAAACTGGATGTCATTAAGGCGAAAAAGGCTTCAGAAATTGACGGAACAACCGCTTTTGAGCTCTATGATACATATGGTTTCCCATTAGATTTAACTGCCTTGATTGCTCGAGAAAACAATATGAGGGTGGATGAGAAGGGGTTTTTGAAGGAAATGGAGGTTCAAAAGAATAGATCCAAGAATGTGGGAAAACAGTCTACCGGTGATTGGATCACGGTTCATGCCGACGAGGATTCGACATTCGTAGGGTATCAGCATTTTGAATCCCAAACAAAGGTTCTTCGATATCGAGAGGTTAAGCAGAAGGAGAGCACGCTTTATCAAATTGTATTAGGTGAAACGCCATTTTATGCCGAAAGTGGAGGACAAGTGGGAGATACTGGATTTTTGAAATTTGGTGAAGAGAAAATTGAAGTGTTGGATACTAAGAAGGAGAATGATCTGATCGTGCACTTCGTAAAAAAACTACCGAAGCAGATTGACATTGATGTTCATGCTGTCATAAGTAGCAAACGAAGACTTTTGACGGAAAACAACCATTCTGCTACACACCTGCTACATGCTGCCTTACGTAGTGTTTTGGGTGATCATGTGCAGCAAAAAGGCTCATTGGTAAACGACAAGCTATTGCGGTTTGATTTTTCTCATTTTTCAAAGGTGACCGATGATGAGCTAGCTGAAATTGAGCGCATTGCCAATGAAAAAATCAGAGAGAATATTCAACTAGATGAAAGACTTAATGTTCCAATTGAGGAAGCAAAAAAATTGGGTGCGATGGCTCTTTTCGGGGAGAAATATGGAGATTTTGTTCGGGTAATCACCTTTGATCCTGAGTATTCTGTTGAACTCTGTGGAGGCACTCATGTGAATAGAACTGGGAATATTGGCTTACTAAAGGTCGTTAGCGAGTCCTCTATTGCTGCCGGCGTTCGTAGGATCGAAGCTGTGACTTCCTCTGAGGCAGAAAAGTACAACAAAGCTAAGGTTGATCTTCTTTCGGAAGTGGAAGAGATCCTGAAGCATCCAAAGGACTTGAAGAAAACGATTGAAAATCTGGTCGCCGAGAATCTCTCAGCACAAAAAAAACTTGAACAGTTAAATCAGCAACAAGCACTACAACTCAAGCGGAGCATGATTGATTCTGTCCAGAAAGCAAATGGTAAGAGTTTGATTTTTTACTCAGGAGAGTTCCCATCCGCAGATAGTCTCAAGCAAGTTGCCTTTGATTTGAAAAGGGAGGTGGAAAACCTTGTGTTGCTAGTGGCAGCTAAGATTGATGACAAGCCAATGCTTACAGTAATGTTGGATGACAGCCTGGTAAAAGACGGTATGAATGCAAATGACATCATTAGAAAAATGGCAACCTCAATTAAAGGAGGAGGTGGTGGGCAGCCTTTCTATGCTACCGCAGGTGGTAAGGATGTGAACGGCCTTGATGAAGCCTTGAAGATTGGGAAAGAACTCGTCAACTGATCCATTTTGAACTAATTTTGAAAAAAGGGCGTAAGGATAAAAACGGAAAAGAAATGAAGATTTTGCTAAAAGGGTTTTTGATTTTTGCAGTTGCCGCATTGACCAGCTGCGGGTCAAGTCAGTCTACATCGGGAATTAAAATCATAGGTACGGTTGATCAAGTGATACCAGACGGCTGGGTGAGTTTAGAGAGGATCGGCGAGCAGGGAGCAATATCAATTGATACCGTTGAGATAGGTTCAGACGGTAAGTATAGCTTGACTGCAACTATTGATGCGCCTTCGTTTTACAGGCTGAATTTCAACGGGAGACAGTATGTTACGCTTATTTTAAAAGGTGATGAGACAGAAGTAGAGGTAAATGCAGACGGAAATTCTCCAGATGGAGTTTCAGAAGTATCCGGATCTTATGATACGCAGTACATGCGGGAAATGGATGAGTTGATGAACGCTTTTCAGACAGATGTTCAAGTCCTGAATCAAAGGGCTATTCAGGCTAGGTCCAGTGGAGATGTGGAAACTTTCCAAGCTGTAAGTCTTGAATACCAGGACATGGCAAGGTCTTACAATACGGGGTTGAAAAATAAGATATGGGAGTCTGTACCATCTCTTGCAGCATTTTATGGAATCCAAAGGTTGGATCCAGAACAGTACTATTCGTTCTTTGACAGCGTCTCTGTTGAACTTAGCAAAGAACTACCAAATAATCCGATAGCGATGAATTTGGCACAAATGGTTAATACGAAACGCAGCTTGACTATTGGAGCGGAGGCACCGGAAATCGCGTTGGAAAATCCAGAAGGAGAGGTGATTAGCTTAACCTCACTTAGAGGCAAATACGTTCTGCTTGATTTTTGGGCAGCATGGTGCAGGCCGTGTCGGGCTGAAAATCCAAATATTGTGAGAGCATACCAGAAGTATCAAGATCAAAATTTTGAAATCTTGCAAGTTTCCCTGGATCGAACGAAAGAAGCATGGCTTGGTGCGATTGAGCAAGACGGACTGCCGTGGTTGCACATTTCTGATCTCAAATATTGGAATAGCATTGTGACCAAATCTTATCAGATAAATGCAATACCTGCCAGCTATTTGATTGATCCTGATGGTAAGATCATCGGGAAAAATTTAAGAGGCCCGATGCTTGAGGCGAAATTGAAGGAAATATTCGGTTAAGTTAGTTTTCGATCTGCTTTACAAAGCCGTTGATGCCCTTCGCCTTCAAATGAATATTTCTCTTTTCGGCAAGCTTTGTATCACTGAATTTACCTACGAATACTCGATAAACCGATTTCCGATTCACCACTACTTTCTTAACCCATCCATCTGTGAATTCTTTGGCATTCTGAGATGCGGCTGCTTTTTCGCTGAATGAAGCAATTTGAATAGCGTACGTTGGTTTTTTCAGATCTTCGACATTGAGATCGCCTTTTGACTTATTAAGTAGAAATAGCTCAACACGAGCGGTACCCGCTTCTACCATAGAGAGTTGGCTAGCGGCCTTTTTAGAAAGATCGATAATTCTATCCTTGGCGTATGGTCCTCGATCGTTGATACGAACCTTCACTGACTTTCCGTTCGACAGGTTTTCGACGCGAAGCTCTGTATCAAAGGGGAGGGTTCTATGAGCGGCAGTAAAACCATTGGTGTTGAAGGTTTCACCATTGGCTGTCTTCTTGCCTTGAAAGCCCGGCCCATACCAGCTTGCTACGCCAGTTTCTATACTTTGTCCTCCCGCACTATTTTTTGTAGCAGTTTTGGTGGTTTTGCAAGATGTAAGGAGCAGGGTAACAAGAAAAAGGGAAAGACCGATTTTGGATGGGGAAATCAAGTGGCACCGTCTCATATTGATGCTACCCAACAAAGCTCTGCAATGCACCCCAAAGTTCCCTTTTCTCCTCTGGTGAGTGAAAAAGAATATTAAGAGGTTTCGAATACATTATCTCACCCTCTGCTTTAGTCGAAGGAATACAATATGAACTTGCTGAATCAGTAAAGATCACAGCTTTTTCAAAATGTGCGGACTCGCCTTCTTTGAACACCTTAAAGTCCTGCGCCTCTAATTTACACGCACCGATTATCTTATTGAGTAGCTCTAACTCATCAGAATTACTTGATTGGTAAATAAAAGCGATCTTGATTTTTTCAATGGGTTGAACTTGAAGATTAGTATCTGTTTTTTCAGCTCCGGAACCCTTCAAGGGTTCTTTGTTGGCGACGGTCGAGACACCAGCATCAACGGATGATTGTACATGATCAACGTGTGACTTGTCGTGGTTTGTCTGCGGCTTTACTGCGTAGATTTCCTCATTGATCAAAAAATGTAAATGCTCACTTTCCATTGCGTAATTCAAATAAAGACTTCAACTCTGTTGCATCATTTGGCTTCATTCTCTTTGCTAAAACTAGACGCAATTGTCTTCTTCGAAGCGCTCCTTCATATAGCTCCTTTTCTTCCTCGGTTTCAGGGACCAATTCTGGAACATCTATTGGCTTTCCAGATTGATCAACGGCAACGAAAGTGAAGAAAGCTTTATTTGTGTGAAGTTTTTTATCAGCAGGAATATCTTCAGCCACCACTTCGATGTATACCTCCATTGATGAATTAAACGCTCTGGTCACGAAGGCAGTGAGCGTGACAGTATTCCCAATTCTAATCGGTTCAGAGAAAGAAATGTTGTCAACGGAAGCTGTGACGACGATACGATTTGAGTGTTTTTGAGCTGCAATTGCTGAAACAATATCCATCCAATGCATAAGCCTACCACCCATCAGATTGGTGAGTGTGTTTGTATCGTTTGGTAAGACTAACTCAGTCATTGTGACAAATGAGTCAGCACATTTTTTTGATTTCTTCATTTATGAACTATCTCCTTTTTTGCATTTTTGGTGTGAACCTTATTCTGCCTAAACCCTACTTTGACCACCCATGCTTGCCGAGCAAAGGTACGAAGCTGAAATGGTTAAAATCTTTCTTTTCGACCTCCTGTTCTGATATTTTCCGTATTAAAACCATCGATTGTTTTTTATCATCACCGACAGGAATAACCAAACGACCACCAATTTTAAGTTGTTGAATTAGAATATCAGGTACTGCCGGAGCGCCTGCTGTAACGATGATGCCATCGTAAGGAGCAAATCGAGCAAGTCCCTTTGATCCATCCCCATGATACATGTGGGGTTGATACCCAAGCGATGGTAGAAATCGTATCGCTTTTTGGTAGAGTGTTTTTTGATACTCGATTGTATAAACGTCAGCACCAAGCTCCATTAATACAGCAGCCTGGTACCCCGAGCCAGTACCAATTTCCAGAATTTTATCTCCACTTTTAATTTGCAATAATTCAGATTGAAAGGCTACGGTATAAGGCTGTGAGATTGTTTGACCTGCTGCGATAGGAAAGGCTTTGTCTTCGTAGGCATGGACATCGAATATCTTATCAAAGAAAAAATGTCTGGGAATTTTACCAATTGCATTGATCACTCGTTCGTCTTGGATGCCCTTTCTTTTGATTTCCGCAACAAGCTGTTTGCGTAGCCCCTTATGTTTGTAGGTATCTTCCAATTAACTTAGATTCGGATTCAAAATTAAACAGGTGTTTACAGGAATTGTTGAAACGGTTGGTAAAGTTGTAGAATTTAAAAAGACAGAGTCAAATATTGATTTTCGGATAGAATCGACCATTTCTGATCAGCTGCAGATTGACCAAAGTATTTCACATAATGGAGTCTGCTTGACTGTCACAGCAATTGAAGGAAATAGTCATTGGGTAACAGCTATCGACGAGACACTAAAAAAGTCTAATCTTGGCACATTGTCAGTAGATGCGATTGTCAACCTTGAGCGCTGTATGAAGGCGGATGCACGATTTGACGGTCACATTGTGCAAGGGCATGTCGATACGGTAGCAACGGTTGAAAGTGTGGAAGAGAAAGGCGGTAGTTGGGTGTTTTGTTTTAGACTTGCCAAGGAGGGTTTGATTGTTGAAAAGGGAAGTGTTTGCCTAAATGGAACCAGTCTTACCTGCTTTGATATAAATGAAAATATGTTTTCTGTAGCGATTATTCCGTATACATTTGAACATACGAACTTTAATCAGCTAAAACCAACTGATATTGTTAACATTGAATTCGATATTATTGGTAAGTATATTCACCAAATTCTAAATAAAACAAGATGATCCTTAATTGCATGGTTGTTGATGACGATGAATTGTCACGCTTGGTTATCAAGCAATTCATTGAAAAGACAGATTTTTTAACTCTCGCGCACGACATTGATAGTATGAAGGAGGCTTCAGAAATTTTGCTTGGAGAGAGTGCCAATGAGGTTGATATTGTCTTTCTTGATATTGAGATGCCTGAGATGTCAGGGATAGAGTTGATCAAATCACTTAACTACGCATACAACGTAGTAGTTGTGTCTTCAAAGAAAGAATACGCAATTGAGGCTTTTGAAGGTGCTGTAGCGGATTACTTGGTTAAGCCGGTTGAGTACGATAGATTTATCAAGGCAGTTAACAAGGTTAAGGAGAGTCTTGAAAAGGAGAAATTACTTGCGGAATCTGAGGATCACATTTATGTGAAAAGTGATGGAAGACTGTTTCGCTTGGCATACAAAAATATCCTATTTGTGGAGGCATTGGCCGATTACGTGATCTTCAATACGCCTAACTCCAAGCACATTGTGCATCACACAATGAAAGGTATTGAGAAACGTCTTCCTGAAAGTATTTTTAGCAGAGTCCACCGTAGTTTCATTATCAATCGAAACATGATTCATAAAATTGAAGACCTGCAAGTTCATATTGGGGAGAAAACCTTTGCGATTGGAGCTTCTTATCGGGAGTCGTTGATGGAGAAGTTTAATTTACTATAAACCTATTTTCTAAGAGCTGACCCAGTCTATTCCTTTCTTCAAAAGAGATTGAGTGTGCCGATGATTCTCATTGGTAGATTGAAAATCGTAGTGCCATTGTGCTCTTGGTGGCATACTGACAAGAATAGATTCTGTCCGACCGTCCGTATCCAGGCCAAACTTTGTTCCCTTGTCGTGAACGAGGTTGAATTCAACATATCTACCTCTTCTGATCTCTTGCCATTCTCGATCAGCTGGTGTCCATTCTTTGTCTCGAAGACCGTTTACAGCTTCAGTATATATGGACACAAATGAGCTACCGAGATCCTTCACGAAATTCCAACGATCATCTTTGGGTATTGAATCATCCGCGCTCAACCGATCAAAGAAAATCCCACCAATCCCTCGCGTTTCATTTCGATGAGACAAGTAGAAGTAGTCGTCGGCCCAGGCTTTGAATTTAGGGTAATAATTGTCGTGATGCGTATCGCAGATTTTCTTTAGCAAATCATGAAAGACTTGTGCTTTATTGTCGACAATTATGTGAGGTGTCAAATCTATTCCGCCACCAAACCACCAAACACCATTATCCATTTCAAAGTACCTGACATTCATGTGTATGATTGGAACCCAGGGATTGTTGGGATGTAGTACAATGGAAACACCTGTAGCAAAGAAATCTGCCTCCTTTAGTTTAAGTGCTTCCAAAATTTTGTTCGGGGTAGGACCATGAACGGCGGAAAAGTTCACTCCACCCTTTTCAATAAGATCACCATCCTTGATGGTACGAGTGCGTCCGCCTCCACCTTCGGTTCGTTTCCATTTATCTTCAACGAAATTGGATTTGCCATCCAACTTTTCCAACCCTTGACAAATTGTGTCTTGCAGGTCTTGAAACCAATCTGAAATATGTTTTTTTTCTGGAGTATTCATCAAAAGGGATAACCAATACCAATATTGAATTCTGAATTCGGACCGAAATTACTGAAGATTTTATCACCGACAAATCGGCCACCTTTGGGCTGAGCTGGATCAAACAATTTAAGACCCAGATCCAACCGCATGATTAGAAATGAAAGATCGAATCGGAAGCCGAGCCCGGTGCCTACCGCCATCTCGTTCATAAACTCATTGAACCTGAATTTACCATCATCGCCCTCCGGATCAAGTTCCGGTTGTACGGACGATCCCTTAAGTAGCCAAACATTGCCAGCGTCGAGAAAGACCGCTGCTTCAAGGAAACCCACCAATTTGTGCCGCAATTCAAAACTAGATTCAATGATCAGATCCCCCGGCTGCTCTCGAGCAAAATCTATCACCCTGCCACTGGACTCGGTCGTTCCTAGGCTATCTAATTGCCCAAAGGCTCCAGGACCTAATCGTCTTGGTTTCCATGCTCGAACACTGTTGCTGCCTCCCGCGAAAAAATATTTTTCGTAAGGCAACGAATTATTGCTTCCATATGCGAAGGCAAGGCCTATATTTAATCGATATGCAAGGTTTAGCCTTCTAGTGATCCGATCGATTTTACGTAGGTCAATGTTTGTTTTAACGAATCGATAAATTTGGATATCATCGCCAACAGCTCCTTCCCCAACGAAACCATTAAGGTTACCACCCGCTTCCGTGAAGAATCTAACAAAACCACCATCACTACCCTGTGAGTAGTTACCAAGGTTCAGATCGATCTGAAAAGCAGTACTACTCACGAAAGCCGATCTGAAAGCATTGGCGTACGTGTTTCCCTGATTCTCCAATTCAGTGAGAAATTCTTCGAATGTATCTTCATTATCTGATCGTATCAGACTTCCCTGCAGGGGTGTTAGCGTATACTTTATCTTATCTCTAACCTGCCAGGAATATGAGAAGCTGGTTTGAATTGTACGTCGTACATACTCATCAATTCGCTGTTCGTAGGATAAGCCTACTGAGAATCGACTCTTCGCATTGTAGCTACCCATTTGCTTCTTTAGAGAATTGCCCAAAGGGAAGAGGAATTGAGGAAAACTGAATGATAATTGGCCTCCATATTGGCGACTTGAGTACTTTTCGTCTGCTTCACTAACCCCTCTTATACCTTCTAATTTTGCATTCGCATCTATACTGATAATTTCAAGTCCCTGGAAGGTGTTTCTGTTTTTGAGATTGACAGTGAAGAACGGGCCAGGATTAGCACCATTGGTCTGGGTGAAGCCAAATTCATTGGAAGTCTGATACCGATCAAATGGAGAGGTGAAAATGTTTGCGACAAAACGATTTCCAGTGGTATCATAGTTGATGTTTACAAATTTGAAGTTATCTAAGTAAGATAATTGACGCTGTGTTTCAATGGTTAGATCCCGACTATAAACATCACCTTTTTCCAGGGGAATTCTCCAATGCAAAATCTTTTTTGAATACTTGTTTTTACCAAAATTAAAGGTAACGTCATCGTGAGTCTCGATGGTTCTATCAAATACTTGAGTAATACTTGCGTCCGAGGTGAAGATCACAGAATCAAGTGTGAACACTTTGTGCTCGGAGCTTTTTGCAGGATTCCTGATCGATTCTCGTACGTGCAGTTTTTGATCTTTTAATTTGACGGAGTCGATTTCGAAGGAAACGAACTGTTTCGAAAATTCGAAATATCCATTGTTAACAGCTAAGTTGTAAATGTGGTCCCGCTCGGCACTTAGTGTTTGTTGATTATAGAATCCTTTTTTGAGAGGAGCTTCTTTTAGATTTTCTGAAATTATTCGAGCCAAGGCAGTGTCCGCGATTACATACTCAATGGAGTCCACGAGATAACGCAAACCTGGCTTAACATTATATTCTACTAAGACTCTCCTTTTTCTATTGTTAACAACCTTTTGGCTAGTGGTGACATCCGAGTTAAAGAACCCTTTGGAGTTAAGGTACAGCTTTATTCTTTCTGCGGATTGCTGGGACATATCCTCATGATACACGGCTAGTTCCTCACCCCATCTCATAAGTTGATTACCCTCTTTTAACTTCCGGTCCTTCTTGTCTAGCTTCTTGAGCATCCGCTGACGCAATTTTCGCTGCTTTTCTTCTTTGCCGGCATTAGCGATTTTCATCTCAAATTTTGCTTGAACTTCTTCCCGTTCACGAATTGTTTTTTCCTCATCATATCCTTTCAAAAAGAGAAACCCGTTTTTACCTAGTTGGTATGTGTGTGCTAAATGCGTGAATGGAAGGATCGTGATCCCCATAAGGGAAACCTTGGAATTTGGCGTCTGCATCACCAAACCTTCTGCGTCATCTTTTCTTGAGCCCGAAAGGCCTTGAACTTCATATTTCACAAGTAGCTGTTCGTCTGATTTTAGATACCTTGAACCCAAGCAAGAGGAGAGACATATGCTTGCGAATATGGATATTTGACCTACGGTAAAAAATCGCTTCAAAGTAGATGATTTCAAAAAACGAGTTAAAACTTATAAAATCACTCAAAGTTAAGAAGTACAGGGTGCGTGAAAAACGCTTCTTGATTGAAGGGGCAAAAAATGTGCTAGAGTTGATCAAATCAGAGTATGCCATCGATCAAATTTTATGTACAAAGGAATTTTATGAAATTAACGAGGCGTATTTGAAAGATCTGGAGACTCAGATAGTCAGCGAAAAGGTGTTGGAGGATTCAGGAACTTTTAAAACCAACAGCACTTGCCTAGCTGTAGCAAGATTCGAGGAATACTCTGTTGAGAATATTGATATGACAAAGCAGATCTTTGCTTTAGATGGAGTGAGCGACCCTGGAAACCTTGGAACAATAATTAGAACGCTGGATTGGTTTGGGTTTGGTCAACTTGTTTGCTCTTTGGACTGTGCTGAATTTCACAACCCGAAGGTGATTAATAGTACTATGGGCTCTTTTGCAAGAATCACAGTATGCTATACTGATTTGGAAAAATTTCTCAGTCGTTGTAGTCTCCCAGCTTATGGAGCTGAAATGAAGGGGTTGAATTTATTTGATTCCAAGATTGTCAATCCTTCAATCATTGTTATGGGTAGCGAATCTCACGGACTCTCAGAGAATGTGAAGACCAAGTTAGATTTTTCTGTTAGCATTCCCAGATTTGGAGAAGCTGAGTCCTTGAATGTAGCAACCGCTACAGGAGTGATTGCAAGCTACTTGCGCATGCGTTGATAAACCTCCATAAGTTTGGTGGTCGAATTGTCATGTTGCCCTTGTTTCTTATCCTTTACTTCTTCCAGGATTGGTTTCGCCAGCTGCTTCCCAAGTTCAACACCCCATTGATCGAAACTAAAAATGTTCCAGATTACACCTTGCACGAAAATTTTATGTTCGTAAAATGAAACTAACTTTCCTAGGTTGAGCGGAGTTAAATCATCAATCAGTATTGATGTTGTTGGGCGATTGCCTTCAAAGACTTTGAAAGGTATGACATCAGTATTTTGACTATTTGAACCTTCTGATTCAGCAACCACCTGATCTTTAGATTTCCCAGTTAGCAGAGCTTCTGGTTGTGCAAGAAAGTTTGCAAGTAATTTTTGATGATGATCAGAATGTTCATGGGCGGGATTTGCTACCATGATGAAGTCGCAAGGTACCGTCTTAGTTCCTTGGTGAATTAGTTGATAGAAAGCATGCTGTCCGTTTGTTCCAGGCTCGCCCCAAATAATTGGACCAGTTTGATAGCACACTTTTCTGCCTAGTCGATCGATGGATTTTCCGTTGCTTTCCATATCAGCTTGTTGTAGATAGGAGGGTAGAAACCTCAACCGATGATCGTATGGTAAAATGGCCAGGGAATTGTGCCCAAGGAAGTTGTTGTACCAAATGCCGATCAGTGCTGCCAGGACTGGCATGTTTTTTTCAAAAGGGGATGTTTTGAAATGAAGATCCATGTCTTCTGCGCCAAGAAGTAATTGCTCGAAATTTGAAAAACCGATGGTGCATGCAGTCACTAGCCCGATGCTGGACCAGAGAGAATACCTGCCTCCAACCCAGTCCCAGAATTCAAACATGTTTTTGCTATCTATTCCGAATGACTCTACAGCATCTCTGTTTGTACTGACTCCTACGAAATGCTTCGAAATGTCATTTTCTGATCCTCCATTTTCTAGAAACCATGATTTTGCACTTTCTGCATTTGTCATCGTTTCCTGCGTGATGAAAGTTTTTGATGCGATAATGAAAAGCGTTGTTTCAGGGTTTAATCCAGTCAATTCCTCAACAAGCTGCTGAGCATCAACGTTGGAAACGAAGTGTGGTCGTACAGATTTCCAGTAAGGGTGTAGTGCATGGGTTACCATTTTTGGCCCCAGGTCGGACCCACCGATCCCGATGTTTACAACGTCAGTTATTTGCTTTCTAGAATACCCTTTCCATTGACCTTCGATTAAGTTGCTGGAAAATTCTTGAATTTTTTTTAGCTCTTTTTGAACTTGATCTGAATATGGTGTCTTTTCAGACAACCTTCGGAGTTCTGTATGCAGTACTGCTCTACTTTCAGTTTCGTTTATTTCATCGCCATCGAACATCGCACCGATGGCATCCGTTAGCTGGCATTCCTTAGCTAGTCTCAAAAGTGCAGCTAGCACTTTGTCACTGGTGCTATTCTTTGAAAAATCAAAATAGATCGAACCGTGATCAAATGAGAATTTACTGACTCTATTGGCATCACTTCTCAGCAATTCCATGATCGTTTGGCCTGGCTCTTTTGCCATAGAGATCAACTCTGACCAAGACTGAGTAGTCGTTGGATCTATTTTTGGAAACATCGTTCCTAAGTTAGAAAATTAAAAGGGAGAGGGGAAGATACCTTCTCTCACAAATAGATAGTAGCTGTAAAGCAGAAAGCCTATCAGGTAAATTCCGCCTTCTGCTCTGTCAAGTTTGTACTTAGCGAACGTAAACATGAAGATGAACAACATGAACGTACCGAGCATTACTAGGTAAAGATCAACATTCAGGGCTGGCGTATACGTCAATGGTGAGTGTATTATTGAGGTAACTCCCAGCACAAGTAAAAGGTTAAAAATGTTTGAGCCTACGATGTTACCAACTGCTAAATCAGATTTCTTGTGAAATGCAGCAACCGCTGAAGTGGCTAGTTCCGGAAGTGAAGTCCCTGCAGCAATAATGGTGAGTCCTATTAACTTATCACTGACCTCATAAAATTTAGCGATCTTAGTCGCATTCTCAACGATCAAATTCCCACCAAAAACTAACCCAACGATACCTAAGACCAACATAATTGTTGTCTTGAGGTTGCTGTACATTTCGATATCTTCTGATTCTGACTCAGGGTTACGCCTCAAGTTCATGAAAATGTAGATGATGAATAACGAAAACATCACCAAGAGAATTACCCCATCTTTCGCACTAAGTCCACTTGAGTCCGCGCCAAAAAACATGGCGTCATTTACTAAGATAAAGAAGACGAAAGTTGCCAAAAGTGAATACGGAACCTCCTTCCAGAGCGCATTCCTTTCAACTGTTAATGGGTAAATGATGCTTGCAACTCCTAGAATTAGAAATGTATTAAAAATATTTGATCCAATAATGTTACCGAAAACCACCTCGTTTGCTCCAGATGTTCCGTCTTGCACTCCACCTGAAATAATATTCACCACTAATTCAGGCGCCGATGTGCCCATAGCGACAACAGTAAGGCCAATTGCAATATCAGATACATTGAACCTCTTAGCTAGCGAAGAGGCGCCATTTACAAGGTAATCTGCTCCTTTTATCAAGAGAACAAATCCAACGATTACGAGTACAAAATTAAGTGCTACGCTCAATCTCTATAAGGTTTAGGTGACCATGTCTCTCGAATATTAACTGATATAGAATTAAGATTCGGAAGACCTGCAAATTAACACTTTTGCTTGGTTTAATGCAATAAATAAAAATTGGATCATAAACCCAAGTCCGTCAGTAACTTATGTACTTTATTTTTTAGGTTCTTCAATTCTAAAAAGTAATCTGACCATTCGGAATTAGATTTAACAGAGAAGTAGAATTTTATCTTAGGTTCTGTTCCTGAAGGCCTTACGCTGATCTTGCTCCCATCTCGTGTGATATATTGAAGAACGTTTGATTTAGGTAGTGTTAATTTTTCTGTTGAGCCGCTACTAATCTCCCTTGCTAGTCCCGCTTGATAGTCGACAACGGTAACTACTTCAGATTCGGCCAGAAATTTTGGAGGATTTTCCCTGAACTGCCGCATCATCTCACTTATTTCTTCAGCTCCTCGCATTCCCTTCCTGGTAATTGATTTTAGTTCTTCATGATAAATCCCATACTCCCGGTAGATTTCAAGAAGAACCTCGAAAAGCGATCTTCCTTGCTCCATTGCCCATGCGGTCATCTCTGCGATTATGACACAGCTTGCAACAGCATCTTTGTCTCTCACATTGTCCCCGATCATGTAGCCGTAACTTTCCTCACCTCCACCAATAAAAACCTTTTCCCCTTCAAATTTTGCAATCAAAGCTGCGATGTGTTTGAAGCCGGTGAGTGTATCATAGCTGTCCACATTGAAGCTATCGGAAATGTCTTTGATTAACTCTGTCGTTACAATCGTTTTGACGATAAACTCGTTGCCTTTGAATCCACGCTCTTTCCATTTCTTAAGTAAATAATAAACGATTAAAACCCCAGTCTGATTTCCATTCAAAAGTTGAAATTCTCCCTGTGTATTCTTCACAGCTATTCCCACGCGATCGGCGTCAGGGTCAGTGGCCATTACCAAATCTGCATCGAGATCATGGGCTTTCTCTAGCGCCATGGACATTGCTTCTTCTTCTTCAGGGTTTGGATAGACTACAGTTGGAAAATTCCCATCAGGAGTGCTTTGCTCTTCTACCACCTGAACATTTTCAAAGCCTAATTCTCGAAGGACCCTAGGTATCAAGGTTATTCCAGTTCCATGAATAGGCGAGAAGACAATTTTTAGATTTCTTTGATTTTGGATTGAATCGCCTGAGAACGAAAGATTCTTAATCATCTCGAGGTACCGTTGATCCATACCTTCTCCAATTGTCTCAACTAGATTAAGGTTTGGATCGAAGTTCACTTCGTCTATGCTTGAAATCTTGTTGACATGTTCAATGACATTCTGATCGTGAGGTGTTATTAGTTGCGCTCCATCTGACCAGTATGCCTTATAACCATTGTACTCTTTTGGATTATGCGATGCGGTGAGGACAACTCCGCCAGCGCATTTGAGGTCTCGAATAGCGAAGGAAAGTTCTGGTGTTGGTCGCAGGCTATCAAACAGGTAAACCTTAATTCCGTTTGCAGAAAACACATTTGCGGTGATTTCCGCCAGTTCTCTACTGTTATTTCTACTATCGTGAGCTATTGCCACTGAAACTTGTGTTGAGTTACATTTTTTGAGGTAGTTAGCGAAGCCTTGGGTTGCCATTCCTATTGTATACTTGTTGATACGATTGGAACCAATATCCATTACACCTCTTAAACCACCTGTCCCAAACTCCAGACTTTTATAGAAAGCTTCTTGTAAGTCACTTTCACTCATTGACTCGATACGCAACTTTGAATCCTGATCTAGGCTATTGGAACTTAACCATTCCTGTGCTTTTTCTTTTGCTTCCATGTTTTTGTATTAGCTATGCAAATCCAAGTCTAGATTTTACCTTGTTCATCACTTCTGAGGCAATAGACTCTGCCTTCTTTTCACCCTCGCTCAGTCTTCGCTCCAGCTCATCCAAATTGTTCATGTACTCGGTGTAGGTTTCTCGTTCCTTCCTGAATCGATCATTAATCAGTTCAAATAATTCTTGCTTAGCATGTCCATACCCATAGTTACCTCCTTCATACTTTTTCCTCATTTCGCCTGTTTCTGACTCGCTGGCTAATAGTTTATATATGGAAAACACATTACATGTATCAGGATTCTTAGGTTCTTCCATAGGAGTACTATCCGTTATGATCTTCATGACGTTCTTTCTAAGGGCTTTTTCTGGTAGGAAGACGTCGATAATATTTCCATAGCTCTTACTCATCTTTTGGCCATCGGTGCCAGGAATGGTCATGACCTTTCCATCAATCAAAGGTTCTGGAACAACAAATGTCTCACCAAACTGATTGTTAAAGCCCGTTGCAAGATCTCGAGTGATTTCCAGGTGCTGTTTTTGGTCTTTTCCGACCGGCACAAATTCTGCATCGTATAGCAAAATATCGGATGCCATAAGGACTGGGTAGTCAAAGAGTCCTGCATTTACGTCTGAAAGCCTGTCAGCCTTGTCCTTAAAAGATGTGGAATTTGCTAACATCGGGTAAGGAGTGAAGCAATTTAGATACCAGGTTAATTCACAAACCATGGGAACACGCGACTGTCTGTAGAACACATTTTTGTTAGTATCAAAGCCACACGCAAGCCAGGCAGCAGCGACTGCATTCGTGTTTTCCACGCGCAATTTTGAGTCTTTGATTGTAGTGAGTGAGTGAAGATCCGCGATGAAGAAGAAAGATTCATTCTTTTCTTCCTTGGATAATTCAATCGCAGGTAAAATTGCACCCATAAGATTTCCAAGATGCGGTTTACCTGAACTTTGAATACCTGTAAGAATTCTAGCCATCTTTTTGAAAAAATTTGTGCAAACCTACGATTAAATTTGAACCTTTACGTTCAACTAGGAGTGCAATAACTTGAATATCAATATGCGAAATATTTTACTTTTTAGCCTTATCGTGTTGGTTCATTTTTCTTTCGGTCAAGGAACTTTGAAATTTAAAAATGAAACACATGATTTTGGTCAAATTGAGGAAACTGGTGGGTTTGCTGAAACGACTTTCAATTTTGTGAATGGGGGAGACCAGCCCATTAAGATCACCAATGTGAAGGCATCTTGTGGATGTACCACTCCGGATTGGAGTAAGGAAGAGGTAATGCCTGGAGAAAGTGGATTTATCAAAGCACGTTACAATCCGCGAAATAGGCCAGGAAAATTCAGGAAATCGCTAAGGGTTTCGACTACTGGTGAACAAAAAACGCTGTTCATCTCCGGTTTTGTTAAGCCAAGACCACGCGATGTTTTAGAGGAATATACAATTAGTGGTGGTGATCTCCGCTTGAAACATCGATCGTTGAATTTCGGAAAAATGACAACTGAAAAGACCATTGAAAAGACCTTTGATGTTTACAATGCTGGAGATGATTCTCTGAGCTTACTTGTAGAGCTAATGGAGGTTCCAGAGCATTTAACTATAAGTATGGAACCTGAGTATCTCTTATCAAGAAAAAAAGGAGTCTTAAAAATTCAATTTGATCCAAAGAAAAAGGACGACCTGGGATTTTTGAGTGACAATATTACAATCCAGACAGACACATTACTTCAAGAAAAAAATCAATTTTATGTGATTTCCACAATTGAAGAGTTCTTTCCCGAGATGTCGGCAGAGAAACTAGACAATGCACCGAAATTATCGATTACTGAACGAGTCTATGATTTTGGGAAAGTAATGGAAGGGGAGGTGGTAGACGTTGAATTTCAGCTAACAAACGATGGAAAAGAGAAGTTGAATTTCAGAAAGGTAAAATCAAATTGTAGTTGTGTCACATACGAGGTGAAATCACAAAATTTGAAGAAGGGGAAGTCTCAAAGATTGAAATTGAAATTTGACACCTCAGGAAGGAGGGGTAACCAATACAAAACGGTCACCATCTTTTCCAATGATCCGATTTCTCCGACCCAGATGGTGACCATTAAAGGTACTATTCAACAAAGAGAGGACAGCAAGTAGTTATTTCTTTGTCCACTTATTGTTATCGCGATTGACATCTGCAAGGAGTCCGCTCTCATCGATTTGAATGGATTGAATATTTTCAAGTGAGCCTTCGATCTGAAAGTTATAGCTTGGATGTGTCCATTTCCAATCTGGAAGTAGCACTCTTTCTGTCTCACTTTCGTTTTTCTTTTCGCCTCTCATGATGCTTAGGGGAGCGTAGTAGATCTTTTTCGATCCATCCTTAAATGTCACGGTGACATCCATTGGCATAGGGACGGTACCTTCTCTAATCACTTCAACCAAAACATTCCCATCGAATTCCTCAACATTTCCAACACCATAATCGATGGTTTTGGTTGAGTTAACCCAATAGTCATAGTACCAATCTAATTCTAACCCTGAAGTTTTTTCAGCCACTCTCACAAAATCATTTAAGTCAGGGTGCTTGAATTTCCATTCATTGAAATAGCGTAGTAAAACTTTATCTCTGGTTTCTTCACCAATAATGTAGCCAAGCTGAGCTATGCTTACAGCTCCTTTCGAATAGGCGGCTCGGCCGTAAGCAAAATTCGTCTCGTACTGATCTGAATGAGTACTCATTGGCTCTTCTCTGCCACTTTGTGCCAAAGCAAAGTAACCTCCATAATTTCCATCGCTGAACCAATCAACTTCTGTGTCAAATACATGAGCCATGGTAAGGCTCGTAGCATAGGAGGTATAACCCTCGTCCATCCAGGCAAAATAACTTTCGTTGGTTGCTAGTAGCCCTTGGTACCAGCTATGCAGAGCTTCATGCACTGTAACTCCAACAAGGCTTCGCAAATTTCTGTGTCCAGTAATCAAGGTAGCCATTGGGTATTCCATACCTCCGTCGCCACCCTGGATAATAGAATAATGAGGGAATGGATACTCACCAAAATTCTTTTCTATGTATTGAAAGGCTTTAACTGCCAATTCCGGCAAGTTCTCCCATTCTTTTGTTTCGGGCGTATCCTGATAGAAAAAATGAAGTGCTGGCCCACCAGGAACTTCTGCGATTACATGTTTGTAATCTGGGTCCGCTGTCCATACAAAATCGTGTACATTCTCAGCCTTGAACTTCCATGTATAGGTTTTCCCTTTTCCTTTCGCTCCCGGTCCATCAGCATATCCATAGCCTATCTCATCAGCGTTTTGGAGTATACCGGTAGCAGCAACAACATAACTCTTATCGATGGTGAGATTTACCTCGAAGTCTCCCCATGGCGCAAAAAACTCACGAGCAACATATGGGTGAGCATGCCATCCACGCTCGTCATATTCTGCCAACTTCGGAAACCACTGCGCCATTGAATAATCTATTCCCTCCGCATTGTTTCTACCACTCCGTCTGATTTGAATAGGTACCTGACTATCAAAGTTTAGATTTAAAACGGTTGTAGTGCCAGGAGGGACTGGTTTTGCTAGATCGACCTCAAGAACTGTTCCCTCAATTTTGAAGGTTAGATCAGAACCGTCTTGTTTGACTTTACTGATCTTGTGGTATCCGATCTGGGAATTATTCAATTTCTGTATCCTGTCTCTTACACGACCATCTGGATCTTCAATTGTCCTACTTCTGACATCCATCATGCTTTCTGGTTGAAAAGCATTGAAATAGAGATGGTAGAAGACATTGAATAGCGTGTCTGGGCTGTTATTGAAGTATTTAATGGTCTGTGATCCTGAAAATTGATGTTTATCAACATCGAAATCTACATTCATTACATATTCAACTCTTTGCTGCCAATAGTTTTGGGCTGTCGAAAAATGACCCGTAACAACAAATAAAAGTGGGAAAAAACCTTTCTTGATAAAATTATATTTCATAATTGGAAAAATGTTTACGGTACCTAATATCAATTACGTGAAATAAACGTATATTGAAGGAACCTTAATCTAAGAGCAATGGAAAAATTAGTTGACTTCATCATGCTGATTATATTGGCATTTGGTTCTGCAATCCTATTTACGTTTGCTGTAATATGGAAATTTTTACAAGCGATGTATCAAATTATTTTGTCAAGAATCTAGACATCAACTTTTGCATACTTCGCATTTTTCTCGATGAATTCTCTTCGAGGAGCAACCTCGTCGCCCATCAGCATCGAGAATAGATGATCTGCCTCTGCTGCAGACTCGATAGTTACCTGCTTTAAACTTCGATGTTCGGGGTCCATTGTAGTTGTCCAAAGTTGTTCTGGATTCATCTCGCCAAGTCCCTTGTATCGTTGCAAGTTCACTGAATCTTCTTTCCCTTCTGGAGCCATTTCTTTTACCACTCGCTCACGATCTTCTTCTGACCACGCATATCGTTCTTGCTTCCCTTTCTTGATAAGGTAAAGAGGTGGGAGAGCAATGTAGAGATAGCCATTTTCTATAAGAGGTCTCATATACCTAAAAAAGAAGGTGAGAATCAAAGTTCTAATGTGGCTACCGTCAATATCAGCATCTGTCATGATGATAATCTTATGGTATCGCAATTTTTCCATGTTTAGGCCTTTCTCGTCTTCTTCCGTTCCGAAAGAAACGCCTAAACCTGTGATCATATTCTTGATCTCCTCATTATCATAGATCTTATGTTCTTGCGCTTTCTCAACGTTAAGAATTTTCCCTCTAAGTGGTAGGATGGCTTGGAACTTTCGATCCCGGCCTTGTTTGGCAGAACCACCCGCAGAGTCGCCCTCCACGAGGTACAGTTCACATGCCGCAGGATCCCTGTTTGAACAGTCAGCCAATTTACCTGGGAGACCAGTTCCCGAAAGCACGTTCTTTCGTTGAACCATTTCTCTGGCCTTTCTGGCAGCATGTCTAGCTTGTGCAGCAAGTACGACCTTTGAAACAATAAGCTTAGCTTCTTTTGGATGTTCTTCAAGATATTCGTTTAGGATCTCACTCACGCATGTGTCCACGGCTCCCATAGCATCCGAATTTCCAAGCTTGGTTTTCGTCTGGCCCTCAAATTGGGGTTCTGCTACCTTGATCGAAATAACAGCAGTAAGACCTTCCCGAAAGTCGTCTCCACTAATTTCAACCTTGACCTTTTCCAATAGACCAGACTTGTCAGCATAACTTTTGAGAGTCCTTGTCAGGGCGCGCCTAAATCCTGAAACATGGGTACCACCTTCGTGTGTGTTGATATTATTCACGTAGGAGATCACATTTTCCGTGTAAGAAGTATTGTAGCTCATCGCCACCTGCACAGGCACCTCTGCATTTTCTCTGCTGATGTAAATTGGATCAGGAATTAATGTCTCTCGGGTACTGTCTAGGTAGTTGACAAATTCGGCAAGTCCTCCTTCTGAGTAGAATTCTTCCCTCATTGGTTCATCAGATTCATCCAAATCTCTGTGATCGATGAGGATTATTCTTATTCCAGAATTCAGAAAAGAGAGTTCTCTCAGTCTGGAAGCTACGGTCTCAGAATTGTATTTAGTGACGTTAAAAATGTCTGCGTCTGGCTTGAACTTAATAATCGTACCATGGATATCCGTCTTTCCAATTTCTTTGACAGGAGCCTTCGGAATCCCAAGACTGTACTCCTGTGTGAAAATTTTTCCGTTTCTATGGACGGTTGCAGTGAGGAGAGAGGACAATGCATTCACACACGACACGCCAACCCCGTGAAGTCCGCCGGAGACTTTGTAGGTGTCTTTGTCGAATTTTCCGCCTGCATGCAGAACGGTCATTACTACCTCAAGAGCACTCCTTTTCTCCTTTTCATGCATGTCGGTTGGTATGCCCCTTCCGTTATCTGTAACTGTAATCGATTCGTCTGTATTTATTTCGACTGTAATCTCATCGCAATGCCCAGCTAAAGCCTCGTCAATTGAGTTATCAACAACTTCCCACACCAAATGATGCAGACCCTTTACTCCAACGTCTCCGATGTACATCGCAGGTCTTTTTCTTACAGCCTCTAGCCCTTCTAAGACCTGAATATTACTTGCTGAGTAATCTCCTTTATTGTTTTGTTTTTTTTCTTCCATGAATGGTATTAAGAGAAAATGAAGGTTAAAAAATTGTCTGAATTGGATATGCTTCCGGTTCCTTCATTATTTTTTAGAATGCAGTGATTTATTAATGTGCAAAGATACACAATTCAGACCTTTTTTGACCAAGACTCCTGAATCAAAAGTGGTTCAGAATGATAGGTTACTTAACTCCTTGTGAGGTACTAATAAGTGCCTGCACTCAACATTACTAGTGTGCAGGCTTCAAGCGCTTCGATACCTTGACCTTTGGCTTTTTCAAGGAGTGTGTAATTCTCTGTTCCTGGGTTGAAAATGATTCTCTTTGGGTTTAAAGAAAGTATGTAATTCTCCCACTCAAGGAGGTTTTTGGGTCCCACATAAAGTGTAACAGTATCTACGCCTTCTACTTTTGGTAGCAGCCTGAGGTCTAGGATTTCCTTACCTGCGAGTTCACCTTTTCGTATGCCAATTGGAATTAAATTATGTCCATGTTGCGTTAATCTATTGCCTGCTAAATAGGCATACCTTGTAGGGTTTGTTGTGGCACCAATGAGAACGGTTTTTTTCATTACTGTGTTTTGCTTTTGCTGTCGGGGCCTGCAAACCCAAAATTCAGACCAAAGGTGATTGGGAAATGCAGAGACGATTTAATCTTAGGGTCAAAGAAATTATCGAAGATTGGATCTGAATTATCTCTTTCATAAGACCTACTGGCAACGTTTAGACCCAGAAAAACATCAATCGTCCACCCCGAATCTCCAACATCTCTCATCCATCTGCTACCTACCAAAATACCATATGAGAATCCTGATTCAACCATCTTGCCAAACTCCAATTGTGGCCCAGGAAAGATGATCGTTTGATCAAGATAATTGACCTTGAAATTAAGCTTGCTGTAGCTTAACTGATGGCCGAAGTAGAACATACCGAATCGACCATCTTCGTGATAGAATTTTTGACGAAAATTAATTTTTGAACCCCGCTCGAACAGAACATCATTTTCAATATTGTCATCCGACACAAAAAAGGGATTCCTCATTAGATCAAGTTGCAGTTCATAACCCAATCTTTCTTGCTTGTAGTACTCAATTGCGATAGGTAGTTGGCTGTCTAGGAGCCACACCGGATTGGTGCCTAGAATGATCGCCTGGTACTCATTTATTCGATACTGGAAATACCGTAAACCGCGACGTTTGAACGTGTACTCTGGCTTGTCGAATCCAGTGTTGTCGTTTTTAACAAAATCGCGTGACTGTCTAGTCTTGAAAATTGGCTTTTCATTTTCATAGATCGGAAAATAGGTACCTGCCAAGGATCCATCTGGATTGTAGAGCGTCCACTCGTTTATACGTTTGTCATCCTTGATTTGGCCTTCCATTTTTAAGGTCCCATCAGGGTAATACCCTTGATAATTTCCTTCACCATTTTTGAAGTTAGCTTCTCCTTCGATTCTGCCATCTTCAGCATAGTAAACCCATTTGCCCTCCTTCTTGTCGTCTACCAGTTGTCCGCTAGCCTTTTTTCCTCCGTTGGTGTAGTATTCAGAAAAGCTGCCAGATCCCTTATTAAAACTCACTTCGCCCTTCACTTCTCCGGTGGGGTAAAAAAGTTTCCAATATCCCTGTTTACGATCCTGTTCCAATAGTCCTGATTGGTGTAACGTTCCGTTTTCATGGTAGTACTTCCATTCGCCGACTCTGAGCCCATTCTTGTAATTTCCTGCAGCTCGTTTTTCTCCGTTTTTATGAAAATACTGCCATTCACCGCTTCTAAGTCCATCGCTGAACTGCCCGACGGCCTCCACTTCACCAGTTTCGAAATAATAGATCCACTCTCCAATGCTTTTATCATTTGAGATTTTTCCTTCCATTCGAACATTACCAAAAGGATAGAATTCCTTGTAGGTGGCGATCTGGCCAGAGTAGAATGCCTGTGCTTTGATAGTTTGATCCTCGTAGAAGTAGTTCCAAATTCCTATCTTTTGATTTTTTTGAAAGTCTCCTGAACTCTTCTCACCGCCATTCTCAAAATAAAATACCCAACCTCCATTTTTTACGTCATCCCTGAGAGTTCCTGTTGATTTTATGTTTCCATTTTCAAAGAAGTACTCCCATTTCCCATTTGGTATTCCCTCTTTAAATCTTCCCAAGGCTTTCTTCTTGCCATTCTCGTAGTAGTAAGTCCAGATGCTGTCAGGTCTGTTATTTTTATACCAGCCATAGACTTGCAGTGAGCCGCTCCGATAGAAAGATTCGTATGACCCATTCAGGGATGAATCGGAGATTTCGTAGTGATACACCTCACTTAATTGTGTACTGTCTACAGTAAAGAATTTCTTTGTCTGTACATTTTGACAAATAACGAAAAGAGGTGTAAATAGAATAACGATATGTAAGATGAATTTGAACATCTACACGATGGAATTCTTGGACAATTTTTTAGATCTTTTCACTTTTCTTAATTCCAGAACAAAACCAAATAGAATATAATCACATCCTATTTCTTTTAGCTGTTTTTTGCGCTTATTACGTTGTAAATTTGTGGCAAAATTTTAATAAACAGACATAATCTCACGACATCTCATGAGCGAAGAAAAAAGAAATTTTGTAGATGAATTCGAATCACCTGACCACTATCTTCTGGATGATCTTCTAACAGAAGAGCACAAGCTTATCAGATCTTCTGTTAGAGATTTTGTTAAGAAAGAAATTACACCATTCATCGAAGGTTGGGCTGAAAAAAATCACTTCCCGACGGAGATTGTTAGAAAATTTGGAGAGATAGGAGCATTTGGGCCAACAGTTCCGCTGGAATACGGAGGAGGTGGACTTGATTACACTTCTTACGGTCTGATTATGCAGGAAATCGAGCGTGGCGATTCGGGAATGCGATCAACAGCATCGGTTCAGGGATCTCTAGTTATGTACCCAATATTTGCTTATGGCTCTGAGGAGCAGAGGAAGAAATACCTTCCAAAACTTGGTTCAGGAGAGTGGTTGGGATGTTTTGGATTAACAGAACCAAATCATGGTTCGAATCCGAGCGGAATGGAAACTCACTTTGAGGACAAAGGAGATCACTATCTTCTTAATGGGGCGAAGATGTGGATATCAAATGCGCCGCAGGCTGATGTTGCTGTTGTTTGGGCTAAGAACGAAGAAGGACGAATTCATGGTCTCATTGTCGAGCGGGGAATGGATGGGTTCACAACACCGGAAACTCATGGGAAATGGTCATTGCGAGCCTCATGCACTGGTGAGTTGGTTTTCAGTGATGTGAAGGTTCCGAAGGAAAATTTAATGCATGGTAAAAGCGGACTTGGCGCGCCAATGGGTTGCCTTGATAAGGCAAGATACGGTATTGCCTGGGGAGCAATCGGTGCTGCAATGGATTGCTACGATTCTGCACGAAGGTATTCTCTTGAACGAATTCAGTTTGACAAGCCGATTGGATCATTCCAGTTGATACAAAAGAAACTTGCCGAGATGCTAACTGAAATCACCAAAGCTCAACTGCTCAATTGGAAATTAGGAAAAATGATGGATGAAGGAAAGGCTACTACAGCTCAGATCTCAATGGCAAAAAGAAATGGCGTTGAAATCGCACTAAATATTGCCAGAGAGGCACGCCAGATCCATGGAGGAATGGGGATTACCGGAGAGTACTCGATGATGCGGCATATGATGAACCTGGAGTCAGTGGTCACGTACGAGGGAACACATGATATTCATCTCCTGATTCTTGGAGCAGACATTACGGGAATTCCAGCGTTTAAATAGCTTTGATCAGTTCTCGGAATAGAACCACGAGGTTTTTCTCCGCTTTTTTCGCAGTTGCAATGATATCATCAATGTTTATGGGGTGAAGGTTGTCGGGATCGCAGTCATCTGTGAGAACCGAAATTGCTGCAAGGGGTAAATTCATTTGATTTGCCGCGATCACTTCGGGAACAGTCGACATTCCGACGGCATCAGCACCGATTTGCTTTAGATACCTGTACTCGGCTCGCGTTTCAAGATTTGGACCGGCAACAGATACGTACACTCCTCTGTTTAGTGTAATATTTTTATTACCCGCTATTTCTAGCAATTTTTCATTCATCCGTGCATCATATGGCGCACTCATGTCTGTGAAAATAGGACCAAAAGCAGATGCTTCGCTACCTCTCAATGGACTATCTGGTTGAAGATTGATGTGATCCTCGATAAGCATTAGTTCACCTTTGTTCCATTCTAAATTCATTGAGCCCGCAGCATTGGAAATAAGGAGTTTTTCAATCCCTAGCTCCTTTAGAACCCGAACAGGGAACACTACTTCCGCCATGGAATAACCTTCGTAATAGTGAAACCTTCCTTGCATGGCAATAACGATCTTACCCTCTAGACGACCATACAAGAGCTTGCCTTGATGAAATTCTACCGTCGCTATTGGAAAATGTGGAATTTCGGCATAATCAACCTCGAAGTCAACTTCAATTTCCTCCGCCAGAGCCCCTAATCCTGTGCCAAGGATTATTCCAAACTCGGATTTTTGAAATCCTTTCTTTACTAAGAAGTTAACTGCTTCTTTTACTTTATTTATCATTTCCATTATCGGGAAGTTATTTATCAAGATTGTGACTGATCAGATCAACCAATTGCCTTTAATATCAGTTCGCAAGAGCTACGAATTTCACTTTTGGTGATTGTTAACGGCGGTGCTATGCGCATCGAGGAGTTGTTGAAAAGAAACCAATCAGTGATTACACCCAATTCTATGGCTTTGTCAATAATAGGTTTAAGAATGTCGTAAGATTCAAATTGAAGTGCCATCATAAGCCCTAAGCTCCTCACTTCCTTGATTTTGGGATGGACAAGTAGTTCAAGAAATAACTTCTCTTTGTCGAATACATGTTGGATTAAGTCACTTCCTGTTAAAACCGCTATTGTGGCAAGCGAAGCAGCAGCGGAGAGAGGATGACCTCCAAAAGTTGATATGTGTCCCAGGACTGGTTCATTCATTAGGCATTGCATTATACTTTTTTCAGAAATGAAACAGCTAATTGGCATGCCTCCACCCATTCCCTTTGCGCTTACCAAAATGTCTGGAATAATATCATAATGCTCGAACGCCCAAAACTTGCCTGTTCGTCCAAACCCACATTGAACTTCGTCAAGTACCAACAAAGTGCCGGTTTCGTCGCATTTTTTTCGTACCGCCTCGAAATATTTGTAATCTGCGACTCTTACTCCAGCTTCACCTTGCACAGTCTCAATAAAAAATGCTGCTGTTTGGTCTGTGATCTGATTTAGATCTTCGATGCTCCCAAATCGGATATGCTTGATTAAGGGGAGCATTGGCCGGAAATTTCGCTTCAAATCCTCATTTCCAGTGATAGATAGAGCCCCATGGGAGGATCCATGATAAGCATCGATGCATGAAATGATTTCACTTCTTCCCGTATGTCTTTTAGCCAGCTTCATTGCTCCTTCGATCGCTTCACTGCCAGAATTTAGAAGGTAGACCGAATTCAAATTTGCTGGTAAAGTGGAGCAAATGGCTTCAGCTAATTTTACTTGTGGGCTTTGGACATATTCTCCATACACCATTAGGTGGAGGTGTTTATCAGCCTGATCATGAATAGCTTCAACTACCTGAGGATGCCGATGACCTACGCTAGAAACACCAATTCCAGAAATGAGGTCCACGTATTTTTTTCCAGAAGTATCAGTCAGGTAGATTCCCTCGGCAGATTCAATTTCGAGTAACAGAGGAGAATCGGATGTCTGTGACAAATGGTCAAGAAAAAGCTGTCTTTGTGTGGGCATGTCTTCGACTAAATTTACTCCTGAACCCTAGAGTTCAAATCTTAAAACAGCTTTACTGTTTTCTGGCTACAACTTTCTTTGCCTTTTCGACGATATCATTTACCCCCAGTCCATACTTATCTAGTAGTTCTTCAGGTTTACCACTTTCACCAAATTGATCATTGACAGCAACAAACTCTTGAGGAACCAACTGATTCGTTACAATTGTCTGCGCAATGCTTTCTCCCAGACCCCCAGCTATCTGATGTTCTTCAGCAGACACAACACACCCTGTTTTTGATATGGACTTGAGAATTGCATCGACGTCTAGGGGCTTTATAGTGTGAATGTTAATGACCTCAGCTGAAATCCCATGCTCCGATAGGATCGCCTCTGCTTCGATCGCTTTCCAAACCATATGCCCTGTTGCAAATATTGAAACATCACTTCCTTCTATGAGCGTAAGCGCTTTTCCTATTTCGAAAGGCTGATTTTCCATAAACATGGGCCAACCAGGACGTCCAAACCTTAGGTACACTGGGCCATGGTGCTCAGCTATCGCCAAAGTAGCTGCTTTCGTTTGATGATAATCACAAGGATTAATCACAGTGAAATTTGGAAGCATTTTAGTCATGCCGATATCTTCAAGTACCTGATGTGTAGCACCATCTTCTCCAAGCGTAAGGCCCGCATGCGATGCACAAACTTTTACATTCTTTTCAGAATAAGCGATCGACTGTCTCAATTGATCATAAACTCTGCTAGTAGAGAAGTTTGCAAATGTTCCTGTAAATGGAATTTTCCCTGCTGTTGCCAGTCCCGCAGCGATTCCCATCATGTTTGCCTCAGCAATGCCTGTTTGAAAAAACCGATCAGGAAACTCCTTTTGAAAGGCACCCATTTTGAGCGAACCAATAAGGTCTGCGCATAGGCCAACCACGTTTGGGTTAGTTCTCCCTAACTCTAAGAGACCATCTCCAAAGCCCGATCTAGTGTCTTTCTTCTCAGTGTATGTAATTTTTGTCATTTCAATAATCTCCTAAAGTTTCTTCCAATTGCTCAAGTGCATCTTCTAACTGCTCGTCATTTGGAGCTATGCCATGCCATTTATGCGTTCCTTCCATAAAATCTACCCCTTTCCCCATTTCTGTCTTCATAAGAACTAGAATCGGTTTTTCGTGTCCACTCTTAGTTTTTGCTGTCTGAAGTGTATCGATAAGCTCACTCATGTTGTTACCATCACATGAAAGCACTTCCCATCCAAAGGACTGATACTTAGCTTCTAAATCTCCAAGGGAGTTGACTTCATCTGTTGAGCCATCAATTTGCTGGCCGTTGTAGTCGATAGTAGCAATGAGGTTGTCGATTTTGTTGTGTGCTGCAAACATGGCCGCCTCCCACACTTGACCCTCCTGTTGCTCCCCATCTCCCATTAACACGAAAACATGTTTATCATCGCCGTTGATCTTTTTTGCTAGTGCCACACCCGATGCAACCGAGAGACCCTGTCCCAATGAACCTGAGGCGATACGAATTCCTGGAAGGCCTTCTTCCGTCGCAGGATGACCTTGAAGTCTTGTTCCAATCTTTCTGAACGTATTGAGCTCGGATACCTCAAAAAAGCCAGATCTGGCCAAAGTGCTGTAGAAAACAGGTGAAATATGGCCGTTGGATAAAAAGAACATATCCTCACCGTCACCCTCCATGTTAAAAGATGAATCAAAAGACATGATGTGATGATACAGAGCTACGAAGTATTCAGTGCATCCTAACGATCCTCCGGGATGACCTGATTGGACTGCGTGAACCATTCTAACAATGTCTCTACGCACTTGAGAGCATGTTTTCCGTAGATTTTCTATATCTGGTTGGTTAGGCATTTTTACTGAATTAGGAAAGTTTGAAAGTGCAAATCTATGTTTATCTGAAGGATTTGAAGCTGTGTGAGTTCAGCAAAATTTATGCTGTTTTCATTTTTACGGCATCGGTATTAATTGTTGACCTCTGGTAAAAAGTGGCTTTAAGTGCACTCTGTTTTGAATAAGTGGGAAAGATTACCTTATCTTTAAAGCTTTATAAATCTATTTATAACCAAAAAAGTAAAGTATGAGAAAGATTTTACTACTTAGTACTTTGTTCTTTTTTGCCGTTGCATCAGTGATGGCACAAAGGACAGTTTCAGGGAAAGTCACCGATGATACTGGTGAAGGACTACCTGGTGTGAATGTTGTGATTAAAGGCACAACAAACGGAACTACGACTGATCTAGATGGAAACTTCAGTCTTAGTGTCGATCAGGGAGCAACCCTTGTTTTTTCCTCTGTGGGATTTGCAGAGCAAGAAGTTTCCGTAGGTTCAAGAACAGTGATTGACATCACGCTTGGTTCAGATGTTACTGAATTATCCGAAGTGGTAGTTACGGCATTAGGGGTTGAGAGAAGTGAGAAAGCACTTGGATATGCGGTGCAAGAGGTTCAAAGCGATGCTTTGGTGAAATCTGGGGCAGTAAATGCCACAGACGCCCTAGTTGGAAAAGCAGCCGGTATTCAGATCACTCGATCATCGGGATCTGCTGGTGGAGGATCAAGAATCCTTTTGAGAGGTGTTACATCTTTGATTGGAAATAACCAACCAATTATTGTAATTGATGGTGTAAGAACCAACAACCAAACACTTGCAACTGAGCGTGCTTCAGGAACAGGCGCTGCGTCTGCTGGTTCAACGGCCGGAGTTGCAGCTTCAAACAGATTGCAGGATCTAAACGTAAATGACATTGAGAACATTAGTGTTCTTAAGGGAGCAGCAGCAACTGCACTTTATGGTACAGCAGGATCTACTGGTGTAATCGTGATCACAACGAAAAAAGGTAAAAAAGGATCTGGCTTAGCCGTGAATTTTTCATCTCAAGTCGCTTTTGATAAAATCACGACTTCTCCAAATCTGCAAAGTATATATGCGCAAGGTTCACGAGGAGCTCACCAAGATCCATCTACAGGAGCTTCTGGTTCTTGGGGACCAAGAATCTCTGATTTAGAGTATTCCAATGATCCCGATCATGATGATGCGCCTGCTGCAAAAGCATTCGATAGTGAGGGTAATTATATCTATAATAATAATGGTTTCTTAGTGCCGAGAGGGACAGGAAATGGTACTCCAGCGAATACCTATGATAACTTGGGTGATTTTTATCAAACTGCTACAACTTTTACAAATTCGCTTAGTATCTCAGGAGGTAACGATGTTGCTACTTTCCGTTTTTCTGCATCTGATCACAATCAGGAAGGTATTGTACCTAATGAGGAATACCTCAGAAAAACAGCTAGCATAGCAACAACATTGCAAGCTACTGAAGCTCTTTCTTTTCAGGCGACAGTTAATTACTCTCGTTCAGATTATCAAAGAATTCAGCAGGGCTCAAATACGTCAGGACTATTACTTGGTCTTTACAGAACACCTGCATCTTTTGACAACTCAAATGACTTTGGTCATGACGCGTTTAATGAACCATCGTCGTACATTTTCGCAAATGGAGCTCAAAGAAACTACCGAGGTGGTGGTGGATATGACAATCCATATTGGGTAATTAATAATGCACTAAGAAACGAAGTAGTGCATAGAACATTTGGAAGTTTCCAAGCGAACTACAAAGTGAGTGATTGGATCAACCTTGGAATGAACTTAGGTACTGACATCACAAATGATGACAGGAAGCAAAACTTTGAGATCAATTCAAGAACAAATCCAAATGGTACAATTATATCGAACGAGTACATCACTCGCCAAACAGATTTCTACCTTAACTTAAGCGGAGCAGGTCAATTGAATGATGACTTTAGCTTGAACTACCTGGTTGGATTGAACATGTTTAGCTTTAACAGACATGAGTCATATACGCAGGGAGATGGTTTAGTATTTGGTGGATTCCTTGATATAAGTAACACAGCTACAATTAGTGCATACGAAGATGACACTAGATATAGAACACTAGGTGTATTTGGTCAAGTAGAAACAAGCTGGAGAAACACTGCTTTCGTTACATTGACTGCACGTCAGGATTATGATTCAAGACTTGTTAACCCAGCAGATTTTGATGCCGGAGCAGCAGGATTCTTTTATCCGTCTATATCGACTGCTCTCGCATTCACAGAATTGATGCCACAAAATGATATACTTTCATTTGGAAAAGTAAGATTTTCATGGGCTCAGGTAGGTGCTCCTCCTCCCAATGCATATAGTACTTCAACAGCATTCGAGAATACCGCAACAGTTGGTGACGGATGGGGTACAAACATGTCCTGGCCGATCAATGGTGTTACCGCTTTTGAACAAGATGACCGACTTGGAAATCCTGGATTGACACCAGAACTTACCACCTCTATTGAAGTAGGTGTTGATTTGAGGTTCTTAGATGGTAAAGTAGGATTAGATGTTGCATACTATGATCAAAAGACGGAAGATGCAATTCTTCCTGCATCAGTAGCACCAGGATCTGGATTTACAAGTGCATGGTTGAATGCTGGTCAATTATCAACAAATGGACTTGAGATTACTTTGAATGCTACCCCAGTACAGTCAGGAGACTTCAATTGGGACACTCAACTTAACTGGTCTAAATCCGAAACAATTGTAGACGAGCTTGCTCCTGGTATTGAGCGTTTGTTCTTGGCTGGATTTAACAGTGCAGGATCTTATGCAGTTAAGGGTAATCAGTATGGTGCCATTTTCGGCGGTGCATATTTGAGAACTGGAGCTGCACAAGCAGGTGGAACAAGTGATACTGACTTAAATATCCCAGCGGGTGAAGTCGTTATCAATAGCGATCCAACTTCAGCAGAATATGGGTACCAGGCTGTAGATGATACTCAGAGATCTATTGGTAATCCAAATCCTGATTTCATTCTAGGATGGAGAAACAACCTTTCATACAAAAACTGGTCATTCGGATTCTTGTTTGACTGGAGAAAAGGTGGAGATCTTTGGAATGGTACTGCTTGGGCACTTTCATTCTTTGGAAGATCGCAACTGACTGCAGACACAAGAGAGGAAACTCCACATATTCTTGATGGTGTAATCAATACAGGAACAGTTGAAGCACCAAATTTTGTTCCTAACAACATTGCAATTGTGAGAGATCAGAATTATTGGACTTCAGCACTTGGAGGATTTGGGGCGATCGGAGAGCAATTTGTTCAAGATGGAGGCTGGATCAAACTACGTGAAGTAAATGTTAGTTATTCTTTACCTAGTTCAATGTTCAGTGATTCTTTCGTGAAAGGTATTACTCTTGGATTTGTTGGAAGGAACCTATGGTATGATTGGGAGTACGATGGTGTAGATCCTGAGACAAGCTTGACAGGAACTGGTAATGGACAAGGTTTTGATTATTTCAACAACCCTTCTACTAGAACTTTCATGTTTAAGTTAAATGCTAGCTTTTAATAGTATAGATTATGAAATTTATGAAATTTAAAAATATACTTCTCGCAACATTGGTGCTTACGGCATTTTCTTGCGAAGATTTTATAGGTGGAGATCTCAATGCAGATCCAAACAAGCCTCTAACTGTTCCTATTGCTGGAGTTTTACCTCAAGTGCAGATATCCCTTGCGGATACATATGGGGGATCATTTTCAAGATGGAATTGTATGTTTACTCAGCAGGTAGCAGGAGTAGCAAGACAGTGGACATCATTCAATCAATACTCTATTACACCAAATAGGTTTGATGACTCGTGGGCGGATATGTATGAAAATGTGTTGGTAGAACTACTGCCGGTAAAAGCAGAAGCTACTGAGAATGGATATAACCATTATCTTGGTATCGCCAACGTATTGGAAGCATATGCAATCATGGCAATGACCGATGTGTGGGGTGATATCCCATATACTGAAGCGGGATTGGGTTCTGATAATTTTAATCCGGTTTATGATGACCAGGCTACTGTGATTTATCCAGCAGTGTTTCGTTTACTTAACGAAGCGCTTACGCTGTTTACTCAGACTTCTGGGGAAATTGTGCCAGGAGCAGATGATCTGTACTATGGCGGAGATGTCGATCAATGGACAAAAGCAGCGAATGCTATTTTGGCCAGATATCACCTTCACTTAGGAGATAATGCAGCTGCTTTAGCTGCTGCTAAACTTTCCTTCGAGGATAGATCAGATAACATGGCGTATCAGTATGGCGCAGACCCACACTCAGGCCAGTGGTACCGTTTTAACAATGGTAGAGAGGGTGATATTGAGTTCGCTCCGTTCATGAAGGGATTGATGGAAAGCCTGAACGATGATGACAGATTGACAATGATGGATCAAGTCTTCACCATTAACGGAGATACTCCACATCCTTACATGATTGCACGGTTTAGGCAAGATTTGATCTCATATCGGGAGATCCAGTTTATCATTGCTGAAACGTCTACCAATCCTGCTGAAGCTCATGCAGCTTACCTAAATGGTATTGAAGCTTCTTTTGAGGAGCTTGGATTCGCTGCTGGAGGAGATGAGTACAGTGATTATATCGGACAAGCTAATGTCAACCCTGGTGTTGGGGCTATTACGTTGAATCATATTATCACCCAGAAGTACATTGGAATGTTCGTTCAGCCAGAGGTATGGAGCGATTGGAGAAGAACAGGTATTCCTGCATTGACACCTATTTCAGGTTCTGAGGGAGTCCCTACCAGTTGGGACTATGCTTTTGCATCTTATCTATTCAACTCAAATGCTCCGGATCAAAATGATGGCGGTTTGTTCAGAACGGTAGACTGGAATAACTAATCATAAAATTTGAAGATTATTATGAAAAATAATATAAATATATTCTTAGCATGCCTGGTCATTTTTGCGATGTCGGCATGCGACACAGCTGGAGGTTTGGATACTTTCGGAAGTGGAGATGAATCAGCTTTGTCAGTTTGGGTTACTGCTCCTAAGGGAGATTTAATCTTATCTGATCCAACGACTGGTCTAGCCTATGAGGTTGAATTCATAGATGCGACAGATGGAAGCTCTGTAGAGCAATTTACAATTGATGTTGAGGTTCGTGACAAGGATGGAAATGTAACCAATTCTGGAAATCTTTTGACGACGTCAACTTTTGCGGCTAATGCGAATGGTAATCAAGGGCTTAGTGGAACTATTACAGTTAATGGAATAGCTGCTGCCTTGAGTACTACCGCTGCAACTTTCAGTGAGAAAGATGAGTTTCATTTTTCTACTACACATACTGTAGGTGGGGTTGTGCTAGCAAATGGAAATGCAAATCAATTTCTTAAGTCAACGAGTAACTTCAGCGAGACAATTGCTGTAGAAACAGTTGAAGCATCTGTTACGATCAAAAATTCGAAAGTTGATGCAAACGGAGAATATGTTATAATGGCATTCAAGAATGATTTCGGTGTTGCATTGGAAACAATGCCAACATTTGAAATTCTGAATGGAGGAGGAGGTTCTTTTGGACCTGTAGAAGTTGTGCCATTTAAGGATCCCGAGGATACTAAGAATTTGGGTAAGGACTCTGTATATCAGGCGAAATATACGCCTGCTGTTGATGGAGAGGTAATTACTTTTAGAATTCTAAGTGCCTCCGCAGTTACAGTCGCTGGATTTGATATTGTTGCAGATACCGTGAAAAAAGCTTTCACTACTGATTTAACTGCTCCGACAATATCTGGGAACCAGTCTGTGACTTCTGCTACAGGACAGTTTTATAATCTATTCTTGAGTGAAGACATCGGAAGCGTTTCTTTGAAAGAAGATTTCAAAGATGTTGATGATGATGAAGACGGAATGATTGATGGTGCTGACACCGATGGAGATGCTGTAAAAGTAGATATTACATTTTCAGAAAATTTCCTTGATTTCAAGTATGATTGGGAAGATAAGGATGGAGAAGTAACACTTACTCTTGTAATTAAGGATCCTGCTGGAAATGTATTAGATTTATCTGGTGCAGGTTTGGATACCATTACTCTTGTTCCTGCTCCTTAAGAAGATCAAATAATTTTCGATCACATTTTAAAACCATCCACCATTATGGCGGATGGTTTTTTTATGTCCTAATACGGAATTTCGGAAGACTGTTTCTTTGGAACTTGACCTTTGATTTGTGAAAGTATCTGCATTACAGGAAATTCTACCTTGTGTGTAAATGACTTTTTTTCTTTGCTTAGATTAAATTAATTTCCTAGCATGAAAAAAACCATTAACCTAATAGTCCTTCTAGGGCTTTTCGTATGCAGTGCACAATCTCCATATGAAATTATTGATGCTGTAAGCTCAGAAAGAATCGAAAATGATATTGTGAAATTGGTTTCCTTTGGAACCCGACATACTATGTCGGAAACCAAATCTGACACAAGAGGCATTGGTGCCGCAAGAAGATGGATAAAATCCGAATTTGATCGAATTTCTAACGAGTGTAATGGTTGCCTTGAAGTTTCCTACCAACGTACTTTAGAAAAAGGCAATTCCAAAACCAGAATTACCAAAGACACGGAGGTTGTTAATGTCCTTGCCATTAAAAGAGGTGCTAAGTACCCTAATCGATATGTGATTATGTCTGCTGACATTGATAGCAGAGTCTCTGACGCATTGAATTACACTGATGATTCACCAGGAGCTAATGATAATGCTTCTGGAATGGCAGGAGTGATTGAAGCAGCACGAGTGTTGTCAAAGTATGATTTTGAGAGCAGTATTTTGTTAGTTGGTTTATCTGGAGAGGAACAAGGCCTCTATGGCGGTAAACATCTGGCTGCGAAGGCAATTGATGAAGGTTGGAATATCGTAGGGGTGTTGAATAATGATATGATTGGAAATATTGAGGGTGTAGATGGAGTAGTTGATAACCGGACTTTTAGAATTTTCTCAGAGCCAACTTCTCCAACTGATTCAGCCTTTACAATCCGGTTAAGAAGATTTTATGGAGGTGAAGTTGATGGTATATCCAGGCAATTGGCACGATACGTATATACGATGACTAAGACTTATATGCCTGAAATGAACCCTAAAATGATCTACCGTTTAGATAGATTTGGTAGAGGTGGACATCATCGTCCCTTCTGTGACAGAGGGTTCGCGGGAATAAGAATCATGGAAGCACATGAAAATTATAACCGACAACATCAGGATTTGCGAGTCGAAGATGGAATTAAATACGGTGATGTTTTAGAGGGTGTGAATTTTGAGTACGCGAAGAAACTTACCGCCGTGAACGCTATTTCTCTGGCAGGACTTGCAACGGCACCTCCGCAACCGGAAAACGTGAAAATTGGAGGAGCAGTGAAGCCTTCAACTAAATTGGCCTGGGACAAGGTAGATAATCCGAACGTTGAAGGATATAAGATTTATTTCAGAGATACAACATCACCAACTTGGGATAGTTACAGACTTGTCGATAAGAACACGACAGAGTACACACTAGAAGGCATTGTCATTGACAACTATCTGTTTGGTGTGGCTACTGTTGGCAAGGATGGGTCTGAGAGTTTAGTTGTGTTTCCTGGCGAAGTAATGAGGTAATTACTACTTCAAAATTTGGGATGTATGATCCTTGGTTTTGACCTTCTCTATTACTTCTTCAATTTTTCCATTTTCGTCGATCACGAATGTAGTTCGAAAAGTACCCATATACTTTCTGCCGTACATTGATTTTTCTCCCCATGTGCCGAATGCTTCGTGAACTGATTTATCGGTATCGGCAATAAGTGAAAAAGGAAGGTCGTGTTTCTCGATAAATCTTTGATGAGATTTTTCATTGTCTGAGCTTACACCCAGAACAACGTAACCCTTTTTTTGAAGAAGCTCATAATTGTCTCGTAGGTTGCAGGACTCCGCCGTACATCCTGGTGTATTGTCTTTCGGGTAGAAATAGAGTACTACTTTCTTACCCCTGTAATCTGAGAGTTTGATTGTATCACCATTTTGATCTTTGCTTTCAAACTGTGGGGCAGGGTCGCCTGCTTTTAATGTGATCATATTACTTTGTTATAAACAGTTATGTTGTTGGCATTATCAACAACTTCAATTCTTAACTCACCTCGAATCGGAATGTTTGGATTTTCGGTGATCGGCCAGATTAATTTTTTCTTAGCTTCATAACGCATAAGGAGAAATTCCCCATCCAGTTCCACCCTAAAGGATTTAATGCCGGAGAGCTCGTCGTCAATTCTAAACGTATTGTGTGCAAAAACGGATTTGACATGTTGAATTTTGGGAGCAATGGTATCCTCCAAAATAGTATAAGTGACAAGGTCCCTCGTTTGAAAGCTTATTTTATTGTCTGACCACTCACCACCCATAAAGTTAAAACGTCGTCCAAAAACAGAATAGACATGGGATTTTTGTTCATTATATGGCTGAGCAGGATTCAGTCGTATTGAAATATCGGATCTAATTGGATCTAGATGATTATTAAACTTAAACAACTCGATATTTCTAAGTGAATCAATACCTTTTTCGAAGGATAGGTAGAGCGTGTCGAACAGGGTTCGACTTTCATAGTTAGATTCAAACTCTTGTTGATGATAGGAAATTTTTTGATTCGATGGAATTGATACAACATAGCCTGTTTCAACAGTTTTTCCGTCAATAAAAATATTTCTCGGAAGACCCTTCTCCATGTCCCACACATAGTAGTTGTATGTTCGATCAGCAAAATACGGTTCGATTGCCTTCCACTCGTCTATACGAACGCCCGCTCCATTTTTTGACTTTATGTGAAGGTAGTTGCCCACTATTTCGTATGCCGAAAAGTTTACTCTCGGTGGGTACACAATCTTGTCTTGATTGATCCTAATCTCAGAGATAGATAGATTTTCGTAGCTGTCTTGTGTGAAGATGGTAATTTTTTCTTGGTTCTGGAAGTCTATACCCCCGTTTGTTACTGAGTAAATGTTATGATCATTTCCGTCGTCTAAGTAAAGTTTATTGAATCGCCTACTTCCCAGTTTTGATGCTTCATAATTGTAGTGCTTGAGAATGCTCCTTTGTTTGGAAAAAAGTAGGACGCTTTTATCTTCATAGAACATGGTGTCATTATCTACCAACATGACGGTCTTGACGATACCGTTTTTGTTGGGAATCCCATCCATCGGATCATATGAATAGACCTCAACACCAATTTTTCCTTGCAATTGAATGGGCACATTTGTTCTATATGCATTATTTGTTTTTATCAAATCGAACTCATATCGACCAAACATCTTGTTTATCCTGGCACTTTCTTCGAGGGAGGTGAAGGCAATTTTTCTAACAATTGGAGCTATTCGATCACGTACTTCTTTGAACCCAAACTGCAGAAGGTCTAGCGGTTTATGATCCTTGTCTCTTATTTCAAAGTGAAGGTGAGGGCCACTCGAAGAACCGGTATTTCCGGAGTACCCAATTATATCACCCTGCTTGAAATAGAACACATCTTTCTTCGGAAAAAGATCAACATCGTAAGACTCTTTTTCGTACTGCTTTGCCCGTGTAAATTTTTCGAGGCCTACTTGGAATGCATCTAAGTGCGCGTAGACAGAGAAAGTCCCATTCGAATGAGCCATATAGAGAGAATGACCATAACCTCCTGTGGAAACTTTAATTCGTGAAATGTAACCATCTGCCACTGCGTAAATTGGAAGTCCAATCTTACCCCCAGTCTTTACATCCACTCCAGTGTGGAAATGGGAGGATCTAATTTCCCCAACGGTGCCAGCAAGGTAGCTTTGTGAGCCTGGGTTGATGGGAAAGATGTAATAGTTTTCATACTCGCCAAGTTGGGCACTTAGCACTTCACAGAACAGCAGCGATGCAAATAGCAAAAGTGTTTTCACCTACTTCACTTCAAAATCAAACATTTTTTTATCCTCAATAAAACCTTCCATCCGATCGCCAATTTTCACTTGCCCAACACCTTTTGGGGTTCCAGTAAAAATTATATCTCCGATCTTTAATAGAATAAACCGAGAAACATAAGCAATAATTTCATCGATGCTCCATATCATCAGAGACGTATTGCCAACCTGCACACCTTCGCCGTTCTTTTGCAACCTGAAATTGATATTATTCATATCAAAATCTTGCTTTGCGATGAAATTGGAAATGGGAGCAGAACCATTGAATCCCTTTGCAATCTCCCATGGATACCCTTTCTCTTTGGCTTTGGTTTGTAAATCTCTAGCTGTAAAATCGATGCCTAAGCCTAGCTCATCATAATATCCAGAAGCAAATTCTTTCTGGATTGACTTTCCCTCTTTCTTGATTTTCACCAGGATTTCGACTTCATAATGAATGTCATTGGAGAAATCGGGATGAAAAAAGGGATCGTTGTTTTTAAGAAGCGATGTATCAGGTTTCATGAAGATGATTGGTTCACTTGGTCTCTCGTTGCCAAGCTCTTTGATGTGTTCGACGTAGTTTCTGCCAATGCAAATTATCTTCATTGATGGTAAAGCTAGTGGCTGAGTTCGAGAGCTTCAAACTCAGGTTCGTCAACTTCTGCAAGCCCGTTAGAATTGATTGATCTCAAACGGACGATTTTTAATTCATTTATCAGAAGTGGGTCATATTTGGCAGCCACGCGGATGTAGTTTTCTGTAAATCCGTGCATCAACCTGTCCTCTATATCATCTTCGAATAAAACTGAAAAGTCTTGACCAATCTGACTCTCGTAAAAGTGTCTCTTTTTCTTCTCTGAAAGCGTTCTAAGCATTTTAGAACGGTCATTTCTGATTTTTTGTGGTACTACCTCGTTCATTAATATGGCTGGGGTATTTGGCCTTTCTGAGTAAGTGAAGACGTGCAGGTATGAAACATCTAGTTCATTTAGGAAATTGTACGTCTTGAGAAATTCTTCCTTGCTCTCCCCAGGAAATCCAGTGATGATGTCAACACCAATGCAGCAATTGGGCATGAAACTCTTAATTCTTTTAACACGACTGACGTAGAGATCGGTTAGATAGCGTCGGTTCATTTTTTTTAGAATCGAATCACTTCCTGATTGAAGTGGGATATGGAAATGAGGAACGAACTTCCTGGACACTGATACGAATTCAATTACTTCGTCGGTTAGTAAGTTTGGTTCTATCGATGAAATCCGAAATCGGTCAATTCCAGATGTGTCATCTAGGGCCTTGATTAGATCAATGAACTTCTCCTTTCGTTTGCCCTGCTGGATTCCAAAGTCTCCGATATTTACTCCGGTCAGCACAATCTCCTTAACTTCCGTCTTACCAATTTCTACGGCCTGTTGTACAATGTTTTCAATCGTGTCACTTCTACTTTTCCCTCTAGCTAGAGGGATTGTACAAAATGCACACCCGTAGTTACATCCATCCTGAACCTTAAGAAAGGTTCTGGTTCGGTCGGCGATGGAATAGGAAGCGTTGTAGGTAGTAGCATCTTTGATTTCAGATGCAAATACACCGCCTTTTGTGAAATCATCGAGGTAGTCAAAAAGCTGAAATTTCTCAGCGGCACCAAGTACCGCATCCACGCCAGGAATTTCTGAGATTTCTTTAGGCTTTAATTGCGCGTAGCAGCCAATAATCGTGACAAAGCTTTCAGGGGAGATTATTTTAGCCTCTTTTACAATTTTTCGACATTTCTTATCTGCGTTTTCAGTAACTGAGCAAGTATTAATAATGAATATATCAGGTTGAGCAGAGAAGCCTACTTTCTTGTAACCCTTGTCTTCAAACATTCTGGATATTGAGGACGTTTCGGAATAATTGAGCTTGCAGCCAAGCGTATAGAAAGCTACCTTTTTCATTGAGGAACAAAGGTACGAATTAGAGCTTATTTCCGCCTAATTGGATATTCAACCTTATCGACTTTTCGTTCGATGAGTTTTTCAATTCGATTCATCTTGTAATTGTCGTCCTTGTTGATCAAAGTGATGGCAACACCGCTTGTCTTGGCTCGTGCCGTACGTCCGATTCGATGTACATAATCTGCTGCATCATTGGGTACATCGAAATTCACAACTAGATTAATATCTTTGATATCAATCCCTCTACTTAGTACATCGGTCGCTACCACAATTCGCAATTTCTTGGCTCTGAATTTTAGTAGTAATGATTCGCGCTCCTCTTGCTCCAACATTGATGAGATGCCTTTTGCATCGAGGCCTGCCTTCTTCAATCCTTTGACAATATCTGCGACTTTTCTCTTTGTTGAAGTGAAGATCAAGATGCTTTCAAAGTCTGCATACCTGCTTATTAGCTTACTGATAAGTTCGATCTTATAGGGTTCTTCAACCTTGTATGCTTCTTGACTTATATTTTCGGAGGGTTTAGCGATCTCAAGCGTGATTTTCTTGGGATCTGTCAGAATACTCTTCGCTAGTTTTTCAATCTTTGGTGCCATCGTAGCACTGAACATTGACGTCTGTTTCAAATTCGGAAGGTATGTAATGATCTTTTTAATGTCGTCATAGAAATTCATGTCCAACATTCGATCTGCCTCATCCAGAATCAAATGTGAAACGTCATCAAATTTGACGTAGCCTAGGTTTAGGTGAGAAATAAGCTTTCCAGGCGTGGCAACCACAATGTTACTTCCTTGAGTTAGTGCTTTTTTTTGCTGAGCAAAGTCTTGACCATCTCCTCCGCCATAGATGGCTATTGAGTGTACAGGGAGAAAATATGAGAAACCTTCTATTTGTTGATCAATTTGTATTGCGAGTTCTCGAGTAGGAACTACGATCAAAACCTTTACATCATCGCTGGGATTGTTGGCCAGATGATTAAGAATTGGAATAACGAATGCCGCTGTTTTCCCTGTGCCAGTCTGGGCACAAGCAATAAGATCTTGACCTTTTAGAATTGCCGGAATTGCTTGCTCCTGTATGGGTGTTGCTTCAGAAAATCCCATGTGCGAGATTGCTTCTGTTAGCTGATCGTTTAAATCGAATTCTTCAAAATTCATGAGCGGCAAAGATGCTGAATGCTGATACTTATTTCAGCAAAAACAAAAAAAATCTCTTAAGCTTAGCTAAGAGATTTTTCTTTGCATTTTAAAAACCTTCAACTCAGCCATCCATTTGAGATAGCTTTTTTAGATAGATAAACCAATGCAGCACCAGCAAGAATGATCATGATTGGCATAATCATCCCTCCAGGGCCAAACGAATCTGTTGCTCCACTCATAAAAAAAGCGTACGACATTTGTGCAAGAATTCCTGCAAGGGAAACCACAAAAACTGTGTAGGCTAGTTTTTTCTTTAGAAGAAGCAGGATACTGGCAATAGTGCCTCCAAAGACAGCGATGGCAAAGGCTGCTGTCACCCAGGCAGGATTGTCGATATACATTGCTTGTTGTGCTTCCGGAAGCCCTGATAGTTTTTCAGGTGTCATATAAGCTTGATCAAGGTATGCCTGAATGCCCATAGCATTCCAAATCAGTGCGATACCGCTCACGATCCAAAACCAAACGGGAGGTTTTATAGAGTCATTTGTCATAATGTTAGGTTAGTTGATTTAAATAAAGATAAATAATTTGAGACACCAAAAGATTTATTCCGCCTTCAATTTCGCATGGAATTACAATCTGATTATCTTCCCACAATGAAGTATTTGACCGCATTTCTTCTTCTCTTTGGATCTTCTCTTGGACATGGACAGTCATTAAAGCTTGGAAATTGGACCGGAGAAATTATCTACCAGAAACATAAGGTGCCTTTTCAATTTGAAGTGAGCACTGCAGGCGGGGATATTCCAGATATCACCTTTATCAACGGAAGTGAACGCCGAGCGGTAACAAATGCCACTATAGTTGGGGATAGTATTTTTATTCCTTTGGACCCGTTTGATGTGTCAATACGGGCCAAATTTGATGCTATGTCACTGAGCGGCGAGTATGTCAAGCATTACAGAAATGCCAAAATGCCATTGAATGCTTCTTTTGGAGGCGTAAGGTTCGCTAAGAAAAGTACGAAGAGAAATGTTTCGGTTGAAGAGCGATGGAAAATGACTTTTAGTCCTGACACACCGTCGATGAGTGACGGAGTAGGGCTTTTTACACAAATGGGGGATAGGGTGATCGGAACGGTTATGTCCGAAACGAGTGATTACCGATACTTTGATGGAATCGTTGATGGCGACTCACTTAAGTTGTCATCATTCGATGGAGCGCATGCCTTTCTGATTTTGGGAAAAAAAACTGGGGCAGCTTGGTCTGGAGAGATTGTTTTTGATAACTCGTATACCGAGCCTTGGAGTGCAACGGCTGACCCAAATGCGGAACTTGTGGACCCTTTTGAGCTAGTGAAGGTGGACAAAGAAATACATAAGCCGTACTATGATTTGCTTGGGGCTGGAAGTGGAAAAGGAAGTGTTGATCCTTCAAAGTATGAAGGAAAGGTCTTGCTTATTCAACTGTTTGGGACCTGGTGTCCAAATAGCCATGACCAAACTAGGTATCTGGTTGACTGGTACAAAGAAAATAGCAACAAGAATGTTGCAATCTTAGCATCTTCATATGAAGCAAATTATTCTCAGGAATACGGCCTGAAAAGGCTGGAAGAATATAGGAAAACAAATGGAATTAAATATGATTTGGTTCTTGGAGGTCGTTTGAGCAAAACGGGAGCTGCTATGTCTCTTCCTTTTGTTGAGAGAATCAAAGCATTTCCTACATTAGTTATTGTGGATAAGGGTGGTTATGCCAGATACGTTCATAGCTATTTTAATGGTCCAGCCACGGGCGAGTATTATAAAGCATTCGACGTAAGATTCAATCAAATAATTGATGAATTACTGGCGGAATGAGTAAAATCTAAGAATAGGTTGACATAGACACAGGACTTCAGGCAGAATTTTCATCTAACAAGATCATCGCATCGTCGGAAATAAGTACAGCAAACTCTTCACTGCTATTATTGAGTGAATTGTCGTGAATAACCCACTGTTCCGTTGTTGCTAATATTTTCCCCTTCCCATAGTCACTTTCAACCATATCCCCGACTTGTATCCTCTTCATATCAATTCGGTCTTGGTTTCAAAAACTAAGACCGAAAGGTCGGAAAAAAAGTTCAAAATCACAGATAAATAGAAGCTATTGTTTTGATTTGAGATTTGGGCGATGTTTTGTGCTGATTTTATTCATCTTCCGTCTTTGAACAAAATATTCTCCATGTTGGATATATGATACTTTCGTCTTTCGAAGTCCAAGCCCCATTCCAGTTAAACCCCTGCTTTGATATGTCCGAAAATGTAATCCTGAAGAAGCCTTCCATTCCGTTTGGGGCAAGCTGATCTCTGTACAGTACAATCTCACCATCCTTCATCCCACCACCCCAAGCTGGAAGCGCAGGAGCGCTGACGCTGGAAGTATAGAAGTGCACGTACCACATGCTGCTATCAACGTTGTATTGTCGGATGCTGCCTCCGTGAGTTCCATCGGATTTTAAGGTTTCGTCTTGCACTGCAAGTCCATTCAAAATGTATTTGTATGTCCATTTCATGTCAACCGTATCGGCCCAGTTGTCACGATCAATTCTTTTCACAGATTTACAATCACATATTCCGATCAAATCCTTGTAATCAGCTACTTCTTTTGGAGCATCGGGGTTTAGTTTTCCAAAGGGGTTCTTAGCTGTTGGCGAATAATCATATTGAGAAAAGGATACAAATGAACGTAGAAGCAAAATGAGTATTATTGAACTGCGCATAGTTTTAAAGTTTTTAGGAAAGGAAATACTCAAGGATGATATACTCCTACTTTTTGCAGTCAGGATCATCAGTTTTGCAGTGAGCTACAGTGAAGTCTCTTTGATCTGTTTTTTGAGTGTTTTTATACCAGATCTGGAAAGTGGCAACTCGGAGTCATCTTGAAGGCGAATAGTAGAAGATTCAAAATTTATTTGGTCTACATAGTTGAGGTTAAGAAGTGCTCCTCGGTGAATTCTGATAAATCGATAGGTTCGCAATTGGATTTCTAATGACTTTAGGCTTTTGCGCAGCGTATAGCTACGATTTGTGGTATGTACTCTGACACAATAATCATCTGCTTGAATCCATATGACTTGACCTAGTAAAATCCGAACCAATTTGTTACCTGTCTTTATGTTTAGGTAAGGTTCTTCTTTTTCATCCTTGGGCAATAGATTTTTAGCCAACTCTTCACTGTTTTTTCTTAACGTGACAATTTCAACCGCTTGCTTTTTGACTTTTCTTAATTGGAAGTAGTTGTTTAAAAAGATTGCTGTTGTCACATAGGCCATAAAAAATGTCAGGCCTTTCTGGAAAGAAAAGAATGTATAAAATTCTGTAAGAACCTCCGGTGTAAGGCTTTGATTCTGCGTTCGAATGGATATTAAACTGATAAGTAGAATTGAAGTGCTAACGGCAAATAGAGTTGCAACGAAAATCAAGCTGAAAGACTTGAACCCCAGGGGAGCGTCTTTTTTCAGTTGGCGCCAAACGAAAAAACCAAAAGGAACACCCACCGAAGCCCATACTGTCCATCGGATCATTTGTGATTTCAGAAGAGTACTGAGCAAAGCTGGTTCGGGGGTAAGGTTGAAGGTATTGATGAAAAATTGCTGCTGGAAGGCATCAAACAATATCAACCCTACAATAAATAAGATAATTAGAAAACTATTTTGCTTACCCATATTTCTAAAGAACAAAGAAATATGGTAAAAAACCTACTTATCAAGAAAAATCACATTCCAACAAGGATAAAAGGAGCCCAATAATAGGGACTGTTGTACTCAGTGGTATTTAGAAGCATAAGTTTTGCCTGCCTTAGTGCAGCATTGTATCCGTGATGATCATTGTTGAGATTGTATTTATAAAACTCAATCATCATTTGGGAGGTGGATGCATCAGAAACTTGCCAGAGCGACACAATGATATTATTGGCGCCGGCATATTGCAGTGCTCGACTTAATCCGACAATACCTTCTCCTTTTGCGACTTTCCCTAATCCCGTTTCACATGCAGAGAGTGTTACCAGATCTGCGTCAATCTTCAAATTGTAGATCTCGCCAGCGTACAAGCTGCCATCTTCTCCTTCACTTGGGTTTAGGAAAATTCGTGACAGTGCGGGCTCTGATTCATTTACTAGCCCGTGAGTTGCAAAATGCAAAAATTTGTACTTGTTTAAATCTTCCAGCTTCAAACTGGACTCGCTCGCCTGCAATCTAGTTCTCGTCTCTGGTCTATTGCTGGTTCCCATAAACAGATACCGGATTTCCATAATTTCCTCTTCAGATCCAGGTAAGGTGGCCATCTTCACTTCATTTTCACTGAAATCAACTGGGGCGAAAAGTAAAATGTCGGAGCTTGAATCTACTTCTTCGGTCTTTCGCTGGGTAAAGAGAGTTGCGGAGTAATCGTAAGAAACTCCATAGTTTCTTATCAAAAAAGGAGCGGAGTCGTAATCGGAACTTTCACTGTCCGAATCAATCAACGCCTCGAAGGGAAGCGTACCCAGCACTCCGTCAGGAAGTATAACAAGTTCCTTAATGGAACTCGAAAGTTGCGGTATCAGATGATCATACAAGTTTTTCGAAGAGTTGATGAATGTGGTCACCACATTGTATTTGATGGCATTTCTTATACTTTTTGCACTTTTTTCGAAAGAATCATCTTTGGGTTTGGTTACAGCACGAATGCCCTTTTTAGTCACGGTGAAAATGTAAATCTCATCTTTACCTATAAAATAGGAGAGAAGCGCGGTTTGATCATTGAGTTTAGCCTGCACTTCTGATACTCCTGAAAGATTGCTACTATACTTAAGATTGTAATAATCTGGATAGTCCGATTCTAATTTGGTAATGAATGATCTGTATTCGTTCTGGTAGAGAAACAACAAATCTTTCAAGGCCTCGTCTTCCTCATTATCCGGTTCTGCTAATTTTTGCTCGATGTAGGAAATCTCGTCCTTTAGACTGTCTTCCAAACTGAGAAGAGTGGTAGGAATACCTGAGAACTGTTTTGCTTTTGTTTCTGTAATTGCCTCCAGCAGAACTGAAGACTTGCTTCTTTCACAGAATTCAAAGGCAGTTTCCAAATAGAATTTTCTTTTGAAACTCTGTTCACTGAGAATTAGCGATAACTTAATTCCGTTTTCATATACGTCTTTTGAAATCTCGCCAAGCTTCAACTTGTCCTTTTCATCGAGTCTTTGTCTTCGGATTATGGAAATGAGTTCGTCGCAAAGCTTGTAGGTGTCAATAGCGCCTGTCAAATCTTTGGTGTTAAGTGTTTTTTCAAAGTGGAGTGCCTCTAGAGCTTTGGCTTTGGCCTGTAGACTGGAAAGTAGAATATCAGCATCGAAATAATCCTCAAGCACTGGAAGATCATAAAGTCCCTCAGAGTTGGTATTGGCAAAATTCGAATAAATGGATTGCTGATAAAACTGCACAGCAAGCTTAAACTCACCATTGTTTTGGTGAATGCTACCAATTAGGAAGTATGTATTTGCGACCGCAGGATGCTTTTCGCCGAACAAACTTAAGTACATCTCCAAGGCTTGCTGCTGGTAACTGAGTGCCACATCAAGATCTTTTTTTCCTTCGTGAACTCTCCCGATAATGGATAAAATGAAGGCCTTATGCTGATTATCACCTGAAAAATCAGCATCATAAATTTCTTTTACCTTGTTAACAATCTCAAGCGCAACCTCATAGTTCTCAAGTGCAAGATTGGCAAAAGCCATATTTACGTCGAGGCGCAGTGTTTTTTGATGGTTTTCTCCCAGTTTCTTTTCGTAGATGGCTTTTGCTCTGTTGTAGTAAACAAGAGCCTGAAGTGGCTGATCTACTGTGTAGAGCAAACCCAAATTATTGAAGGAGTCCCCCACTTCTTCCGCATCTTTTCCCAAAATACGTCGTCTTAAACCGAGTGCTTTTTCGTGATACTGTGTCGAAAGAATATCGCTATTTATTGTGCCATAAGCCAAACCCAGCGCATTAAAACAGTTTGCCTTTTCTGCAGAATCATCTGTGCCAAATAGCTTTTCAGCTTCCTGGAGACTTTCGAGCGCATCATCATTTCTTCCGAGGTTTAGGAAGCTAAGTCCAAGCAACGTATATGTTCGTGCTTTCAGGGATGAAGTGCTCTCAAGTTCCGATTCAACATATTCCAAGGTGTTTTCAGCCAGGCTTTTGGCAAGAAAGGGATTACCATTCAGCAGTTGGCAATCGATCATTTCCAAGTGTGTTTCAATGTAGGAAAGGACGGCACTTTGCCCTATAAAGATATCACTAGCTTGTTTGTATAGATCATAGGACTGTTGGTAATCACCATTTCTTTTTGCTTCTTCAGCCTGCTTCAGTAAAGATCCCTGAGCTTGGCCAGAAAAAACAGCAAGAAATAATATTGAAGCAGTTACGAAGTGTTTCATGCTCATACAATGGACAAGTTAAAACTTGTAAACGTAGCTTAAGCTAAAGACTTCATTTCTTGTAAGACCATCTGGGTTAACATCCCGATCAACGAGCTTTATTCCTTGAATAATTTTGATGCTGCTGTTAACATCAAACTGATAGCCAAAAGTACCAATTACAGAGAGGGCCAAGCCAAGAGTTCCATCAAGATCTTCTCGGTGTTCAGCTCTTTCCGGGGTGGCAGGCTTCAGCACATTGTCTTTGGTTATACGGTAAATACTTAGTGCTCCGAGCGTGAAGTTGAAATTGGTAAACTTAAAATTTCTTTCTAATCGGAACATGACGTCTGTCCCGCGCTTAAGGTGGATGCCTGTATTGTATTTCCGTACATATTCTACTCCTTCGGCTAACTCTTCTGGAGTAGAACCTAGTCCTGGGTAGTTTGGAAAACCGCCCCAGATAAATTCATTTCCATTTTCTGTGAAGGCTATTTGGATTCCGGTTGCTAGAAGCCATTTTTGATTAATCATGGATAGGCCAGCTATGCCATCATACGAGCCGAGGCTGGTTTGATAGTACATATGAAGAGGTGTAGCTTGCCCGTTCGTAAACTCGTTATTCACCTTTGCATTTGCGTCGTTTGTTGGAATCTTTGTTCCAAGGGTACCATTAAAACTCCATTTCCTGGTCGTTTTCAGATTAGTGGTATAGCTCAAGGAAATATCACCCAAACCAGCATTCTCGCCCAAATTACCTTTGATCCATTGATAGGGAAGTTTTATCTGCAAGGAACTGCGATCAGTCAATGCTAGATTAAAGTCCACATTTGCAGCAAAAATAATTGGACTTATGAGACTCGTTCCCCTGTAATAGTTGAATTCAATGGATCTCAATTTGATCGCAATGCGACGACTGTAGTTCTGATCTGGTTTCATTGCGCCCATTGTGCAGAATCCTGCATCACTACACCCTTGCGAGTAACTGCTGAGCATGAATCCGACAAATAGTAGCGTAATGAGTGATCTCATCTTGATTTAGGATTATGTATAGATACAATTATACAAAAACCAAAAACACTTATTTCAGCGAACCTATATAAAGTATTTGTTTGTCTACCTTTTGTCAACTGGTAATCTGTTATCGACAATTTCTCAATTGAGCTCAATCAATCATTTTAGAACATTTTCTGGCCTTAAGATAGCCTCTAAGTAATTTTTTGAAAAAAAATAATAGTTCGATTAAACCTTTTTAGGCCTATCAAGTCCAAGAAGCCAAATTCAATAAAAAACGAATCGAAATATTATGAAAAAGTTATTTGTTCTAGCAGTTCTTTCAGCATTCATTTTTAGTTCTTGTAGCGACGAGGATTCAGATCTCAGCTCAAGTTTGGTGGATCAGCTGGATGTTGATTCCGAAGCAGCATTGGAGTCAAATTTTGAAGATGTAGATGTAACCGTTGAGGCGGGCATGCTCACTCTCGAAGAGGGTGGCAGAATTGAAAGGGACATTATCCTTGATTGCGCAATAGTTGAAAAAGATACAGTCAACAAAATAATTACCATTGACTACGGTGATGGCTGTGTTGGTCCAGGTGGCAGACTACGAAAGGGTAAGATTGTAATCGAGTACAATGAACGGAAATTGATCCCTGGAGCATTCAGAATCGTGACCTTGGTGGATTTCTCAATTGATTCCGTACAAATCGAAGGGACACGCACAATTACTAACATTTCTGAGGATCTCGACGACAATCCAACATTCTCAATCACCCTGGTGGGAGGTAAACTCACATGGCCCGATGAAACTTTTGCAACAAGGGATGCTGACCACACCAGAACATGGATTAGGGCAAATAATCCTTTAGAGGACGAAACACATGTCGAAGGTAGAGCAGATGGTGTTAAACGGGATGGAGTAAGCTACGAGATCGTAATTCTTGAGCGTTTGATCTACAAAAGAGCGTGTAGAGCAGAGGGTGTTTTCATACCAGTATCAGGAATCAAGCAGATCACTTCAGGCGACAATGTTGCCATCATAGACTTTGGCGATGGTAGCTGTGATAACATAGTAACCATAACAATCAATGGTGGTGAATCTTTTGAAAAGGAACTCAATCACAGAGGAAGAAGGTAATCTCTTAGGTTAATTTTCAGGTAGGTAAAGCCCCTCGATCTCCAGGTGAGTGAAGAGGGGTTTTTAGTTTACCTCCGTAAAAACAAAGGTGATTATGTTCGCTCCCATCATGAGCGCCTTTTGTCTTAGCTCTTCCGGGTCATTATAGATGGACCTGTCTTCCCATCCATTTCCCAAATCACTTTCATACGAGTAGTAGCAAACCAGATCACCTTCGTAGATGATTCCAAAACCCTGTGGTGGTTTACCATCGTGCTGATGAATTTTAGGAAGTCCTTCTGTGAAAGTGAACTTTTGGCTATAAATAGGATGATCAAAGGGGATTTCAACAAAATCAAGTTCAGGAAATACCTTCTTCATCTCAATTCGAACAAATGGGTCAAGACCATAATTATCATCGATGTGAAGAAAACCTCCAGAGGTTAAGTAACTTCTTAAGTTACCTGCATCGGATTGCGTAAAAACAACATTTCCATGTCCTGTCATGTAGACATATGGATAAAGAAACAAGTCAGGACTGCCTACCTCAACAATATCTTCTGTCGGGTCGATGTAAGTGTTTAGGTTCTCATTGCAAAATTGAATTAGGTTTGGAAGTGCCGTTTTGTTTGCATACCAATCACCACCTCCACCGTACTTAAGCTTGGCTAACTTCAATGGTTGAGCCAATGAAATGAATCCGATCAGGAATAGAGAAGAAACACAAAACGTTTTAAGCATAGACAGTATATACTTTAAAAAATCGAAATAGTTCTATTCAAAAATCTCATAAAGAGGTTGGCCTGTAGCGTTACTGGGCAACGAAATGTTTAGTAACATGGAAATTGTTGGAGCAATATCTATCGTCGCTACCTTTCTTACAGAATTTCCGACAGGGATATTTGCACCATAAAAAATGATGGGCACGTGTGTGTCATTTGTATTTCCACTTTGATGTGTAGTTCCTTTTCTACCGTAATCGTCCCAAAGATATCCGGGTGACATTTTCAATAAGATGTCACCTGATCTTTGACTGTTAAATCCATTTTGAAGCAGCACTTTATAGTAGTCTGTACCATCACGTTTTTCAATTTCCAGCGAAGTATAGGCTTGTTCCACATGATCCATCGAAAGGGCGACCTCTCGAACCTTTTGCTGCACCTCCGCAAGATTCTTTCGATTCTGTCTAAGGAGAGTCCTATCTAGGAAGATTTGATTGTTTGAAATATCAAGAATCCACTCTCCTTCTCCCAGAACCTCGTTGACTTTGACCTCAAAATTCTTTTCCCAATTCTCAGCATTGATATACCCACCTGGTAATTTATTGTCTATTTGATATTGCGGGACATTCGCTACACCATGGTCAGAGGTCAGAAAGACCTGGTAGTTACTGGGAAAGTGGTTGTCCAGGTACTTCAACAAGCGGGCAAGTTCTAAATCTAATCTTAGGTACGTGTCTTCAATCTCAATCGAATTAGGGCCGAATGCGTGACCCACATAATCTGTTGAGGAAAAGCTTACAGCTAAAAAATCTGTGAATTGATCTTGTCCCATCTGTTCACCTTCGATTGAGGCAAGCGCCATCTCCAATGTAAGTGTGTTGCCAAAAGGAGTCTTCCTGATCAGGTCCACACCTTCAAGTTTGACTACTTCTGATAAAACATAAGGAAAGATCGGTCTTTCTTTTGCTTTAAAAATACGTTCATACACCGTATCGTCCGATGTGCTTTCAGTGTAGTTCTCAATAGGTTGCAAGGTGTTCCAGGTGCCATCAAGGTATTTGGAAACAAGTTTCCTCTTGTTGAATTGATTGACCCATTCGGGAAGTTGTTGACCATAATACGTGCTTGTCATAAAATCGCCAGTATTGGTGTCCATCCAAAATGCTCCTGTGGGACTGTGGCCGCCTGGTAAAATCGCACCGCGGTTCTTAATGGATATACTGAGAACTTTGGATCTGAAATTTGAAAATGATCTGAGCTCATCGGTGATGGTAGAAGAGATAAGATTTTTTGGAGAGTACTTTCCATTTCTTTCTGATCCGCCAACAGAGCTTACGCTTAAATCTGATACGCAATTCATTGTTAGGTTCTTCTCACGAACAAACCAATCATTGGCAATAATTCCATGGCTGGAAGGCGTCGTGCCCGTATAGATAGAAGCATGCCCCGGGCCTGTTTTTGTTGGAATATAATTGTAGTGTGCATTTTGATACAAGTAGCCATCTTCCACTAACCGTTTAAATCCACCTTCAGAGAATTTATCATAAAACCGATTCAAATATTCCATCTTCATTTGATCAACTACGATACCAACAAATAGCTTCGGTTTTTCCCCTTGTCCATAGCACCACGAACAACCAAGGACAGATACAAGCAAAATAATGATTCTCACGTCTAGAGTTAATTTAGGAGCTAAGATAGTGGAGATAAATATGAGAAAATCACACTCACAACGAAACAATTAATTGGTTGATCGATTTTAGATTTTGGATGAAGTTCTTTGCAGTACATTAGGCTTCTGAGATAGTCACCCGATAAAGAAAAATCAAATTTTCACAGAATGATGTGAAGTACTTCAGCCATGTCTGAGAAAGAGATTAATAACGAATACAATTATTCTGAAGTAGAAAATTCTGAGAACTCCTCCAGTCTACTTGATCCATCCCTGCATCTCAAAATGTTGGAGGTTATGGACAATGCAACTGACCTTATACAAAGTTGTGACAATAATGGCTGCTTTTTGTTCGTCAACAAGTGCTGGCTGGAGACTTTAGGGTACAAGGAAAGTGAGCTGCTAAACCTCAATGTATTTGATGTAATCCATCCCCTGTCCAAAGACCACTGTGTTGATTTAATTAAAAATATTGAGGAGTTGAGGTCTGTGAATAACATGGAGGTATCCTTGATCTCAAAAAATGGTAGGAAGGTGTTAACCAAGGCGAATGTGAATTGCCAATACGATTCCGATGGAAACCCTAAAGGGACTCAGGCCATTTTTAGAGATATTACAGAAGTAAGCTCAGTAGAGCAGAATGCCCGAGCTACCGAGGCTCGCTACAAATTTCTCGTAGAAGCGGCCAATGATGTTATTTATCATGGAGACCCCTATGGGAATCTTCTTTTTATAAACAAGCTGGGACTAGAACTCACAGGGTATTCGATGCAAGAGCTTTTAGGGACTCATTTTGGGAAAATGATTGCTGATGATTACCAAAAATCTGTAGCAGACTTTTATGCTGATCAGATGAAAAATAGAGTCAAATCTACATACCTGGAGTTTCCAATTGTGAGAAAGGACGGCTCTAGGAGGTGGGTGGGGCAAACAGTAAGAATGCTTAATGAAAATGGGGATACTTCTGCGATTACTGGATTTCTGGGAGTAGTCAGGGATATTACTGAAAAACGGAAAATTGAGGAGGAGTTGGTTGATAGTAAAAGGGAGTTGGAAACCAAGGTAATTGAGCGTACGCAAAAGCTTCAGGAAGCCAATGAGCAGCTACAAAATGAAATAGAAGGAAGGAAAAACATAGAGCGATATCTTCATGAGTCCAAGCAGGAGTACGAAAGACTTTTTCAGAATGCCCACGATGCAATACTTATTTTTCGTCCAGAGGATGAAATTGTCCTTGAAGTGAATCAACGTGCCTGTAAATTGTATGGATTGGTGAGGGAGGCCTTTATTGGGATGTCGCTGAAGGAAATTTCAACAGAAAAGCACGGTCGTGCAGATTTGATCGAAAAGACCATGTCCCAAGAGGATTATTCGCATTTTGAGATTGATCAAATTAAGCCAAATGGGGAGAGAATAATTCTTGACGTCAATGCGATGCCCGTCGTATATAAAGGAGAGCGTGCCATTTTAAGTATAAATCGAGATGTAACAAAACGATACGAACTTAACCGAAAGCTTGAGGAAGAAAGAAAACAACGAATTACGTCACTAGTACATGGTCAGGAAATTGAACGAAAGCGGTTTGCGAAAGAACTGCATGATGGATTGGGGCAGATGCTTACGGCGTTGGTACATAATCTCAGAAGAATTAGAAGACTTGGAGCGTTAAACAAAGAACAAGACTTGGTCCTTAGTCAGTCGGAGGTTATAAATCAAGGGATCATAGAGGAGACACGACAAATCTCCAAAAACCTGATGCCAACAGTTTTGGGAGATTTTGGATTAGTGGTTGCATTAAAAAGTCTGGCAGACACAGCTGTTGGTCACTCTGGGCATGTTAGCTTTCAGGATCACCCAGGCATACCCAAAGTCAGTTCGGAAGCAGAAATTGCGCTGTACAGAATTGCTCAAGAAGCGCTCCATAATTCGATGAAGTACGCAGAGGCGGAGGATATACAAATTGAACTTATGCCCGAAGAAAATGGGATAGTACTGACGATTACCGACAATGGCAAAGGTTTTGAAATGGGAGATGCAAAACCTCAGGGCAACGGAGTTTCAAATATGCAAGAACGTGCAGAAATTATTGGAGCTGTTTTTGAAATCAAGTCCTCAGTTGAATTAGGCACAACCGTAAAAATCAAGTTGAGAGTATGAAAAAGGTAAGCGTGGTACTCGTTGATGATCATACACTCGTTCGGAAAGGATTGAGGGCAGCTATCACTGCTGATCCTAACATAGAAGTGATTGCCGAGGCCTCGACAGCAGAGGAACTTTTGTCATTTTTGGAAAAGAGCAGCATCGATATTGTAGTTACGGATATCTCAATGCCTGGAATGTCAGGATTGAACCTGTGCAAAATTGTGAATGATAAGTATCCTGATACAAATGTGTTAATACTTAGTATGCATAAAGACCCTGAATACATTGTGAAAGCTTTTGAAGCTGGCGCAATGGGTTACCTCACGAAAGACTCTGATGAATCTGAATTTCACAATGCCATCAAAAAGATAAATCAAGGTAGTAAATACCTTAGCCCGTACGTTGCTGAGGTGTTGGCTACACAATTTGTCAGCAAGGACTCCGATTCTGGTGAAGAAAAACTAACATCAAGAGAATCAGAGGTCTTGTCCAAAATTGTGGAGGGTCAGAGTAATAAACAGATTGCGGAAGATCTGTTCATCAGTGCTAGAACCGTCGATACTCATCGAACAAATATGATGCGAAAGTTAAAGGCACATAATGCCGCTGAATTGGTTCGAGTGGCGATCCTTCAAAAGCTTGTATAAGATTCAATAGATAGGCGTCTACGGTATTTACCGTAGTTAAAAATACGTTAAAAGTGTGATTGCGTCTGGCTGATCCGACTCATACATTTGTATAATATTATCAATTGATAATATTAATGAGTGAGATTTTAACCAGCTAATTGAAATCGGATTACTCACTTCAATTGAACATTTTAAGCGAAAACTAATTGAAGTACTATGTCAACCACGAATTTTACCGTCTCGTACACGAGATTATTGTCCTATGATGAACTCCTTTTGAAGCATGTTCTTCAAAAGAGTCGGATCGATGATCTTTATTCTATTGCAAATTCAACAATAGACCCTTTTAGATATAGCAAATAGAAATCAATGATAATGACTTTGAGAAGTTTACTTGGTAATACGCGAAGTACGAATATCATGGAAAGCACTGACGTGGAACCAGATATTGTCAATGAAGATCTGGCTGACTCGATTGGGCCAGTATCCTTAGATCGAGAGGAATTTTCGATTCTAAAAAAAGTCCAAAACATATGAGCAACGTGACTGATGTTTCGATCTTGTGCATTGATGACGAAGAACCTAATCTGCATCTTTTCGAATTGGTATTCAAGAAGAAATATCAAGTGCATACCGCGACTTCGGCCGCAGAGGGTATGGAAAAGTTAAGAGATCCGTCTCGCAACATTGTGGCGGTCTTCACTGATATGTGGATGCCAACTATGAGCGGCCTGGACTTCATTAAAAAAGCGAAGGAAGAGTACGGCCTGGTGTGGTATTTCATCTTAAGTAGCTATTACGTAAGTGATGAAATTAAGGAAGCTATGGATCAAAAAATTGTAAACGGCTTTTTCCAAAAGCCATTTAATACAGATGAAATTGAGAATTGTATTGAAGACTTGGTAAACTCCATATCTGTATCAAATAATTAACAAATGAAACGAGCAACGAATTTGATTACGTCCTCTTCTAACCTGTTTTACCGTCCAGTTGTCCAGAGTGAGGCTACTAAACTTGGTAGCCCTCACTTCTGTCTGGAAGGTCATATGATTTTTGCGTTAGTTGTACTTATTCAACTAGCTTATTTTAGGGTGATAGAGCTGCATGTGGCATGTAGCTCTTTTTTATATTTCCCTGAAGAGAACGATTCGAAATACTGTTTTGACGCTGGTAAATCGGCTTCAAGAAAACTAAGCATTTTACTTAAAATCATCTAGTAAGAATCACTATCAATGAATGACTGTCATCTAACTATTTTTATTTCATTATCAATTGATAATATAAGAGTGAGAAAGAAAATAGGGACTAAATGCCAAGTGCCTGTATTCAACAACCAAGATTTTTTTCAACTGCTAAAAACCTAAGTATGATTAACCGTAACCACAAAAAAGCGAACCGCCTTTGTCTCTGGATCCGAGTGATTTCAAGCCCTCAATGACGCTGTCGACTTGTAAGTTAGGCTAGCGCCAATTCCCAAATTCCTCATCCATTCCATTTCAGCTTTTTGATTTTAGCATGAGCTATGATCACTAGGAAGTGTTGGTCTGTTGAAATATGAAATAGTAAACGCATATGCGTGTAAGAAATTTATAACAGTATAATTATGTCACTTAAAGAAAGTATTAAAAATCAAAAAAAAGCTTCGAATGGAGCTTCTCAGCATGTCAAAGGGGAAAGATCCAATGGAAGAGAACCCAAGTCAAGGAAACCCTTGAGAACAGTTCAATCAGACTCAGAAGAAGCACTTAGAAAGGCAATTGATACTGGATGGGCTTCTATCGAGTTCAAGCCTGATGGGACCATTATCGATGCCAATGATAATTTCCTAAGAACGATGGGCTACGATAATTCAGAAGAAATTGGTGGAATACACCATCGAGTATTTTGTGATTCTGACTATGCAAATACCAACGAATACAAGAGATTTTGGGAGAACCTTGCAAACGGAGATGTACTATCTGGTGAATTCAGGAGAATTACGAAGGACAATAGAGAAGTCTGGCTTAACGCATCGTATACTCCAATTAAGGATACAGAAGGAAACGTTGTAAAGGTGATTAAGATTGCTGCAGATATCACCAAAATGGTAGACGCTAGAAATCAGGCAACAACCATTAAATCTGCAGTGGACACTGGATGGGCTTCGATAGAATTTGAGCCTGATGGTACCATCATTGATGCCAATGATAATTTTGTACACACACTTGGCTATTCAACAAGTGCGGAGTTAATTGGTAATCATCATCGAATGTTTTGCGATGTGGAGCTTGCAAACTCCGTAGCTTATAAGCAATTCTGGAAAGATCTGGCAAATGGAGTGACCCAGTCTGGTGAGTTCAAAAGGATGACCAAAGCAGGCGAGGACGTTTGGATTAATGCCTCGTATACTCCAATCAAGAATGAGGAGGGAAGAGTTGTCAGGGTCATCAAGATTGCGGCCGACATCACCAATATGATAGAAGCTCGTAATCAGGCGGATGCGATAAAGGGGGCTGTAAATACAGGGTGGGCCTCAATCGAATTTAAGCCCGATGGAACTATTCTAAGTGCCAATGACAATTTCGTAAGAGCCGTAAAGTACTCTTCTGACAGAGATTTGATTGGAAATCATCACCGTATGTTTTGTGAGTCAGAGTATGCAAACTCTAGTGAATACAAGAATTTCTGGCGAGAACTTGCAAATGGGAACGTTCAATCTGGAGAGTTCAAAAGAGTGACCAAAACAGGTGAGGATCTCTGGTTGAATGCATCCTACACACCAATTAAGGATGATGAAGGAAACGTTTTCAAGGTGATTAAGATAGCTGCGGATATCTCTGATGTGAAACTCCCGGTACTTGAAGTGAATGATATTCTGCAAGCCATTGCCGAAGGAGATCTCACCAAGAATGTCACGATTCAGTCGGAGGGCTACGTAAAAGAAATGTCAGACGCGGTGACTACTGCAGTTGGAAACTTGAACGGACTTTTACAGAGTATCAATGAGTTAGCAAACCTGGTTGCTGCTTCATCTGAAGAAATGACGACCAAAAGTGATGAGATGAAAGGGAGCACTGGCGAAATGTCATCAGCGATTCAACAAATGGCCGAAGGTGTGCAAGATCAATCTCAACAAGTAGATGATATTTCTAAGCTTTTGAACGACGTTGTTCTTTCTGCCAAGGAAGTAGCTGAGCAGGCCAAGACCATTAACAAAGCAGCTGAAGATGGAACCAAGAGTGCCAAAGAGGGTACGGATACAGTTCGGGCAGTTGTGGAAAGTATGAATGAGATCAAAGGGTCTGCCGAAATAACTTCAGGCTCCATTAATACCTTAACCAAACGATCTGAAGAGATTGCAAGAACGCTCAATGTGATAACGGACATCGCATCTCAAACGAACCTTCTTGCTTTAAATGCTGCAATCGAAGCTGCCAGAGCGGGAGAAGCCGGAAGAGGCTTCGCGGTGGTTGCTGAGGAAATTAGGAAGCTTGCTGAAGATTCCAGAAATAGTGCTCAGGATATCGAGAAGGTGATAAAGGAAGTACAGAAGGATATCGACCTGGCGGACAAATCAATTCAAGGGATGGATGTAAGTGTGAAAACAGGAAATAAGGCTTCAACTGAAGCAGAGAAGGTTTTTGAATTGATTGATCAATCAACGACAGAGACCTTGGGCAAGTCCGAAGAGATTACACAAGGTTCGCAATTGCAGGAGGAAGCAATTAACGAAGCTGTAAAATCAGTGGAGAAAATCGTTGTTGTTTCCGAGGAAACTGCATCGGGCACCGAACAAATAGCTACATCCTCAAAACAGCTACGGCAGGGAATGGATGAGGTATCTGCAAGTAGCAATGATCTGGCCGAGATCGCAAATCAACTGCTGGAGGGGGTAAGCAAATTCAAATTAAAAGAAGCATAGGATGTCGGAAGTAGAAGTACTTCCAATGGGTACTGAAGAAGTCTCATTGGAGGAAGTAAAACAAGCGGCTGCAGCTGAAAAGACTGAAAATGAAGAGACAGGATCTGTTCTACAGTTGATCATTTTCAACTTAGGAGGGGAAGAATATGCGCTGCCTATTGATCATGTAAAGGAGATTGTAATAACTCCTGGAATTGCTAAGATTCCTCAAACACCAAGTTACATCAAAGGCGTGTCAAACATCAGAGGAACCATTATAGCCATGATGGATCTGGAAGAGAAGTTTGGTCTGGATAGCAAGGAAACTGAAGCCAACTATAAATACACCTTGGTGATAGAGAGCGAAAGTCACAAGGTAGGTATTCTGGTTCGGCAGGTTCCAAGCACCCTTAGTGTGCTCACCAGCAAAATTGACAATTCATCTGGTATTATGCAGTATTCCTCTTTGGATCAGGACTGTATAGATGGGATTGTAAAGTCGAATGACCGAATGATCATTCTTATAGATATCCTGAAAATGATAGAATCAGAGCAGTTAAATTTTAACAACATATAGCATGAGAGTTTTAATAGTAGACGATTCCGAATACATGAGATCTCAAATCAGCGACGCCCTTGTCGATGCTGGTTATGAGGTAGTAGGCGAAGCAGTTAATGGAGAGACCGGAATCGATTTAGCCTTATCTCTAGATCCCGACATTATCACATTAGATAATATTTTGCCTGACATGATAGGCACGGATGTGCTTAGAGTTTTGAAGCAAAAAATGCAGGTGCGATCAAAAGTGATTATTGTGAGTGGAATTGGAAAAGAGTCCGCTATTAATCAGGGACTGGCGCTTGGCGCCTGTGACTATATAGTTAAGCCATTTACACCGCAAGCTATTGTTGAATCGATTGACAAAGCAGTTAGTAAAGTAGCCTAGTGAGGATGAATGAGGAGATTAAAGTTTTGGTGGCTGATGACTCGTCCGTGATGAGATTATTGATTTCCGACATTCTAAATAAGGAAAAAGAGATCAACGTGATTTCCAAAGTTTGCAATGGAAAAGAAGCCATTGCGGAGACCTTTGACAATCAACCTGATGTGGTGGTGATGGATATGAATATGGGGCAGTACGGAGGGTTGTATGCCGTGGAACAGATTATGAGGCAAAAACCAACGCCAATCGTTATGCTTAGTGCTGTAGGCAACACTGACCTTTCTCCCATTATGAAAGCGATAGATCTTGGTGCCATTGACTATTTAAATAAGCCCGCTAAGAGCAACGTAAGAATCAAAGATATTAGTCAAGATCTTGTTAAAAAGGTAAAAGCCGCAGCCAATTCAAACCTTGAGTTGTTGGTTCAGGAGGATTTGAAGAAAGTTGCGGCACCACATACGTTTTCCAGTGATCTGGATTATGATGTAATCGTGATCGGGTCGTCCACAGGTGGACCCACCGCTGTAGAGAAAGTGATCAGTCGACTTCCGGAAAACCTGGCTGTTCCAGTTTTGATTGCTCAGCACATGCCTGAGAATTTCATTCCATCGTTTGCTTCTCGCCTGAACAGGCTCACTCCGCTCACGGTGGAAGTGGGCAAGTTAGGAACTGTTTTGCAGCCACGACATGTGTATGTGGCCCCGGGAAAACTGAACATGATCGTGCAAAACAAAGAAGGACAAGCAGAGATCGCTTTTACCAAAAAAAAATATAAGGAATTTAACTACCCATCAGTCGATGCATTGATGTGCTCTGTGGCCAAAGTGTATGGGTCTAAGTCAATTGGAGTAATTCTAACCGGAATGGGCAAAGATGGAACGAGTGGAATTACTGAAATTAAGAAGAGCGGAGGGTTCACTGTAGCACAGAGCAAAGAGACTTCCGTCGTTTTCGGTATGCCACGAGAAGCGATAAATTCTGGTAATGTGGATCGTGTAGTGGCGATAAATGAAATTGGATTTTTTCTGGTAAGTAGCCTGAACTAGTAACTATGAAATCAAAAGAGAAACAATACCAAGAAATGTTCAGCGCAGAGGCTTTTGAAGCCCAGGAAGAACTGAATAAGCTATTCACAGAGCTAGAAAAGAATGCAGATGATCGTGAAACGATTGAATCTATTTTCAGGATTACGCATACGTTAAAAGGAAATGCGATGGCTTTGGGGTACGAGGGAATTGGGGAGCTGAGTCATACGCTTGAAGACATTTTTTCCGTTGTAAAAGATAAGCCAGTAAACCTTGAAAAGGGGTTGTTCAAACTACTGTTCAGCGCTAATGATAGACTTGGTGAAATGATCGAGTCATTGGAATCAAAGAAAGAAGTCAATTACAAAGGCCTTATTGCAAAGCTTGAACTTTATGCTGAAAAACACTTTGATCATAGTGTCGATGCTAGTTCAGACAATCCAGCAGAACACGAAGAACAGCTACCGGTCCAGGTCGAAGAGGAGCTGAATGAAGATTCAGATCAAGAAACTAAGGTAGCCAATCTTCATTTTTCAGATCAGGTGCAGATTCCTATAAAAAAACTGGACAGTCTACTGAATCTGGTTGGAGAGTTGATCATAGAGAAAGATACGATCATTGCGAGAAATCAGACAAGAAGTAACTCGAATGAGTTTAAGCGCCTCCATCGAATCACTTCAGACATGCAATATTCAATTATGGATATTCGCTTGGTACACATAGACCTCCTCTTCAACAAGTTTCATAGGATCGCCCGTGATGCTGCTGAAATCGAGCAAAAAGAAGTTAGCCTGGTACTGGAGGGGACTGAGATTGAAATTGATCGAAACATCCTAAAAACGATCAGTGATTCGCTGGTACATCTCGTTCGAAATGCCATTGGCCATGGGATAGAGCATCCTGAAGAACGACAACAAGCGGGTAAATCAACTACTGGTACGCTCACTCTTCGAGCCAGAAACGAAAAAGACAATGTATTAATTGAGGTTCAGGATGACGGACACGGTATCAATCCTGAGGCGATTAAGAGCAAAGCAGTCGAGCAAGGAATTATTACCAGAGAATACGCAGCCACTTTGTCGGAAACGGAAATTATCTACCTAATCTTTGAAGCCGGATTTTCCAATACAAAGGAGGTTACAGAAATATCTGGTCGAGGAGTTGGAATGGATGTTGTGAAAAGAGCTACTGAGTCCATTGGAGGTCAAATTTTCATAGATTCAAAGATAGGAGAGGGGACAACTTTCACCTTGAAATTACCCTCGTCAATGGCTGTAAAAGGGGCTTTACTCTTCTCCCAGGATAATCAAGAATTTGCAGCACCTTTATCTTTTACCGAAGCGGTTGTTTCATTAGAGGCCTCGGAGATTCACAAAGTAGGGAAAGGAGTAATGGCTCATTATCTGGGACGTACAATACCACTTGTCTTTTTAAGTGACCTTTTCCAATTGACCTCATTGAAAAATGTATACACGAAAGGTTCGCTACACTCAACCTTCGACAGTATCGAAGACAAAACCAAAAGTGTAAAAGTTATTATCGCAAGCTACAACAACCGATACCTGGGAATCGTGGTGGACAAACTTTTACAGCAAAAGGAGATCGTTGAAAAGCCGCTATCGAAACCCCTGGATAAGATGGAGTTGTTTAGTGGGGCTACCATTTTAGGTAACGGAAACGTTTGTCTCGTTCTGAATATAGCACTTATTCTGGAGCATATGTACAATGAGCAACGAAGTATGAAAATGAATTATGCGGAGGCTATATAGATGAAGATGATGGCAAAAAGGCTCTATGAAGAAATATCCGATGAAGAACTGACTGCCTTAACCGAGGCAATCAAGAATAGATACGGTATAGATTTCACACACTATGAAAAGAGATCTCTGAAAAGAGGCTTCTCCAGGTTAATGGGAAAAAATGGAATGGACTCGTTGTTGGAGTTGTGGAACGCAGTCCTGAAAGATCAGGATTTTTTCAAAAAATGCATCGATGACCTCACAGTGAACCTGACCGAACTTTTTAGAAATCCTGAAATCTGGGACGTGATGGGTGACATCCTCGAGAACTATCGAACCAATCGAGAAATCAACATTTGGCATGCCGGCTGCGCTACTGGCGAGGAAGTATACTCCATGGCTATGGTGGCAGAGAATAAGAAGCTGTTACATCGAGTAAAAACACTAGGAACAGATATTAGCTCCAATGCACTTTCAAAAGCAAAGGCTGGAAAATATCCAAAGGAGTTACTTAGTAAATATGAAAGATCCCTTAAAAAATACCTTCCTGGAGGAAAGATTACAGACATGTTTGACATCAATGATGGGCAAGCTGAGATCAAGGGTCGGTTTAGACATAACATTGAATTCCGACACCACAACCTTGTGTCAGATAGAATGCACAAAAAATTTGAAATTATTTTCTGTAGGAATGTAATGATCTACTTCGACGATGTTCTAAAAATGCAGGTACTGAAAATGCTGATGAATTCACTTACTGACGACGGATTTTTAGTAATCGGATACTACGATATGATTCCGGAGGAAAGCAGGGAATTTTTGGGACAGTACGATTCAAACAACAGAATATATGTGCCTACTAGAAAACTAAAAGAAGCTATTTAATTAAGACTTGAATGTTATACGAAATGAAAATGAACGAAGTCGATGTTGCCGCAGACCTAATACGAGGAGGATTTGCGTCAGCAAAGAATTCAATGGAGCAAATTCTTCGAACACCGATCGCCGTGGAAAGGATCGAGCATGACGACTATGCAATGGATCGTTTTATGCTAAATGGAGGCGACGAAGTACACCTGCTTAAGACGGAATTAAGAGGAGAACTGGCGGGAGCATGTTACTTGCTATTCACCTCAGATGAGGTAGGAAAGATCAACAAGGCATGTTTACCCGATTCCATTCTTGAGAACCGATCTCCCGAGAATGAGCTAATGAAAATTGAATTTTTGAAAGAATTTGATAATATGCTCTCTGCAGCGGTGATTACAGAATTTGCCAATTTCCTTGGAATTCTTTTATATGGAGATGTGCCCTCATTGGATATTATTTCCACTTTTTCCTTGGCTAAATATTTAGATGGCGAGACGGAAAAATTTGATAACGTAATCCATTTGAGAGCCATATTTCACGGTCCCGAATTGGCAATTTCGCCCCATTTCATTTGGGCGTTTCAAGGAGAGCTATTAGATAAGATTAAGAATACTTCAAATAACTAATGAATACCACAATGAATAAGAGAATTTTGGTCGTTGATGATACCATCTTCATGAGATCATTGATAAAAGACACCCTAACAGCAGCTGGATATGAGGTAGTCGGTGAGGCCGCTAACGGTGAGACTGCCATTGATTTAGCGTACAGTTTAAAACCGGACCTCATCACATTGGATAATGTACTACCCGATATGATGGGCATCGATATTTTAAAAACGATTTCAGAAAGTGAATTGGACTGTAATGTGTTAATGGTTAGTGCCGTAGGACAGGAAGCGATGAAAGATCGCGCCATGCAACTTGGAGCGATGGGGTATGTAGTCAAGCCATTTAAAGGAGAACAGCTACTCGAAGAAGTGAATAGAGTGTTTAATAAGGCGGAGTTTCTGAGCAAGATTGCTTAGTAACCTGCTTAGCGTTTTATCAACCGGTGACATGAAGTAGGGTTGCAAAATGTTGCAACCCATGCTTCTGTCCTTGATCCTTAAATGTGTGTCCTGCCTGAATTTCCTTCTTAAAGAATTTTTTGTGCGTCAGTTGTACTTATTCAACTGACAGATTAGGGTGATAGAGCTGCATGTGGCGTGTGGCTCTTTTTTCCTTCTGTAACAGTCCCTTATGACGATGAGAATTTCTATCGAGCAAGCCATTTTTTTGATTGAAAAAACAAATCTTCGAGCCTAGTTATTTTGACTAAATTAATACACGCGAAACCCCCATTAGTATGCCGAGCAGGACTACATATATTCGAATAATATTATCATTTGATAATATAGAGTGAGATTTTACCAGCAATTAAAAATCTGATTGTTGCACCCAGAAATAGTTTTTAACATTGTTATAATTGAGCCATGTCAACCGCATATTTATCCGCCGAGTACGGTAGCAGTACGTCCTATGAGAAACTTACCATGAGGCAATTTTCTCTCACAAATAAAGAAAACTTGCAAGTCCTTTTTGCCAATTCGACTGTTAGCTCAGTATCCTTGGTGAGCAAAAGATGAGTGCGCTCATGAAGTTGATGGTCCAACAGGAGGAAAAGGCGGTCCATACAAATAAAAGTGCTAAGAAACGATTTGATTTTTCAGTCCTGAAAAACATCCATGGTAGCGTACTACTAGTAGATCGGGATCGTACTGTTTGCATTCTGAAATGGCAAGGAAGAGTGGATAAAGAAACAGCTTCCGAACTTCTAACCCTGAGCGCAGCTGCAGTAAAGTTGGATGGACATACCAAGATGTTAATTGATCGTCGGGGATTGATTGAGTTTGATAATGAAGCAAGAATATGGATTGATAGTTGGATTAGAACCAAGGCAAAATCGATGTTCACAGGTATTAATAAAATCGCAATCATCAACTCTGACACTCCATTCGGAAGTATTTTTAACAATTCCTTCAACTCTACGATCACCACAGTTTTCCCCCAGATCGAAGTGCGAATTTTGGTTCATGGTACTAAAGCATTGGAATGGTTGAAGAGTCAGACGTAGTGGTACTCTTGGTGAAAAGTAGGAACACTTATTAAGAACTTTAAATTTTTGCACTTAACCGAATAATTCCATTGTTTCATCTATTATCAATTGATAATAATGATGAATTTTACTATCTTAGTGAGAGTGCTAATTACCTGTACTAGAGTGAGATTTTGAACCAGCTTCAAGGATGTATTTAAGCGAAAACTAAATTGAAGTACACATGCTATTTAACCTAACCGCAAGAGTTGCGAATCATTTCTTTTTGATTTTTCTACGTCTGGAACCTCCCTCCAGGCCAAAAAAACTTTTATCCTAACGGAATTTTTTCAGAGATAACTCTTTGATATTCCCAATCCAAAACATCTATTTTAATTATATATGTGCTTACACGCATGTTAAACTATACTGTGACAATGAAATACAATTTTGAAAAATTAGCGACCTACTTTAAAAGGTCTGGAAATAGGTACCTACTGATCAAGGCAATTGTTTTGGTTGGTTTTTTACTAATAGCCGGACTTGATTCAAATGCTCAGTTTGCTGAGAAATTCACCTTAAATGGATATTCCAGTTTTGAGTATGAATATTTGCTCTCCGATGAGGGTCGGAGTGATGAGAACGGCTCCTTTGATGCTGACCTGATTGACCTTGTTATCAATGTCGATGTAACCAGCAGATTAAGATTTGCAACAGACATTACGTGGGAGCACGGAACGGCCACAGAGGATGGACTTGGGAATGCTGCTGTTGAATATGCCTTTCCTGAATATACCATACGGAACTGGTTGAAATTTCGAGTGGGTAAAATGTTTGTGCCCTTCGGAATCTACAATGAGATTCATACTGCAAAACCGGCATTCCTTGCAGTTAAAGAGCCTTTGAGCACAAACAAACCTGATAAATTTGGAGGTGATGAGCGTTTCTATCCAAGATGGGCAACAGGAATGGCTTTGTTAGGAAATTTCGCAATCAACAACGTTCAGTTCGAGTACAACGTCCAGGTGAGCAATGGATATCAAGAGAATACCAATCCATTTGAGGAGGATGATAATGAAGAGAAAGCAATTGCCGCAAGATTACTTATCCAACCAACTACAGGACTTAAGTTAGGAATCTCTACCTACAACGATAGGCTCACAGAGCTTGATGGTGCTGGCGATGACACGGGCGAAAGGACAAAGCTTTCAAGTTTTAGTACGCATGCAGAATACAATTTCAAAGACTTTGGTTTGGAATTCGAATACATCACAGGTCGGACGGATCCGACAACAGCCGGAGAACTGAAAAAGAATGGTTTTGAAGCGATGCTCTACTACAGTTTGGGAGAAAAATTTACTCCATACGTCAGGTATGAAAGTCTTGATCCGGATACTGACGTGGATGACGATTCTGCCAAGATGTTCAGCATCGGACTGAATACAGAAATCGATAAGAATTACTTCCTCAAACTACAATACAATAGTATCTCTTCCGGAGTTAACAATGCTCGATTCGGAGGAGTTGATTTTTCAGAATTCCAAGCTGCTGTTGTACTTGGGTTTTAATGAACGAGGTTTAAAAATTTAAGACAGAAAAAATGAAAAATTTCAGATTATATATATCTATCATCACAATCCTAATCATGTCGACTTCGACAAACCAGGCTCATGCACAAGATGGATTCATAGTTATCGTGAATAAAAGTGTGAAGGAAGAGAGTTTGAGTCAAAGCGCTGTTAGAAGAATCTACTTTGGATTTACCACGCAATGGAAAAATTTTGAGCGAGTAAAACCTTCGTACATGACGATTCCCAATGACGCATTTTGGAGTTACATATCGACCGAGGAAGGTAAGTTCAAAAGCTATTGGACGAAACGAGTGTTTTCCGGTAATGGAGTAGCACCAGTCCCGATGATGAACGGAGAAGATGTCATTGATTATGTCTCCAGGACCAGCGGAGCAATTGGAATAGTACCAGACTCCTTAAAAGATAAACTTGGAGATTGTAGAATGATCAACTTAGAATAAGAAGCTAGCCATGTCTAATAATAACGTGCAGCTCAATTTTTTGAGTCGGTTGGGAATTGGTAAAAAGATCGCCATAGGGTACGCAATGGTAATAGTACTGGTGTCGATTAGTGGATATTATGGTGTTTCAGTACTCAGATCAAGTAGATCAATAGACCAAAAAGTAACGGAGATTTACCTCCCACTGCTTAACAAGATTGATCAATTCAACTATTTGGTTACCAATTCAGGAAAGCTCACTGATAACTGGATATATCAACCAAATGAAGAGGACAAGAACGAGTTAAGGAGGATACACAGTGAGGAGTTCCCTGCACAAAAAGATGAACTTGAAAACCTGATAACGCGATTATCAAAGATGGATCAAGTGGATAGCTTGAGTATTGCGATTTCTGACTTTGAGCTTAATATCCAACGTCAAAAAGAAGTAATGAAACTTTTGAATGATTTCTCAGATTATGACAATGATGACATCATATTTAGTGTGATACCGATCAATGATGACGAAATCCAGTTTGTGCTCCGAAATATTTCATTAAGTCTTGAGGAGATTTCGAAAAAAATGGAGAATAGGTCAGATAAATTGACTTTAGAAAAATATGCCTCTTTTGATTCAGTTGAATCAATAATAGTAACCTTCACAGTACTTGCAATACTTCTGGGCATTGGTATGAGTCTATTAATTTCGCGAAACATAATGAACACTTTGGGCGGAGAACCAGCAGAGGTGGCAGCTATTGCAGATCAAATCGCTCAGGGAAAACTAGATGTAGGTTTTCACAAAAGTAGATTTGTGGGCCTCTATGGCAGCATGAAGGAAATGGCTGAAAAGCTAAATGGAATTGTGACTGAAGTTCACAGCGGTGCTGAATCTATAGCGGAGGCAAGCACGCAGATGTCCTCCTCCTCCCAGCAAGTTTCATCGGGTGCTAGTGATCAAGCGGCCTCATCTGAAGAGGTTTCAGCATCCATGGAAGAGATGGCTGCCAATATTCAACAGAATTCGGACAATTCGCAAAAGGCCGAGGAGATTTCATTGGATGCAATGGGAAATGTTGAAAAAAGTAATCAAGCCGTGGACAAGACGGTTACTTCGATGAGGGATATAGCGGACAAAGTATCCGTTATTAGTGAGATTGCCAGGCAGACAAATATTTTAGCGCTCAATGCTGCGGTTGAGGCTGCCAGAGCTGGCGAAGCTGGTAAAGGTTTTGCAGTGGTTGCTGCCGAGGTAAGAAGACTTGCCGAGAATAGCCAAACTTCCGCGATTCAAATTGACGAACTATGTCAGTCAAGCGTTGAGGTTGCTGAGGAGGCTGGGCTACTACTCAAGGAACTTGTCCCAAGCATCCAAAATGCTGTTCAGTTAGTCCAGGAAATCAATAATTCAAGCAAGGAACAAAATTCTGGGGCTGAACAAGTAAACGGTGCAATTCAGCAGCTGAATAATATCACGCAGCAAAACGCCGCCAGCTCTGAAGAAATGGCATCAAGCTCTGAAGAATTGCTCAGTCAGGCTGATCGGCTGAAGCAAACCATCGAATTCTTTGATATTGGATTTAAAAGTGAAGAAAGCAAAGGAACGGTGATCCAAAAAAAACTAGAGGACGTTTCTGAAAATCGCCTTGATTCCAGCGTAACCAGGAATAGTGGGATAAATATCAAACTCGAAAAGATGAGTGACGGTGACTTTGAAAAATTCACATAAAGATCCTTTTCATAATTGTTGTTTTATATCAACCGGTGATATGAAGTGAGGCTACCATGTTTTGGTAGTCCGCACTTCTGTCCTTTGAAAGCTGTTACTTCATTTTGACGATTTGTATGTTGGTTGTACTCATTCAACTGACAATTGGGGTGATAGAGCTGCATGGCGTGTAGCTTTTTTGATATTCATCAGAGAGTGCTGTCCAACTACTAAAAAAGTACTTCTAACAGGTCTATTTGGTCGCTCAACAAATAACCGATTATCCATACTGTTGAGAATCTACTTTTGTCCCAAGTGAGTAAAAGATTTGAGATGTGAGAAGGTTTGAAAAACCAGTTAATCAGTGTGGGGCTGCATGTGGCGTGCAGTCCTTTTTTTTCTTAAATAATCTCAAACATTGCCTGTAATTTTGCGCGATGCAAGACAAGATTCTCATCCTTGATTTTGGTTCTCAATACACCCAATTAATTGGCAGAAGAGTAAGGGAGCTAAATGTTTACTGTGAAATTCACCCCTTCAATCACTTCGAAATCACACCTGATATCAAGGGAGTCATTTTGTCTGGTGGGCCTTGTTCAGTGTTAGATGAAGGTTCGCCTGATGTTGATATGGCGCAGTTTGGAGATCTTCCCGTTCTTGGTATTTGCTATGGAGCTCAGCTTCTGGTTAAAAACTATGGGGGTACGGTGGCCAAATCAGACCATCGTGAATATGGAAGAGCGAATTTAAGTGAGGTTGATTCACACTATGAGCTCCTCAAGGAAATTGAAGTAGAAACTCAAGTTTGGATGTCACATGCAGATACAATCACGGAACTTCCTGAGAACTTTGAGCTCATAACTAAAACTGCGACCATTCCTGTTGCAGGATTTAAGGTGGCGGGAAAGGAGACCTACGGCATCCAATTTCATCCAGAAGTGACGCATACCATTCAGGGGAAAAATGTACTTCGCAACTTCGTGGTGCATATCTGTGGTGCTGACCAAGATTGGACACCAGATATTTTTGTAGAAGATTCTGTGCAGAAATTGAAGGCGCAGCTTGGTAAGGATAAAGTAGTGCTTGGGCTATCTGGAGGAGTGGATTCTTCTGTAGCTGCAATACTTATTCATCAAGCGATAGGAGAAAATCTCTACTGCATTTTCGTGGACAATGGACTGTTACGAAAACACGAATTTGAGGACGTTTTGAAATCGTACGAAGGATTAGGTCTGAATGTAAAAGGCGTTGATGCAAAGAACCGATTCTATAAAGAATTGGAAGGAGAGTCCGATCCTGAAGGGAAGAGGAAAATTATTGGCAGGGTGTTCATTGAAGTCTTCGATGAAGAATCACACAAGATTGAAGATGTGAAGTGGCTAGGGCAGGGGACGATTTATCCCGATGTGATTGAGTCCGTTTCTGTCAATGGACCATCTGTGACAATAAAGTCTCATCACAACGTTGGCGGTCTTCCGGAGAAGATGAATCTTAAAGTGGTTGAACCACTAAATACACTTTTCAAAGATGAAGTGCGAAGGGTGGGTAAGTCGTTGGGTATTCCCGGTTTTATTTTGGGAAGACACCCATTTCCTGGTCCAGGTTTTGGAATTCGAATTTTAAGTGACATTACACCAGAGAAGGTCAGAGTTCTTCAGGAAGTAGATCACATTTTCATCAATGGGCTGAAGTCTGAAGGGTTGTACGATGAAGTGTGGCAGGCAGGAGCCATGCTACTGCCCGTTCAATCAGTTGGAGTAATGGGAGACGAACGAACGTACGAAAACGTAGTCGCTTTGCGAGCAGTGGCAAGTCTTGACGGAATGACTGCAGACTGGGTTCACCTGCCATATGATTTTCTAGGAAAAATATCAAATCAGATTATCAATCAAGTAAAGGGAGTGAATCGCGTCGTTTATGATATAAGCTCAAAACCTCCGGCAACTATAGAATGGGAGTGATTACTTGAGAAGGAAGAATTGTCAGCGAACAATGTAAAAGCTTTGATTCACCAAGTAGAGTACATGATGTGATAATTTTCAATAATAGACGATCTTTAATTCTTAATTCTTAATTTTCAATTCTCAATTAGGAGTCCCAGCTGTGCGTATACTATCATTACTTATTTTCTTGTGTGCCTTTACCTCTGCATTTACTCAGTCCAACCAATCTGAGTACCTAGAAGCAAAGCGTCAATTTGGAATGGAGAATTACCGCGATGCGATGGGGAGCTTCCAAAGCCTCACAAATGATCCAGTGTTTGGAGCATATGCCTCGTTCTATTATGGCCTTTCAGCATACCATCAGCAAGTCCCTGTTGCCGCGCTCAGTATGTGGAAACAGATTTTACAGAAGTATCCTAAATGGGATCGAAATGAGGAGGTAAACTTTTGGATTTCAAAACTTTCGTTTGAGAAAAAGCGCTATCTGGATGGAGTGAAGTATGCGGAAAAATTGCCGTTAGACCTTAAAAAATCGCTTCTGATTACCGCAAAGAATAATCTTGATCTTCAGCAACTTGATCAATTATACGAAGCAAACCAGGGAAACGAATTGCTCGCTGCTTTGTACTTTCAGGCTCTTACGAATCAAACCTATGAAGAACGAGATCATGAAAAACTTCTAGCTGTCTCTGAAAAATTCAATTTTGACGCGGCAAATTTTTTAACGGATATGCCGAAGGTGGAGAAGGAAAAATATGGAGTTGCCTTGGTGCTTCCTTTTATGTTTGATTCTCTTCAAAATCCACAATCTGTAATCAGGAACAGTATCATCTTCGACTTATATCAAGGGATGATGTTGGCTCGAGATTCACTCGATAGCGCTGGTATCTCGTTGGAACTGTTTCCATATGATACGAAAAAGTTAGGCTATAAGGCAGGGCAAATAGTAAATGAAGGACTTCTTGATTCAGCTGATCTAATTATTGGCCCTCTTTATTCGGAGCCAAATGAAATTATTGGGTCCTACTCAAAGCGGAGAGAGATTCCAATCATAAATCCTCTTTCTTCCAATGGTGAAATAATTGCCGACAACAGGCTTGCTTATCTTTTTAAGCCGTCCTATGAGACGCAGGGAAAAAAGGCGGGAGAATACGCCGCCAAGAAATTTACCAAGAACAAGCGAGCAATGATTTTTTTCGAGTCTGGCAGAGATCTTATCATTGCGGAAGCTTATAAAAAAGTCTTGGAGGAGGATAGTTTTGACATTGTCCTCTTTGATGAACTGGATAAGGACAGAGCGCTACAACTTCAGGTAGATTTTACGGAGCAGTACGAAAGTATTTTGGATACTTTAGGTCAAGAGGCAATTGATTCAATTATGCTGATTCCCAACCGGTACGTTCGCACCAGAGTCAAAAAAGACACGATCACAGGTCGTCCGATCAGAAATTTGGATGGAGAGGACGAACTTCAGTACTACGAGATGAGGTACACGATACCACAGGATACCATTGGACATATTTTCGCCGCGACATCCAATAACCTCTTAGCCAACAATATCATCAGCCTCACAGATGTTCGAGGAGATAGTATTGGTGTAGTTGGATATAGCGAATGGCTAGACTTTAAGTTGGTATCGTATAGTCAACTTGAGAGACTAAACGTATCGCTGATAAACACTTCATATTTTAAGGAAGGTCCTGCCGAAAAGGTCAGGGAGAAAATTCGAAAAAAATACTGGACCGAAGCTTCGGAATACCATTTACTAGGTTTTGAGCTTATCATGCACGTCGGTAATATGTTTGCAGAACATGGGAAGTATTTTCAAAGAGGCCTTTTAGCAGGCGAAGTTCGAGACGGTTACTTGATGGAAGGGTTAACTTTTGGTTCGTATAAGGACAATCAGATAGTCCCAATTATCACCATTAAAGATTTGAATATAGTTCAGGACAATTATCAAAATGAAGATTGAAGTAAGTAAGGCACTTTTCGATCGTGCCAAGAACTGCATACCGGGTGGGGTAAATTCACCGGTACGTGCTTTCAAAGCGGTAGGAGGTGACCCACTATTTATCACAAGAGCTAAAGGTGCCTACTTGTTCGATGAGGATGGAAATTCCTTCATTGACATGATTAACTCCTGGGGTCCCATGATTTTGGGGCATGCCAATCCAATCATTGAGGAGGCTGTTTTGAAGGCCATCAAGGATTCTCCTTCGTTTGGTGCGCCATCAAGAAAAGAAGTGGAGGTTGCCGAGTTGATCGTGGATATGGTTCCTTCCATTGAAAAAGTGCGGATGGTGAACTCTGGAACAGAGGCAACGATGTCCGCAATCAGGTTAGCCAGAGGCTTTACCAAACGTGATAAGATTCTGAAATTCGAAGGGTGTTACCATGGTCACGGGGATTCTTTTCTTATCGCTGCTGGAAGTGGAGCCATCACAATGGGAACACCTGATAGTCCGGGTGTCACAGCTGGAACAGCGAAGGATACGCTACTCGCACCATTCAATGATTTGGAAAAAGTCAATGAGGTTGTTGCTGCAAACCAAGATGAAATTGCAGCAATAGTTCTGGAACCTGTTGCAGGCAATATGGGATGCGTGTTGCCAGTTGAGGGCTTCCTGAATGGACTTCGAAAGACGTGCGACGAAAATGGAATTCTCCTGGTTTTTGATGAAGTGATGACTGGATTCAGATTGGCAAAGGGTGGTGCGCAAGAGGTCTTCCATGCCAAGCCAGACTTGACGACATTAGGGAAGATTATCGGTGGCGGAATGCCTGTCGGAGCATACGGCGGACGGAAGGATGTGATGGATTTCGTTTCACCGCAAGGACCAGTTTATCAAGCAGGGACACTTTCTGGAAATCCAGTAGCAATGGCAGCAGGGTATGCCCAACTGGATCACTTGAACTCAAACCCGGAGATTTATTCTCAATTGGACTTGACAACCAAAAAAATTGTCGAAAGATATAAGGAAGCCGTAGCGAACAAAGGACTGAATTTTAGCATCAATCAGATTGGGAGTATGTTCAGCTTGTTTTTCTCTGATGCTAGTGTCACTGATTTTGAATCAGCAAAGAGCTGCAATACTGAAACATTTGGTAAGTATTTCAGGCACATGCTTGAAAGTGGTATTTACCTGGCACCATCACAATTCGAAACACTCTTTGTCTCAACGGAAATAGGGGATAAGGAAGTAGAAAGAATTGGTAAGGCTTTCGAAGTATTTCTAGCCTGATCCTCTCAGCTAATTTCAATTTCGTATTTACTCAGTAGGCCTGAGACACCAGAAATGGAGAATTTGGCCTTTCTTATTTGATTGATCTCAGGGTCGATAACATAGTTATAGGAGGATCTGAAATCTGCCTTTTCAAGAATTGATCGATCAAACGTTGCATCGGAAAGATCGCAATTGTCAAAGATTGCCTCTGCCAGATTTGATTCAGTAAAATCCACTTCCTGAAGCTGGCAGTTCTTGAAAATGATCTTTCTTATTTTCGTTTTGTAAAAGGAGGAATGGTTAAGCAGGCAATTTTCGAAAGTGAACGAAAGACCAAAGTCAGAGCAATCCTCGAAATGTAATCCCAGCATTTTGCAATCCATAAATTTCACGTCCTGAAACACCGTTTGAGCAAGATTAGTACTGCTCAAGTTGCAACTCATGAATTTACATTCGATGACTTTTGCTTCAGATATGTCAGCGTTTGAAAAATCGCAGTTTGAGAAAGTACAGCACTCGTAATCAGCACCCTTTAACTGACTTTCTGAGAAATCTTCTTTATTAAATATTTGTTCAAACTGTGGTTCCATTACTCGTCAAAATACCTTGCTAGTTAGTTTTGGAATGCCTCTTCGTTGGAAAATTGAGGAATGAGTTCTAAAGCTTCTGTATTCTCGCCTGTTGGACTGGTGCTGTACTTCCACATATCGCCATAAATGGATTCGTAGTAAATCTCAATTTCAACCTTATCTGAGTGTTCATAGAATATTTGTGCAAGAGGCAAGTTGTCCGGAAATCCGAGTATCCGAACAACATCACCTGCCCTGATAATATTTTGACTAATATTGGAATTTGATATATACAGCGGGAGTGAGTCTGGCATGTTGAAGTAGTCAAATAAGTTGTGCCAACTAGTTGCTACATTCCCATCATAGGAAACTTTCACGTACTTGATAATGGCGGGACCGACGCCTGCATTGCTAAGATTGATTTTGTAGTCTACAATGCTGTTGTCTTTCTGCGAGTGCGACTTTGATACACCTAGGGTGATTCTTGGCCAGACGGCAGCTTTTGCCTGCTCATGCATTAGCACTCTTTGCTCCGACATAATGTTTGTCTGCCGGATCGAAACGACTAAGGCACACACGCTGATCAGGACAACCCCGAAAGCAACAATGTATTCAGGATCTTTAAGATGATTTTTTTGTTTTGAACTTTCCATTTTTCTTGTTCGGCAAATTAAAACGGATGTTTGAGAAAAGAGATCTATTTACTCATCAAGTTCATGCGAAAGTCATGATAAGAGTTTGAGATTGATTGAAATTTTGACTGCTTGTTTTCCCATGCTGTTCTTTTTGACTCGTAGTCTGGCAGCACTTCAAATACCTTTTCCAAAACATCTATGAACTTGATAGGATGTGCAGTCTCAAGGAATATGCCAGTCTCATTATCTCTTAATTCCTCTTTTAGTGCCTGATATCCAATTGCTCCGTGAGGATCAAGGGTGTAATTATTTGCGATTTCGCAATTCCTCATAACCTTTAGAATTTCAGCGTCCGACAGACTAAATCCTGAGATTAGAGACCTCATGTTTTCGACGTTTCCGTCAAAATATTCCAGCATTCGTGTGAAGTTGCTGGGAGCGCCGACATCCATGGCATTTGCATAGGTCTCGATCGAAGGTTTCGGTAGGTAGACGCCCGTCTTCAGGTATTCGGGTACAATTTTGTTTGCATTACTTGCGGCAATGAAACGTGAAATCGGGAGACCCAACTTCTTTGCAAAGAGTCCTGCGCTGAGATTCCCATAGTTACCTGAGGGTATAGAGACAACGACGTTCTCCCAGTTTGAGAGTTTTTGAAAGGCATAGAAATAGTAGAATGTCTGAGGGATTAGCCGTGCAATATTGATTGAGTTTGCAGAAGAGAGGGATAGTTGATTATTTAATTCTTCGTCCAAAAAAGCAGTTTTCACTAACTTTTGACAGTCATCAAAAGTACCATCTATTTCAAGTGCTCGAATATTATCGCCCCAGGTTGTTAGTTGCTTCTGCTGTAGCGCACTCACTTTTCCCTTTGGATACAAAATGGTGACTTCAATTCCTTCAACTCCATGAAATCCAGCTGCTACCGCACCACCGGTGTCGCCAGAGGTAGCAACTAAAATATGTACAGTCTTTTCATTTTTTTTAATAAAATGGCGCATGCATCTGGAAAGAAATCGTGCACCTAAATCTTTGAACGCCCAGGTTGGTCCGTGAAAGAGTTCAAGTGCATGAATGCCATTTTCAACCTCAACAAGTGGGAAATCGAAGTTGGCAGTCTCTTCAACTATGTTTCTTAGATCCTCTTTTAATATTTCATCTCCAATAAACTTTCCGGCGATTTCCAGTGCTATTTCTTCCTTGGATTTGGATCTTAGATTTGCAATAAAACTCGACTCAAGAGTTGGTATTTTTTCGGGATAATATAATCCGTTATCCGATGGGAGACTATTGAAAATTGCATCTCTAAATGAGACCTTTAGTTCTTGATTATTGGTGCTATAGAATTTCATAGAATATGAGCTCCTCTGGAACTGATTGGTGATATGAAACTTAATACCTCGATGCCGTTTTTCTCATAGACATGATGACAGGCTTCCTTTACGTTTTGAGCACTTTGCGAATTACTTGCTAGTGCAAATGTGGTAGGGCCAGATCCTGAAATGTTGAAGCCGAGGGCGCCATTGGTTAATGCTGTTTCCTTTACTTCGTCGTAATGTGGAATTAAGGTTTTACGCACTGGCTCTGCCACGGAATCTTCAATAGATCTTCCAATGCGATCAAAGTTGTCGCTCATTAAGCCACTGATAAGTCCTGCCATATTACCCCATTGTTGAATGCCGTCATTAAGGCTAATTTTTTGTGGAAGTATTTTTTTTGCGTACTCCGTTTTTACCTCAACCTGCGGAAAAATAATTACTACCTGTAGTTGGTCGGGAAATGGAATGGAAAAAACATCCAGGGGATCATAACTTCTGATGGCGATAAAACCGCCCAGTAGGGAGGGGGCAACATTGTCTGCGTGTGCCTGACCTGAACTTGATCGCTCCCCTTCCATTGCAAAAGGAACCAGGTCTTCTAATGAGAGTGGATTTCCTAGCAGTTCATTTACTGCAAATACGGATCCCACAGAACTGCATGCGCTGGACCCAAGTCCGCTGCCAGGTGGAATTCCCTTCTTAATCGAAAAATCAAATCCACTTCCGTCTTCGAGTGAGCTTAAAAGAGCTTTGACAGCAATGATAGCGACATTTTTTGTTGAGTCCTTTGGTAGGCTGGCTCCCTGGATGTCTCTTATGACCAAGTCTGAATCACTTCTTCTGCTAACAATTATCTCATCTCCATACCCTTCTAATGCAAATCCGAGAACGTCATAGCCACACCCAATGTTGGAAACTGTGTTTGGAGCAAAAATTTTTATCTCTTCCATGACTAATTTGCTGATGCTATTTTCATGATGTCTCCAAAGATTCCTGACGCCGTAACTTCTGCACCTGCGCCTGCACCTTTAATTACCAATGGCTGTTCTGAATACCGGTCTGTAAAGAAAAGCACAATATTGTCGCTACCCTCTAGATTGTAAAATGGATGATTATGGTCTACGAATTGTAAGGAAGTTTTCGCTTTTCCGTCTTCGAACTGAGCAACATATCGAATCTTTTTATTCTCTTGTTGAGACTTCTCATAAAGTCGCTTGAAATGATCTTCATTATCTCCCAATCGATTGAAAAATTCATCAACAGTTTCCGCATTCATACAATGCTCTGGAACAAAAGATTCACCTATCACCTCCTCCATTTCCATCTGATGTCCACTTTCTCTACTCAGAATTAAGATCTTTCTGCGGACATCTTCCCCTGAAAGATCTAGTCTTGGGTCTGGCTCGGAATAGCCTTCATCTTTCGCTCGTTTCACAATGCTGGCGAAGGTATTGACACCATCATAATTATTAAATAGGAAATTCAAGGTACCAGATAGTACTGCCTCAATCTTGTGAATCTTATCTCCGCTTTTCACCAGGTCTCTCAAAGTAGAAATGATAGGAAGACCCGCGCAAACGTTGGTTTCAAATAGGTACTGTGTCTTGTACTTCCTTTCCAGATGTTTCAAGGTGGAAAAACTTTCCTGACTTGAGGTTGCCGCAATTTTGTTCGGAGTTGCGATTGATACACTCATTTTTAGAATGTCTGCATATTTCGCCGACACTTCATGCGAAGCTGTGATGTCTAAAAAAATGCTATTTCTCAAGTTGAGGCTATCTATTTTTGAAATGAAGGACTCTATCGAGTACTCGATCCCATTTTTCAATTCAGTTTCCCAGTGAGATAAATCGAATCCTTTTCCTTCCGTATCTACCAACATTCTTTTCGAGTTAGCCATAGCAATTACTTGCAGGTCAAGGTTATGTTCTGATCGTAAAAAATCTTGCTGTTTCCGAATCTGGCTTAGCAGAGTTTTACCAACATTCCCAACTCCAATCATAAATATATTAATACGTTTCAACTCATTTTCAAAAAATGCTTCATGCAATGAGTTGATACTTTTGGTTAGATCTTTCTGCTGCACAACGACCGAAATGTTTCGTTCCGAAGATCCCTGTGCTATTGCTATTGCACTGATTCCATTTCGCCCCAGTGCACTAAATAATATGCCACTGATCCCTACCTGATCTTTCATGTTCGACCCTACAAGAGCAACAATAGCTAGATCATCCTCCACCGTAACTGGCTCTATTTTTTTTGCTTCGATTTCATAGATAAAGGTTTTGTTAATCACTTTTTCGGCCAAAAATTTATCCTTAGACTTGATGCCAATGCAAATAGTATGTTCAGACGAAGCTTGGGTAATAAGGATGACATTGACCTGATTTTCCGACAGCGCCTGAAATAGACGATATGAAAAATTTGGGATACCCACCATACTAGCTCCTTTTAGATTTAGTAGTGAAATGTCTTTTATACTTGATATTCCGCGCACGATAGAATCATCATTAAAACCACGGATAATCGTGGTGCCCGTATTTTCCTGTTTGAAAGTGTTTTTCACTTTGATTGGAATGGCCTTACTCATCGCTGGTTGAATGGAGGGAGGATAGATCACTTTGGCTCCGAAATGAGATAACTCCAGTGCCTCCTCATATGAAAGATTGTCGATGAGGTTAGCATTGGAAACCAATCTCGGATCAGCTGTCATCAACCCGTCTACATCTGACCATATTTCCAGCAAATCAGCGTCATAGAAATTAGCAAACAAAGCAGCTGAATAATCTGAACCGCCCCGGCCAAGTGTTACGAGTTTTCCAGACTCATCTCCAGCAATAAATCCCGGACAAATGTTTAACCTGGAAAGTTTGGGATGTTGACTTTTGGCTTTTTTCGAGCTCTCGCTCATCAGTACATGCCCTTGGTCAGTGGAGTATGTGATGATGTCTTTTGGGTTGAGAAGGGTTACGTCCGGAAAGACTGACTGCAAATACTTGTAAACAATCAGAGATGAGAGCTTTTCTCCTGCACTTGAAACATTGTCATAGGATTTGGGTGTGGCTTCTTTTAATGCATGTATCCCATCAAGCACGTTTTTCAATTCAGCTAGTATTTGCTTGATTTCGGCAATTGTCTCATCTTGTTGCTCATCGGTAAGCTCCTCAAGTGTGGCAAGGTGTACTTGCTCTATTTTGACAACAATATCGTTGTAACCTTCATCATCATTTTCAGCTAATTCAATTGCTTCGATCAGTTGATTTGTAACCCCGCTCATTGCAGAAACAACCACAAGCAATTGATTCTCTTTTAGTCTGCTTTGTAATATGGGTTGTATTGATTTGATGGCCGCCGCTGAACCCACTGAAGTGCCACCAAATTTTAGAATTAACATAATTTCCTACGCTCATAAATTTAGCCGCCAAAAGTAGAATTACTATTTAGAATAAACTCCTGTGTAGTGATAATTTTTTGGTATTTGTACCTGATTTTTTTAGTCAAGGCAGAATAATACCTTATTTGTTGAGATTTTGTCAAAATGTAATGCAGCGATTACACGTTGATGGCAGCTGGTGATTGAGTCGTAATTCATTAATTTGATTGAAAATCAAACCAAATGAAAAAGTACATTATTTCAATTTCTCTTGTATTCTCCACGCTCATTCTTTTTGGACAAGTAAAGGCGCTTGTTGGAGGAACGCTCATCGATGGGTTTGGAAGCGATCCAATCAAGAACAGTATCGTGATCATTGATGGAGAGCGAATCACAGCTGTTGGACAAATTGGTAGTTTAGAAATACCCGAAGGAGCTGAAGTGATTTCAACAGAAGGAATGAGTGTGCTCCCGGGATTGTGGGATATGCATGTTCATCTGATGATCAACGGCCATAGTGATTACTCCTACTGGGACAAAACGTACCCGCCACTGCTCAAGGATGTGATTATGCCCTCTTCAGCACATCAATTGCTTATGGCAGGAGTTACAAGTGCGCGTGATCTTGGTGGGCCGCTAGAAGAAAGCCTGAGTGTTAGAGATAGAATTAATGAAGGCGAAATTCCTGGACCTACCCTGTACATGTCAGGACCGTTTATCCAGAAAAAACCATATCCTGGTACGGAAGACTTTCGATGGGGTGTAAATGGAGAGAAAGATGCTCGTGCAAAAGTTAAGAGATTGGCGGATGCAGGCGTCGACTGTATTAAGCTGATCGATCAGGATCAAATGACAATGGAGGAGCTGAAAGCAGTAGTTGATGAAGCGCATGCCAATGGTTTGACTGTTGTGGCACATGGACATCGTCCAGAAGAGATTAGAAGAGGATTGATAGCTGGAGTTGACTGTTTCGAACACACTGGATTGTCGTCATCTCCCAAATACCCCGATGACGTAATGGAAATGCTAAAGGAACGAACGGCACAAATGAATAAAGGACCTTTGTTTTGGACACCAACAGTTGAAGGGTTATACAATTATGAGTACGTCCGAGATAACACAGAGAAACTTGACAATGACTCTTGGCATCTCGGACTTCCGGATACAGTTATCCAAGACATCAAGAATTCCTTAAAGTACCCTGAAAGACTTCCTTACTTCCAGCTTACTCCAGTTAGACGACCAACCTTGGAAACGAAGATCAATCAACTTCGGGAAGCTGGTATTGTTTTGCTAATTGGAACAGACAGTGGTATTCCTATGAAATTCCATAGCCAGTCAACCTGGAATGAGCTGGACGTGTGGGTGAACGAGTTTGGTTTCGATCCAATGTATGCGCTCAGGGGAGCAACTTACTGGCCTTCAGTTTTAATGAGTGTCGATAAAGATTATGGCACTATCAGTGAAGGGAAATATGCAGATATCATTGCGGTGAAGGGAGATGTACTTCGTTACATCAGTCTATTACAGAATGTGGATATGGTGATAAAGCATGGAAAGAAAGTGAAGTAATCAAAAGAATAGGAAAGAGATGATTACTCCGGCAGTCATCGCGACTGAGAGGACAAAGAAATAGCACATACCCACCATGAAGAATCTGAATATAGTCCAAATCCATTTTACACCATAGATATTTCTGAAGCTAATAAGGATGTAAACCGCTCCGATCAAGGCGGCGATAGGGGTGAGTGTATTGTTTGCTTCATCCCCGAAAATTAAGACCAAGATCCATGCAATGGACATAATGAAAAAGAAAAAAGAGTGAATGTGAAGTGAGTGGACGAGATGTCTTATGTACAAGCCCTTTCGCCAAAAAAACAGTTTTAGGATAAAAGCATAAATCGGTAAGATAAAAAACATGGTAAGTGGTATCTGCCTCAACATGTATTGTGCTAAACTAGCTGATGACTCATGATTAATCTTGATGAGCTGCCTGGTTGCTATTCTTTCGATAAATGGTAAATCGTCGAGTCTTAGGGAGTCTAAGATTTCAGAAGGAGAGAGATCACCTTCTTGATTCATTTTATCAATCATCACAAAATAATGGTCTGAAATGGGCCAATTATCCGTATCATGAAGCGAATCAGGTAAATGATAAAGACTATCAAATTTTGCAGTAGTTAATTCCTCAGAGTCAGAATTCATTACGAAGCTTCTCCCCTTGATTTCACTTGGGTCAACAACGCGAATGAAAAAGAAAAAATGAATAAGACTGATCACCAGATACCACCGTATCGGGTGAGCATAAAAAACACGCATCCCGTTATTGAAAGAATTTGTGATTTTTCCTGGTTTGAAAAGAAATGGTTTAAGTGTTCTTCCAAATCGAGAGTCTAGCGATAAAAAATTTGAAAGGAACTCTCGGAAAAGTATTCCGATGCTGAGCTCATTGTCGGTGTTTTCCTGACCACAATTCGAGCAGTAGTTGTGACTGTCGTGCAGGTTCTGACCGCAATTCAGACAATTGCTATGTTTCCTCCTCTTTTTCACCAGGCTAGGTTAAAAGCTAAGATATTATTTAAAGAGCAGAAATTGCAAATGAACAGAGTTCTGGTTTAATCTTCTTTGCCAGGCTTGTATTTGTTAAGCAAGAAGGCAATTCCCCACAGTCCCAACGCCACGATCGAGTATTCCATTTCATTGCCATTCGATCTCAACGAGAAGAAGAAAAAGACGAATGCTAAAATGGTGAAAGACCAAATCAGTGTTGGAAAGAGTTTCATTAAGCCTCTTTCACTTTCAAACTTGTCCCTTCGTCCGAAATCACTTTGACCTCAATGTTTTCACCAATGTAATTTCCACGTGTATATGCATCGTACACTACTCCATCAATTTCAATTTTTCCACTTGGTCTAAGTACGGTGTGTGATCTTCCCACTTTCCCCACCATCGACTCAGCAATGGGTTTTGAAGTGAAGCCATCGCTGGTATCCTGAACTTCTTGTAGCGCAACACGCCTAAAAAATTTACTATCAGCCAACTTTGTTCCGCCAATAAACATTACAACGATTGTTGCAAGAAATCCCAACGAGACCACTGCTACGGAAATGACAATTTGGTCACCACCAACAAAAGAGAAGTCGAAAAAATCGTTGTTTAACATGACGAGAATCAGTGAGCCAAGGGTGAAAATAAGACCCAATACCCCTGCTACACCAAAGCCAGGAATGACGAATACCTCGACAGCTATTAGGATTATGCCGATTGCAAACATGGCGATCTCCCAATTTTCAGCCAATCCTCCAAGGTAATTTGGGACGAAATACAAGATGACCGCAACAATGGACGCCAGAATCGGGAAACCAACTCCAGGGGTCTGCAATTCGAAGTAGATTCCCCCTAGAATAATCATGATTAGAATGCCGCTTACAAATGGGTTTAAAAAAAGAGAGATAATTTTTTCTGAGGAGCCAAGCTCGAAGATTTCTACATCGTACTCATCTACTCCCGAACGCTGCATGATTTCATCTAAACCTGTCACCTCTGCTTCGCAAAACCCATTCTTGATTGCTTCCGATACAGATAAGGTTAGCACCTTCCCTTCGGTAGCGATGCTATCGAGATCAATATCTTCATCTACCATAGCTTCAGCCATTTGCGGATTTCTCCCTTTGGCTTCTGCAGTAGATCTCATAATCGAACGCATGTAGGATTGGTATTTATCTGGAGCGGCAGTTCCATCTTGGGTAACCACCGTCGCAGCTCCGATGCTCGAACCGCTAGCCATGTAAATGCTATCGCAGGCAATTGAGATAAGAGCCCCCGCAGAAGCGGCATCCTTGTTTACAAAGGCGTATATAGGAATGTCTAAATCTAAAATACGCGTTCTTATGTCATCAGCATCATTTAAAGCACCGCCGTAGGTATCCAATTCTAACACGATATAATCAGCGGTTATCTCACGGGCTCTCTCTAAACCAAGCTCGGAGTATCGATTGGTTCGTGGATCAATTTCTGCCTGAATTTTTAAATGAAGGACCAACGGTTTTTCTCTTTCCTGCCCTTCTGAGAAAAATGAAAGGAATAGTAAAATGGGAACAAGGAAGTTTTTCATGTTTGTTGTCTAATATTGGCCTAACAAGCAGATCGAGCTTTGCATTCAATCTTGATTTAAAGTTATCTTAATTTCCCTGAAAATATTTGCGGACATAACAACTGGATATTGAGTCCCTCGTTTGAAAATAAGTTTGATGGTGTCATTTGGAATTCGATTGTTTCAAACGATGGTGGGATGCTTATCTTGGATGTTAGGGACGAGGAAAAGAAATTAGTGGAGTACTTCAAGCTTGATTTGGCAGACTTTGAACTAAGCTCGTTAAACATCGATGGCGGGTCTTGGTGGTCAAAAATGGAGTCCTATGATGGAAATTTGTTCATTTCTCAGTACCAAGACAAAAATGATCCTAACAATAAGAAACTTTATCGACTGGAGGCAGACAATCGTGATGAGGTAACTACAGCAGGAACTTTGAGTCCAGAACTGGATGTTGTTCGACCATCCGTGTATGAGCCAGGGTCTGAATATTTCAAAATTGTTGGCGACTTCCTTGGTCTGGAACTTGGATGTTCATGTGAATATTTAGAGTGGAGCGATAAAATCATTTTGAGCTACTATCTTCGTTCTGGTAAAGTATTTGATAGACATCTGCTTGTTTTGCATAAGGACAAAAAAGTGTTGAAGGAATTGCAAGATGTTGAGATGAAGGGGTTTGCCTCTGGTGCGTTTTTTGTACTTAACAATAAATTGTTTTTCGTTAAAAATAGAAATGAGATTTTTATTTATTCTGTGTAGCCTGGGTTCCTTCACATTGGAAGGAGCAGGATTAGAGTTTGATTCCATTAGATCTGAGGTCAGAGGTGATTTGCTATATGTGATACATGAAGTGGAGGAGGAAGAGACGTTGTATTCGATTGCGAAGAGGTATAAGAGTTCTGTACCAACTATTATTGAAAGCAACAACATAACTGACAGTAGAATTAAGATTGGTCAAATCTTAAGTATCCTTTTTGAAGAAACCCCACTTGAATCGGACTCTTTAATGGATATTCCTGATGGATTCCACTTGGTTTTGGAGGGAGAGACCCTATATAGTATTTCGAAATTGTATGATTTGAGGATTAGAGAGCTTAGGAGACTGAATCAACTTGAGTCAAATGCAATATCTCCAGGGGAATATTTGAGAGTAAGTACTGAGGCGGTTAAAGTACTCGAATCAGATACACTCAAAATTCAGGTAGAGGAGTCAGATTCTGTGTACGTGGAAGCTGGAATACCGGAAGGATTTGAGGAGTACATTGTTCAGACTGCAGAAACATTGAATTCAATAGCAAAGAAGCGGGGAATTGGGGTAGAAGCCCTGAAAGAATGGAACAACCTTGATTCGGACTACATAAAAATAGGTCAGAGCTTGTGGGTGCGACAAATGACGGATTCAATCGAAAACGTTAGTGATAGTACACTTGTCCTTACAAAACTGAATGCTGATGGCTTCGAAAAAGTGTATCAAGAGGGGATTGCCGGTATTATTTCAGACATCTCAACCACAAAGTACTTGGCGCTGCATCGCTCTATGCCGATTGGCACCGAGTTAGAAGTACGGAATCTGATGAACAACTTTGTGGTTCATGTAAAAGTTGTAGGGAAATTGCCAAACACAGGACTCAATAGAAATGTGCTCCTCCGACTATCCAAACCAGCATTCGAACAATTGGGGATTCTTGATCCAAAGTCACGAGTGGAGGTGTCTCATTTTAAGAAGTGAAAAAGAAAGAATTAAAGGACTTTCTTGATCGCAAAGTAGTTGAATACAATAACCAAGGTTTCATACCCGAAGATCCTGTTTGTATTCCCCACCTTTTCAGAAAAAAGCAAGACATTGAGATTTCTGGCTTGATGGCTTCCGTTTTTGCCTGGGGGCAGAGAAAGACCATCATCAATAAATCCAAAGAGTTTCTCCACCTAATGGATGATGATCCGCACGCCTTTGTGCTGAGCCATTCCGATAGTGATCTCAAACCTTTTCTGGACTTCAAGCATCGAACATTCAATGCTACAGATGCACTTTATTTTATTCATTTTTTCAAGTGGTTCTACTCGAAGTATGATTCATTGGAATTTGCATTCTCGAGTCAGATGAATGATGAGGACATTACGATTGAAGGTGGACTAATTGGATTCTTTAATCTTTTTTTTTCATTGCCAGATTTCCCTGAGAGAACTAAGAAGCATGTTCCGACTCCGCTGCGGAAATCTGCATGCAAACGGATCAATATGTTTTTAAGATGGATGGTTAGGGACGATTCACAAGGTGTTGATTTTGGACTTTGGAAAAACATACAACCAAGTCAACTGGTTTGTCCTTGCGATCTTCATGTCGATCGTGTAGCACGAAAATTCGAGTTGATCAGTAGAAAGCAAACTGATTGGCTCACAGCGATAGAGTTAACTACAGCCTTAAGAGAGTTTGATGCTAATGATCCAGTGAAATACGATTTCGCCTTGTTCGGACTAGGAGTGGTGGAAAAATTCTAGTTCCAATTCCCTGGATCTGTTCTCCACTCCTTAAGTGTTTTCAAGATATCATTTTCAAACATTCGCTCATCTTGAGCGAAATCCAAAAGATGATCGTAATCACTGAGGACAACCAAATCAATATTATGCGATTTGAAATTTTCCTCAGCTACGGGAAACCCGTAAGTGAAGATAGCTGCCATGCCTACAACTTCAGCTCCAGCATCTCTTAGTGCGTCCGCTGCTGCCAATGAACTTCCACCTGTAGAAACCAAATCCTCTATGAGAAGTACTTTCTGGCCCTTTTCTAGTTTACCTTCAATCAAATTTTGCAGGCCATGTCCTTTTGATTTGGATCTAACATACAAGAAAGGAAGATCCAGTTCATCTGCAACGAGTGCACCTTGAGGAATCCCGGCAGTAGCTACACCTGCAATGGCATCGATACCACTAAAGGAATTGGAAATAGCTAGAGCAAGCGCTGTCTTAATTTTGGATCTTACCGCCGGTTGAGATAGGCTTAGTCGATTGTCGCAATAGATTGGTGACTTCCAACCGGAGGCCCAGGTAAATGGCTGATCAGGGCTCAATTTGATTGCTCCGATTCTGAGCAAATCAGACGCAACTTCGTTGGCAAGTTGTGGGTTGTAAATTTTAATACTCATGAGCCGCAAAGAAAGAAATAAATCCTTCAAATTACATATTCAGAAAGTAATTCTGATATTGTTTAACAAGGGCTTGCTTGGTTTTGTAATTATGCTTTTAATTGCATCGGCTATTACCACTCGATGAAAATTTTTATCAACGACATTCCCGTCTACATTCTTTCTGAGAAAAAGATAAATCACAAGCGGATTTACGGGTTGATTGTGAGAGAGTCCGAAACGATTGTCCCAGAAGTATTGGTTGACGATGTGCTGATCATGAACGCTTCATTTGAGCAAATCGATAAACTTCTTAAGTTGATGACAGATAAGAAATTGAAGAAAGTCCATTCAATTTTTATTTCATCTCGGGAGAAAGGAAAATTGATCGACTATCTCAAAAGTAAATTCAAAGTGGTGCTGGCTGCAGGAGGTGTAGTGGAAAAGGATGGAGAGTTTCTTCTCATCTATCGGAAGAAGAGGTGGGATTTGCCAAAAGGGAAGCTTGATTCGGGAGAATCCATTGAGTCTTGCGCAATTAGGGAAGTTGAGGAGGAAACAGGAGTAAGGACTAGTATTAACAAAGAAATAGCTGCTGTTTGGCATACCTATATTAGCAACAAGAAGTACGTGCTAAAGAAAACGTATTGGTATGCGATGGATTGCGAGGATGACCGAGATATGCAGCCGCAAACTGAAGAAGGAATTAAAAAGGTTGAGTGGATGGACTTGGAAGCTGTGAGAGCTTCACTACATGATTCTTACCGGTCGATTAGGTATGTGATGCAGGAATACTTAAAGATGGCTGAAGAAGTGTAATTCGCAAAACTGGGGATTGACTTTAGATTTCGTAAGGAAGGAACGTTTTTACATCCCCACCATATCTGTGAACTTCTCGGATAATGCTTGAGCTGATCTGTGCTAGCTCGGGAGAAGTAATTAGAAATACCGTTTCAAGATTTTGGTTTATCGTTCTATTTACCTGTGAGATGCTGTTTTCATACTCGAAATCGGTTGTGTTTCTCAGTCCTCTAACAAGGAACGATGCATTTAGCTTTTTTGCCAACTCAGCAGTTAGCTCATCATACACCATCACTTCCACTCGGTCATCCTCGGTAAAAATGGAATTGATTTTATCTACCATCCAATCGATCTCGAAATATCGAATATTTTTTTGGGTATTATGGCCAATAGCAACTACCACTTTGTCAAAAAGTTGTAAACTTCTTACAACGATATCATAGTGTCCTTTGGTGAACGGGTCGAAGGAGCCAGGGAATATGGCAGTTTTCATTACTCGCAAATATAGGTGCTCATCACGTCAAAATACTGATGATCATCTACCTCGTCGAACTTGTACCCAAACTTGAGGAAAGAAGGTTTTGAACCCAATGAGATGTTTCTAATAAACTTTTTGAGCATTGTTATCTCTTCGGAATTTTGCTTGATGAAGCCCCAAAATTGGACAGCATTTTTCTTAGGATCCATCTCCATTTCCTTAAATACAAGCATGATGTACTTCAGGTAGTCTTCCTTCTTTCGAACGGCATATTGGTTGTAAAAAAGGAGTTTCCCTTCCTCTGCTACTATTTGATGCAAGATTCCACGGTCAACGTAGCAGAATAGGGTCTTTTCATGTGAGTGATCGTTGTGTTTCAAGAAACCTTCGATCAGCGCACTGCCCTGATGAATGATATGAATTGCTTTTCTTTTGTAGATAGAGCCAATCCAATTGCACAATTTTGTTTCTGTGGCAAAAATATTGACAAGCCCAACACTTATCTGTTTATAATAACTTACATCCTCAAAGGAGGCCTTGATATCACTATTTACCGACAGGTAATCTTTGGCAGAATCGGCCACGAACATTTTTGTGGGGACAAGCGAAAATTTGTGAGTCTTGAGGCAAAGCTTAACTCCTTTCCAAAATCCAGCGGTTAGATACTCGTGGTTGTCCAGAATATCCTTTATTAGTCGCAGACGACCATTTACCGTTTTAATGCCTTCTAGACGATAGTCCTCAAGGCCCATGACCTGATTGTCTTGTGTGTCTGTAACAACTACTTGAAAATCACGAATACCTACCTGTAGTGTGAGCGAGTAGTCTTCCAATTCATCAATGCTGAATTTTTCGTCCTTTACACGCTTTACGAGCTTATACGTAGATGTGTCCGTGGCTGTACTCAAATTTTGCTATTCCCAGTTTCCAGCGGTTGTTACGCTCGTTCTAGAGCCAAATCGCAATGGTTTTCTAGTATTATATTCACTTTCCTCGTCTCTATTAGGATCTATCGGTCGTGGATTAAATACTTCTATCACATTTACTTCCACGCCCGCCTTTCTAATCTTATCTGCCCATAACTGGAATTTTGTTTCTGGCGTCACTCCTGGCACTATTGCAATGCGCTCCAAACTAAAATTAGGCCATTTCGCTCTTGTAAATAATGAATCACGAACAGCTACGGTTCCCAAAGTATCTATGGTAACACTGATACTATCTGCTCCATACGAAAGTTGAAAAACCTTTTCAGTTCTTTGAGTGATGTAGAAATTTCCACTGTCAATAAAGGCACTTAATTTGCCCCAGTCACTAGTATACTGCCCATTTACAGCTAAATAAGCTACTTCAGCTTCACGGATCATCATCAAACTTTCAATGACATCAGCTTCCATTCTTGCAATTCTTTCTTCCTCGCTTATTGCGTAGTTAATTCTGTAGATCAAAAACACAGCTAAGCCAATTGCGACTACAAAGAATACGAGTGATAAAATCTTGGTTTTGTCCATCTCTTTACGTTAGGTTTTTGCAATTATAAATATTTAAAAGGGTTCTTGAAAGTCGCCCTAGCTATTAATACTTAAAACTAAATAAACCCCTAAGCCCAAAGACCTTTTCTGGTCCCTTTACTTTACCAAATATACCATGGAGTGCTTGGGGATCAATGCGGGAAATTTCATCGTACGATAAAAAGGATATCTCTTCCATAATTTGATTGGATGCGTCAAATTCTGGATCAGCACCAAGCTTTAGTACACCGTCTAGCTTCTTTACGCTATAGAACAGCTCAATCGCATGATGTTTACTGTTAATAAGCTCGAACACAAAAAGAAAATCCAATACCTCAATATTCAAGCCTGTTTCTTCCAGAAACTCCCTTTTTAAGGTCTCATCAACCGATTCTCCAAAATCCACTCCGCCACCAGGGGGAGCCCATAAATGCCCTTTAATGCCAATTGAATTATGCTTGATTAAGAGAATGCTGTCATCCTGAGCAAGCAATCCGCATACACGGACTCTGACTTTTCCAGAAAACATTGATAAGTCTTTGTTCGTTGTTGCCAACATTTAATTGAATGGTTCGTTATTTTTGAAAGAAAATTCAAGGTAAAATGAAATATTTATTATCTCTAATCTTAGTCGGTATTGCTTTTGCTGGCTTCTCACAGGATCAAGACAGTGAGCCTTTGACCGGTGCTAAAATTTCTTTCGCAGAAACTACGTTCGATTTCGGTGACATTGTTGTTGGTGACAAAGTTGAGCACGTTTTTGAGTTTGAGAACATTGGTAACGAGCCACTGATTCTTTCAGATGTTAGAACAACATGTGGATGTACGGCTCCAGAATGGCCCAGAGAGCCCTTGGCTCCCGGAGGAACAGCCTCAGTCAAAGTTGTATTTAACAGTGCTGGGAAAATGGGTGTTCAAAACAAAGTAATTACGGTAATGTCAAATGCCGTGAACAATCCTGCTAGGGTGAAAATCGTAACAAATGTGTTGAGGGAGAAACCTAACAAGTAAGTCAGTTTCTATGGCCAAAAATTGAACTTCCAATTCTGACCATGGTGCTTCCCTCTTTTATAGCAATTTTATAATCTCCACTCATTCCCATCGAGAGTACGACTAACTCGACATTGGGATGAGTGGATTTTTTTTGAAGACTGTCATAGGTCTCTTTCAACTTCCTAAATTCTGCGGACACTATGGATTCCTGTGGGGTGTTGGTTGCCATACCCATCAAGCCTACTACTCTTACATGTTTTAGGTCTGATAGTTCCGGACTTTCTAATGTCAACTTCAGTTCTTCCTCATCAAAGCCAAATTTGGTTTCTTCTGTAGCGATGTGAACCTGCAGAAGGCAGTCGATGATCCGCCCGTTTTTCTCTCCTTGTTTGTTGATTTCTTTTAACAGTTTGAGACTATCCACCCCGTGAATTAGATGAACAAAGGGAGCAATATATTTCACCTTGTTTCTTTGAAGGTGGCCAATCATGTGCCATTTGATATCATCAGAAAACTCAGGTGCTTTTGCTACTAATTCTTGCACTTTGTTTTCTCCAAAATGCCTTTGACCACAATCATAAGCTTCTTTGATGTCCTCAATCGGTTTGGTTTTACTTACTGCCACTAGCGTGCACATGTCAGGAAGAGTATCTTTTACGGTGGTTAATCGCTCTTTGATTGAATTCATATTTTCGAATGGCTAACTTAATTTACTTTTGGCCGTCCTTAGTAAGGTAGGACGCGACTCGTTTCAAATGGCAATTTTAGGAACTTTATTAAAAAAAGGAATCATGCTTCGCGAAAGTCTGGAGCAACTCTATTCCTCGCCTATCGATCTACAGAAACAAGAACTCCGAAACCTCTTGATTCAGACTGAACTCACCAAATTTGGACAGGCCTATAATTTCACCAGTGTTCTTGAATCTTTTAGAGGCAATGATAACAACAAATTCTACGAGGAATTTAAAAGAAACGTTCCCGTATTTGATTACGACAAAATCTACTCAGAATGGTGGTTTCAAGTCAAGGAGGGGAAGAAAGATATTTGTTGGCCCGGCCGAATAAAATACTTCGCATTAAGTTCTGGAACTTCTGGGTCGTCTTCAAAATACATTCCGATAACCAGAGAGATGGTCAAATCGATTCGGAAGACATCCATGCGTCAAATTCTGACAATGTCAAAGTACGACCTACCAGCTGCTCATTTCTCACGCGGCATTTTAATGTTAGGAGGGAGCACGGATCTAAAACGAAGTGGTGACTACTTCGAAGGAGACCTAAGCGGAATAACCACTTCGCAGATACCATTCTGGTTTCAGCACTTCTATAAGCCAGGTAGGAAGATTGCAAAAAATCAGAATTGGCACGAGAAGCTCGATGAAATTGTAGTGAATGCTCGTGAATGGGATATTGGGATAATTGCTGGTGTGCCAGCATGGATTCAAATCTTAATGGAGAAAATTATTGACTATTATCATGTGAAGACTATTCATGATATTTGGCCGAATCTACGAATTTTTGTCCACGGAGGAGTTTCATTCGAACCTTATCGAAAAGGATTTGAGAAACTGCTCGGGATGCCCCTTATTTACATGGAAACATACCTAGCTTCTGAGGGTTTCCTCGCATTTCAGGCATTTCCAGATCGCAAATCCATGCGCCTTGTTTTGAACAATGGCATTTTTTATGAATTCATTCCTTTTAACAGGCAAAATTTTGATGAGGAGGGAGTAGTCCGCGAAAACCCTGAAACGCTAAAAATCGATCAGATTGAAGAGGGAAAGGACTATGCTCTGTTGATTTCAACCAATGCGGGCTCGTGGAGATATTTGATTGGAGATGTCATTCGATTCGAGTCCATTTTGGAGTCTGAGATAACCATAGTTGGAAGAACCAAGCATTTCTTGAGCTTGTGTGGCGAGCATCTTAGTTCGGATAATATGAACAAGGCTATTGAGCTTGCTGAGCGGGAACTAAATATTGACATCAGAGAATTCACCTTGCTTGGGGAGCCAAAGGACTCTTTATTTGCGCATCACTGGTATATTGGTACGGATGATCCGGTGGACGAAGAGAAACTTTGTTATCTGATTGATGAACAAATCATGAAATTAAATGACGACTATAAAGTCGAACGAGGAGCAGCGTTAAAAGAAGTAAAACTTAAGGTCTTACCCACCTCAACCTTTTATTCTTGGATGGAATTACAAGGTAAAATAGGCAGTCAAAACAAATTTCCCCGAGTCCTCAAGAAGGAAAAAGCTCGAGATTGGAAAAAATTTCTTAGTGAGCAAAACATGGTGATAAGCTAGTGCATCCATTTATTAATGGTATTCTTATTGGTCTGATATTTTTGTTTTCACTCGGACCGGCCTTTTTCGCGCTCATACAAACTAGTATTCAGCAAGGGTTTAGGAAAGCTATGTTTTTTGCAATTGGTATTTCCTTGTCCGATGTGTTATTTGTCTTAATCATCCTTTTTGGTCTTGCAAAAATTCTGGAGACTGACAGCTTTAAATTTTGGATGGCCATTTTTGGTTCGCTCATGCTTACCGGTTATGCGATCTATTCTTGGACCAAGAAGCCGGTGGTAGAGGAGGTTGAAATGACGAATGATGCGAACTTTGCTAAGTATGCACTTAAGGGCTTCGTTTTGAATGGACTTAACCCATTCATTATTATTTCCTGGGCTACATGGGTAGGAACCGTTGCTGTAAAATTTGATTACAACTTCCCTCAGCAGCTACAGTTTTTTGTAGGGATGCTGATGTCGATTCTTAGTTTGGATCTGATCAAGGCCTTTGTTGCAAACAAACTCAAGCATATGATAACTGTCAAGTTTGTTCGGAAAATGAATAGGGTTGTGGCCGTGATAATTTTTGTGTTCGCTCTGCAAATTGTCTACTATTTGCTTGACAACTACGCATAAAAAAACACGACCATTTAGGACGTGTTTTGATGTAAAATCTTTTCTCGGAGCTACTTTGTGGTAAACCCGAATACTTTGTGATTAGAAGATTCTTGATCCTTGGCCTCAACTACTACCGTGTAGGTATCCGCAATGGGATTGATGTAATTTGAGATATCAACTTTCAAACCAGTAGCTTTTAGCTCTGAACTTCCATTTACTGAAATGATGAACTCTTTTTCTTGGGTACTTTTCACATAGACCTTTGTGTCAATAGGGTAGATGGGTTGACCGCTTTCGACTCCTATTGGACTTTCAGTAAAGAAAAGCTGGATTTCTTCGGGCTTTTCGCTCTGATCCATTCCTAACATTTCTCCAAATGAAAGAGTGAAGTTGAAGGTGATTGCTGAAGTGAGTAGGACGACGAATTTTATCATAACTGTGTGATTTATATCTATAACTGTTGTACTAATTTAACATTGCTAACGAGTAAAACCCTGAGTTCGTATTTCGAAAAATGGGAGTTTTCGTTAAGTCGATCGAATGGGGTGTTGAACGTCCAATTTCTAAGGATGAACTGGCGGTTACCTTTTTGGCCAAAAAAGAGGCTATTGCAGCCTCCGTTTCTAAGCTTTTAAATCCCTCTTATTTAGGATAAATACGATGATGTAGGTGAAGATTAACAACCACCCTGTGGCAATTAGCCACTCGTACCAAAATACGTTGTCTTGAATTTCTTGAAAGAAGTATCGCTGAAACGGCACATGTATTAAATTGTTGATTGAGTAGACCGGGAAAAATTTCACGATCCAGGCAGTCTGATCTTTAATAGGGTCCGCGTGTTCTAGAATTGCTGTGGCTATTGGCTCAAGAAATGAAGAGTAAAAGAATAGCAAAACAATTGCGAACCCTGCTTTCTTGATTACTAGCCCAACTAGAAAGGCAAGCATGCTGAAGGCAACCAACTGATAGAAGTACGCAAGTACAAATTCTAGCTCATCGAAGACGTACTTAACATCTGTGACACTGGAGTAAATAAAGCCAGTAACTAGCCCTGAAGCAAACAGCACGATAGTACAGGTGGAGGCAAGAAAAAGAACGAGTGAGAATTTGGAAAGGATAAACTCCTTTTTGCTAATGCCGTCAATAATGTTTTGCCTCATGGTGTTGTAGGACAAGTCATTATTGACTGAAATAATCACAATGAATGCAATTAGAATTTTGATAAATGAGCCCATCCACGAAGTGTTTTGCCAGATGTCTGGAAAGTCGTAGATTGGGATCATTGTCGGGTCTATCCCATCAAAATCAGCGCCCAAATCTCTTAACCATTCAAGAACGAAGACGCCACCATTTGTGATAACCAATTGAGCGAGCAAATAGATTCCAAACAAAACCCAGAAGATTCTGTAGTGCCTTAGCTTCAGCCATTCCAGTTTAAATGCTCTAATCATTTTCTTTCAATATTTTCAAAAACTCCTGCTCTAGTGATTTGGACTGCTGTAAGACCTTTTTCAGCGTGATGCCGTGGTCAAAGCAATATTTATTTAGGTCTACTGAGGAATGACCTTCTTTTAGTTGTACCAATAGAGATCCGTTTTCCTTTGACATTTTTTCCATCCCACTGTACGACGCTATGCTTGTTGCGAGTGCCTTCATATCTCCGGCTGATATTTCCACAACGTTTGTGTCGCCAAGAATGTCATTGACAGATCCTTCATGGAGCTTTTCTCCTTTTCTCAATACACAGAAATGCGTGCAAACTTTTTGAACCTCATCTAGCAGGTGGCTTGCCATTATGATCGTCTTTCCGTCCGCAGCGATCTGTTTTACCAAATCCCGCACTTCGGCAATTCCTTCGGGATCTAATCCATTGGTGGGTTCGTCTAGTATTAGAACTGGTGGATTCGATAGCAGTGCGGCAGCAATGGAAAGACGCTGTTTCATACCCAAGCTGTATGATTTGAATTTATCATTGCGTCTTTCGTACAAATTAACCTTCCTGAGAATGTTGTCGATGTTGCCAGTACCGCAGTTTTTTATGTGTCCGACAATCCGAAGATTTTGAACGGCGGTCAGATAACTGTAGAAACAAGGAGTCTCAAGGATTGATCCAATCTGCTGTCTTGCCTCGATATTATTCATTCCGTCGAACCATTCAAATTTACCTGCCGACGGGGCCACCACTTCCAGAATCATTCCTAGTGTCGTGGTCTTCCCACTACCATTAGGTCCGAGTATGCCGTACACTTGTCCAGCATCAACGGAGAGATCTAAGGAGCTAACTGCTGTAATCTTACCAAAATGCTTGGTTAGTTTGTTGATCTTAAGAACATTGCTCATCTGTCTAGTTGATTTGTTAGCAGGGTTAGCATATCACCCCCTTCAAAAGTTTGTATGAGTTTGGGGATTTTCTGAAAAGGAATCGCGCCGCGTAGGTAGAATGCCGCAACATTCCCGTCAGTTCCCGTGACGCCCACATACTCCTCATCTTTGCCCAGAATGATTAGGTCTACTTTTCCGGACATGGCAATGTATTCTTCATAACCAATATTTCGATATTCATCTGTCCAACCAGTGAAGGAACCAGATTTAGAAGTGTTTGCGTCCAAGGTATAGATAAGCAGTTTTTCAACATCGTTCACCAGCTCATAGAAATCGGGATCCTTTTTAATGTTGACCATTCGGAGTGTGCTTGGGTATAGGCACAACTTTAGATTACTTCGATCTTCTGCAAAATCCTTGATGATAGATTCTTGTGCCAATCCTGAGACCGAGATCAACAGAAGAAATATGGAGAGCGTTTTTGACATTACCTTTTCAAATGTAGTTCTTGTAAATAATAAACCCAGGCTACCAATACCATGCACGATTGGCAACCCAGGTTAAAGAATAATTTTACTTATTCGTTATCGTCATCGTCGTAATCATCATCGAGTTTTTTCAGGTGGTGCATTCCATGAATACTCATTGAACTCGCCAATTTTGAGATTTTTTTCAAATCAATCTCTCCATATAGGCTCAGAAGCGCAAACTTGCTTTTACCACCGGCTACAAGTATCAACTCTGAGATTTTACCACCACTTTCCTTTATGGATATTTTAACATTCTCTTCAGCGTCTGTGATGGTCATAAGCTCTTCATACCCTTCTTTGTCCACATCTGCTACCGCGCTGTTAAACAACTTCTTTGATTCAGAGGACTCAACGTTCTCGCCAACCACCGCTTTTAATCCTTTCAACTTGCTGATTGCATCAAGAAATTCCTTTTGATCATCCGTGCTCGCGTCCATCTCTGTAAAGAGTGAGAACATTTTGCTACTGACTGATACTTTTGTGAAATCTTCATCACCAGAAAATTTCTCAAAGTACTTGGTCATTACTGTTCCTTGGCTGAAGGCAAGATTGCCTGTACCAAGAATTAAAACTATTGCTATTATCTTTTTCATCTTTGTCTTTTTAAAATGGTCAATTCTTTTTCATCTTCCAGTAAATGCCGGAAGCTTATTGGTTTTGATTTCCTCCTGATTACAATGCTTCTGAGTCTTCCTGGAGTTCGTCTTTGGCTTTATTAATCTTGGTCAATTCCATCGCGTAGGATTGCCCCTCGTTAAGCCCCGAGCCAATCATCATAAGGGCTCGCCTGGTTTCTTCCAGCGCTTGTTGAGGGTCGTCTATTGCAAACGGATCTTTCTTGGACTCTTGCAACACCAGTGCCGCAGTAATAAGTCCAACAGCTATGGTCGCAGCTGCCGAAAGCCATGTCCTTTTTGAGTTTTTTCGCTCTTTTTGATCAAACGTTACCTCTTGTTCTTTTTTTAAAAACCTGAAGTAGTTTGATTCCTTTGACAATGCTGGATTGTTTTTGAAATGTGTCTTCACTCTCTTTTCTTCGTCGAGCGTAGTTTCTCCATTCCAATATTTTTCAATCAGCTGTTCAATTGGCGATTCCATAGGCATCTATTTTTTGCATGGCATCCTTTACTTTCTTTCGTGCTCTGTGGATATTGACTTTGACATCACTTTCACTCAGGGCACACGTCTCTGCTATCTCTTGGTAGCTCAATTCCTCCACCTCTCTCAGGTGAAAGACCTCACGCTGTTTGTCGGGTAGGGTCTGCAAAACATCTCTCAGCCACACCATCTGGTCTGAAGTGATGACCGCCTGATCTGCGGAGCTTGAAAGCTGTAAGTTGACAACTTTCTCATCCAGATCTGCATACCTGTCTCGACGTAACGTTTCAATACATCTATTTCTCACGATTCGAAATGCCCATGCATTGGCTTTTTCTATTTTAGATAAATCGTGGCGAATGTTCCAAATCTTTGCTAAGCAATCCTGTACCACATCACGTGCAGTCTCGGGTTCACGTACAATCGACAACGCGTATCGATACATGCCATCCGAGGCAGGCAGAATTAAGTCGTTATATAATTTGGTAGACATTCGAAGAGATGACGTGGACGTATTTGAAAAGTTACACAAGTCATCTAAGAAAAGTAGGATATTGGTAAAACCTTAGTCCCAGAGTGAAGTCGATCCTAGAAATTCCAAAGCTCTCATCTGGAGCAAAAACACTAGAGTTTATTCCGTTCACAGTGATATGATCAAGCTTAGCAAAATTAGCTCCAATATTCAAACCAATTCCAAAAGACTCTCTAAGAATGAGGTCATATGCTACATTTATGTCTAAGCCGAATGTTTGCCCTTCTTCAACAAAAAAAAGTTGGCTTGTAGTGCCGTTGTCCCTGTAAAACACCATTCCACCGGAAATCCCAAAGTACAGTATGTTTTTTCTTTCTAATGAGGTTAATCTAAAGATCATAGAGGCAGCGATGTAATTATATCGGATGTTCTCCGCTAGATTTCGAAGACCGTTCAAGCTATCAAGTTCCGTTTTTGTACGTGCATGATTGGCCTTCAGACCTACTCCTATTCTACTTGACACAAAATAATGTGCCTCTCCTCCAATACTCCATAAAGATCGTAGCTGTCTAGTATAATTTGTGGGAAAATTCTCATATCCATCATATTGATAGGTGAATCCAGAATTTAAAGTGTATCGGAATGCTCCCAAGTAGCCGCTTTCATTGAATTCACTAGGAGGAATTACCTGCGAATTTTCATCAAGTATCGTATTTACTGTAATCTCCTTCTGAAAATAAGACATCACTTTGTCTTTTTCAATTCTTGATCTGATCGGACCAGTACTGTCATCAATCTCGAAGTGAATATAATCCGAAGAAATTCTGGTGATCTTGCAATTGATGGTATCTCCAGCCTTGGTAATGATTTGGTCTTGTCCCTTTGCGACAGTGCAAACGACTAAGAGGAGTAGGATGGTTATTAAATTTTTCACGCGTTATATTGGGAAGCCTAAAATATGGCCTGAATATTGAATATTTAATAGTTTCACAATAAATAACAACAATGAAAAAGGTTTTCCTAGTATTAACGCTATTTAGCTCATGTTTCGCATTTAGTCAAGAAGACACAAACATTCATAATGTCCCTTACATTGAAGTGACAGGAGAAGGCAAGGTGGAAGTGTCACCAAACGAAGTGTATTTATCGATTTTCATCAATGAAGAAGATCGTGGCAAGCTATCGATGGAAAAGCTTGAACGTGATATGCTTTCCAAACTAGAGAATTTAGGGATCGATGTAGAAAGTCAGCTCAAAGTTCTGAATTTTAATAGTGGATTCAGAAATCGGGTCATTGGTCAAAAAATTAATACCTCTAAACAATATGAGTTGATGCTTAAAGAGACCGGGCAGGTTCCTTTGGTTTTCGTTGAATTGGAGAAATTGAACATTTCGAACATTTATGTGATACGTGTTGATCACTCCGATAGAGAGGAATTCGAACTTGATGTTAAAGTTGCTGCAGTTCGCTCCGCAAAGCTGAAGGCAGATAAGATGCTAGCCGAGCTTGACAAGAAGGTAGGAGATCCACTATACATTCAGGAAAGGAACAATGGGTATTATCCGCAGAACGACGTGTCTCTGCGAGGAGCTTCCAGCTTTGCACTCAAAGAGGAATCAGTTCCAGATCTTGATTTTAGGACCATAACCATACGGTACAGTGTGCAGGTGAGATTTTCGATCGAATGATTGAAGAGCTCTAGTCAGTGAGCACGTTGGTCACAAATGTTGACTTTGTCACTAACCATAAGAGAAGAAAGACAATTGCCCACCTTAAGTAGATGGTGTAAAAGTCTGTAGTATCCTTGTATCTAGTCTCTTTGATTTCAGCTTTTTCCAGCTGATCAATTTCATCAAATACCTGGATCAGTGCCTCCTTGTCCGAAACGCGATAGTATTTTCCATTGCCGATATCAGCTATTTCCTTGAGGGTCGTTTCATCAAAAGTGTTTTCAACATATCTGGTCCTGCCAAAGAAATCCGTTCCGTATGGAACCCGACCTTCTTTTCCAATGGCAATGACGTAGATGGTGATGTCGTAGGCAGAGGCCAACTTAGCAGAAGTTATCGGATCAATATTTCCAGCTGTGTTATCTCCATCACTCATGAGAATCATTACTTTGGACTCCGATTCAGATTCACGAAGGCGATTCGTACTCACAGCCAGTGCGCTGCCGATAGCGGTTCCTCTACTTTCAATGAGATCAAAAGAGATGTCATCGATATAGGTAAATAGCAGGTCGTAGTCTGTTGTCAGAGGAGATCGAGAGTAGGCATCACCTGAAAAAACGACCAAGCCTATTCTGTCCTGAAATCTTCCGCCAACGAAATCTCTAGCTACTTCCTTTGCGGCTTCCAGTCTGTTTGGTCGAAAATCTTCAATCTGCATAGATTGTGAAATATCGACTGTCAACATGATATCAATCCCTTCACTCCATTGTTCGGTCTGCTCGTTGGTGGTTTGTGGTCTCGCCATTCCAACCACAATCAAAATAAGCGCAAGAAGGAAGAAGATTGCTGGAATAAATCTCAGGTAGCTGATGGGATCATTCTTGAGATCAGCCTTTGTCAGGGCGATAGGAAGTTTTTGCCTAAACCTTTTCATGAGGAGCCACCTAAGTATAAACAAAAGTGGAATGAGGGGGATCGCATAGAACCAGGCAGGATTTTCCCAGTCAAAACTTTCTAGCCTTGACATCGAGAACCAATCGAAGGATAACCAGCTATTTTCCATCTCTTATTTCCTCTACTTTTTTGTTGTACCTATATTGAGTGAAATCCTCAATTTGCTGAAAATCTTGAAATATGGTTTCGGTGTCTCTTTTTCCGTAGACCAATCGGTCAATGGAGCGAAGTGGTTTTTCTAATTCTCTGGCGAAAGATTCAGCTAAAATTTCTTTTGTTGTCAATTTGGTAAAAGGAAACTTATCCAGTCGTTCCTGATATCTCTTCCAGAAGAAAAGTGCCTGCTCAGCAGTGCTTGGCTCTGGGCTGGTTTTTAGATTATGGATATATCCTGAAAGTTGATCTGAGAATTTTTCATACTCTTTCCTCAATTTTCTCAACTTGATGAATCGCACGATTTTCTTACCAAAAATCAGCAAGATTAACAATACAACGAAGATGAAAGCACCGACAATTATGTACATCAAAGGAAAGTTGAATAACGTATTGACAGACTCGTAATTCGTATTTGCGATTAGCTGGGTAGTATCAGAAACTATTGGTGCCAATTCCGTTAGTATTATTGAGTCAAGTGCTGAGAGGAGGACAGTGGAGTCTAAGCCATCCAATATAACTGCTGGCAAGGATAGGTATTGCACCAAGTCAATTTCATACGATTGGATGGAGTATACGGTACTGTCAAACGCCAGACTCCCCTCAGATTTTGTTGGAAAATAAGTCTTTGAGGAAAATTCAAATGGCGAAAAGTCATACAAACTATCAGGAAACACCATTTCCAGATCAGCTGGATAGGTCGCAGTAATCCAATAATTGATATCCTGACCTATTAGCAGACTATCTTCTACAAATCCACCGTTTACCTTAATCTCTTGTGAAAAGACCTTCGCAGAAAGAAAAAGCAAAAGAATGATCAAAAATCTACCTTGGCCGCCTTGCATTGCTCCGATTTCTGTGTCTGAATAGTTTTATGAGTTTAGGAACATAATCATCTTCCGTAGCTATGGACACGTAGTTCACGTCATTCCGTTTGCAGAAAATTTCAAGGGATTCCTTATTCTCACCTTGTGTTTTGCTTACGACTTCTTTGAATGCAGCCGAAGAGGTATTTAACCATACCGTTTTTTCAGACTCTTTTTCATACAGTGGAACAATCCCCAAATTTGGCATCCCGCTTTCCCGTTTGTCTGAGACGTCAATGACCACCAGATCATGTTTACGTGCTAGCCCCTTTAAGGATTGAGTAAATCCCTCGTCGATGAAATCGGAAACAACGAAAACGACCGTCTTCTTTTTGAGAAGATTCAACACATATTTGATCGCTCCATTGAGGTCTGTCTTTTTTGATTTTGGTTTTAACTGAAAGAGTCGATTAATAATCTCATATGCGTGCTTCAGCGTTTTACCCGGCTTTATATAGTCCTCTACTCGGTCTGAGTACGTCAGTACACCAACTTTACTTCCCTCTTTTGTCGCCGAAATTGAAAGTAACCCAGTGATTTCTTTTGCAAGATCAATTTTCTGTCTCTTGTCCTTTCCGATTTCCTGGGAGGCTGAAACATCTACCAGAAAGAATACTGTTTGTTCCTTCTCTTCAATATACGTTTTCACGAACGTCCCTTGACCTTTCGCTGTGACCCTCCAGTCAATAGATCGGATATCATCACCCCACTGATATGGCCGTACGTCATCATACTCAAGGCCTGCACCTTTGAATATTGATCGGAAGTCTCCCTGCATTTGGGAGTTTATTGCCTTCCGTATTCGGATGTCATACCGCCTAAGTTTTTTTAGAATATCTTTCATTTGATCATCCTACTATTCAATTGGCATTAAAATAGCTACTGAATTTTACGTGTGATATATGATCTTTGTGTTTGAACTTCAAAATTATATCCTCAGATAATTCTAACTCCGTCGTGAAAAAGTTTTTTTTGACCGTTCTTGTAATAGTTTCAGCATGTTCCACTGAGAGCGAGGTCCCTGAAGACCTTATTCCACAAGATCAGATGGTATCTGTTCTCGTAGAAGTGCACATGCTTGAATCTAAAATCAAGAATCTAAGAATTTACTCATTGGACTCGGCGAAAGTAGTTTATGATCACTATGAAAATCTTCTTTTTGCAGATTTTAACATTACTCAGGATCAGTATGAGCGAAGTTTCAACTACTACATTGAGAATTTGGATGAATTCAAAGACATCTATACTACTGTGGTGGACACCTTGATGCAAAGGGAAAAAATCTCAAAAGATTGAAAATCTTCCCCGGAGATATTGAGGAAAACCTAGGGTTTATTGAAGTCAGGGACATACTTCGTAAATCTTGTCAAAGCCGAAGAGGTGAGTCGTTTGCAGCAAAATGCAGTCCTTCGGACAGGATAGAGCTGGTAGCTAAATGGCATGCCCAAACACAAGAGATGCTCCGATTGCTTGTCGAGGACAAATCTAGCGTTGAATTCAGGTTTCCAGACATTGATGATTATTTAGTGAAAATTAAGGTGCCTGGATCATGGCTTGACCCTCTTGATTTTCATGAGCTCAAAGTTTGTGTTAGCACACTATCTAGCTGGTCGGTATTTTTCTCAGATCATCAAGAGAATTACCCGGAATTGGCAGCTCTTTCTTCCAATATCGAGATAGACCCTTCACTAGCACCTAACATTAACAAAGCAATTGATGAAAAGGGAGAGGTGAGAGATTCAGCATCGCCAAAACTTTTAGAAATTAGAACACAGATTTCAAGATCTGAAAGAGCAGTTCGATCAGCGATTCAGAAGGTGCTAAAGAAAGCGAAGGCGGACGAGCTTACAGATGAAGATAGCTCGCTAACCGTTCGAGACGGAAGACTTGTGATTCCTCTCAAGGCGGAATTCAAAAAGAGAATTCCAGGTTTCGTTCACGATGAATCCGCAACAGGTCAGACGGTCTTTATTGAACCTGGAGAAGTGCTGGATTTAAATAATGAGGTTCGAGAGCTACAGTATGCCGAGAATCGAGAAGTCATTCGAATTCTGACAGCACTCTCAGATTTGGTACGAGCAAACCTTGGTGACTTAAAAAAAGGAACGGGTCTTCTGGAAAAGTTGGATTTCATCTATGCAAAAACCAAACTTGCTGAGTTGCTGAATGCGGTTGTTCCAACGTTTGAGAAAGGTTCCGATTTTAGTCTGGTTAATGCAGTTCATCCACTTCTGCACCTATCTCACAAGAACTCTGGCAAGTCGGTGGTACCACTCAATATTTCACTGGGAGCACAGCAGCGAATCTTGATTATTTCCGGACCAAATGCGGGAGGGAAATCTGTAGCATTGAAGACTGTTGGTTTGATTCAGTACATGTTTCAATGTGGCCTTCCGGTGCCTGTCAGTGAGGAGAGCAAGCTAGGGTTTTTTAATAATTTGTTTCTGGATATTGGAGATGCACAATCTATCGAAGATGATTTGAGTACGTACAGCTCGCATTTGACTTCAATGAAGCATTTTTTGAAGTTCTCAGATAAGAAGACGCTTTTTCTTATTGACGAATTCGGGAAAGGAACTGAACCTCAGTTTGGAGGTGCTATAGCAGAGACCGTACTAAAGGAAATGAATAAAAAGGGAGCATACGGGATTGTGACAACGCACTATCAGAATTTGAAGAACATGGGAGAGAAGGAGCAGGGAGTCGTAAATGGAGCGATGAAGTACAATCTGGAAGCCCTTGAACCTTTGTTTGAGTTGGAAATTGGAAAACCGGGGAGTTCGTTCGCTTTTGAGATTGCTGGAAAGATTGGTTTGCCCGCTTCGATTATTGATGCTGCCAAATCCAAGATCGGAAGTTCGCAGGTTGACTATGATCAACTTCTCAATCAGTTAGAAAAAGAGAAATCAAAATTTGAGAGACTAACCAGCAAGCTGGACACCGATAAAAAAGATTTGATCAAGGTGCGTGGTGAGTATGAGGAAGTGCGTAAGATGCTCGATGTAGAAAGAAAGCAAATTCTGAAAGATGCTAAGCAGGAAGCGAGTCGGATTCTAAAAGATGCTAACAAGGATGTAGAGCGAGTGATCAGAGAGATTCAAGAGAGTAAGGCCTCAAAGGAGAAGGTCAAGAAATTAAGAGCTGATTTAGAAGGTAAGAAAGGTAAGCTCGATGAGAAGGAAAAAGAAACAGGAAAGAAGCGACAAGTTACAAGGTCGAAGTTTGAAGTGGGGGACAGCGTGAAAATGCTCGGTCAGGACACGGTGGGGAATGTTCAGAAAATAAAGGGAAAGCAGGCCGAAGTTTCATTTGGTTCATTGAAATCCATTGTATCGACAGACAAACTCGAAAAGGCAGTTTCGAATCAAGAACAGCAACATCATCAACGAAGAGTTCGTAAGTTGGGAATTGATGTGAGTAGCAAGATGGCCTCCTTTAACCATGAGCTAAGCCTGCTAGGAATGCGTGCTGATGAGGCACTGGGTAAAGTTGAATCCTATCTTGATGAAGCACTTTTGGTCGGAGCTAATGAGGTGAGAATTGTTCACGGAAAGGGGCATGGCGTTTTGCGGGAGATTGTGAGGAGTTACGCCAAAGATCATCCTTCCGTACAGGATATAAGTAGCGAGCACGCAGACCGGGGAGGTGATGGAATTTCGATAATAAGTCTTAAGTGATAGTTGTCAGTTTAGAAAATGTCAGTGGCTAACAATCCAGGGAACCAGTACACAAAAGCTCAGCTTGCGCTAAGGAATGGATCGGAAAAGCCTGAGATCTGGATCGCCTATGAAGGAATTATTTATGATGTTACTTCTTCAAAACTATGGCGGGATGGTAAACACTATGAACATTGGGCCGGGCAGGATCTGACGGAGGAATTATCTGATGCACCGCATGATACAAGGGTGTTTGAGAGGTTGAAAGTTGTGGGGGAGCTGGTGTGAATAAATATCCAGATCTTACATGTTAGCTTTGGAGATATCTTTGTCTTCCCTCAAATTGCAAATGAGATTGTTTCGTCTTTCTTTTTGTGAGGAAGAGTTATATAATTCGAATCGCTTTTAATATAGTTTCTAAATATGAACAGATAAGGCTCCTAATTTGAGAAGTAGATAAGTGATTATTAAGGATGAATTTGGTAAAAACAATTTCGTATAGAAAGAATAAGTATGGGTTTATTGAAATTCTTGATAAACCGAGTGGAGCGGAATTAGCTGAATATTATTCCAAGGAATACTATCAAAATGAACAAGGGAATTACAGATCTTCCTACTCACAGGATGAACTTAATTTCTTCAAAATTAAAAATGAGCAAAGAAAATTTGTCATTGAAAGTGTCTCAGGTTTACACAGTGGTAGTTTTTTAGACATAGGGTGTGGCGAAGGATTCACATTAAAATATTTTAGTGAATGTGGTTACAATACCATTGGTTTAGACTACAGCTCATTTGGATGTGAGAAAATGAATCCTGATCAGGTAAAGAATCTTATTGTCGGCGACATTAGTGAGTCGATAGACAATTTGGAAGAGAATGATAAAAAGTTTGAAGTAGTTTGGATGAATAATCTATTGGAGCACGTCATAGATCCAGAAGAAATCATTACAAAAAGCAAAAATATTTTGAGCGAAAATGGAGTATTGGTAATCCAGGTTCCTAATGACTTTTCACCGTACCAAGAATTTCTGGAGGAAAAAGGGCATGTTGACGAAAAATTTTGGATTGCTTACCCCGATCATTTGAACTATTTTAATCGATCGTCCTTGAAGAGTTTTGTTGAAGCATTTGGTTTCGAAGAAAAATTTGTTTTAGCAGATTTTCCAATTGATATCTTCCTCGCGAATGATCATTCAAATTACATTAAAGATCGAACAAAAGGCAAGCTTGCCCATCAAGCCCGTATTGATCTTGATAATTTATTTCATTCTTTTGGTCTTGAAAAAACGATCGATTTTTATCGAGCAATGGCTGAATTGGGAGTTGGCAGACAAATCATCGGATTTTTTCAACCCAAACCCTTAAAGGAGCAGAATGCACCTATATAAATGCCTTAGTCAGCAAGAAGTTCTCTTGGGAAATTATTCCGTTTCCCCAATTCAGAGGGCTGAAATCGAGGCAATTCGTATATGGCGCAATGCTCAGATTGAGGTTTTGAGGCAGAAAGAGCAGATTTCTCAACAAGATCAAGTTCTTTATTTTGAAACCAATGTGTGGCCAACCCTTAATGAGGACCAGCCCGAGCAAATTCTATTTTCTTATTTTAAGAACGATGTGGCAATCGGATATGGTGGTCTGGTGCACATTAATTGGGATGAAAGAAGTTGTGAATTGTCATTTTTGCTTAATCCTCAATTCACAAAAAATGATGAGGATTATGAAGAGTATTTGACGCGATTTATCTCCCTAATGAAAAGTGTGGCATTTGGTGATCTGGATTTTGATAAGCTATTTACGGAAACTTATGCTATACGAAGATTCCATATATCAGTGTTGGAGAAATGTGGATTTAAACACGATAGAACAATGCGTAGTAAGGTCGTGATTGATAACAAATCATGTGACTCATTAATTCATATGATTTTAAACATGTAAAATGCTCGAAGGAAAGAAGATATTTATAAGTGGAGGGGCAGGAGTAATAGGTTCTGAAATGGTAGACACGCTTCTATCACAGGGTGCAGATTTGTTCGTTGGAGATTTAAAGGCCTGTCCTGAAAAATGGTCTGGTAGACTTAATTTCCGACAGGGGGATCTAAATTATCTTACTATGGGAGAATTAGTAGAATTTCAACCCGAATACTTCATTCATCTGGCTGCCACATTTGAAAGATCTACCGAAACTTATGATTTCTGGTATGAGAATTTTAGACATAATATTCGGTTAAGCAATCACCTAATGAGTTTGGTGAAAGACCTGAAATCTATAAGAAGTGTTGTTTACGCATCAAGTTATTTGATTTACGATCCAGAGCTCTACATTTTTAGCGATGCTCAGTGCGAACCCACCACATTGAAAGAGACAGATCGAATTCATCCAAGGAACCTGACTGGAATGGCTAAACTATCACATGAAATTGAATTGCGATTTCTAAGTGATTTTAAAAAAAACGAATTTAGAACTTGCATAGCTAGAATTTTTCGAGGATATGGCCGAGGTTCAAGGGATGTAATATCAAGGTGGGTACGCACCTTACTGAGTAATGAAGAAATAAGCGTTTACCGACCTGATGGAATTTTTGATTATGTCTATTCAAAGGATGCTGCAGAAGGACTTATAAGGCTAGCCGCGGCAAAGACAGAGGGAATTGTGAATCTTGGCACTGGAAGGTCAAGGAAGGTGTCGGAGATAATAGATGTCTTAAAGTCACACTTTCCCGACATGAAATCTGTAAATGTAGACAGTGATATTCCATTTGAAGCTTCACAGGCTGACACTACATTGCTCGAAAAAAGTATCGGATGGAAACCAAAATATGATTTAGAAAATTCTATTGGTGAAATTATTGAATTTGAAAGCAGCAAGGTTGCGGCTAGTAATAGTGCATTTGGAAATATCTTGGTTACGAGTTCCTCCAAAAAGATTCCCTTGATTCAATCGGTAAGAAAAGCCGCAAACAAATTATCTTCTGAGGTTCAAATATTTGGTGGTGACCAGAATCCAAATTCACTGAGCTTCAACTACACAGATGATAAGTACATAATGCCCGAAACTAGTAAGGATAATGTCGATCATATTTTGAGTTGGTGTCTGAGGAATAATGTTAAATACATTATTCCCACAAGAGATGGAGAACTAAATTTTTGGAGTGATCAGAAAGAATATTTTAAGTCAAATGGAATCTCCGTTATGGTTTCAGATTCAGGATCAATCCAAAATTGTATAGACAAGTACCAGTTTAGTCAAATTTGTGAAGAACTTGGTTTACCATCTATCCCTACTGCTAAAAGAATTTCAAGGATAGAATCCAAAACCTTTGTCGTTAAGGAGCGATGTGGAGCTGGATCTGAAAATATTGGTTTAAACCTCGAGAAGTTCCATGCACAAAAACATGCTAAAAAGCTAAAAGAAGCAGTTTATCAACCCTACATTAAGGGCAAAGAAGTTTCCGCTGATGCCTATGTAACCAAGGGAGGAATCGTAAAAGGAGTCGTTATCCGATACAGAATTTTCGTTGAAAATGGAGAGTCTGTGGTTACTGAGACATTTCAGGACTCAAAAATTCAGGAGATAATTACAGAAAGCATTCGGAAACTGAATTTGTATGGACACATCATTCTCCAAGCCATTGTTACGCCTGATTTGAACGTACATATCATTGAGTGTAATGCAAGATTTGGGGGTGCTTCTACTTTATCGCTGGCAGCCGGGTTAGATTCCTTTTACTGGTTTTTACTAGAATCAAATGGCCACAGTGTTGAAAATTACTATTTCGTTCCCTCAAAACGACAAATTAGACAAATTCGTGCCAAACAAGACTTGCTAGTTTATGGTGATAATTTTTGATTTAGATAATACGTTGTATGATGAAATCACCTTTGTTAGAAGTGGATTTAATGCAGTTGCTAAACTTTTGGCAAAAGAGATTGAATTATCCAGGAAAGATATTTTAGAAGAAATGCTGCTTTTGCTGAACCAAAGGGGACGAGGAAAAACATTTGATGAGATTCTGATTAGATATAATATTCATTCAAAGAGGAACGTCAGAAAATGTCTGAGTGCATACCGTCTTCATTTTCCTGAGATCAAAATCAGTACTGAGACAAAAAAGTTACTTCAAATACTGTCCGAAAATTATCCACTTTATCTTGTTACAGATGGCAACAAAATAGTTCAGAGTAGAAAGGTTAGGGCACTCAACATTGCACATTTCTTTAAGAAGGTGTTTGTAACTCACCGTTTCGGATTGAAGGCCTCCAAGCCTTCGTTGATTTGCTTCGAGAAAATTAAGGAAGGAGAAAGAGTGGAATGGAAGGATCTCGTTTACATAGGAGATGATCTAACAAAAGATTTTGTAGGCTTGAATAGAGTTGGAGGTCAGACTGTTCGCATTTACCATGGCGATCAAAAAGACTTAAAGCTGGACTCAAGCTATAACGCGCAGTACAATATTGAACATTTGAATGAGCTACTGAACTTAATTCCTAAGATTGAAAATAAAGTTTTTCATTAAATGATAATCAGCGATTTTGTTATTAACGAAGATTCAGATGCTTTCATAATTGCAGAGCTTTCCGCAAACCATAACGGTTCTTTGAAAACAGCAATAGAAACTGTAAAGGCTGCAAAAGAGGCTGGTGCAGACTGTATCAAATTGCAGACCTACACACCTGATACGATCACATTGAATGTGAAAAATGATAATTTTCTAGTAAAAGGAACCATTTGGAATGGAAAATATTTGTATGATCTATATATGGAGGCCTATACTCCGTGGGAGTGGCATGAAGAGCTATTCAGAATTGCAAATGAAGAAGGCTTAGTTTGTTTTTCCTCACCATTTGACAGATCGTCTGTTGATTTTCTAGAAAATTTGCAAGCTCCTGCCTACAAGATCGCATCTTATGAAATAACTGATATACCTTTAATAGACTATGTATCGAAGCAAGGAAAGCCAATTATTATCTCTACGGGAATTGCAAATGAAGTGGATATCCAGAAGGCTCTAGATGTTTGTCGTAAAAACGGAGTGGAAGAATTGGCTTTACTTAAATGTACGTCGGCATATCCAGCAGAAGCTGAAGATGCCAATCTTATAATGATTAAGGATTATAGGAAGCGGTTTAATGTTGTAAGTGGATTATCGGATCATACTGTGGGTCTGACGGTGCCAATTATGTCTGTCGCCTATGGTGCCAAAATCATAGAAAAACATTTGATTTTAGATCGAAGTATTGGAGGCCCCGATGAAGCGTTTTCATTGACTAAAAATGAGTTTAAATTGATGGTGGATCACGTAAGGGAAGCGGAAAAAGCGATTGGGCGTGTTGATTATTCTTTGGACAAAGGAAAAATAAAGGGAAGAGAGCATTCCAGATCTATTTGGATAGTTGATGATGTGAAAATGGGGGATACTATTACTGAAGAAAATATAAGAGTTGTGCGTCCAAATGTAGGCTTAGCTCCAGAGCACTATTTCGACGTGATCGGTAAAAAATTCACAACAGATCTGCCCAAGGGAGAACCACTAAAAAAGAGTCATTTCAAATGATTTGCGTTTTTGTTGCAAAGACCTATTGGTTTTGAAAAATTCGTTATGTTGTTCCAAAAACGTATTCAAGAATCTCCGTTTTCGAAAATTGGACTAAAACAACCTTCTAAACGAGTCCTGAAATTTTTCTAAAAATTGGTTCGATGAAACTGTTATGCCTGCCTTTTTGAGATTAGCTACTTTCTGACCAAAAAAACTATTCGTGTATTCAATCTGAACAATAAGTCGTTCTCTGTTTTCCGGTAGTTTCCCTTTATGAAAACCTGAAGTGTCCACTGCCACAATGGTTCCCTTTTGACCTGTTATTTCAATAAAATCGTCATCCTGATAATGAGCTTGGATCTCGACATCTTCATATCTCCTATCATTGCTAAGTGCAAGAGGCTTATTTTTATGAGACCCTCTCACGTAACAATGAGGTCCAGATTTGGCATCCACATCTGTCAGGTAAATAAAGAACTTAATGAATTTCAAATGATCCATATCGAAGTGATACAGCTGTGCCGCATGACTATTCGGATTATTGGAAAATACACTGCTCCACCACATGACGAAAATGTCATTGAGTGGAAGACAGTTAAGGTACTCTTGGGCGATTCTAAGAAAATTAACGTCGAATAGAATACTTCGAAGACTTTCATTTTCCAGGAGGTCTTCCTCATTGAATTTGTACATAGGGGCTTTCGGATTCTTTGAATCGAAGATTAGGACCGGCTCACATTCATTTTTAGGAATAGTGTTTGCAGGAATAGTTAGGGATGTATCTATTATCTGATCACATTGCTCAAGTGACAATTTCTGATCAAAGACATGGTACCCATGCGTATTAAGCTCCTCTACTATTTTTGACAAACCATTTGAATCAAGCTCGCCAGTGATTCCGTGTGTCAGCTCTGTAAAATTGTGCTTTTGGCTCTTTCTGTTAATTTTCTCCGACTCCTTTCGATTTACTTTTCCATTTGTTAGTCCATGAAGCTTCCTAAATGCCAGATAAGAGTATTTGTTGGTTTTTCCAACCAATGAATGCTGGATTAAACCCACATGAAAAAGCAAATAATAGATTAACTTCATTATGATACCTATCTATTTCTTGGTTGAAAATATGAGAATAACGCTGCCTTTTACAGGTTTTCTCTCCTCAGTTATATCGTGATTAAAGTACATATGATCTACGTGGTTTTCAAAATACTTTTTTACCTGTTCAACACTTTTGGTTTGTCGTCCGGCACCCGCTACGTAGGAAATTGTACTTTGCTCCTCAGTTCCAGTATATTCTACTCCAACAGCAACAATTCCGCCGGGCTTCAACACTCGAACTACTTCTTTTGCTGCAAGCTCGGGTGAATGACTGTAGGCGATGACCCATCCTAAAATCGTGACATCAAAGGAATTGTCATCATACGGCATGTTGTGCATATCTCCTAAATCGACCCAGGGTGAATAGGAGATAAGATCTAAGCCTCTTATGTTTTTGGGAAGGAAACCATTCCCAATCAGACTAAATATTTCTCCTTCGGTACGTGGGCCGATTGTAAGAATCTTGGCATCCTTTGATAGTGATTCTATTACACTAAGTGGTTTTATAAGCATAAGAGGACGTACTGCGGCATAGTCGGATAGTCCCTTCATATTGTGAAATATCGTGTTTTCCGCAATCGAATCTGTCTTTTGTTCAAAAGTTCTGAGTTTCCTTCTGAACTTTACAAAGTAGATAAACCTGATTCGTGATATGAAATACCGAACAAGATCGACCAATAGCAGTTGATGAAAAAAGCCCTGTAATATTCCTTTGTATTTGTGACTGTTGTGATCTTTCATTTGATAATTAAACTTCTGGGCGTAAGCCGTCAATCTAAGTTCGTGTTGATAATTTCTTTGCGGTATTTGTCTAGGTAATCTTTGAACCGATGGAGGTCCTGTTTTTTACAATATTTTGATACCTCATCCAGTTCCTCTGTTATGCCCGAAAGAACTTTCTTTTGCTCGACGCCTTTGTTGATTTTTGCAAGCCATGGATGTTTCTCAAAAAGTAAAACTAAATCGCGAAGCTTGAAATTAGTCTCGTCGATCAAATCATAAACAGCGCTTATCAGAGTATAATCCTCAATGGTATCTAGAGTTATTCTGATCGTGGGAAGAGATCCGTCACAGATAATGCGATGGATTTTGAACTTATCTGGTTTTGATTTGTAGATGTAGGGAGTAACATGCTCCTTCTCGAAATCCAGAGTGGAGTTCAGATACGCCTTCTCCAAGGTGCTAAAAGTCATGATCTCAAAATCAAGTCCATATGGAAGTGTTCGCTGCAAGGCGGTGGTGGAGAAGTCAGCATCGTGCTCTAGGTGTTCTGCAATTCCCTTATCAATTAATTGCGGGTCTATGCAGGGACAGTCGCTCGTAACTCGCACGACTAAATCCAGCTGATACGAGGAAGCAGCTTTGTATGTTCTTTCTAGCACGTTAAGCTTACTTCCGCGATACGATAGCACTTTATGTTTTTCAGCCTCTTGAATTATCTGATCGTCTTCTCCGTCTGTGGTGGTAGCTATAATTATAGAATCAATTTTAATAGATCTTTTTAACCTTCTGATCACTTGACTTAGCACGCTATCTGTTTTGCTTTCAAGAGGAAGAGGTAGGAGAACCTTCCCCGGTAGCCTTGATGACGACATGCGCGTTTGCACTATAGCTCCTACTTTCATTGGAAAAATGATTTAATGGTGTCTATTGTGTACGCTAGTTCGTTGTCAGCTAAGGAAGGAAACATTGGCAGACTTAAGCACTTGTAGTAGAAGTTTTCGGAATGTGGAAACTGCCCTTTTTTCCATCCCTTTTCCTGATAGAAGGGCATCCAATGCACGGGTACGTAATGAACCTGTGCTTTGATGTTGTGTTTGTGCAGGTGATGATAAAGTTCATCCCGTTGATCTGTGCGTATTACATAGAGATGATAGGCGTGGCCTGCAAAGGAGTCAGGAAGTTCAACTGGCAGTCCTTTGAGTTCGTTGTCGTAGACCTTGGCGATTTCCTTTCTTCTGGAAAGATTGTCATTTGCTCGTGAGAGTTGATTTCTAGCAAGCGCTGCGTGAATGTCTGTCAATCGGTAGTTGTAACCCAATTCTAGCATCTCGTAATACCAAGGAGTGGCGTCATTGTTTTTCAAATGACTCTTAGTGATGCCGTGTGTACGGAGCGTCTCCAGCCGATCTTTTAACATTTCTGATCCAACCGTAACCATTCCCCCTTCGCCTGCGGCTATGTGCTTCACTGGGTGAAAAGAAAAAATGGCTGCGTCTGTGAATTCACAGGAACCGGCCATCTTTTTTTGGCCTGACTCATTTTCGAACCATCCACCGGGAGCATGACAAGCATCTTCAAGAATCCAGATGTCTTTTTCGCTAACTATATTTCTTAATTTCTCCGTATTACATGGAAGGCCAGCATAGTCAACAGGGATAATCCCTTTAATTTCCTGTTGCGCTACAATTTTTTCAACCTCAGCAAAGTCAATGAGTCCAGTCTTAGGGTCGATGTCGGCGAAAACAATTTCTCCTCCGCAGTACAGCACACAATTGGCGCTGGCCGAGAAAGTTAATGGCGTGGTAATTACTTTTTCTCCTGGTTTTAACCCCAATGCCATTACAGCAAGGTGCAGTGCAGATGTGCCGCTAGATACTGCAACAGCGTGATTGCTCCCTATGTATTTTTGAAACGCTTGTTCGAATGATCCTATCGCGGGCCCTTGTGTAAGAAAATCTCCAGTCAGGACATTTTGAACCGCTTCAATGTCCGATTGAGTGATTTCCTGCCTCCCATATGGTATGGGCTTTTCTGACATTATTTGAAATTTGGATCTACTTGTTCAACAATTAATTGCCTTAAATTTTCTGAATCAAGCCACTTTGTGTTCGTGCCTGAATTGTATCGGAATCCATCTGCCACAGATTTTGCTTTGTTGTTCTTTACCAAGTCGTTTCTGATCTCCTGCCACTTATCAGTTTGAGGGTGGATGATATAGTAATCCTCGAATTCAAGTGTATTTGGCGAATCGCTTTCGATGATCATGTCCTCGTGAACTTTCTCCCCAGGCCTGATACCAACGACTTCCTGCCTGCAGTCTGGCCCAATGGCCGTAGCTAGTTCTGAAATTTTGTATGAAGGAAGTTTTGGGACAATCACCTCACCGCCAATGCCATTCTCGATTGCATTAATAACCAATTCAACACCTTCTTGCAGCGAAATATTGAATCGTGTCATGTTGGGATTAGTGATTGGTAATGTGCCGCTGGCCCTCTTTCCTAGAAAGAAAGGGACAACCGATCCTCGAGAACCCATGACATTTCCATATCGAACAATGGAGAATCTAATGTCTCTTTCACCTTTTATATTGTTTGCCGCAATGAAAAGTTTGTCGGAGCATAGTTTGGTTGCTCCATATAGATTGATAGGAGCCGCAGCTTTGTCCGTAGAGAGTGCAACCACTTTTTTAACTCCACAATCAAGCGAGGCGTTGATGATGTTCTCGGCGCCTAAGATGTTTGTGTTTATAAACTCGAATGGGTTGTACTCGGCTGCAGGAACTTGCTTCAAAGCGGCAGCGTGGATTACGATATCTATTCCTTCAAACGCCCTTTTGAGACGACCCTGATCTCGGACATCTCCAATAAAATACCTAATGCCTTTATATTGAGAATGGGAGAACTCTTGAGACATTTCAAACTGTTTCAGTTCATCTCTACTGTAAATAACTAGCCTTTTGATTGTGGGATACTTGTTCAGAATAGTTCGAATGAACTTCTTTCCGAATGAGCCTGTGCCACCTGTGACCAATATAGAGGAGTTACTTAAATCCATTCTTTTGTATTATCAAGGTGCGAAGTTATCCCAGTTATTGTTTTTAAGAGTACTATCGAAGCCATGTTCTTGGTAAAAAAGATCAAGTGATCGATCTAGATCTTTCTTTCTTTCTTGAAATCCATTAAGGGTTCGGTTTTCGAAGACGTAGACAGTTTTCCTAAATTTTGGCAATTTTAGGAATAGGCCTTTATTGAAAAAGAACCTGCCTACGTGCATTAAAAGAAAAAGCCTCAAATGCCTGAGATTAAGTGAAACGCTTTTATTAATGTGTTTTTCAGGTATACTTTTGCGGAAATAGTAAGATGATCTAAGATGATTTTTACCATCTGAAAACCCGATAGAATTTTTAAGTGCGGTAAATCGAGTGCTAGAGAGGTGTTCCGAATAGAAGTCCGCGATTTTTCCAGTTTCGAAGTATTCGTTAAGATATTGTTGTAGACGACCAGCCTCGGAAGCAATGACGCTCCCCTTGAATAGTTTAGATCTTGGGAATTCGGGCACTTTATTTATGAGTATTGTCTCTGTTTTCAAGAGCCATGCTTCCAGTATGGTTGTAGTTTCAAAACCAAGCCACACATCGCTGATATTGATCAGGTCAGCTGTAGACTCTTCTGTCTTCAGATAGATTACATTCTCCAAGTCGAGCAGCTCGTTCATTTCGTTTGGCCCCTCAACTGGGTCAGACTCGAAGTTTTCCTTTGGGTGCTTTTTGAGTATGAACAATGTATCTGGATTCTTCTCGATCAGATTTCGCAAAACTTCTCTGACATGGATTCTTTGCTCTTCGATCCATTCCAAAGCTTCTTCTCGTCCTCTCCATTTGCTAAACTGATGGAATGACTCATCCAAATGAGCTCCATAGAGTTTACCAAAGGCCCAGCCTGCATAGCCTACAACTTTGCTGAAATGCGAAAACCCATACTTGGCGAAGAATGCTTCCTTGCCAAGAAACTTGTCAAACGAAAATCTATCAAAACCTGTGGCTCCTGTTAAAATGACCTTTTCACGATCTGATTCATCAACTAATTGAGTCAGATAGTCTTTTGTCCTTTCTGACCAGCAGGTTAACCAATCTTGATAGATTTTTTTATTCGTATTGTAGCCCCAGTAATCGAATTTTCCGTCCGTTCCAAAATTGCCTTCAGACTCTAGAGCGAGAACTGCTATCTTATTTTTTCTAGCAAAGGCTGCTGCTTCAACATACATGTGATGTCCAATTACGTTTGGAAGTAGAATGACATCTGGTTTCCAAAGTTTGATATATAGAAGATCCCATATAAATTTTGTCTTCACTTCTGCGTCAAGATATTTCTCCATGACGTAGATAATAGGGAGTACAATCTCAGTATCTCTACCAGTAGGATTGTCAAGAAAGCATAAGACTCTTGGCTTGCTCATACAATTTGATCAAGGTAAGTGGCGATCTTTTTGGTCTGAGCGAAGTTTGAGAATTCTTTGACTTTCACTGTATCTGCTTCGAATACAATGCTTCCCTGGATCAGTTTCTCCAGAAAGTCCTTTTGTTTTTCTTCTTCGCTGTATTCAAGGCAAATGCCTGATTTAGTATCAGTAAGAATCCTAGCAGCATCGCTTTCAAGTGGCCCCAGAGCTAGAATGGGATTATAAGTTCTCAAGTATTCGTACAATTTTCCTGGTAACCTTCCATTGGCATTCTCGGCTTTATTCAACGGCAGAAGGAGTAAGTCAGCATTGAAGGCGAGTTGGAGCGCCTTCTTTCGGCTAATTGTTCCAAGGATTTCGATGGCTACATTACTTTTCAGTTCACTAAGCTCCTGTTCTATCGAAACATCAATTTGGCCTGCAAGCAATAACCTAATAGGTTTAGTGAAGTTGATTTCTCTTAGAATTTTGATCAATTCTTGTGGGTGCCGATCAATTCCTAACAGTCCTATATGTACAATATCGAAATAGTCTGAGTCTTCTTTCTGCAGGTTTTTGAAATCATCTTCATCGTATCCGTAGTAGATCACATCTACATTCTGAGCTCCAATTCCCTCTAAATCAGTTTTCCAAGATGGGCTCGCGATCGTGATTTTGCTGGCATTCTCAAAACATTCCTGCTCCATTTTTGAATGCTTTCGATGTGCTCGATTACCTATCGAAAGCATTTTGTAGTAGTCCACCTGAGTCCAAGGATCTTGAAAGTCTGATAGCCACGGAACATCTACTCGCTTCTTTACCAGATTTGCGATATAGGTGTTGGTGTGTGGCGGACCATCACTGAAAATAGCGTCTACAGGATTATGCTCCAGGTAGTTTACAAGGAACTTAACAGATGGTTTGATCCATAGTGACCTCGCATCAGGGATGAAGAAATTACCCCGTATCCAAATTCCTAATTTATCAACCGCCGAGGGCTTTCGATCTCTCACCTGTACGATGGAATTAAGTGGCTGATCCTTCTTTCTTCGACTTAAAAATTTGAAGAGCTTGAAAGGCTCCAGAATCGGATGTTTAAGGACGATAAGGTCTTCTGGAACGTCTTTTTCGTTCTCTGGATCAAGATAGGGGTAGTGCGCATTTGAGGGTACAAAAACAACTGGCTCCCAACCGAAGTCCCTTAAATACTTAACGATTTTTAAAGTTCTCAAAACACTGATTCCTCCTGCTGGAGGCCAGTAGTAAGAAATGACTAAAACTTTTTTCAATTACTCATTATCTTCTTTCCATCAGAGATTAGTGCAAAAAGGAGCAAACCCAATGTCACAATCGATCCGATCCACATAATGGAATTCCCTACATAATATGCATCTGGCTCAAACTTGAACTCGATGGAATGTTCTCCCGCCGGAATGTTGAGCCCTCTGAGTACATAATTGACCTGCTGGATTGGTGCTTCTTCACCATCTATGAAAGCTTTCCATCCTTTCTCATAGTAGATTTCTGAAAATACTGCAAATCCATTACCCAGATTCGAAGTCTGATAGCGCAGGAAGTTTGGCTTGTATTCTGCTAGCGTGATGGTTCCTAAAGACAAGCCCGTCTGATCAGGTAATTGTTCTGAAATGGCAGTAGAACGAAGATCACTGATTCCAACTTCTGCAATTGCTTCATCGGGATTGGAGACTGACTTTAGTTGACTCACAAACCATGCATTTCCCAAGGCGCCCGTGTTGCTTAATACAGCATTTGCATTTGGACCCAACTTCAAATACTTGGTATTGAGCATATTAAGAGCTGGAATGCCAGTTATATTGTACGTGCCTGCCTGAATCTGGGTGATGGAGTGCTGAATCTCTTGACCAAGATGGTAATCGATAAGGTCATTGTAGCGCCTTAATTTCGCACCATGATATCCTCCAACAGAAAGATGATGCTGACTTGTGGTGGCATCATTGAAAGGACTTACGGTCAAATTAATTACGCGGTGGTGTCCAGTATCACTCAGAATTCTTGAGTCCGCTTCGTCAGGCAGGTTGGTAGTTGCTCTTCCTGCTCTTGAGAATTTTTCAACAGCTATGTACTTTTTATCGATAGAATAGAGATCAAAAAGTACAAGTACACTCATTAGACTAGCAAACAGGACAAGCTTCAGCTTCTTCTGACTTAAAAAGTAAAGTAAACTTCCTGCAGCGATGACAACAAATAGAGACCGCATTGTACTTCCCTGAAACATAGACTTCCGTTGACTAATGATCGCATCCAGAAAAACCTGCTGAGTAATTGAGGCATCATTAGGGCTCCTGAAGCCCATGAAGGCTGAAGAAATCAAGAAAAGTAGCAAGAGCCCGCCAACGATTCCAATCGTTTTGAAAAGTATCTTTTTATCGGGGTTTTTAAGAAATTCAGAAAGTCCTAAGAAGCCAAGAATGGGAAGACAAAAAATGGGAATCACCAATGCCATAGACACTGCTCTGAACTTATTGTACAGAGGGAAGTAGTCAAACATGAGGTAATTGAAGGAAGAGAAGTTGCTGCCCCATGATAAAGCAAACCCTAAGAGCGTTGCGGCGACCAGCCAATTTCGCACAGGGCCTTTGACCGTGAAAATACCAAGGACAAATAGGAAGACGACTATGACACCCGGGTAGATTGGTCCACCCACAAATGGCTGATCTCCCCAATAAGTGGGTATTCTTTCTGCAATGGATCTGATTTGTGTTCGATTAACACCAGCTTTTGCCATCTCCTTTGCGAATTTTGATTTCATACTGACGCTCTCTGCCGACGCTCCTCCATAGAAGTAAGGAATCATAAAAGTGAAGGACTCCGATATCCCATTACTCCATCGAAATGCATAGTCCCTGTCAAGGCCACCTGAGGTGCTTTGTGTATTTGCCTTTAGTTCGGATTTTCCTCTGATGGTGTATGCACCATACTCTGCGGAAGCCCATAATTTCCCGAAATTCGTGCTAAGCCCCAGTGCCCCGGCAAGTGCGATGAATGCAGTAGCTTTTCCAAAGGACGGAATATCTTTCTTTTTGATGGCGTCAATGAGATAGACGATCCAAAAAGCAAGCAAAATAAAGAATAGGTAATATGCAATCTGGATGTGATTGGTTCGTATCAAAAGTGCAACGGAAGTCGCCGTAAGAGCAATTCCCAGGAGAGCCTTTTTCCGCATGATCAGATTGATGCCAGCCAGCACAAGCGGCATGTAGGTGATTGCTGAAACTTTCCAAATATGTCCGGCCTCAATACTAACCATCGTAAATGAATTGATTCCGTAAGCGATCGCTCCAGCGATCGCAACGAATGGATTGACTTTGAAGGTTAATAGCAAAAGATAAAAACAAATCATTCCAAGAAATGCATATCGTGCAGGAGATGGAAGATAAAGCGATAACAGGTTGTGCAGATGACCGCTCAAATCGCCATTCCAATAGACATTTATCAGGTAGGCCGGCATTCCGCCAAACATTGAGTTAGTCCAGAGCGCTTCCTTTCCAGTTTCTGCCCGAAAATCCCTAACCTCTTGCCCCGATGAGATTCCCTGAACCATATCATGTTGGGTCATGACTTTTCCGTCAAGGATCATTGGATAAAAGAAAATGAGCGTGACGACTAAGAAAACAGAAAGGGCTACCAAATGTGGCAATAATGCCTGGAATGATATTTTTTTCATCAAGTGTATTTAGGACTTTTCGATTTTCAATGAATGGTATGCTTCAATGTAGAATTTAGACCAATGACTGAAATTCAAATCTACATTTAAACGATGAGAAAAGAACACCGCAAACGTCCAATGCATCATTTTAAGGTCTACTATGTTGCCTTGAATCTGTTAATTACTGAGTCAGCTAAGCGATTTATATCGTTTGAGATCTTCAACTTATATACCAGAAACACGAAGACCAAGGTGGTCAACACAGATCTAATTATGATTGTAAAAAATGGGTTGAGAGAAGTGCTAAAGAAGTAAAATCCAACCAGGACAAAGGCACTGACGACAAATAACCGAACGTGAGATCGCATGAATGGATGAATACGGAAGTGGACGTATACGAATAGGTTTTTAGCTATCGAATGTAGGAGAGTTGTTGCAAAATAGGCTATTGCTACTCCATTTAGGCCATAAATGGGTATTAGTAAATAGTTAATGACAATCAAGAAACCAGCCGCTAATACCTGAAAAACCAGATTGTATTTATAAAATTTTGAATAGTTGATTATTTCGCCAGCGAAGCTGGAGAGCATTAAAACTGCTTTTGCACTGCAAACTGCCAGAACGACGCCAAATCCTTTTGAGAACTCTTCTCCTTGTGGAATGAAAGAAAACAGATCGTTCAAATTTGTCATTATCCCAATGAAAAGAAGAAACCCTATGACTGACATGGTAATGGAGCTCTTCTTGTAGAGAGATTCAGTCTCCTTCATATCGTCATTGGCCATTGTATCAGACAGTAGAGGTGAAACGACTTGCGCCATGTTCCTTCTTGGCATTTCTACTATAACACCAATGAAAAAACAAGTAACCAATATTCCATTATAGGCGTCACCCATAATGCTGGAGACCTGATTGTAGCTAACATTGTTAAGAATTGCGAATGTGACAGCCATAGCCATGGAGTAAATGGAGAAACTGAAAATTTTCCTCCTCCATTCTTTGTTAATGAGAGAGAAGGAAAGATTGAATTTCAACTTTTGAAAAAAGAGGAGATGGACAAAAAGTAATAGTAGGACTAACGTGTAGTTTATTGCTAGCCCCTTAATTGCCCACTCAAATTCGAAGTATCCACCGGCATACCCCAGCACTAGTAGAATAGCTCCAACTCTTAGGAAGACCTCCCGAAGAAACGCAGGAAATATGACTTTTAGTCTGGCAGCGCTGTACACATAGAACTGGTCAAATAAGCTATTAACGACGACGATGATAGCGGTTATGGTGAGGTAACCAACGTATGCAGACGAACCCTTCGAAAACATGCTGATAATCCAGTCTTTGTTTAAGTACGCAAAAGTGAGGATCACAATATTGGCAGCAAGAATCAGTGTAAACTGAAAGGTGAAAAACTGGCTGGATAACTTCTTTGAGTCCTTGAATAGTGGGTAATACTTAATGTATGCTCCATTCATCCCAATGGTGCAAAGCGGCGATATCATCATTGCATTGGCAGTCACCAACGTGAAGAGCCCTATTTCATCGAGAGAGAAAAATTCGGGTCGTAGGTACAGCGTGTTGACGTACCCGATCATTACTCCGAAGTAAGCGATGAAGGTTCCCCAAAAACTTTGCTTAATAACTACACCCACATTTGAAATTTAGAAAAACCAAAGTTTAATTGACAAGCCAACGACCATCACAACGAGAATTTTCTTGATCAGTTGATCACTTTTTCCAACAGACCACCGACTGGCTACCCAGGCTCCTGCAGAGTTACCGATTGCAAGAACTAGTCCGTACTCCCACTTAATCTTCCCTTCCATCCAAAAGATGACCAAGGCAATAACCGTGTAGCACATTATGATGAATACTTTAATACTGTTGGTTTTGGCCATGTTGAACCCGTGCGCTCCTGTAAGCGCAGCGATAACTAAAAATCCAACACCAGCCTGAATAAAGCCACCGTATATCCCAATGAAAAAGAAAACGACTATACTAACCCAGGTCTTTTTCATGCTCATCATTTCATCTACTTGCTCTTTGATTTTGGGTTTGAAAACGATCAGACCAATCACTACCAACATCACCACTGCTAGGATTCGATTGAAGATCAGATCCTCAATGTCTACCGCGATTCTTGAGCCTAGGAAAGCTCCTGCCGAGGCGGAAATAGCAAGCCATAGAGCAAATGGAAAGGCGGAGACACCCTTGCTTTTGAAGCCGACCACTGAGAAAACATTTTGAAGAAAAATTGCTACTCGATTAGATGCGTTGGCTTCTGCAGATGGTAAACCCATAAAGATTAGTAGCGGCATAGTTAGAAGAGACCCGCCTCCTGCAACAGTATTGATGAATCCGGCGAACAGGCCTGCTGCGATCAAAATGGATGCTTCGAGAAGAGACATTTGGGATTAGAGATGAAGTTCAGTTTGCCTGCAATCTAGTTCATCCTTGCATTTTGTTAGCATCTCTACCTGTGACAGCTTTGAGATGGGGTGGGGTTGATTGGGAATCAACTCACACAGTGGCAGCAACGTAAATTTCCTGTTAGCGATTTCAGGATGTGGTAGCTGTAAACTATTGGTGTCTAGCACGATGTCATTGTAGTACAAGATATCGATGTCGATCAGTCTGGCTCCCCATTTTTCAATTCTGGATCTTCCCATATCCTCTTCTACCTTCAAGCAGGTTTCAAGCAGCTTGCTTTCTTGTAGAGCAGTTTCAATTTGAAGCACCACATTCAAAAACCATGGTTGATCGCTAACACCCCAAGGTTCTGTTTCGTAAACCGACGATTCGTTGAGAATCTTGATTTGCCTCTCTTCCAGAGATTTTGATGCGGTTCTCAACTTCTCCAATCGATCCCCTAAATTGCTGCCGAGAAGCAGGTAAATCCCGTTCATATAAATTGGTAATCAATAGTTTGTGAACCTCGTCTTAAATTTGCATTCAATTTACTCGAAACCAAGAAATCCCTCTGAATACATGGCCTTTTTAAGAAACTTATTAGCCACTCTTGTTGGACTACTTCTGTTTTCCATCGTTGGGATCTTTATGTTCTTTGCGATCATAACCGCGGCATCCACGGACGACGTAATTAAGGTAAAGGAAGGTTCCGTGCTCTATTTCAATATGAGTGGAATGCTTGCCGACAAGGCGGTGGAAGATCCTTTTTTGGAAGCGATAAGTAATGGGCCAATCCAGCATAGTCTTCTTGACATTGTTGCCGCTATCAAAAAAGCAAAAACAGATAGCAGGATAAAAGGATTGTACATTGAGCCGCTTTACTTAGCAGCTGGATATGCTAGTCTTCAGGAAATTAGAGACGCCATTTTGGATTTTAAAGAGTCGGGAAAATTTGTGTATGCTTATGGAGAATACCTGAGCGAGTCTGACTACTATGTGGCTTCTGTCGCTGACAGCGTTTTTGTGAATCCTACAGGAGCGATCGAATTCAATGGATTAAGTGCAAATGTCACTTTTTATAAAGGTCTCTTTGAAAAGTTAGATATTGAACCGGAAGTTTTTAGAGTAGGAGCTTTCAAGAGCTATGTAGAGCCGTACGTACGAAAGGACATGAGTGGAGAGAACCGCTTACAATACAGCTCACTTCTGCTCTCCATGTATGACACCTATTTGAAGAATGTTTCAGAAAGTACAGGAAAAACTATTGGAGAACTGAACGAGATTTCCAATTTGATGAAGGTGCGATTGCCGCGCGACGCCAAAGATCTTGGTCTTATACACAAAGTCGGATACGAAGACGAATTGAAATCAGTGATGAAGGATCGAATGGGTTTGGCTGCGGATGGGAAAATACCCTTCATTGACATTAAGGACTATGGCCAGGCAATTGAGTCGGAGTTGGCGTATTCGAGCAATAGAGTTGCCATAATTGTCGCCCAGGGAGATATTGTGATGGGGGGCAATGAAGGAATAGTGGGAGAGACCTTCGCCAACGAAATTAGAAAGGCACGAGAGAATAGCGCTATAAAAGCGATCGTCATACGTGTGAATTCAGGAGGAGGAAGCATGACTGCCTCAGACATGATCTGGAGAGAGTTAATGCTGACGAAAGGAAAGAAACCAATCATTGCTTCAATGGCGAATGCAGCAGCATCAGGAGGATATTACATCGCCATGGCTGCTGATACAATTATTGCACAGCCAAATACGATCACTGGTTCGATAGGCATATTTGGGCTTTGGCTGAACTTCACAGATTTCCTGGAAAATAAGGTTGGAATAACGCACGATGTAGTAAAAACTGGTGAATATTCAGATATCTACACTGTGACAAGAAAATTGAATTCGTACGAACGTCAAATAATCCAGGGAACCGTGGAGGAGGGATATGAGACGTTTACCAAAAAGGTCGCTGAGAGCAGAGGCATGTCTCAAGATGATGTGAAGGAAATTGCCGAGGGAAGAGTCTGGAGTGGTGAGCAGGCTGTCGAGAATGGACTAGTGGATAGGCTAGGAAGCTTCGACGATGCAGTGCGGATGGCAGTTGATATGGCCGGGATTGAGGGAGACTACCGGCTTGCTTATTATCCAGAGCAAAAGCCATTTCTCGAAGAATTTTTCGATCGCATGTCAACGACCGTTGAAGCGAAGATATTTAGTACACCTATTGATCCGATCTTGAATCAGGTGAATCAACTCAAGAAACTTCAAGGTATTCAGGCAAGAATGAGCGGAGATTTAGAGATTAGATAGTTCGTCTTCTTGACTATTTTATTGTCCAAAATTGAGCATACAAAAGGAAGATGCTCCTTGACCTGACCCCTAGGACTTTGATTAAGCCGTTTGCATTTTTGTTTCTCGCAAATAGAGGAACAAAGGAAACGTACCTGCCAAACCAAACAGCATTGTCAGTAGCCAGATTAGCCATAATCTCTTTATTTGAAGTTTTTTGGCTTCATTCGCTGTCCAAAAGAAAAACACAAATACTACCACCAATAAATCAATTATAAAAGTCGTTGATATATTGTTGACAAACATACCGGCCATGGTGGCGGTGGGATTTAGCCAGAGTAGAATGTTCCCAGTTTCAAAAGACTCAATTGCTACGAAAATGTTGGGAGCGATAAATCCTACAACTGTAAGGACTAAGTAAAAATTTTTCATGTTATTGCTGACTGAGTTTCTTTATTTTGACTTAGAATGTCTCTAAAGTAAACATCAGCGAGATAAACTTCCAACCACTTTTTGTTTTGATGGCTGAATAGTATTCATCTCCTTGATGAGAGTTTTCTCCATCGAGAAGTACACTGTAATGAGTGGTAACCACCGCTCTTCCTGGAGAGACAATTGAGACTCTAATGTTTTCGAAATTTTGCCTGACCTCTTTGTCTGTGGTTTGTATGAAATCCGCTAGTCCTTGGGCCGTATTGCTTTCTGAAGCATATGTACCAGCGAAAACACCGTTGTGGACTGAATAAATCAGAGCGGATGGATGGGCAAAAACATCGAGGACCTTTGCGTAGTCTCTTGTATTAACACCCTCGTTTAATGAGCCTATTAGCTCTTCCAGCAACTTGGTATCGTTGGAAGGCTGTGAATGTAGCGCTGTACAAAACAGTACCGAAACAATCGTTACGAGGAAGCGATCTTTTATCAGGGTTTTAAACATCAATGGTTCGATTTGATTCCGTACCAAAGGTGAGTAAAAACGGTAGTAAAAAAGTTCTCGATGTGATAAGCCGCGGTTTTTGTGGTACAACGTGGCGTTTAGCCTGCTCAGCTTTTCATCTCGAAAACCATTTCAATTTCTACGGCCCAATTGGCAGGGATAACCATTCCTACTGCAGATCTGGCGTGATTTCCATCGAAGATTTTATTCAGGAAATGAGTAGCCCCGTTAATGACCCCAGAGGTATTATCAAAGCCTTCGGCAACGTTAACCATACCTAGCACTTTGACCACCCTAACAATGTCATTGACATCTGCAATGGCACCCACCGCCATCAGGCATCTGTATGCGCATAACTCTGCTGCTTTATAGGCAGCCTCGAGATCAAGGTCCTTGCCCACTTTCCCTTTGATAGCCACATCACCTAACCCTGAAACTTGCCCGGAGGTAAAAATCAGATTTCCGGTTCTAACGGCTTGATGGAAATCGAATACCTTCAATGCCGCAGGTTCGTAATCGTATCCTAGTTCTTTTAGTTTATCAGTAATGTTCATTTGTGATCTTGATTAATTTGGTCACAATATAGCAAGGAAGTATGTTCTGCAAAATTCAGATCTTTGTGGCGAAAACTCTAGTCCATCAACTTCTGTCTCAATGATTCCAGATGCCTTTTTCGAGGTTCGTGGCAATGACTTTTTTCCCAATTGACCAAGAAGTAGGCAAGAACAAAGGCTCCTGAGATAAGCAACCAACTTTCGACTGACGCTCCTTTGAAAATCATCTTTGAAATGGTAAAAACTGCTATTGGAGTGAAATACCACCAGATCATTGTGGAAGCAATACTAATCGTGGATTGAGTACTTGAGATTGCGTGATCCAATTCTCCTAGCATGGATCTGTCAAACTTGTTTTCGGATTTTTGCCTTTTTCTTCTGATAACCAGCAAATAGCCAACCGTAAACAGCATTGCTAATGCACCTCCATAATCCCAAAAGCCTTCTTTGTCTATGATTGCATCGGCTACTAAAATTCCCGCTGTTATCGTATTCACGATCATCAAGCCTTTTTCAGTGATGTCGACTATTCGGTTGGCTTTCTTCTTCTTGGCTTTTACGCGCCTGTGCAATGCATCTTCATTAATTACATACAGTATTTCATTACTTTGCTTATTCCACACTTTCTGCATTTCCTCAAACTCCATCGTACTCGTATTTTTCTGATTTCTTAATTAGCTCTTTCTTTATTCGGTGAATTTTAACCCCGATGTGGCTCTCGGTGATTCCTAGCATATCGGACATTTCCTTATAGCTAAATCCATCGAGTAGCAACAACGTCAGTGACTTATCAACCTCATTCATATCCTTAATTTGATCATACAGCCACGCTAGTCGCTCGTCTAAAGTGGTCTCCTTTTCAGAAATGAGATGTTCCATTCCCTCAATCGAATGTGGCTCGATCTTCTTTCGCTCTTTAGTGTTCCAGCTGATGGCGATGTTCAAAGCAATTCTGTACAGCCATGTGGTGACCGCAGATTCTTCTCTGAAATTTGGAATAGATCTCCAAACCTGTGCAGCAATTTCCTGAAACAGATCTTCCCGATCTTCCTGCGTAAACGCGTAGGCACGCAAGACCTTAAACAGTAAACCTTTGTGTTGATCCAGCCAGGATTTGAAAATCTTTTGCTGTTCGCTTTCCTTCATCTTAATCGATCTACACAAACTAGTAGAAGGAAGTAAGAATTTCTTACAACATCGGGTAAATAATTTTGAATTTGGTCAAAGCCTGGTTTTGGTTCCCAACCAGTATTTAGTTCGAAAGACTTTTGATAGGAGACCTAAAAGGGAAATGAGTATTGCTATTTTAAAATTCATCCACCTAAGTACGGTGCGACAAATGAAATTGCTATTTAGAAAAGTTAAGTTTTTGTGAAAAATCTATGTCTACCTCTCTGGAGGAGTCATGTCATTGATCAAAATTGGATCACCAAACCCCAGGGTCTTCATTCGATCAAACTGTGTTTTCGCATCACCAGTCACTAACCAAATCATTTTGTTTGCATCCAAATACGTTTGAGACAACTCCTTCACTCGATCGATGGTCATAGCTTTTACTGTCTTTTCTCTTTCTTTCACATAGTCGTACTTCCAGCCATACGAGCTGATATTTTGTAGCATCCGTAATTTGGCATTCGCTGTCTCGAAAGCTCGTGCATTGCTCTTGATTAAAAATCCCTTCGTTGTCTCCAGATCCTTTTCGGTATAATTTGGCCCGTAGTTCTCCAGGATTTCTTTGATTAGTTGAGTTGACTCAAGTGTCACATTGCTCCGCACCCCACTAAAAATCGTAAAGGGACCACGGTCTTTTGATCCAGCAAAATTTGACCCTATCCCGTATGTGTAGCCCTTTCCTTCTCTAAGCTGCTGGGTTAGCTGCGAGGCAAAGCCGCCTCCGCCTAGGATGTAATTTGCTACGGTTGCTTCATAGTAATCCTCATCGGTTACCGCAAGTGCAGGATACCCGATTCGAAGGACAGATTGTTTTGCATTAGGTACATCATAAAAATAGACTGTTGATTTTTCAGGTGCATTTGGTATTGGCATCTTTGGAATCGCTACCTCCTTCATTTTCCAATCAGACTCAATACCTTTCAAAGAACTTACAACTGATGCCCGACTCTTTGCGCCAACAACATGCATCCTTGCAACAGAAGGTGAGATGTAGTTTTCGTAATATGCCTTGAGGTCATCAATGGTAATGGTGCCGATAGATTCAAGGGAACCCAGAATATTTCTGGATTTGATGTTTTCTTCTCCATAGATCAAACGATTGTACGCGTTTTGAGCAACTGAATTTGGATTTGCCTCCTGTTGCTGGATTTGACTCTGAACTTGCTGAATTACCAACGTCAACTCGTTTTCATCCCAGCGGGGCTCTAACAGTATCTCTTCCAATAGATCGATTGTCTTTTCGTAGTTTTTAGCGAGGGTGTTACCTGTTATCGTGATGTTTTCCTTCTGAGCGAAAACATTGATTCTTGCTCCCAGTTGTTGAATTGCTTCTTCCAACTCCTTTGGAGTCTTATTTTTTGTGCCCTTCGTCATCATGTTTGCCAACACGTTCGAAACTCCAACTTTGTCGATGCTTTCAAGCAGCTGCCCGCCATCAATTGTGATGTTGAATTGTACCAGGGGAACCTCTGTGTTTTCAATGCCGTACACACGCAGACCGTTGGGAAGGTGATCTTCCCAAATGGTAGGTACAGTGACCTCGGACGAATCACCATATTCAGGTTCTTCACTTCTATCAAAAGTGCTTGGAGTTGGCTCGTAAGTAGCCGCAATGGATGCGTCGAATGTTTCTTCTGCTCCTAGCGTTATGGTTTCTTCTACTACCTCAGCCTTTGCTGAACCTTCTAGTGCCAGTTCAATTCTGCCTTTTGGAACGAAGCTCGTGGCGATGAAATTTTTATCCTTGAGATAGGTTTCATATACCCGCATCACGTCTAAAGCAGATACCTGTAAAATGTTTTTAATGTCTTCATTGATAAAACCAGGGTCGTTGGCGAAAATATTGTATTGAGCCAATTGAAATCCTTTGCCAATCACACTTGCCAGTCCATTGTAAAACTGAGTTTCTTGTCCCGCTTTTATTCGATTGAGATCGTTTTCAGCAATCCCTTCTTGCTCAAATTTTGTGAATGCATCTTGAATCGCCACGAGCACATCATCCAGGTCTTTTTCCGCAAATGCCCGAACAGAAAGATGCATCTGTCCTGCCAATTCTGAAGTCCTGTTAAACATGCGGACATTTGAGGTCAGCTGTTCGTTTTCTACCAGGACCTGATAAAGAGGACCTGACTTTCCTCTGGAGAGGTAGTTGGTCAGAACTGTTAGAGGATAGGAATCCGGATGATAGAGTTCGACCGTGGGCCATGCCAACGTCAGTTCTGGTAGCCTGGCGAAATTGTCTTCATGGTAGAATTTGACAGTTTCGCTCACGCTGCCTGCCCGCTTTGTCAGGCGGCTGATTTCTTCACTTGAAGGAATTTCATTGAAATATTTTTCTACCCACTCTTTCGCCTGATTCACATCAAAATCTCCGGATATAACGAGCGTAGTATTATTTGGAACATACCAACGTTTGAAAAATTCTCTAACGTCATCAAGTGTTGCATTTTGCAAATCTTCGAGAGATCCAATTACCTGCCAATTGTATGGATGATCTTGAGGATACAGAGCTTTATCAATCACATAGTTTGTATGACCGTACGGTTGGTTATCTACTCCTTGTCTTTTTTCATTTTTAACGACCTGTTTTTCTTTTGCAAGAACCGGATCTGTAACTGTATTGATGAACCAACCCAGCTTGTCTGCTTCCGCCCAGATCATTTTTTCAAGAGCATCTTTTGGCACCGTTTGGAAGTAATTTGTTCGATCACGTGATGTTGATCCGTTTGCTCCTGAACCCCCAATTCGAGCACTCATTTTGTCAAGTCCACCCTTGCCGAGATTCTCCGATTCGAGAAAGAGCAGGTGCTCAAACAAGTGTGCAAAACCAGTCCTTCCAGTCTTTTCACGAGCTGAACCTACGTGTGCAGTCAGTGCCACAGCCACTACGGGGTCTGAACGGTCTATGTGTAAAACCATATCTAACCCATTGTTCAATTCAAATTTTTCGAAAGCGATTTCGAAATCAGTTTCTGCTTCGCTTTTTTGTGACCCTGGATTACACGCAAAAAGGAGACATGAAAGAAGGGTAAGAGATAGTGTATTTTTGAACATTATAGGTTGTTTTTGTCGTAAGTCAAGCCTCTCGAAAAATCTAGATATGGACTGTAAATAGTCAAATATACCAATGACTGCAGCTTGTTAAAGTCATTTTTGTTTGGAGTGGTGTATGTAGTTTATGATTGGCTGAACCGAACCTTGATCAGAATCTGTGACCCATCCGTATTCCAACGTACTTATGGAAGGTTGATTCGGAGGTTTCTTTCGTCCTTCTGTAATAAAAGAAGGCAAGATCAAATTTCGTCCAGCTAAGTAAAAAACCTGCTCTGGTTTGGTAGATCCATTCTTCGGATTCTTTTGTGAAAATGGACTCTTCACCAATAACGCCACCTTCGATAGTGCTGTTATATGCTACATATTCAATGCCGGGGCTTATAAAAAAGTAAGCTTCATGAAGCTTAGCTCCGTCATTTACCTGACCCAGTCTTGCGTTAAAAAGTGTGGATTGATTAATGGGTTTAAAATTTCCTATTCGGACGAATAATTCTTGTCTTCCGTGACTAAACGCACTTCCTAAAGCGAGATTGGACTGAGCAGAAAGATCTACATCAGTGCCCTGCCAAAGAACCTTTGCATACTTTCCGTAGATGTTGATGATAGGGGAGTTGTTCACTTGATATTGCCATCCAAGTGGTTCTTGCATACCAAATGCCTTATGCCAATTCCGTTGTAAATTTCCCATGCGTAGTGCGGGACCCATCCATCCCAACTCTAATTCAGCATAGACATAAGAATTATTTTTTAAGTAATATTCCCTGGTAGCGGATAAACTTATTTGGCCTGCGTAGGGCCGGTCCATGTCTGCAGAATCTGCCCAAAAAAGATGTTTGGCTGTATAAAATCGATGATTAAGCACGAATGCCTTTATCACTTTTTCCATTGATTTTTTCCATTTGGAAGAGTCGGTCAGAATTCTATACTTGAGCGCCACTCCTTGACTGTAGTACTGGTCTCTAGACCAATTGAGTGTGTATGCATCATTATCATTCTCGACTTGAAGTTCCCTTGTCAGGACTTTGCTTTGAGATTCAGCAGATAGAGTGATAAATACAGGAAGCGAAGCTATGATGAATCTTAGGCGCATATAGGTGCGAATTTAACATGGCTCGCATACTTCATCTTCGGTTTCAAACTCAATTGTCGTGTGATCGATTCCTAAATTGGTAAGTCTTCCTTTGGTATCAGCCTTAATTTGCTCCAGGTCTCGCAGAGATAGGTCACTGGCGACCACGAGATGGATGGATAGTATGTTGTAATTTCCATCCATTGTCCATGTGTGACAATCGTGAAAGCCTTTTATCCCCCTAATAGTAGCAATCTCCGAATGTATCTTTTGTATGTCGATATTTGACGGAGTTGCTTGAAGAATTATTTGGAAACTCTCCTTGAGGTTCTTGTAAACGTTGTAGAGAATAAAAGCTGAAATTAGGACGGATAGTATTGGGTCGACAATTGGTAAGTCGAAAAAGTGCATCACAAGTGCGCCAAGTAATGTCGCGATCCAGCCAAGCACATCTTCCAATAGATGGGTAAATACGGCTTTTTCGTTTATGGAATGCCCTCTACTTAATCGGTAGGCGGCTAGACCATTGACAGCAACACCTACAATAGCCAGGATAATCATACCTCCCGTGTCTGGCTTTATGGGATGTAATAGTCGTGGAACAGCCTCCAAAACGACAAATGCAGACCCTACAACCAGAACGATCGAACTAATGAGTGCCCCGATTACCGATAGACGCTTGTATCCGTATGAAAATTTGGCGTCCTTTTGTTTTTTGGATGCTTTCGAAAAATACCAGGAGAGGCCAAGGGTGAAGCTGTCACCCAGGTCATGAACTGCATCGGAAATGATGGCAACACTATTGGTTAGGAGTCCACCAATAATTTCTATGATTGAAAAAAGAAGATTGAGGAAAAAGGCAACTTTAATATTACCCTCTGAATGGTCGTGATTGTGATGGGAGTGTCCCATTAATCAATTTATACCGTCCTTTCTAAATCGAAACCTTCGAGATAATCAGCAACTCTTCGAACAAACATGCCCCCCAATGCTCCGTCCACTACTCGATGATCATAACTATGGGAAAGGAACATCTTGCTTCTGATTCCGATCAAATCGCCCTCTGGTGTTTCGACTACAGATGGCTTTTTCTGTATTGCTCCCAAAGCCATTATCGCCACTTGTGGTTGCATAATTATAGGAGTACCCATCACATTCCCAAAGGAACCAACATTCGAAACCGTGTAAGTGCCGCCTTGAAGTTCATCTGGTTTCAGCTTATTTTCTCGAGCTCTTCTAGCTAGATCGTTCACTTTTTTGGTAATACCAAGCAGACTGAGTTGATCCGCGTTGTGAATGACAGGGACGATTAAGTTTCCTGATGGCAACGCCGTTGCCATTCCAACATTTATTGCTGCCTTTTTAACAATAGTATCGCCATTGACCTGAATATTGATCATTGGAAAGTCTTTGATAGCTTTTACAATGGCCTCAATCAGAATAGGGGTAAAGGTTAAACTTTCACCTTCCCGTGCTTTAAAGGACTCTTTGATTTTATTTCTCCACGCTACCACTTTGCTAACATCAGCCTCAACAAACGAGGTGACATGGGGAGAAATGTGCTTCGAAGCCACCATGCGCTCTGCAATCATTTTGCGCATTCTGTCCATTTCGATGATTTCATCCTCGCCACTAACAGCTACAGGAGCGGGTTGGTGAACAGCTGGCTGAGCCTGAATAGCTGGCGCAGTAATGCCACCGCCTGACTTTCTAGTCTTAACGTATGATAAAATGTCATTTTTCGTCACCCGCCCTTCTTTGCCCGAACCGATAAGGGAGTCAAGCTCTCCTACAGAAATGTTCTCTTCTTTTGCAATGCTGCGTACCAGCGGAGAGTAGAATTTACCAGAATCAGATGTTCTCGGTACTCCATTTCCATTGGAGGAGGTAGTAGCGATCGCAGTTTCTAAGATCTCCTCTGCCTTTATCACAGGATCTTGGTGTACTTCGGGTGGTGCGGATTCACTAGATGCGTCAGGAGTTTCGCCATCAACTTCAATGACCGCTATCGTTTTGCCAACTTCAATTACATCTCCTTCCTGGGCTAGAATCTCTTTCAGGACTCCTCCATGCGTAGCAGGAATTTCCGTATCAACTTTATCTGTAGCAACTTCTAGTATTGACTCATCCTCCTCTATGGTATCTCCCACATTCTTCAACCAAGAAAGGACCGTTCCTTCCATTACACTTTCACCCATTTTGGGCATGACCATTTCTACAGTTGCCATAATATTTTGCGTTTGTTGATCTATTGCAAAGATAGGTAAAATGGGTATGAAAATGGGGGTGCGTATGGGTTTTTGAGAAATATTAGATTATAATTTCGAATAACGATTCTATATAAAAATAATATTTCGCAGTTATAAAAGTATTGGGTGAAAAGAAATGTTGCTATATCGTGGGCATTTGACTTATTCACCCATCAAATTAGACCGTACAATATTGAGCGCCACAATCGCACTTAATTTGATGTTGAGTTTTCGATCTTTGGCAAAAATAAATTTTTTGGCTTCTGTCTTGATACCGTCGCTGTAAGCGATCCAAACGGTGCCAACTGGCTTATCTTCAGTCGCACCCCCAGGACCAGCGATTCCGCTGAGAGAAACACCAATTGTGGTCCCAAACACTTTTCTAATGTTCTCAGCCATTTGTATGACGACTTCTTCACTCACCGCTCCTTGGGTTTCCAAGACTTTTTTGTCGACTTGAAGTGCTTTCTCTTTAATGTCATATGAGTATGCAACGTAGGATCCCTGGAAGTAATCTGAACTTCCAGGAACAGAAGTAATCAAATGGGATAGATATCCACCTGTACAACTCTCAGCACATGAAATGGTTTTTCCACTTTCTCGTAGTAACTGACCTACTCGCTCTTCTAACTCAATGTTATTTGTGGAGTATACGTACTTGTCAATAATCGGCAGGCAAAAATCCAGTTGGTCTGCCACGTCTTTCTCGAGCTGTTTTTGGTCGGTTCCTTTTGCTGTTAGTCTTAACTTCACTTGAGCAAGTGTTGGGAGGTAAGCGAGCTTGATATGGTCCGGAAGATTCTTTTCCCAGTCCTCCAGTTTCTCGGCAAGTTTTGATTCAGGAATTCCTCCGGTCCTGATAATCTTGTGATAGATTTTTTCTGTGATGAACTTCTGTTTGAGCTTGGGAAGGACTTCCTTTTCCATCATTCCCTTCATTTCGAAAGGCACGCCTGGCATAGAGATGAAAATCGTATCATTTTTCTCAAACCAAATCCCTGGAGCTGTACCAAGTTCATTGGTGACTTTGACGGAACCCTTTGGTTGAATGGCTTGACTCTTGTTCAATTTGTTTAGCTCCCAACCAGCTTGTTCATATCGTGTTGTAATTTCTTCCAACGCAGCCTTATTCATTTCCATTTCAACTCCAAAGTATTTTGCCAGCGTTGGTTTAGTTAGGTCATCGTTGGTTGGGCCAAGGCCACCGGTGATAAGGATTATATCTACTCTGTTTTCGGCCTCCTCGAAGGCGGTGAGTATATGCTCCTCAAGGTCTCGAACAGTAGTTTTACGGATTACCTTTATCCCAAGCTGATCAAGTTCACCGCTGATCCAATGTGAATTTGTGTCCAGGGTCTGACCGTAAAGAATTTCATCTCCTATTGTGATGATTTCTGCGTTTGCTGACATATGTAGTATTTGCTCCCAGGCTGAAGAGCCTCTTTAGTTTAAAGCGCTAATTTTGTTGCCTCAAAACTACTATTATCAGGATGAATCGATTGATTCGAGTATGTCTTATTTCTGTCCTTTCTGTTGGTTGTGCAACTAAGCAAAAGATGTATCCTCAATAACTCGGATAGAGTGACAGAATGCAAAACATCAGAGTGGATCCGACTGTACAAGCTATTGAATTATTGAAGAAAGCATTCAAAGAACAAGATTGAGTATTTTTGCTCAATATTATCGCCTGCTATGTTGACGGAATTCCAAACAAATAAGTTAGAAAGGTTTTTTTACATTCTTGATTTTGATCGCAACGGTGTGATTGAAGAACAGGATTTTCTTGCGATAGCAGAAAATTTGTGCGTGTTATGGCGATTGCGGGAGGGAACTGCTGAGTATGACAAGGTTATGATCAAGTTTTCTGGCGAATGGAAGAAATTCAATCATTTCGTAAACAATGATCAAGGGATAGCGAATTGGAATCATTTGGTTGAATTTGCTGACATGATGATCATCAATGGAGACACTGATCTCTACAATACCTACGTAGATGATTTTGCTGGAGAGATATTTGACAATTTTGATACTGATAAAGACGGCTATATAAACCTAGACGAGTTCATAGATCTCTTCTGCGCATATCGTATTGAAGTACGGTTTGCCGCCAAAGCCTTTAGGAAGCTAGACCTCAATCACGATGATTTAATCAGTCGGGGAGAATTGATCAGTGCTGTCAAAGAATTCTTCCGTAGCAACGATCAAAATGCTCCTGGAAACTGGTTATTTGGAAATTTCTAATTCGAGGAAGGCTGCTTCTTCCTTTTCAGTGCCTTCACGTCTGCAATACTTGCATCTATTTTCCCTTTAGATAAAAACTCTCGTAGGAATTTTTCAAGTGGGAAAATTAGGAGGGCCACAAATACGTCAATTAGAAAGTCAACGACTGGAGTACTTTGAACGTTCAAGAAAGCTCCTGCTGCAGACTGAATAAACTCGATAATCAAGATCAAGGTTAGAACCGATAGACCTCCGCTTAAAAGTTGGTTTTGGGTTTTGGATTGATTTAACCTTGATGAAACAATTACCAAAGCTCCAAAGAAAAAGATTTGTAGTGCATAGAACCATGGTCGTTGCCAGTATGGACTCTTGACTTTAAAGTCTAGCATGTTGACTTCCTCCAATCTTCCGAAGGCATCCTTGGATCTGACACTAAGTGAATATGCTCCTGGGGGCAGGTAGCTGAAGTCGATTGATTTGCTTTTTGACCATTCCGACCATTCTGTGTGCAAACCATTTAATTTGTATTGAAATTCTGAGTTAAGTAAGCCCAAAAAATCAGGTTTGGACAGTTCTACCGTTAAGAAATTCTCGTCGTAGGAAAGAGAGAAATTGAGTCGTTTATCGATGACTCCTTTCTGATTTGTGAGTTTCTTGACAAAAAGATCGTAGGTAGCTAATTTGCTACTTCTTCTGGGATTGTACTTGAGTAGCTGATTATCTCTTGTAAGGAGCCAAAACTCTTCAGAATTTTCAACTGCTGAGATAGACACCAGATCTTTGAAGAGACTCATGTGTTCAAACTTTCTAATCTCTCCTTTTTCAGGAATCAGATACCAATGCTTGCCGTTGTTTACCCAGACTTGATCTTTGGATGGCTCGCTTATAGAAGAGACTGCAACTCCAATTTCGGATATTAAAGTCTTATTTTCCTTGATTTGATCAGAGGATTTGTCGTAGTAGAAGTATCCCTGAGAATTGATAAAGTAGGTAGTATCTGATCTTTCCATGATATCAACATCATCCAGATATTGATTGCTCAAGGGGTATGTTTGGGTAAAGGAAAAAGAGCTGTCGGAAAGTGAAAGGTTGTACAAACTTGAGGAGCCTGCCAGCCAAATATGTCCGTCTTTGTCTTCTTTTATATTCACAATGATATCTTCCAACTCCTCGCTGTTCTGCTCGATCCAAATATCCCCTTCCAACGTGAAAGATTTCAAGTGTAAGTCATACGTGCTGATTAGCAACTGCCCTGTGGATGTACTGATAGCAGTTCGAATATTCTCGGCTATTACCAATTCTGAACCCCTATCCTTTATCTCGTAAACTCCTGAATTTCCAATCAGTAGCAAGTGATGGTCGTACTCAATTAAGTCAAAAAACTTTCCGTCGGTGCCATCAACTTTTGCAAAGTGATGATTGATTCGGACAGGTACCTTTCTTACGTTTCTTTTATAGGAAGTATTTTTTGCTTGTTTTCTGCTAACTCTTTGCGTGTTGTCTGGATGATCAAAAACGTCCTCGACGCTCTTCACCAGATTGGAAAAGAATTTTTTGGTTTTACTATCTGTCTTTTTTTCAGCAGAACTGTTGGTTCTGTTTCTTTTCTTAAAAAGACCTTTGAGTTTGGATGTTTTTTTTTCGCTGCTGGTCTTACTTTCTACTTTGGGTGCTGGAGTGGGAGCTCTGGTTCGTGTAACTTGAGTATAGTATACTTGATTTTTGAAAATTGTATCTGTGTCAAAGTGGAATAAACCAAGGCTTGTTGAGACCCATAGGTTGTCCTTTTTTTGAAACACCCCTGTCAAATTGCCTTTAAGGCCGGGAAAATTTGAGTAGCTAAAAGCTGGAAAAAGAGGTGATACACTAGTCAAGCCAAAAGGGTGTGCGATCCAGACTTCGCCACGGTTATCTGCATGCATGGCATAGATCTCATTGTCTGGCAGCCCGGAATTGTAATCGGTAACTTCGAAGTAGTCCAGGTCATTGTAATTGAGGAAAAGAACTCCGTTCGAAAAGGTAGAGCAAGCGATCAGAGAATCGTTGATCCACTTGGCTTCTTCAATCTCAAATCCATTTTCAGAGATCAACTTGTTATGACCAATGCTTATGAATCTTTTGTTCCAGATGTAGACTTCACCATCAAAATCAACAACAAGCGGCGGCCGGTTTTCACGATGGTGTACCGTGGAAACCACGACTTTCAATTGGACCTCGATCAGGGAATCTGAAATTACCTTAAATGTCTCTTCCTGGGTGTTGATGAAAAGTTCATCTTCGATTCTGAATAGGTTCACAAAGTCATCCTGTAGCATGCTGACTTCTTTTGTGACTTGGTTATAGATTCCCAAATTGTGATTTCCCAGGAAGTACACACAATTTCCAAAGCTCCGGGTCTGAAAGAAGAGGTCATTGATGGTGTCGGTTTCGATCAATGACTGGTACAAAAAGGCATTCTCCTGAATGTCTATTTTTCCAAACGTGCCAATGCTACCTACATAAATGGTGTTGGTTGTATCAATGTCAATTGACAAAGCAGCCGACGGAGTCCCAAAGAAATCCCAGGAATCACCGTCATAGGTCAACACTCCGGCTCGATTGGCTAAGCAGATAAGACCATTATTATCACTAAGAATCTCAAAATTGGTGTTGTCAATGTTCGGATTGGTTGGGAAGTGATGTTTTAGTAAGAAATCACCTTTTTGGGAAAAGAGATTATTTGACAATACAATACACAGAATGGCGAGTAGCTTTCTCATTTGGGTTGTGTTAGGAATAAAACGAAAGATCTATCGTACGATCAACTTCTTGGTAAATGTGCCGTCATCGGTATTGGCTTTCAGGAGATAAACTCCCGGACTTAGATGGTTGAGGTTAATGACTTCAGCTATTTTACCAATTTCAAAGATATAGTGTCCGGCAATATCTGAAACAGAGATTGAATTTATTTCTTTCCAATGGGAAAGTATGATATAACCTGATGAAGGGTTTGGGTGAAAATTGAAAGCAGGCAATTCTGAAACCCCTAATGGAACGGTTAGATCAAGCTGAAGAGTATCTCGATGTGAGCAACCCAATTGATTTACCACCTCGACAACTATCTGGTAGACCTCATCACTCACCACAAACGTTGGATTCGGGGAAGTGTCGAAAAGTTCACCATCCAGGTACCAACTAAATTCGCTGATTCCTTCGTTAGGTAGAGCGCTTAAGGTGATTTTATTTTTATCACCGACTCTTTCTGAAGTGCTTCCAATTTGAGGTTCAAATTCCTCAAAACTCACATTAACTTCTCGCGGATCACTGGGCAATCCGTCATCAAGGCCAACAACGAAAAATTTCATATCCTCGCTGATGTTCAATTGTTTCCCTTTCTTGATCAAGCTGGTCAATTGTGAATCAGAATAGAATCCAAAGATTTCACCGTTTTCTGGTCTAACAACAGCATTTTCGTTTTTACAGAAGACGATGTCTTGCTGGCTGGGGATTGGTGAATCACTAAATCTAAAAGTCTTTTCATTACTTGCAGTGCAACCATTTGCGTTGGTCTGATCCAATCGAATAGTGACATTGGGGTCAGCTGAGTTTATGGCAATTTGACTCTCATTTCCGACAGAGAGATCATTCACAAACCATTCAAATGTCGTGATGCCTTCGGGTATCCTTGCTACGATTTGATGAGTGGCAGTGGTCGTATCAACCTCAATAGAAAAGTCAGTGGACATCTCTTCCACAAATACCTCAATCGGGACTCGTAGGCTCCTAAATTGACTGTAGACTCCGCTTACGTATATGGTTGAGTTTTTATTGAAGGGCCCAATTTCTAAATTGTTTCCCTTGTGTGTTGCGTTTTGGTTCTCCAAATTCTCAAACACCTCCAAATAGTCAGCGGTGGGGTCAGAAATTGTAATTAGATCTCCCGGACAAATATTGAATGCACTCAAAGTTGGACTCGCGGGCCGGTTGGCCACAATCAACTTTTTGATAGATGTATCGAGGCATCCGGTTACGTTTTCTACAGAAAGGGAGACATCATACTCACCAACCTGATTGAAAGAGAGTGTTGGGTTTTGCAAAGTAGAAATTGTTCCTTCGTCAAAATCCCAAGTCCATGTCTGTGCCTGAAAACTTTGATCTGCAAAGGAGACGACGTTGGTATCATGATCAAGGTATAGCGTGTCAGGACTCATCGTGAAATCTGCAACTTCGTCGATAAGGACTACTGGAATCTGAAAAATGTCAGAAGGATACGCACCGTCAATATTTCTAATGAAAAAGGAAGAGTCTTGGCTGATACTTCCAGTAGTGAAGGAAGAACCTTGATGCAATTGAACCAGACCTTCTGCATCCTCAAAAAACTGATAGGTGTCACCTTCGTCTGGGTCCAGAGTTACCTGATTGCCGCAGCTAAATACCGTTTCAACAATTCTCGGATTTGCTATGATTTCAGCCAGCCTATCATTTGCCTTGCTAAATTCAGCCTCGAGTCCTGATTTTGTAGGAGAGAGTGCAATTATTACATTAAAGTACTCACTTCTAAATGGATCAATTTGAGCCAATGTTACTCCGTTAATCATTGCAACATCATTTCCATCTCCTAATGTACCAGCTGAGACTATTTGTTGGTTTCTTAGAAAATCATATTTTTCCGCATCGGAGAAGGTACCGTTCACGTCAAAATCATTTCCATTTTGATTGTCAACATCTAGAGCTGAATATCTGAGGGTTCCATTTGCTATAATCTTGGTTCCAGAGAAAATCGTTTCGCCTACGTCCTTTGTCAGTATATAACTTCCTGCAATGTCATACTCAGCCTTATTTTTTAGTGGGTCGACTAGATCAAAGTCAGTGAATGAGCCAACGCTTAAATCAGTTATCGGGACTGCAGAGTTGTTATTGATTCGGTATCTAAGGATGATGAAGTCATCCTCCTCCCAGGAGTATGAAGACTGTTCGATAATGAGATTGTGTTCTGCGTCCTCAAACTCTGAATACCCAAATTGATCAGCTGCGGGGTGACCAAAAAGCTTGTAATTGATAATGGGACTGAAGTTCTGTTCCCGATTTTGATTCCCATAATTTGATATAAGGTTGTCTGATACGGAAATTGCTGAGTTTCCAATTATAAGTCCGGCATAGTCGAGGACATTTGTGCCATGAAATTCGGCTCCAATTCCCTCATAGAAAGAGACGTCCGCAAATCCAAGGTTACCATTTCCTGCTATCGTCATTTTTACGTTGGTACCAAAATTGAAATGATTTGGTGATGTTTCTCCCTGAAGAAACTGATAATCGGCATAGGCTCCGTCCATAAAATCGAACCTAAAAAAAATGGTTGATTCCGGCTCTAGGTTGGCATCCAAAATGATCTGGAAGGAACCCGAACTTTCTTCAAGTTCGTCCATTGTCGGTAGAGAGAGGGACCCATCAACAATTGAGAAATTGTCTTCGGGTGAGGAAATGGTGGCAAGCGGACCATTTACAGTGGATAGAAAATTTGTGAAGTTTGCTGTGATAGTGACAGTATCTCCATAGAATAGTTGATCGCTATAAGTTGTGCGAGCTTCAAAATCTTGTATTCGAATAGACTTAAGTGCTGATTGCGAGACAGCGTTAAAGGCGTTTAGACGACCGTGTCCAAGTTTTCCTTCAAAAATGGAATTGGTACCAACATTGTAAATATCATCTGAGCTAACCCTAACTCTCTCCATGATTTGTTGGGCATTTAACTCGGGAAATTCAGCTTTGACAAGGGCGCCAACGGCCGCCACCATTGGTGAAGCAAAGGAAGTACCTGACTGAGTTCCGTACCCATTGTCGTTGACGGTAGAGTATATTGAAACTCCGGGGGCTACCAGGTCAACGAAATAATTGTAGCTGGAGGAGGACCATTTGCTGTCATCTGAATCGGTTGCCCCAACGGAAAGAACATTGTCATAGCTGGCGGGATAAAATAACGCCTCGGGATTTGCTTTGGCACCATCGTTTCCAGCAGAGACGGTTACAACCACATTTTTTTCCAACACCGCATAGTTAAGAATATCTTGCTCGGATTGGAGCGGTGCTCGAACCGATCCCCACGAAAGATTTAGCACATCGATCCCCATGTCTGCAGCGTATACGATTGCCTCAAATAGATTTTTGGAGAGAGAGCCAGAGGTAGTAAACCCTTTGAGTGCTGCGATCTTCGTATTGAATCCAATGCCCGATATACCAATTGAGTTGTCCGTAGTAGCTCCGGCAACACCACCAGCTCTTGCGCCATGAGGGTTTGAATCGGAATTTGGATCAGCATCCTGGTCTGCAAAGTCGTATCCGTAGTAGTCATCAACGTAACCATTGTTGTCGTTGTCCACACCATCAATCGGATCCGCCTCGTTTGTCCAGAGGCTGCCAGCAAGATCTTCATGATCTAAATCGATTCCCGTATCAATTATTCCAATAGTTATGTCATCATCACCTCTTGTTATGCCCCACGCATCATATACACTGATCTGGTCTAAATAATTTTGATTTACAGTATTGCTAGGATCGGAGGGAGTGTACAAAAGCTGATAGTTCAAGAGCGGCTCAGCATAAATTACATCGGGATTTTGGATTAGTTGACTAATGAGCTTAACCACACTCTGATCTTTACTCACCCTGATTTTGCAAATGCCATCCAGGATTGAAGGTTGATTCGGGGTCTCATTATGAAGAAGTTGAACTTCGTTGGGTAAACTTTCAAACCCCGTTGCCTCACTCTTTATCTTTACGATAATCCATTCCTGGTCAACTTTATCTTCTGCAATCCCGCTAGGAAGACGATACCTCTTCTGTGCACTCACAGAGATGACCAGTACAATAAAAATTAAATGTGTGAGAAACCCTCTCATCTTCAGTATTACTTCACGCTAAGCTTCCTTATAGCTATGGAAGCAGCTTTCGGCCAAAAACGCTTGAGATAAATCCCTAATTTCTCTTTAGCCCCAGCAATATAAGCCTCCTGCTTGTTAGATTGGATGGCTTTTACGATCAAACGTGCGCATTTATCGGCAGACATACCTTTATCCTGAGCAGGGTCCATTTTGTCTTGCTTCACACCGTCTCCAAGCAGCGCATTGAAGGAAATGTTGGTCTTTATGTATCCCGGAATAACCAAAGTTACTTTTATGTTGTCTGCGTAGTGTTCAGCACGTAAAACATCATAAAAACCATGCAAAGCATGCTTTGACGCACCATATGACGATCTAAATGGTGTATTGATTATACCAGCGGCGCTGGTAATAGTTACATGATGACCACTTCCTCTTTCGATCATTTTTGGAAGCAGGTATTTGGAAATTGCTATGGTACCGAAGTAGTTGATTTCCATCAGCCTTTTGTCCACTTCCAACGAAGTATTGATAATGGTATCACGTTGACTGATGCCAGCATTATTTATCAAGATATCAATGTGGCCAAAGAGTGCTTCAGCAGTCGCGACTTTCTGGGAAAGCGAAGCATGATTCTCCAGATCTATTGTCTGTATTTCAATCTCAGCCTTACCGTTTTCACACTCCTTCTTGACTCTTTCAAGTTCTTCCTCTCTTCTAGCAGACAGAATAAGCTTGACTTGATGTTTTGAGAGTTCCTTTGCTAGTGCTTCGCCGATTCCAGAGGATGCTCCGGTCAACCAAATGACCTTGCCCGAAACTTTCGTCATTCCTCTTTTTTCTTATTGTCTTCAATGAAAACATAAATCGTGTACACACCAATTGCAGTACCAATGGGAAAGCTAAAGATCGAAAGACAGCCAGCTACCATCAAAAAAACCATTCCCCATTTTTTACCCTGTAGTGTAGCGATACCCCCGATAATGGAAGGGAGAGCGGCAAAAAGGAACAACACTACGAGGATGGTTTTAAGGACTGTTCCAACGAGTGGAAGTAGCCAAACAGCATCTCTTCCTTCTTCTTCAATAATTGCAGTTTCAATAAAAGGGAAGAAGGCCGTGAAAAGTCCTGCTATTAGCAAGAAGATGACTGTATAGAGCGCACCATAACAGATGTGGATGATGCTTAGTGTTCTTTTATGAGAGTATAAGTCCATTGTTTTATCGTTTAAAGTAGACTACAAAGTCGAATGAGTATTCGTGTCGATCATCAGCTTTATGATGTTCTCTTGAAATCTCTACCCATTCTTTGGTATCGAATTCGGGAAAGGTTGTTTGACCTTCAAATCCTCCATTAATTTCGGTCAAATAAATCTTATCAGCAAACGAAAGACCCTCGCGGTAAATCTCACCGCCACCGATGATAAAGGCTTCATTTTCATTTGCTTCTTCGGCAAAGGACAATGCCTGCTGGAGTGATTGAAAGATAGAGGCACCATCCGCAACATAATCAAGCTGTCGAGTAACTACGAGGTTGGGACGATTGGGTAGGGGTTGAAACTTTGGTGGCAACGATTCCCAGTTTTTCCTCCCCATAATTACATGATGCTTTTCAGTTGTTTCTTTGAAGTACCTGAAATCGTCAGGAAGATGCCAGGGAATATCGTTGTCCTTACCAATTACACGATTGCTCCCCATTGCGGCGATCATTGATATCTTCATCCTAATTGTTTGTTGAATTGATAGCCTCTTAAAAATTCCTCGACGTTCATTTTTTTCTTCCCTTCCAACTGAAGTTCAATGATGTCAAGGGACTTGTCTCTTGCTTTGATCCGAAGATATGTTTTGTCATCCGATTCGAATTCGCCCACACTCTTCGAAATATCTTCGAGTGAATCAACCACCACGAAAATCTTTAGCACCTTGCCATGGAGCATTGTCCATGCAGCAGGATAGGGAGAGAGTCCTCTAATGAAATTACTTATGTTTTTGCCGGATTGATCCCAGTCAATTCTGCAATCTTCCTTGAAAATCTTAGGGGCACTTCGTAGTTGACCATTGACTATACTTACTTGTGGAATTTGAGGGTAATCACCTCCTTCGATGGCCTTGACTGTTTTCACTACAAGATCAGCACCACGTTTCATTAATCGTTCATACAAAGTGCCAACCGTATCATTGTCCTTAATTGGTTCCTTTTCCTGAAAAATTATTTCTCCTGTGTCGATCTCATGCTTGAGGAAAAAAGTGGTAACTCCCGTTTCTCTTTCACCGTTGATGATTGCCCAGTTAATTGGGGCGGCGCCTCGGTATTGTGGCAGCAATGAGGCATGAAGGTTAAATGTGCCAAGTCTGGGCATACTCCATACCACCTCTGGGAGCATTCTGAATGCTACAACGATCTGTAAATCTGCCTGATAGGATGCTAGTTCATCTAAAAAATCCTGAGATTTTAGATTGGGAGGTTGTAAGAGAGGAAGCTTTGCTTCTTGTGCATACTGCTTTACAGCTGAGGAACCCAACTTTTTACCACGCCCCTGTGGTTTATCCGGAGCAGTGACCACGGCAACAATACAAACGCCAGATTCTACAAGCCTCCTCAAACTTTCGGCTGCAAAATCTGGCGTTCCTAAAAAGATGATTCTAAGTTCTTTGCTCATTCGTGACGCAAAGAAATAGAACCTGCAATTACTTTATTAGAGATCGAAGTTTTAATGTGTAAGATTTTTCCGTACCATCCTGGAGCACAATGAGCTCAGCCGTCTCTCCATCCTGACGAAGCAATTTCTTAACGTCAGCCATGCTAATCTCACTCATTGTCATTCCATTCACTTTGATAAGTTCGGCATCAACTTGAAGACCCACTTCAGAGGCTGGACTATCTTCAAATACATGATGGATCAAAACTTTGTTTTTGTCATGATCTTTTTGAATTTCAATACCACTACAGTTGACGTGAAACTGTTCTCCCCACCTGCTGTTTCTGTTTAGATAGAGCATTCCGTCTGGTACATCAATCGTGATGTTATACATCCTCCATATTTTGCTTCCGATAATCCCGGAAACCTTTTTATCTCCTTGTATTCCAGTGTTGGAAGCACTTATGCCAATCGGCAAATCTTCGATTTTTTGCTTGCCGAAACTGAGTGATAAAACATGGCCTTCATAATGTAGACTTTCCTCTTCCGAAATACCCATTACGTGATAGGAATAGTGTTTTCCGGTTTTATTAACTACATCATACTTCTCTGCGTAAGGTGAATTAAAATCAAGCGTAGTGCCGGCTCCGGTCATTACGTAGAAAGTTCCGTCATGTGCCTCATTGTTGTTCAATACAACACTCCCCTTAATTACAGGAATTGAAATATTTAAATCAAAAGGAATTGCATCACCCGTTTTAGGCACTTTCCCATGATCGTAAATATTCATAGTTCTGTCGTCATAGTTAATATGAACAGAGTGGTGGAATAAGAGATCATATCCCAGAATACCGTCAATATCATGACCCAAGCTAATTTCCAGGTGATTAAGATCTGTTGTGTAAACCTTAATGTTTTTCTCCATTTCAAAATGATTAATGGCGAGAGTATTGTGCTTAATTAAATGCCAAACGGATTTCGTCTGATTGAAAGCGACTTGCTTCTTATTGAGCTTCATTCTTTCGGCAACATCTAAGTCAAGTACAGTAAGACCCGATCCTGTATCAAAGATAAAATCCAGGGGTTCTGAATCATCGATACTTACCTGGATGATGATATGGTCTCCATATAATTCAAAGGGAATACTGGTAATAGGCATCTGGGCATTTGCTGTTAGCGTGCAAACAAATGCTATTAAATAAGCTAATTTTTTCATTGGTAATTCTTTTTTTGTAGTGCCGGTTAACTTGCCACAGGTTGAAAAAACAAGTAAAATGTTTATGTATTGCTAATTTAATACTTTGAACCGAACATTTACGATATGTTCTATGTTCGCTAAAAAAAGAAATATGGAGAAACGAATTTGGTTAATAACAGGATGCTCAACAGGTTTTGGTAGAGAGTTGGCAAAAGTGGTCGCCGAAAATGGAGAATTGGTAATTGGCACTGTAAGGAAACAGGAACAGGTGAGTGAGCTTGAAGCAATAAATAAGGACCACATTAGAGGGGTTGTTTTGGACGTGCAAGATCAAATCAGTATCGATGCTGCCGGAAAAACAATAGTCGATGTTTATGGAAGGGTAGACGTTTTGGTAAATAATGCTGGATACGGAACGATCGGAGCTCTTGAAGAAACCTCAGATGAGGAAATAGAAAGACAATTCGATGTGAATGTATTTGGGGCCATCAGGATGATAAAATTGGTGCTACCATTGATGAGAAAGCAACGTTCTGGTAACATTCTGAATATTACTTCTATTGCAGGATTGAATGGTTTCCCTGGGATCAGTATTTACAATGGTAGCAAATTTGCCCTTGAAGGAATAGGGGAGGCGCTTGCAGCTGAGACAAGACATTTAGGAATCAAAGTAACCAATGTTGAACCTGGCCCCTTCAGAACAGACTGGGCTGGAAGATCTGCGACCTACAACGAGTCTAAGATTAGTGATTATGAGGAGAGTGCAGCAAAGAATTTAAATAGCATTAAAAACGCGAGTGGAAATCAAGTAGGTGATCCTGTAAGAGCGGTAAAGGCAATGTATGAGCTCACAAAACTGGAGAACCCTCCTGTGCATCTTCCGTTGGGCGGTCCCGCCTATAATCGGGTGGGAATCAAACTAGCTGAGTTCAAGGAAGAAGTTGAGAAATTCGAATATCTTGGGAAGCCTACCGATTATTCTGAAGAGGAATTAAGAGCACTGGAAAAATGAATGGAATAAACATCAAGGAAAAATTTGACTTGTTCTCGGAAAACTGGACACCTAAGATAATTGGTGAACTGAACCAGCAGCAGGTCAAACTTGCTAAGCTAAGTGGTGAATTTGTCTGGCATAGTCACGAGGATGAAGACGAGCTCTTCATGATTTTTAAAGGCACCTTGATTATGGAGTTCAGAGATCGAACTGAGACGCTGAAGGAAGGAGATATGTTGATTGTTCCAAGAGGAGTGGAGCATTTCCCTCGGACGGAAAACGGTGAAGAAGTATGGGTGTTACTTTTCGAACCAAAGGCAACAAAACATACAGGAGCCGTTGAGCATGAGAAGACGGTACATGACCAAGAGTGGATTTAGCGAATTTGTTCTATGAAACCCCTTGATGCAGTGCTACTCTGTTGCCTTCCGTATCCTCAAAATGCCCACAGAAACCATGCTCTCCAATGCTGAATTTGGGGTTAATGATTTTTCCGCCAGCATCTTCCACCTTGGCTAAAACATCGTCAATTTCAGGAACTGAAAAGTAAACCAATGATCCATGATAGGATGGTGTGTAGTTTTCATTTTGGATCAAGGTACCTGTAGCACCGGGCGCCGTCTGATCAAACGGGAACCATCCCATTTTAGCATTGCCCATTTCGTTTAAAGTGATCTCGTAACCGAGTATGGTTTCGTAAAATTGCTTGGCTCGATCCATGTCAGTGACCGGAATCTCAAACCAGTTAACTGGATTATTCATAGTGAAAAATTAAGGAGTTGTTTGGAATATTTTTCCATAAAGGACTAAAAAATAGAGGAGCCTGTGATATTGGTAAGTAACTCCAAAGCAGCAATACCTGCCGCGGAATTTCCTTTCTTGTTCAGTTTTGGACTCCACACAGCGACACTGTATTTCCCAGGATAGATCGCAGCTATTCCTCCACCAACACCACTTTTTCCGGGAAGTCCTACCCGAAACGAAAATTCACCCGCTTCATCATAGAATCCACAAGTAAGCATTAAGGCATTGATTCTTTTCGTTCGCTTTGAGGTTAGTATCTCTTTTTTTTGCTGTAGTAATCTGCCATGGTTTGCATAGAGGGTGAACGTTTGCGCAAGCTCTTTGCATGACATGCTGAGCGAGCAAGTGTCAAAATAGAAGTCCAATACTTCTTCCACATTGTTTTTGAGGTTTCCGTGGGCTTTGATCAAATTGGCCATCGCTCGATTATGGAAACCCTCTGCTTTTTCTGACCTCGCAACCTTTTCGTCGTAGTCGATCGTCGAGTATGTTGAAATTTCTTGAACAAATCGGAGGTACTCTTCTTTCGGATTTTTTAGATGGCTGATGAGAAAATCACAAACCACAAGCGCACCTGCATTGATCAACGGATTTCTAGGTTTTCCATTTTCAAACTCAAGCTGTACTAACGAGTTGAACGGATCTCCGGATGGCTCGACCCCAACCTTATCCCAGAGTGTCTCACCTTCTTTTAATAACGCCAAACTCAACGAAAAGACTTTAGAAATACTCTGAATGGAGAATCTCTCTTCATAGTCTCCAAAAGATGCTCCGTCGCCTTCAAGATCGCATAGAAACATTCCGAATTTGTTCTCAGAAATTTTTGCGAGTTCGGGAATGTACGCAGCTACCTTACCGCTAATTTTTGAGAAGTCTACTTCTTGTTGGATTGTATTTAAGATCTCTTGATAATTCATCTCGCAAATGTCAATCATAGAGCAAATAGGATTCTCTCATCTTCTTGAATTCGGTCAGACCATCAGCCCAAGATTGACGAATATCCTGCTCGGACATTCCAGCTACAATTTGCTTTTGAAGCTCATCGGTACCAGAAAGTGTTTTGAAATAGTTATTGAAAAAATCTGATCTGTTCATTTTTTCGTACGCCTCGAGGAGTAATGAAAGATTCAATTCATAGATAGGAGCTTGAGACACAAAAGAAAGGCCATTGCATTTCACGTCCTCTAGAGGGGGCCATTTAGCTCCTTCCATTGACACTGGAGTAAACTGGTAGGACGAATCTGGATAGTCTGGGTGTCCAATTTGTTGGAAAGGATAATCCGTCCCTCTTCCTACAGACATGATCGTTCCCTCAAAAAAGCAGAGACTCGGATATAGGGAAATGCTCAGGTCATTTGGAAGGTTAGGTGAAGGCTTCACCGGTATAGGGTACTTACGTTTATGATTCCAGTTCTTGTTCTTAACCACACGTATCTCACATGCTATACTATTTGCCAGCCAACCTTCCCCATTGATCATTTTTGCATACTCACCGATGGTCATGCCGTGAACTACCGGGATGGGATGCATACCGACAAATGAGCTAAATGCTGTATCAAGGACAGGACCATCTACGTAGCTTGCGTTTGGATTTGGTCGATCAAGGATGATCACCGGAATTCCCTGCTGGGCGCATGCCTCCATCACATAGTGCATAGTGCTGATGTAGGTGTAGAAGCGAACCCCAACATCTTGGATATCGAAGAGCATTACATCAATATTGGCTAGCTGATCGACATTTGGTTTTTTGTTTTTCCCATAGAGAGAGATAAGCTCGTACGGTTTGTCATTTTCCTCATACTCGATGACCACACCGTCGCTCACCGTTCCTGTAAATCCATGTTCTGGTGTAAAAACCTTCGTTAGTCGTACTTCCAGGCTAAGTAGCGTATCCACAAGATGTGTGGATTCAATGAGTGAGCTATGATTTACGGTCACAGCAACATTCTTATTGCGGAGATCCGGTAGATACTCTTCCAATTGGTAGGCCCCTGGCAGGATCAAGGCAGACTGTTGATCGCTGTCTTCTTGGTTCGCTAGGGCACAGCCGCTAAGGAAGATTAAAGCAAAAAAGCATTTGTATACCATAATGTTGACAAGGTAAAACACTTAATATTGTATTTAAATGATCTAGGTTCCAAAAACTTCAAATCTGAGCATTCGCGGATGAATTTCCCCTTTTTTATATCAAATCGAATTTCGAAAGAAAGTAGCGGGTCATTTTCGACTATTATCAGCAAAATTGCGGTAATAAGTATTGCTCTAGGCCTTTCCGTTTTGATCGTTTCGTTCATGATCCTCTACGGATTCAAGAGTGAAATAAAGGATAAAATTTTCAGCTTCAGTGGTCATCTAATCATTAGCAAATACACGCTTTCAACATCTTTTGAGGAGACCTCAATAGTTGTTGATGATTCACTGATAAATCTGGTGGAAACCTACCCCCTGACCAGCCGAGTGCAACCCTTTGCCATGAAGGCCGGATTGTTGAAAACAGATGAAGAAGTGCAGGGAGTAATCGTTAAGGGCGTCGATAGCTCTTTCGATACGACCAGTTTTGTCAAACATTTAATCAAAGGAAGGTTTCCAGACTTCTCAGGCGAAAAGTATTCAACGGAAGTAGCATTGAGCAATAAAATCGCAACTTATTTGAAACTTGACATTGAGGAGGAAGTACTCATCTATTTTGTTCAGAACCCTCCACGGTTTAGGCGTTTGCAGGTGACTGGAATCTATGAGACAGGGCTGGAGGAGTTTGACGAGAAGATAATTATTGGAGACCTTGACTTAGTCCGGAGAATTAATAATTGGCCAGACTCAATAGCAGGTGGCTTAGAGGTTTTTATTTCAGATACGGATGAATTGGAGAGGGCAGAACAAGACTTATTTAATTCGGTTGGGATCGACTTGTATGTAGACAAAGTCTCTGATCGGTTTGTCCAAATCTTTGACTGGCTCAACCTGCTGAATAGAAATGTGGTCATACTACTTACTATTATTCTTTTTGTGAGTGGGACGAGTATTATTTCGATTATGCTAATTCTGATTATGGAGCGAACACAAATGATTGGTGTATTAAAAGCACTGGGATCTACCAATAAATTTATACGGAACGTATTCCTATGGAACGGAGTACAATTGATCACAAAGGGGTTGCTGTTAGGGAATTTGATTGGAATTTCCCTAGGTGCACTTCAGTATTTCTTCAAAATAATTCCACTAGATGCAGCCAACTACTACATGAGCCATGTGCCCATTCAATTTGACTTTTTAACCATTCTATGGTTGAATTTGTCGGTACTTGGATTGATAGGATTAACACTGTTGATCCCTGTCTCGATTATTTCCAAAGTCAGGCCGATCGAGGCTATTCGATTCGATTAGACAGGTTCGTATTTTCTGAAGAGACTTTTGATTTTCATTTCGATGACGCCGAAAACAGCTTCTTTGAAGATGCCGCTTGACATTTTGGATGTTCCTTTTGTTCTGTCCGTGAAAATTATTGGTACCTCGATCACCTTGAAACCATGTTTCCAAGCGTTGAATTTCATCTCAATTTGAAAGGCATATCCAATAAAATTGATCCTGTCAGGATTGATAGTTTCCAACACTTTTCGTGAATAGCATTTGAAGCCAGCTGTTGAGTCTTTGAAAGGCATTCCTGTGACCAATCTCACGTATATGCTGGCGAAATACGACATCAAAACTCTGCCCATAGGCCAATTGACCACGTTTACCCCTCGAATGTATCTAGATCCAATCGCTACATCATTTCCTTCTTGGCACTTTTCAAGTAGGCGCACCAAATCTTCCGGGTTGTGCGAGAAATCCGCATCCATCTCGCAGATGTAATCATAGTTGTTCTTAAGGGCCCATTGGAACCCCGAAATGTAAGCAGTACCGAGCCCGAGTTTTCCTTCGCGCTCAATAATAAATACACGTTCCGGATTTGCCGTAATTTTTGCCTTGACTATAGCGCCAGTTCCATCGGGAGAACTATCGTCGACAATAAGGATGTCGAATGAAGGATCTAAACGCAACACTTCGTTTATAATCGCCTCGATATTCTCCTTCTCATTATATGTAGGAATTACTACAATATTTTTACTCATACAAGGTCCCTCATACTAGATGCTAAACTTGGTTACATCAAAAATAGTTGCAAATAGTTTAGCCTAGTATAGAACAAAATGGTAATTGTAGACTCTTACATGGTTTTTAACTTAAGTCCTGAGTTAAAAAACTGAGTCTTAGAAACATGTTTATACATTGATACAAGCAAGTTTGGTTTGAAATACTCTCATTTAATGACTGAATCACAAAATTCATGAAAGATCTGGCCTCTCTGTTTCTACGTAAAAAGCTTGATATCCTTTAAATTGCAGCACAAAATGAAATGAAGACAACCTATTCGAATGTTTTGATACTTCGAAATTGTTAAAACGAACTGCCGTCACAAATAACTAAATGCCGAACAAACAAATCACCGCAGCTCACTTAGAAGTATACCAAGAGATGGTAGAGGAGGCTTTGGAAAAAGCAGCCAGAGCAATGGGGCAAATGTTGCGAATCCGCATGAAGTATGACCTCATGGATTTTGGGCAAGGGTTGCTGGAGCCGATAGACGAATTTGATTTGCTGGGTAGGTTTAAGGTTAACATAGTGAAGGTTGCATTCGATGGGGAAATTAAGGGGGCTTTTTATTTCATCATAAATGTCCATGAAACAGAGCTGATCAACAGAGTATGCTTGCCTGAAACAATTACTACCACAAGAACTTCAGAGACAACTACTATGAAGAACGATTTCATGACAGAAATCGAGAACCTTATCGCATCAATGTCTATCACGGAAATCTCTGAATTTTTAGGAGTTCAACTGCATATGCAAGTGCCTCAGATGAGAACAATGAAGGGGGACGAGGTAAATGAGTATTTGGACAACCAGAACAATGTGAACAGAACCGATTTTTTTGTAAAATCCACTCTGAAAGGTGTAGTAGTTAATATTTCACCCTATTTTATTTGGATGATTGACGAAAATTTCATCAAGGTATCTAGTCAGAATATCGTTGTCTGATTTACTTTTTTCTTATTGATTCCTCAGCCAATCCATGCCTTCCTCAAGGTTGGCGAAAAATTTGTATTTGAATTTGCTATTTGGATCATTTTCTGCGGTGAGTTCTACCGAAAGTTTTGATAAAATCTCATCTCCAAGACAGTAGGCTTTGGTTCTAATTCCGGCATCAAAAATCATGGGATAGAATTCGGCATGCATGAACTCTTGAACTTTGGGTTCCATTGTGGGGCCGCCATTTAGTGTATTAACTATCAGGTTAGGGTACGGATTTTCATCGCTCTGATTTTTTTGTATTGTTTCACCAAAAATCGAGACCTCTCTAATGTAGTCATCCCCAAATAGGTCCTGCGAAGCAGGAAGAAAACGTTGTTCGAAAATCCCAAGTTCTGGATGCAGCAATATTTCCTGATAGTTATTTTTAAATAGTGTTTTCATTGTGTTTCAGTTTTACAATCATTTTGGTTCCAACATTTTCTTCTACCTCGACGAGAAGTTGCCCATTAAATTCTTCCACAATTTGCTTACATAGAGCTAACCCAAGTCCGGTTCCTTTACCTCGAGGCTTGGTTGTGAAAAATGGCTCGAAAATCCTTTTTCTAATGTCCAAGGGTATTCCGCCAGCATAGTCTTTAAAAGAAATGACGGTGTATTCAGTTTCCCCGGCAATTTCAATTTCTATTTTCCCTGAGTTATTAGAAGCATACATCGCATTTGTTAGCAAATTGATCCAAACTTGTGAGATTCTGTCACAATCTCCAAGATGATCACGTACTTCAGCATAGTTCCTCGACAATTCTATGTCTTTCATTTCACTTTGGTAAATAGTGAGAATAGCGTCGATAGATTCGGAAATTGAAAAGGTCTCGTTTTCGCTGCTACGATCATAGCTCTGACTTTTCAAAGCTTTCACAATTCCGCCTGCCTTTTTGCTTGAATCCGAAATAATCCAAGACGCCATGTACAACTTGTAGACTTGGTTGATGAATTGTAACAGCTCCACCGCATTGGATCTTGTCAAGATCACAGAAAACGTTTCCAATTTTTCTAAGACATCCAACTTGACCAGAATCCTAGCTAGTTCATTGCAGTCCTCTTCGTTAATTTGAAAGGCCTTGAGCTCATCGATGTATTTAGTTTGGAGGTCGGGAATTTGGCTTGAAGAGATGAATTCATTTCTTTTACTAGCCTCCATTACCAGATCGGAAAAAACCTGAATCTCATTCTGGTTCATTTGAGCACCCAAAAGGAAGGACTGATGTAGGAGTTCATTTAGTTTGGCTCTCACAATTTTAGCTGATCCGTCGATAGCAAAGAGCGGAGAATTGACTTCATGAGCAACACCCGCTATCAGTTGACCTACGGCTGCAAGTCTTTCCGATTCTATTAACCTTTCCTGAGTCTCTTTTAACTCTTTCAGTGTCTTTTGAATTTTGCCGTAGGCCTGAATCAAAAGCTCCTTTTGAGCTTCAGATCGCTCTTTTTGAAAGTTCGAATTAGGCAGATCTCGTGGGTGAGACATTGTTGTTGAAAAGTTGAATAGTCAGGACAATGTTAACCTTCTAAAAGCACTTTTTTGACCAAAATTCTATTGACTCAACCAATCAGTCGACCTATCCTCAAATTCCTTCGATTCGATGTTTTTTGACCTTTTTGAGCGGTTCTATGTATTACCAACTAATACCTGTTTATTGCAGCTTAAGCTTCCTTTTTTCCACTCATCACTAAATAGAGAATTATTGTAACTATCAAGCCACCTTTTTCATTAATACACAGGGACTAACCGATAATAAAAAATGAAAAGGAAACTAATCGTCACGCTATCTACTGTGGGAATACTTGTGCTGGCAATCATGCTGGCAGGAATGTTCGCTGGTCAAAAAAGGGAACCGGAGAACATAGAACCACCAATAGTAATTAAGACTGTTGAAACAAGGAAGGTCAAGTATGAGGACCTTAAGACAAATGTGGTTACTTATGGAAGAGTTGAGACCGCTCAGTCGTTGGATCTGCTTTCTGAGGTATCAGGTAGAATGCTCGAAGGAAAGATAAGATTGAAGGAAGGCGAAAGGTTCACGAAAGGAACGCTCCTTTTCTACATCGATGAGCAGGAAGCTTCATTGAATCTGAAATCACAAAAGAGCAATTTCCTGAGAGATTTGGCCGGAATACTTCCAGATTTGAAAATTGATTTTAGCGAAAACTTCGATACTTGGCAAACGTATTTCAACGCGCTGGATATCGATGCTAAATTTCCAGAACTTCCGAAAACTACATCAGAAAAGGAAAAGACGTTTCTTGCCACCAAAGGCATCTATTCAACGTACTACACAATTCAGAGTGCTGAAGTGCGATTGGCAAAGCACAGATACTACGCACCATTTTCAGGTAGCCTGATGGAAGTGAATATGCAGTCAGGGTCTTTTATAAATCCGGGGACTAAGATTGGTAAAATCATCAAATCGGGTGTGCATGAATTGAAGGTTGCAGTTGAAACGAAAGACATTCCTTGGGTGCTGCAGTCAGCTCCTGTGAAAATTTACTCTAGTGAGACACAGCAATACTGGGATGGTAATGTCACAAGAATTAGTGATTATGTAAATCAAAACACACAGTCGGTTGACGTTTTCATTGCCATTCAATCCAATGGAAGAAAAATATATGATGGGCAGTTCTTTCAAGCAGCAATTCCTGCGAGAACAGTGAAAGATGGAATGATTATGCCAAGAAATGCGATCTACAATGGTGATGAGGTGTTCGTTGTGGAAAATGATTCTCTTCTAAAGGTTAGGGAGATTAATGTTATCCGACTGACGGAGGAGAACGCCATTTTCAATGGCCTTAGAGAAGGCGATGATCTCGTCGTAGAACCATTGATAGGCGGATATAACAACATGAAGGTTGTAAAGAAGGAACTTAAGGATATTGACCTTGAGCTCAAGCAGCAAGATGGAGAACAGCTACTGAATGCTGAGAATCCCACTGCATCTCAAGTGGGAAGCAGATAACCCAAAATCCAGAAGACATGAGTTCCATAAAAAACCTAGTAGAATACTTCGTAAAGTTCCCGATTCTGGCGAACATTCTGATAGCACTAACGCTGATTGGCGGAATAGCAGCGATGGTGAATTCGAAGAAATCGTTTTTCCCCACAAGGGCAGATCGAAATATCAACATCTCCGTGACGTACCCTGGTGCCTCTCCTCAAGAGATGGAAGAGGGAGTGACATTAAAGATTGAAGAGGCTGTAAACCCCATTGCAGGGATTGATGAGCTCATTTCTACCTCATCAGAAAATTCAGCAAACATTACAATCATAACCCTGGACAACTACGATATAGATGATATCTACACCGAGGTAAAAAATGCGGTAGACGGTATTAATTCGTTCCCCGCTAGCGCAGAAAAGCCAATTGTATTTAAGCAAAAGCAGCAGTCAACAGCCCAGTGGCTGGGTTTAACTGGCGATGTCGATTTGAAAACGCTCAAGAAGTTCGCAGAGGATATCGAGGATGAGTTGTTGGCGGACCCGAATATTTCTCAAGTCAATGTTTCGGGATTTCCAGCACTGGAAATTTCGATCGAAGTAACTGAACAAGATCTGCTGAGATATAATTTGACATTTGATCAGGTAGCGAACGCGGTAAAACAAAACAATCGAGATATATCCGCGGGCTCAGTGAAATCTACCAATGAAGAGATCCTAATTAGATCTAGAGCCAAGGAAACAGATGCTGCTAAGATTTCAGATATTGTAGTAAGAAGTAATCCCGACGGTAGTGAGATACTCCTAAAAGATATTGCGGTAATTACGGAGCAATTTGCAGATGTTCCTTCCAAAGCGTACTTGAGTGGGAAAGAATCAGTTTTTATTGAGGTAAGAAAATTAGAAACTGAGGATTTAGAGGAAATTTCTAAAGTAGTCAATAAATACGTTGCAGATTACAACGAGAAGAATTCGGCTGTTCAGCTGCATTTGGTATTTGATTTTATGGAGTTCCTGGGGCAGCGCTTGGATCTACTGACGAACAATGGACTTTTGGGATTATTACTTGTACTAATATCCCTTGGCCTTTTTCTAAGTCTAAGGCTATCATTTTGGGTGGCTTGGGGCATTCCTTCTTCTTTCCTTGGAATGTTCATTTTGGGAGCCTTCGTTGGACTTACAATTAACATGATTTCATTGTTTGGGATGATTTTGGTTATTGGTATTCTTGTGGATGATGGAATTGTGATTGCTGAAAATATATACTCCCATTTCGAAAAACATGGTAACGCAAGAAAAGCAGCAATTCAAGGAACGATGGAAGTACTGCCAGCGGTGTTCACTTCGGTAACCACTACAATCGTGGCTTTCTTGCCGCTTCTGTTCTTGACAGGTGGCTTCGAATTCTTGAAGGACATGGCATACGTCGTCTGTTTCAGTTTGGGATTTTCGTTGCTTGAAGCATTTTTTGTGCTACCAGCACACCTTGCCAGTAAGCGTGTGCTGAAGGTGAAAAAGGAAGACACCAGAAGTTTTAAGGTGAGAAAAACGCTCAATGGAGTCATTGACTATTTCAAACTCAACTGGTATGGAAAAATGCTAAGATTCACGATGCAGAATCGAGCAGTGTCATTGGCAATGCTTGCTGGTTTTTTGATCATCATTTGCGGTCTACTAGCAGGTGGGCAGATCAAAGCCACTTTCTTCCCTCAAATTCCTTTCAATAGTTTCAATGTGAATATTGCCTTCAAACCTGGAGAGCGTGAGCAAAAGGTAGAAAGCTACCTGCAGCGATTTGAAGCAGCAATTTGGAAGGTAAATGATGATATGAAGAAGGAGTTGGAGACAGATGAGGATATCGTCAACGACACTTTTGCAAACATCGGAAGTTCGCAATGGGAGTCTGGATCTCATACAGGTTCGATCAATATCTTCTATCGAGAGCTGGATGAGTATGGCATTAATCAGTTTGATCTGGTTGAAAGAGTTAGGAATGAAATAGGTCCTGTAGGAGAGGCTGAGAAGTATGCAGTTGGTGGTGGTAACAGATTTGGGAAGCCAGTGTCCATGCGGCTGATGGGAAAGAATTCTGAAGAGCTGGAGGAAGCAAAGAAATTTCTGAAAGATGAGTTATCCGGAATTGCTGACCTGAAGGAAATCGAAGACAATGTGCCAGTAGGTAGAAGAGAGATGCTGTTTAATCTACGACCGGAGGCTTACTTCATGGGCTTGACTCATGATGACATCACTAAGCAAATGCGCCAAGGATTTTTCGGAGAGGAAGTCCAACGATTTATGAAGGGAAATGATGAAGTTCGCGTATGGGTTCGCTATCCTGATTCGGGTCGTAAGAGCATAAGCCAACTTGAGGATATCAAGGTCAAGACCACCGCCGGTCAGGAATTCCCTTTGACTCAGGTTGCTGACTATGAAATCGAGCGTGGAGTATCTGGAATAAAGCACTACAATACTGCACGATCTATTACAGTCGAGGCTGAAATGCTGGATCCTTTTGGAGAAGTTCCGCCAGTTTTGAAAAAAATCAGAGAAGAAATAGTTCCTGAATTACAAACAAAATTCCCATCGGTTGTGGTGGACTATGGTGGCCAATCACAGCAGAGCGCTCGTGCTGGACAGGAAATAGGTTTGTTTTTTGGAGGTGCATTTTTGCTGATCTTTTTCATTCTGATGATTACATTTCGATCCTACTATCAAGCTGTCCTGGTTATCATGATGATACCTTTGGGCTGGTTTGGAGCTATACTTGGCCACGGTATTGAAGATTGGATTTCCCCTGATAAAGAACTCCCGGTTTCTCTCTTAAGTGCCTGGGGAATGGTAGCATTATCAGGTGTGATTATTAACGATGCTGTTGTCTTCTTATCAAAATTCAACCTGTTGGTGAAAAATGAAAGAATGACGGTGTATCAAGCGGCTTACAATGCCGGTCTATCCAGATTCAGACCGATTGTTCTTACTTCCATGACAACTGTTCTTGGACTGTTTCCACTGATTAAGGAAACAAGTTTTCAGGCTCAGTTTTTGATTCCGATGGCAATTTCGGTAGCGTATGGTGTGTTGATCGGAACCTTCATCATTCTACTATTCTTTCCGGTTTTTATTGTCTTGTTCAATGACATAAGAAGAGCTGCAAAATGGTTGTGGACCGGCAAGAAACCAAGTCGAGAAGAGGTAGAGCGGGTGTTGATCGATGAAAAACGAATGGAGGAATATCGAGAATCGGCTTAATTCACATTAATCAAAAAGGACATGAAAAGGATACTAATATTTTTTATAGGAATAGTCTGCACTGGTTACTTTGTAAATGCACAAGAAAGCTTATCACTCTCAGAAGCAATCCAGATTGTATTGCAAAAAAACTATGACATTCTCATTGAACGTGGAAATGTTGAGGTGGCCCAAAACAACAATAGTTTTGGTGAAGCTGGTAGGCTTCCAACAGTTACTTTGAACCTAAATCAGAACAATGCGCTGACGGACAATGTGAAAGTTGCATTCCCAACCTCAACTCAAGGGAAGACCATTTCAAACTCTGTCAATCCGGCGATAAATGCCAATTGGACAATTTTTGATGGATTCAAAGTCAATATTAACAAGAAGAGATTTGAACTCTTACAGGCGGAGACAGAGGGCAATGCTTCGGTTGTTATCGCGAACACGTTGCAGAGCATCATTTTGGGTTATTATTTGGCAGTTCTTGAGAGGGAGCGATTGGACGAATTCGAAAAACAGCTTACATTATCCAGAGATAAATTCGATTATGTTAAGGTGAAATCGGACTTAGGTAGTGCCGTTAGCACGGAGGTACTTCTCGAGGAAGGCAACTATTTGACGGATTCAATCAATTACATAAATCAGCAACTGGCATTTAGAAATGCAGTGAGAAATTTAAACATCCTGCTAGCAGAGAAGAACGTTGCCAAGACGTATAATTTTTTAGATTCTCTGAATATTCCCGATGAGGAATACACTTTGGAAGATCTACGAACTAAAATGTTAGGTGAGAATGTGGACTTGAAGAAGCAGTACATTTCTCAGTCTGTGCTCGGGCAGGCTACTAAACTCAGCTATGCAGGAAGATATCCGACACTGTCTTTGAATGCCGGATTTTCTGAAAACCAGAACAGTCTTGATTTATCGAATGCTTCTTTTTTTACTGGAAGTGGATTCACCGATGGACCAAGTACGAGGTTGAAAAGTACGACAGATACTTACTCGGCAAATTTTACACTTTCATTCACGCTCTTTAATGGTGGTAAGATTAAGCGTGCGATCAGGAACTCCATCGTAAATGAACGAGTAGGACAACTGAGAGTGGAGGAGCTTGAAAACTCGCTAGACAAGGACCTGTTATCTACATTAGATCAGTACAACATTCGGAGACAGCTCTATGGTATTAATGCCCGAAGAGAAAATGCCGCGGCAATAAACCTTAGTCTGTCTGAAGAGAAGTTTAGAAACGGAAGTATCAATTCCTTTGATTACAGGGATGTACAAAATAATTACTTATCCTCTTCAATTCTAAGGCTACAGGCAGCGTACAACTTAATTAGCTCAAAGGTGGATCTAATGCGACTCACCGGCGGACTGATTCAGGAATATAATCAGTAGTCTAATACTTTGGCATGGTTGGATCAATATGATCTGACCATGCTAATACTCCTCCAACCAGATTGTACAAATTGTTGTACCCGTGATTTTGCTCGAGGTATCGGATTACATCCGCGCTTCTTACACCGCTTCGACAATGGATAACTACCTGTTTGTCCTTCGAAATCTTTTCAACGTGATGTGGTACTTCACCCATCGGGACTAGTTCTCCATCCAAATTGCAAATTTGGAACTCATGCTGCTCTCGAACATCAATCAACTGGAAGTCAGCTGATTCATCAATAAGGTTTTTTAGTTCTTGGACGGTAATTTCTTTCACTTTCAAGATTTGGTTAGTTAACATGAATCGCAAACTGGTGCTCAATGTTACAAATACGATTCATGATAAAAAATTGTGTTGAGAAGACAACAGTAGTTTTTGTTGAGTTTTGATTGAATTATGGTTTATTCAGTTTGATCTACGATTTGGCCACAGAAATACCTTTTAAGACAAAGACCATATCAAGCTCATCATAAAAAGGCATCGATATTTGCTTGGATACGGCGATTAGTAGGATATGGATAGCGAATGCATGACTACTCTGAGCCATTACCTGCACATTAATCTGAAGTTACTTTACTGGCAAATATCCCTGGAAAAAGACCCATTGGATTAGGAAAATCAAAAAACAAATAATCCGTACTCTGAAATCTAATAAGCATGGCGACATTTTCGTCTAAATGTTCTTGTTTGATACTGCTAATAATTGGATTGGGCTGCAGATCACCATTCCCATCAAAACTTTCTATTTTCACATCGAATTCTCCCATTTCATTGGGATTGCTTATTGTCAGGAAATTAGTGAAAGAAGTGAATGTGAAAGGCTCTTCACCTGGCCTTTTTCTCTCAAAATAGAGAAAGCCCTTATAAGTCCCTTGTAGCATGCCAACAGTGCCATCTGTTTTATGATAGTTGTAATACCCGATGTAGGTAGTATCCCTTGTTGGGTGATCGAAAACTACACCAGGCGAAGTAAATCGATTGTTATATTCGTAAATGGATTCTGTTGGTGGATTCTGATCTAGATCGGAGTAGGTGCTACCGTTCCCAACTAAGAGATCTTGTTCATATTGCATATCCATATAGTAGCCAAAATTTTCACCAAAATTGTATCTCACACCTTTTAAATCACTTGTAATATTGAATAAGTACTCACCAAACTTATTGGTGTTGTATGGATAGTATATCCCTTCTTCCCATTCCCTGCCAGTTATTACTCTAGGCAGAATCTCGAAATCTGCCTCTATGCCAAGGCTTTCTGCTAAATGTAATGCTGCTGCGTTCGGAGGTACCAATTCAAGTGTAGTTGAATTCTCTGAATTTAGACTGGCAATCAACTCTTTCAAGTCTTCTAGAAAACTATCAATATCAAACTCAAGCGTTGCGCCTTCCAATGCAGAAACGGTTGCATCTGTAATAGTTATTCCATTTGAGGGATTACCATCGGAATCAAGTGACTGAAGGAAGGTGGCAATGTTACGGACTTCAACAGTATTAATAGTTGAATTGTCTATTCCTGAAATATCAATCGGACTGACTTCTGCTCGACCAGTACTTGACCCAATCTGTATGCCTCCGACGCTAAATGTTACTGTTTCGCCCTCTGCGTAGTCGAAATTACCATTTTCATCTGTTGTTCCTGAGAATGTTAGTGCTGTATATTCCAGACCACTAACAGGTGAATCCAAGAAAACGCCGACTAATGGTTGAGCTTCTTCTTGTATTTCGGAATCATCCTTGCTGCAAGCAAACGCGATACAACAAATGATGATGTAATTGAAATTTGTAATCCTTTTCATAGCTGTTGCTTTGGTTGTTTAAAGATATGCATTCATCTTATCAAGGGATAAATCTAGGCTCTGTGTCCAGCTCCAATTTTCAGTGGTCAATGTTAAGGAAAAAAAGCCCAATTAAAATACCCTCATAGAGGTATTCTTTTATGCTTAGTAGCTGAGAATGGAGCTTGCGATTCTTTTAGTAGCTATCCCTAATTCCTTCCAACAATTTTTGCATTTCCGTTTTCACCGTATCGTTAGGAACGGTGTAGTGATTGTTCATGAAGGAAAAAATCATCCACTTTCCTGATTTAGTTTTCAGGAATCCACTCAAATTATGATTGTTGCTTAGAGTACCAGTTTTTGCAAAAATGTAGGGCTCTTCAGCAGCATACCAATCTTTGATTGTGCCTGACTCGCCACCGACGGCAAGAATGTTCTTAAGACGCTCCAAGCCGAATTCATCGTGTGCTTTTTTGATCAATCTCACCTGGTCTACCGGTGCGATCAGATTATACCGAGAAAGTCCTGATCCATCCACCCAGACAAACTCATTTAAGTCATTTAACCAGATGAGCTGTGCATGCTTTATGAACGGATCAATTGAGGAGTACCCATGCTGCCACGCAGAGAGGATGAGCAGTTGTTCTGAAATAAGATTGTCGCTTACCTTCATCATTAAAGAGAGTACGTCATCCAATCTTTGCGTGAAAAGCGTATCGGGATTGACAAGCGTTCGATCTGTGAATTGAAATGCAGTTTGTAACGTGTCTGAAAGGAGTTGAACCAGCAACTCCTTTGAGAGTTCGAACGGTATTGTCTCTTCAAATTGTGCTGTGTCCTTCGCTGGATTGAGCTTAAATAGGTTGTATTTTTCCTCTCGGTCCATTCCTATTTCCAGTCCATCTTCTGTTTGTACCTCTACAAATTCTTGGAAAAATTCAGGACTAACAGCGATCGTGTCATTCTTCTTTCCGACAGTTACTTGATTACCGTAAATAGGCCACCAATTTCGAACTGGTTGGTAGTCATACCTATAGTCGTCCCATGCCCAGCCATGTCCGTATTTTTTGATCTCGTTTTCAGGCCAGACAATTTGAATTGAATCTGATTTTGAGAGCCATGCAAGGGAACGCTGATTCTCAAATCTCGAATCAAGAAAAGTAGGGTCACCAGTAGGCTGTACTAAAATTGAGTTGTCGATGTTTGAATGAAGAAGTCCTGGAATTGAATCAGAGAAACTCTTCATCGCCACATACATTGTGAGAAGTTTCGTGTTAGACGCTGGAGTAAATTTTTTTGTGTCGTTGTAACCAGAGACAAATTTTTCGTTTTTAATGTCATAGAGACTGAAGCCTGTAAACTGATTACTGAATAGTGAGGATTGATTAAACGTTCGTTCAATGTCAGTGTCAACAGCTAGGTTTTTGACTGAGGAACATGCTGAGATAGTTAATACAAGAACCCAAAATATTCCAATATTCTTCATGTCGTACAAATTCGCATAAAAATTAAAAAAACGTCGTTTGTGGCTGTCAGAGAGCAAGCTTCGCTCAAAATACAAACAATTCCTCAATCCAGGAGTTATTTTTTTTGTGATATTTTTCATGTATTTTGGCGCAAGCTAATTTTAAAACTAACGCCTACTTATTAAGATTCACCGATGAGCATACTGGACCTAATTACTTTACTCATATTTCTTGCCGCCGGATTTACGTTGATCAATATTACGGTACTCAGACTTCCGTCTACAATCGGGTTGATGATTATTGCCTTGGCAATGTCACTTAGTATCCTCCTTTTGGGATTGTTTTTTCCAGGAATTACTCAAAATGCAGGAGAAATAGTTGCTGAATTTGACTTTCAGGAGGTATTGATGAATGTGATGCTGAACTTTCTATTATTTGCAGGGGCACTGTCCACAGACCTCGGCAAACTAATGGAGGAGCGAGTTCCGGTTTTGGTGTTAGCCACTGTTGGCACATTGCTTTCCACCTTTGTTGTCGGGACACTGGTGTTCTACATTTTCCCAATGGTGGGTTATGAAATTGATTTTATCTATTGTCTTTTGTTTGGGGCTTTAATATCTCCAACCGATCCGATCGCTGTTCTAGCACTTGTTAAGAAGGCTGGACTATCAAAAAAACTTGAAATAAAAATTGCAGGTGAATCGCTCTTTAATGACGGAGTAGGAGTTGTGGTTTTCTTAACAATATTGAAAATAGCAATGGCGCAAGCTGGCGTACACGATGAGGGTGGTCACGGCAGTGGTGAGGTAACTGTAGGAAGTGTTGCTTCCCTATTCGGTGTGGAAGTCTTTGGTGGGTTATTGGTTGGAGCGATTTTCGGATTCTTTGGCTTTAAACTCCTGGACTTCATAGATAATGATCATGTCGAATTAGAAGTGCTGGTCACTTTGTCTTTAGTTATGGTAGGTGGGAGAATTTGTGAATTAATTCATGTCTCTGCTCCACTTGGTATGGTTATCATGGGACTGTTCATAGGTAATCAAGGCCGCGATGAACAACTTGCAAATGCAACTGGAGAATATGTGTTCAAATTTTGGCATTTATTAGATGAGGCTTTAAATGCTATCCTGTTTATCCTGATTGGATTGGAAATGATGGTAATCGCAGAGTCATTTACGATGAATAACCTCTTGATTGGTGGTATTGGAATTTTGATTGTACTTGCTGCCAGATTTCTTGGGGTAAGCATTCCGGTCACCATAATGTCAACATTCAGAACGTTTGAACCAGGTACAATAAAGATCTTAACATGGGGGGGGTTAAGAGGCGGTATTTCAGTTGCCTTGGCTCTGTCCCTTTCTGACTTTGAGTGGATCGATGAAGGGATAAAACACACAATACTCTTTACCACCTATTCGGTTGTTGTCTTTTCCATTTTGGTTCAGGGTCTCACGATTGGTCTGGTTATGAAAAAATAGGCGAATCACATTTTCTATTGAGAAAAATTTGGTGAAATTCGCAAGTAATTATAAAAAGAAATTTAACAAGCTATGAAATTAAGTATTGCAGAAGGTTTTTATTTGATCGCCCTTGATGATGAGGAAGGTAGAATTTTAGCGGCTGCAGAGAAGACGGTTGTTCCTGGTGTTATTGCTGCATGTATTCTGGAACTTGCATTGATGAAGAAGATAAGCCTCGCCGGAGGTAAAGTATTTGTGCAGGATAAGGTTGGCACTGGAAATGGAATATTGGATAGCGTATTAAATAAGTTGACTGATGACAAGACAGTTCCAGATGAGATTAAAGGACTAACTGGTAAGTTCAAGGACATTCAAGAAGATCTGAATTCCTTACTGGCACAGAGAGGAATTCTTAGAAAAGAAGAGACAAAGCTTCTATGGATTCCATTGTCTGATCGGATGGATAATGCGAATTATGCATTTGAACAGGAAATCAGAAATCAAATGAAAGCGATTGTGTTCAAGAGCGCGAAGCCTTCCCCACACTTCGTGATCCTATTCTCCCTTATCTATGATTGCGGAATTCTGTCCGAAGTATTCAGAGATAGGGATGAACTCATCGATGCTGAAAAAGTAGGAAAGGATATTGTGAATTCACCAGAGGTCAGTGAAGACATGTCCACTGTTCTTAATCAGCTCAAGGCCTATTTCGGCCACTAGAAATCAATAATTTTAGGAGTGTAGCTTATTCTTCTGCTTCAGCTCTATCGGTGATGATCTGAAGCCTTGCAGCAGATTCTTCTTTCTCTTTTTCCAGATAGTAATTGAAAATTGACTGGTAGAGGGAATCACCTGCGCTGTCACTCACACCATAAAGTCGAGCATAGATTCTGGATTGCATGTCACTAATTGATTTCAAATGTGCCATCAGGGTATCCTGATCATCTATCAACTTACTGCCACTAAAGGCCATGAAACCGAACCCCTCGTGAGGGTTGTTATTGTCTCGCTCCGTTATCAAATACTCGACACCATCGTAGACGATTCGATTGAAGTGAAATTTCTGGAAATCTTCATTTACTTCTCTTGGCCTAAATTCCTCACCTTCGTTTATATCTTTATTCTTGCATGAGAATGTCACCAGAAGAAGTAGCAAAGGAATGGAAAGGTTTTTCATGATCCCGGAGCTTTCAAATATCCTTCTTCAACACCAAAAACTTTTCTAAGAAGCTTGTAAGCTTTTCCATTCAAGATCACAATTAAGTGATCACCTGGACCTATTTTAAGATCTCCAAGTGGATTCTTAATCAATTTCTTTTGTCCAAATTTATCACGTTTGGTGATCCCGATCAGAACCGAATTGTATCTCTTCTTAAGATCAAAAAAGACATCTTGATACGCTTTACCAACATATGGATTTTTCGGTGTTACCATCAATTGCTTCATATCATAATCGCCATCCGTTTTTGCAAAAGAAAGTATGGACTCACTATATACAGCCACATCGGGCTCAAACATATAAGACGCCAGCAATTTCGAGGAAATGTCTTTTGTTGAGATAGTATTTGAAACGCCCGCTGCCAGGAACGTGTTTTTCAGATCACCATTTTCCAGAGTTACCACATATTCTGTTTCGGGAAATTGCTTTTTGAGATTGAGAACGTATACCAATTTTTCGGTGTCATTCTCAAGATTTACGAAGACAATCTGGCAATCTTCAATATTTACTTTCTTGATCAATTCGTAGTTGTTGTAATCGCTGAAGAGAATGTGTACCATTTTGGAATGATATTTCTCTTGTATCAAATCGACATCATCTTTCTTGTTAGTTACGATTGCTAGCTGTTTACCAACTCCTACCAGTTGATCAGCTACTTGCCAGCCGAACTCGTTCCAGCCTATAATCACTGCGTGATTAGAAAAGTTGGTTCCTGCGTATCCCAACTTCTTGTCTTCTTTTATTGTAGCCATAAGTGTAGTTAGTTTTCCTATTAATAACCCGAATATTCCAACACTGGTAAGAATGAAAATAAAGCCAATCCACCTTCCATATACAGTTGCTGGAAATAAATCACCATATCCAACTGTTGTTAAAGTAACCAGGGAGTACCATATCGCATTTGGATAGTTCGTGATGGCTGATTGTTCACTATCTTTTTCGACGTAGATCAGCAACGACACTAAGGCGAAATAGATAAGTAAAACAAGTCCAATCTGAAGCGCTATCCGAAGAGGTAAATTCTTTTTTAGGTTACTAGGCATAGAGGATCGGTAAAAGTCAAATATAACATAAACAGTTAGGTTGTTATGGGTAAAAAGCCTTCTTATTTGCTATTGAGGTAGTCTGATAGGTCAGATACAGAACTGATTTTAAGAGAATCAGCATGATCTGTCCGCATCATCAGAGCAAACGTATTGTTAAATCCGAGTGGGTTTAGCCAGTGAAGGTTGTGCCTTTGGGCGAATTCTCTTTTCACATCTTCGTAAATAACATCGGGATTTGTAAAGTCAAGAACGTCTGTTGAATTCTTGCCGAGCAAGACCAAATAGCCAGTTCCTGTATACTCTGGGTAGATATCAATTTCTCCAAGCCGTAGCGCATCAAAAATCAACTTCGTTCCACCGAAACCAAGTTCAAGTTTTGTCTTCAATGAAGTTTTGTTCTCAATTATCTGCGCAAATATGTGTGCCAATAGAAAATTCTCAGTAAAGGCCTTGGATCCTATAACAACATCTGGCTCGCTTGAACTTCCAGCATCATCGTTAGCATAGACGTTGATTTCCCGTAAAAAGATGTTAGCTACCTCAGACAGTTCCATCTTTTCCCCATCGACTAGGTAGTTTAACTCAGCCATTCGCTCATTACTCAGTTTGTCGTCAACAAGATTTAGAGCTGTCACAATTTCAGGATATGTTTCCAGGATCTTCGCATTTACAATAGGTGCGGCATAGTAAGGAGGGAAATACTTTTTGTCGTCAATGAGGGATTTCAGGTTGAATTCCTTGATACGGCCATCGGTACTAAATCCATCAATCACATCTACGTCTTCATTGTACAGGGCTTGATACATAAGAGAAATCTCCATTTCCTTTACTTCCATTGGAAGATCATACAAAGAATCTAGTCCAATGAATCCGTCTTCCCTTTCAATAAACTCTGAATTAAAGCCTGCCACCAGTTTTGATTTCGAGGCTGATCCTGAACTTAAGAATCCAAATAGAATTAGCATGGAGGCGGTGCCAAGCAGTAACCATGTTCTTGGACTGGTTGGTTTCCGTTGAATGAAACCAATTCCGGCATCCAGGACCACTGCCAGAATAGATGCCGGAATTGCTCCGGCTAGAATCATTTGCTGATTGTTTAAGGTAATTCCCCTGAAGATGAATTCGCCCAGTCCGCCGGCAGCAATGAGAGCGCAAAGTGTTGCCACTCCAACATTTATCACAGTGGCGGTTCTGATTCCAGCGAGAATAACCGGAAAAGCAAGCGGAAGTTCGACATACCTGAGCAGTTGAAAGTTCGTCATGCCCATTCCAATCGAGGCATCTTTCACAGCTGGATCAACTTCTTTAATTCCGGTGTAAGTATTTCGAACGATTGGTAGAAGGCCGTACAAAAACAGCGCAATGATTGCAGGCGTAACTCCTATACCGAAGAGTGGTAAAAGAAAACCTAAAAGAGCCAAACTTGGAATCGTTTGGATGATACCAACAAATCCAAGCACAGGATTTGATAGCCTTTCAGCTCGAGTAAGCCCAATTCCAACTACAACTCCAACCAATGTCGCGAGCGCCATCGAAGCAATCGTCAAAACTAAATGCTCTACAGTCTGGTCCCGTATCTCACCAAGATGTGATATGATAAAGTTCCAAAAATCCATCAGTAAGTTTGTTTGAAGAAATCCTCCATTGCTGCCTTCTTATCCTCTGGTTTTGCATCTTTCAGATTTAAGAAGTTGAGAAGTGAGTCTTCCCCATGCTTAAATGTCTGAAGACTAAGGATGAATTTATCCTTTCTCAGGAATGCTTCGACATGGCTATTTGCTGGCTTGTTGAGTAATTCCAAAGGGGTTCCAAACTGTTGAATTTGTCCATCCTCTAACAAAACAATTCTATCTCCAAGTTTGAAAGCCTCCTGAACATCATGAGTAACCAACAAAATGGTCTTGTTATCAAGATGTTTAAGGTTTTGAAAATCATCTTGCAACTGACTTCTGGTGATATTGTCCAACGCGCTAAAGGGTTCGTCCATCAAAATGATTTCGGGATCTACAGCAAGTGCTCGGGCTAATCCGATTCGCTGTTGCTGACCACCACTTAGCTCCGAAGGACGCTTAAGCAAAACATCCTGGTTTAGTCCGATTAATGAGAGGAGTTCATTTACTTTTTCTTCTGAGATTTCTTGATGGGAAATTTTACCAACGAGTTCAATATTCCGCTTGACGTTTAGGTGGGGAAGAAGACCCGTATCTTGAATCACGTATCCAATACTCCTTCTGAGACTCTCTTTGGATCGATTTTCGATATTTTCTCCATCAATTTCGATTACCCCTTCATTTGCTTTTTCAAGTCGATTGATCAGTCTGAGCAGAGTGGTTTTGCCGCAACCACTTGGACCTAGAAGAACTACAGTCTCGGAGGACCTGATCGAAAAACTGATGTCCCGAAGCACCTGTTTTTCTCCAAATGATTTGGCGATATGACTGAGCGTTATCTTTTCGATGACTTGATCACTTATTGAATCCTCTCAACTTTATTTGGGTAAGTTTTCGCTTAGTGTCGAGCGGAAAATCTCCTTTCATTATCCAATCATAGAAGCTTGGCTCTTTTTGTAAAACCTCAGTCACTTCCTTTCCTCGGTGTTTTCCAAAATTGAAAACTTCTTTTCCATCCTTATAGACCATCCTGCCGGCTAAGTCTATCATTCGAGAGGTGCTTAGTTTATTTAACGCCTCCATATCATTTGAAATGTCGGTTATTTTATTTCCAAGATTGTCTACGGCTTCCTGCCCGTCATAGCGTTGCACCTGGGAAAGGAGCACTTCGTACGTGGCTTTCGTATCTGCCAGGGCACTATGTGCATCAACAAGATCTTTGTCACAGTAAAATTTGTAAGCCGCTGTTAAATTTCTTTTTTCCATCATATGGAAAATTTTTTGAGCATCCACAATCTTTCTACCATCTACATCGAAGTCCACGTTTGCACGTAGAAACTCTTCCACCAACATTGGGACATCAAAGCCAACACAATTGAACCCACTAAGGTCACAACCCTCGAGCCACTGAGCCATTGACTTAGCTATTTGTTTAAAGGTTGGTTCGTCCTTTACATCATCATCGTAAATCCCGTGAATCAAGCTGGTTTCCAATGGAATCGGAATGGTCGGATTTACCTTTCTGTGTTTTTCCTCTGTCGAGCCATCTGGGAAAATTTTGACGAATGCCATTTCGACAATTCTGTCTTGGGAAATATTCGTTCCGGTAGTTTCTAAATCGAAAACTACTAGGGGATTTTTGAGGTTTAGTTTAAACATTGAAATTTGGCAGATTCAAAGCGATCCGCGATTAAAAGTTGATGAGTTAATGAACTCACTTGAATTGGTAAGAGTTTCAAATATAGTAATCGCAGAAGTAGCGTTAATAATGTAAGACACAATCTTCAGCAATGTGGACAACCATCTTGATAACTTGATTATAATTAGCAACTGCTAAACTGAAAATTAGCGAGCGCACGGACCTAAGTTTGTGGTCCTAACCTAGATAACAATATCACCCAACAATATCACCCTAAATGGACGGAGCAAAACAAACCCCACTCTCATCTACCAAAAGCCGTCGAATCGGCTTGTCTACCATCTCCGAAAGTCTAGGTAAACTTCCTCCACAAGCAGTCGAAATTGAAGAAGCCGTTCTTGGTGCCCTGATGCTTGAGCGAGACGCTTTGTCTACAGTTATTGATATTCTTCATCCTGAGAGTTTTTACAAAGATTCGAATCAAGAGATTTACGGAGCTATTGTAGACTTATTTAATGACAGTCAACCAATCGATATCAAAACTGTTGCACACCAGCTAAGAAAGGTTGGAAAACTAGAGTTGGTTGGCGGTGCTCACTATGTGTCAGAATTAACTGCCAAAGTTAACTCTGCGGCAAACATTGAGTACCATGCCAGGATTATTGCTGAGCAGTCTATCAAAAGAGAGCTAATCCGAATCTCATCCGAGATTCAACGTGATGCTTACGAAGATACCATTGATGTCTTCAAACTACTGGACAGAGCTGAGCAGTCCCTGTTTGATGTTTCTGAGTCTCACATTCGTAAGAATTACGATAAAATGAGTGCGCTTTTACATCAGGCTATTGACGAGATTCAAACCAAAAAGGACAAGCAAGATGGCCTGACCGGTGTGCCAAGTGGATTCTCCGCGTTGGATCGAGTGACATCAGGCTGGCAACCCTCCGATTTGGTCATTATTGCGGCAAGACCTGGTATGGGTAAAACAGCTTTTGTAGTTTCAGCGCTTCGAAACGCTGCCATTGATTTCCAAACTCCTGTGGCAATTTTCTCCCTGGAGATGTCGTCTGTTCAGTTAGTAAATAGGATGATCTCTGCTGAAGCTGAGTTGGAAAGTGAAAAAATCAAAAGAGGAGATCTAGCTGATTACGAGTGGGAGCAGATCATGCATAAGACGGATAAGTTATCTCAAGCACCAATTTACATCGATGATTCTCCAGCTTTGAGCATTCTTGAGCTACGTGCAAAGAGCCGACGATTGGTTGCTCAACATGGTGTGAAGCTCTTAATTATTGACTATTTGCAGTTAATGTCTGGGGATTCATCTGGTAAAGCTGGAGGAAACCGGGAGCAGGAAATCGCCTCTATCTCTCGAGCGTTGAAAAGTATTGCAAAGGAATTAAACGTTCCTGTTCTTGCGCTATCGCAGCTAAGTCGTGCGGTTGAAACCAGGGGAGGAGATAAGCGTCCATTGCTTTCGGATTTAAGGGAGTCAGGCTCGATCGAGCAGGATGCGGATATGGTTATGTTCTTGTACCGACCGGAATATTACGGATTGGATACAGATGAGTCAGGAATGCCTCTAAATGGCCTTGGTGAAGTGATTATTGCGAAGCACAGAAACGGACGAACAGATACCGTCAATCTGAAATTTATCGGGAAGTACACCAAGTTCGCAGATTGGGATGGAAATAGTGGTGGGGATGGTTTCGGGGCATTCCCCAAATCTGAGGATGCCGATTCCAATTTCACAATCACGCTCCCAAGTAAATCGAATGACTCGGGGCCTGAGGGAGAAGACGATCAACCATTCTAATATTAATCAGTTCCTGTTTATTTGACCATCACGTGAAAGCCATTACAATAACAGCAGAAGCAGAACCTATTCAGCTCGTTGAGTTACCAAAACCCGAAGTTCATAGGGGAGAATGTCTTGTCCGTATTGAGGCTGCCGCGCTAAATCGACGAGATCAATGGATTAGGGAAGGGAGGTATCCAGATATTCAATTTGGCTGCATCCTGGGGTCGGATGGCTGTGGAGTAGTCGAAGAGGGTCCAGACGAATGGCTGGGAAAGGAAGTACTCATAAACCCAAATGTCAACTGGGGAGATAATCCGGAGGTGCAATCAGCAACATATTCTGTGCTGGGTATGCCAACAAACGGAGCGCTTGCAGAATATATTTCGGTACCTTCTCACAGGCTTCAAATGAAACCTGAGCACCTAAATTTCGAAGAAGCGGCAGGACTACCGCTAGCCGGCTTGACAGCTTATAGAGCAACAATCAAAAAAGGACAATCTGAGGATGACAGAAACATCCTCATAACTGGGGCAGGCGGTGGAGTCTCTCAAATGGCGATTGCCTTTGCAATTGCAAGTGGTGCCAACACCTACGTTACGAGCAGTAGTAGTGATAAGATCTCGAAGTGCCTCGAAATAGGTGTAATTCAAGGGTTCAACTATAAAGATGAACAGTGGTTTAACGAGGCTTCGAAAGTGGGAGGTTTCGACCTCATTGTCGATAGTGCAGGGGGAGATCAGGTAAACAACTACCTTAAAATTGTCAAGCCTGCTGGTCGAATAGTCATGTATGGTAGCACAGCTGGATACCCCGAAAAGTTAGACACTTTCAGGTTGTTTTGGTCTCAAGCTCAAATCATGGGTTCCACGATGGGAAGTGATACGGAGTTTTCAGAGATGTTGGAATTTGTCTCTAAGCACAAGATTGTGCCTACGATAGATAAAGCGTTTGACTTCAATGATTATATAGATGCTTTCGATCGATTCAAAGATCCCGACCATTTCGGAAAGATCGTTTTAAAATGGAATTTGTAAATTCATCATTCTCAATTCCTAACTGTACCTATCATTCAGTCCAATTCCATCACGAATCATCGGAAGGATTTTATCCAGACGATTGAGTTTCGTCTCCTCTTTTTTTGCAGTAGCTATATACTCTGCATAGTCTCGTTTGGCAGTAAGGGATAAATTTTCAAAAGCCTCGGCAATCTGAGGGTCAGAGGCGAGTTCCTCTTTTAATTCATCAGGAATGATCAAGGGCTTCTTTTGCGGTCGAACCTCTTTCCCATCTTTCTGATTTTGGATGGCTTCTTCAATGTATTGCAAAATTAATTTTTCATCAAATTTTGCCTCTGAGTCGAAACGCCATTGACGCAATCCTTGTGTTTTCCCTTCTTGAGCGTTGATTAGTTTTTCGGCTTTATCTGCAAGAAAGACACCATTGTAGAACCAAATCCCCACATAGGATTTGAATGCTGCCAGCCCCACCACATTCTTATTGCTGAGCGTGTAAACCGGAACTCCCCACTTCACGCTCTCAACCAATTCTGTAGAATTAAGTAAAGTTCTAAGTTTGATTAATAGATCCTGATGTTCGGGGTTTGCCTCCAGATAGGCCTCGACAGTTTCGTGCATTTCCATCCGATAAAAATAATAAATTGGTTAGACCATTCTGCAAAATTCCTTGTTAGCGGTCAATCTTTCTCAAATTGAAAGTTCTGATGGGCCGACTTAAGCTCAGAGAGTGCTTTTTGATCCTCTTGCTTCTCAGCAAGCTTTATTCCGGACTCAAATACAGATGCAGCCTCCTCCCATTTTTCAATGTCCCAATAAAGGTGAGCCAATTTGAAGTAGGTTGGTAAATACTCGGGATGGTTAGTTCTTAAATCGTTTAACAAACTCATCGCCTTTTTTGAGTCTTCCAAATAATGTTCCATTGCTAATGCATATTGATTAAATGGGTTGTTGGGTTCTTCTTCCCGGTACTTCTCAAGTAGTTTGATGCGTTCGGCGTTCACGGCTCCTAATTCTTAGTGAGGAAAGATAAATCGATAACATCGTATCCAGTATTAAAATCAACAATTAGTTGGCCTGAAACTGTAACTTGACGAGTGCATATGCGTCATCATCAAAACCCACAGTTTTGAGATACTTGACCTTCCTACTTCTGACAACCTTTATTCAAGCTCATACCCAATCAAAGGATTCTTTGGCTAGTGAGTTGAGAACTATTTTAGTTGAACAGAACCTGACAGGAGCAGCCTGGTCTGTAGTTTCAGACTCTCTAATCACAACTGGTGCCTGCGGTTTAAAAAATGCAGTAACTGGGGAGAAGCTTCGAGAGGAAGATAAGATTCAAATAGGTTCGGTTACCAAAACACTTATTGCAGCAGGAATACTTCGAATGGCAAGCCTTGGACTTTTGAATGTTGATGATCCAGTGGGTAAATACCTGCCGGATCTTCCATTTGCGAATCCATGGAGGTCTGTCAGACCGGTGCTGGTTAGAGATTTGCTTAACCACACCTCTGGAATCGAAGATGCTCGATTCTGGCAGGTTTTTAGTACCAAGCCGCAGCCAGATACGCCTTTGGGATTTGTCTTTACTAAAAATCCAGATGTGCTGGACGCTCGGACGAAACCAGGTACACGGTTTTCTTATTCAAATATGGGGTATACTATGCTTGGTTTGATCATTGAGCGTATTTCTGGAGAAAGGTATGAGACCTATCTTGATAAAAACTTACTTGCTCCACTCGGAATGAAAAACAGCACATTTCGCTTTGTTACCCAGGAAGGACCAAATGCGAATAAAAACCTCGCGATGGGACATTTTGAGAGCGGAGCAATTCAGGCAAGTGTGCCCGTCTATCTTCGCCCGGCTGGTCAATTCACGACTACAGCAAGGGATATGGCACTGTTTGCTAAGTTTTTAATGAGTGACGGTAGTATTGACGGCAAAACAATAGTAGACGAGACGTTCCTAAGGCAAATGGGTAGACCGACAACTACCGAGTCGAATGAGCAGGAGCTTTTCAGCGGCTATCAATTTGGCCTCAGCTACAGAGATAGATATGGAGTGATTGGATATTATCACAGCGGGAATATTATTGGTTACCGTGCTGTTTTCTACCTTTTCCCCGAGGAGCAAAAAGCGTTCTTCATCAGCTTTAATGAAGATAGCGAAACAGCAAATTATCAGGAATTCAATGCTGTTTTTGTTAAGCATCTGAATATTGACAGACCCGAAGAGCAAGTAGCAATCGGGCAACTCCCCGATGAAATCGGCAAGTTTGAAGGATATTATGAGTTGAATCCAGTTCGATTCCGGATGTTTGCCTACCTGGATCTCATGTTCAACTTTGTGATAGTAACAGCTAAAGATTTTGCATTGAACGTTTCTTCAATCCAAAACGAGAGATATCAACTCTTGCCGATGGGAGGTTATTTTTTCCGAAAGGAGGACCGGAAGAGAGTGTCACATGTCTTATATGAGAAGGAGGGTGCCATGGTCATCTCGGATGGTCTGGCTACTTACCAGAAAATATCATCGGCATACCTGGGAGCCATGTGGCTTAATTTAGGACTTGGCTTGATTGGATTTCTCCTTCTACTAGGACGAGGACTAACACTACTATTTAGAAAAAAATTGTTTAGAGAACGTCAGTTACTAAAATATCCGTTTCTGTCCATTCTTGGTTTACTTGTTCCCATTCCATTTTTGTTCAATCAGCCTTTTCTATCACTGGGGGATTTTACCATTGCCAATTCGTTGATGGCGCTAACCACTTTAACACTTGCAGTCTCGCTGCTCTATTCAACGATCAGAATACTGATAAGGAAATGGCGGGGAAGCAACTTGTGGATTGATGTTATTGGAATTGTGTTTTTGTTTCAGTGGATTGTCGTGCTGGCTTATTGGGGATTGATCCCTTTCGTCTTGTGGCATTAGTCCTTAGATCCATTGCGTTCAGCAATAAAGTAGACCCCAATTCCAACAAGTAGTATTGTCACACTCACAAGGCTTTCAAACGGTCGGTCAATCGCCACAAAGATCAATGTCCAGATGCTCACTCCGATGAAAACCAAAGGTGTGAAAGGGTAGCCCCAGGTTTTATATGAACTTGCTCCCGTTCCGTTCTTCCTTAGCCTTAAAATGAATACACCTGCGACCGTGATAGTTGTAATGAGTATTAGAAGAAAAGATGTGTATAGTAGAACTTGGTCAAATGTGGACGTGTAGATAAAGAGAAGACTCAGAGCGGCTGAAAACACAAAGGCATTGACGGGGATCCCCTGTCCATTTGTTCTTGAGAGTATCTTGAGTGCTGGCAAATCTTCGCCCATAACACGACTCACTCTCGGGCCGAGGAAAACATAGGCACTTACAGTGGAGAGTAGTAGAATTGCTATCGCTATGGCGATTATGGTTCCTCCAACTTCACCGAATATTGATTGCCCTGACAGGAACCCTACCTCAATTTGCCCTTCTAGAACTGCGATTGGTACCGTATACAGGAAAATGTAGTTAAGTAAGACATATAAAATCATTACAACGAGCGTGCCTATGAAGAGAGATTTTGGTAGGTCTGTGCCTGGGCTTTTCATTTCATCGATGATATATATCGAAGAGTTCCATCCAGTATAAGCGTAGGAGACGTAAATAAGAGCTACAGCAAACGGAGGACTTGCAATCTCTTTCCAGCTCATTGTTTGGGGAATCATCGAAATTTCCTGCGGATTTAAAACAGTGAAACCAAATGCAATGAAAATGGCTATCAGAATGACTTTCAAAATGGTTGTTAGGTTTTGCACAGTGCTGCCAATATTTACAGACATGGCATGGATTGTACTAAATACAAGAATAGTGCCCGCAGCGATGTGATCCTGAGGTAGTTCAGGAATTACAGCAGACAGGTAGGAGGCCAGGGCCATAGCGGCAAGTGCGGCTGGTGCCGCAAATCCAACAGTGACAGATACCCATCCTGCCACAAAGCCAAGGGATGGATGATAAAGCTCTTTCAGAAGATTGTACTCTCCACCGGAGCGCTTGTATGCAGAACCCAATTCTGCATAGGAAACCGCTCCGCAAAATGCAATGATGCCACCAAGTAACCAAAGAGAAATGATTGAGAAACCAGTTTTAATATCAACGACTTGAAAACCCAAACTTGTAAACACCCCAGTGCCAATCATTGCAGAAATGACAAGCGAAGATGCTGTGAGTATTCCCAGTTTTTTAGGTTGTGTCATGCAAGGTCAATTTATAAAGGTCTTTCTGTTTTGTTCATTGTATTAAGGGAATTGTTTTGACGATACATGAAGTTCTAAATTTGTCCAAGCACCTCTGTCTGCACTTTGGCAGGCAAGTGGAGGGTAAAGAATTTAAGATACTGATGGTCGAAATAACTTTGCCTGGCTTGCTTCGACCTGGAATGGAGTAGATTTACTTTATGCCTTCTTCTGCACACCAATACAGCAAAGACTCTTATAGAGAGAAGGAATTAGTTGGCATTGTCAAGGAACACGAAGCTGTCTATGAGGTTCTGAAAGCAGGAGTTGCACTTGGGTTATCGAATTGGTATGTTGGAGCCGGTTGTTTGACGCAAAGTGCCTGGAATAAGCTTCACAACTATCCGATTGGCCAAAATATTCTAGATATTGACTTCATTTTCTATGATCCGGACAATATGAGTCGAGCATATGAAGAAGAGGTTTACGAACAACTAATTGATCGTTTGAATAAAACACCGTTGGATATCGATGTAGTGAATCAAGCTCGTGTCCACTTGTGGTATGAAGAACAATTTGGAATCAAAATCGAACCGTATACATCATGCGAAAATGCAATATCAACTTGGCCAACTACTGCAAGCAGTTTAGGTGTCACTTTGATAGATGAGAAGTTTAGCGTTTATGCACCTTTCGGATTACAAGACCTGTTCAATTTGGTTGTGAGGCCAAACAAGATGTTGATTCCTCAGAAGGTGTATGAAGATAAAGTCTTCCGATGGAGCTCAAATTGGCCCAAACTAAAAGTTGTTAGTTGGAACGAATTAGATTCTCTCTAAGGCTAGCTGATTAAAATAGTAGAATTACATGAAACAGACCGTTACAATTCTTTTGGCATTTCTCCTGACTACTGCAGTATGGTGCCAGAGCAAAACATATCAAGAAAAGAAGGCGGAAAAAATAGCAGCAGGATCGCCTTTCACCAAAATAATAAACAGAGAACTTCCTGCCACAATCGTTTACGAGGACGAAGATGTGATCGCATTCGTACCGCTGAGATTGCAAGCGCCCGTGCACTTATTGATCGTTCCAAAAAAGGAAATTTCCACCATCAATGATATCACTGAGGAAGATGCTCTGGTCCTGGGAAAACTATTTCTTGTTGCTAAAAAATTGGCGAAGGAAAAAGGAATAGCTGAAACCGGCTATCGTCTGGCGATGAATATAAATGAAGATGCAGGTCAATCGGTCTTTCATTTACATATGCACTTACTCGGCGGAGAGAAATTAGGACCAATGATGACGCAAAAGGAGTGAGCTTGTTCTCAGATCACTCTTGTCTGAGGACCTTACAAATAAGCTCATTATCTTTAGTAAATCATTTGTGAATATTGGATGCGAGACTCCTCGCAGGCTGTGTTCTGGTGACAGATTCAACTTAAAGAGACACCATGAAAGAACTAAAAAAAGAAGATATCAGTCAGGAAGTTTTTGACCTCTATGATGATTATGCTCATAACAAATTAGAACGAAGACAATTCATTGAGAAACTGTCGTTGTATGCCGTCGGTGGAATTACAGTTACTTCACTAATGAGTTTTATGATGCCAGACTATGAAACGACCGCAACTGTCAAGCAAGATGATGATAGGCTGAAATCTGAATTCATAAATTATGATTCTCCAAAAGGTGGTGGCAGTATCAAAGCACTTTTTTCTAAGCCTAAAAAAGGAAAGAAGAAGCTACCTGGAATAGTGGTCGTGCATGAGAACAGAGGGTTGAATCCTTACATAGAGGATGTTGGACGAAGGGCAGCGTTGGAGGGATTTGTTTCAATTGCCCCAGATGCGCTCACTCCACTTGGCGGTTACCCTGGCAATGATGATGAGGGGAGAACGATGCAAAGGAAAAGGGATCGAAATGAAATGCTTGAAGATTTCATTGCAGCTTATGAATATCTTCAGAATCATGAGGATTGCAATGGTAAGGTTGGTGTAGTTGGATTCTGCTTTGGTGGTTGGATTTCTAACATGATGGCTGTGAGAATCCCTTCCCTGTCAGCAGCTGTTCCATACTATGGACGGCAGCCAGCAGACGAAATGGTGAGTGAAATTGAGGCTCCTTTGATGCTGCAGTATGCAGGTTTAGATACACGCGTAAATGAAGGTTGGCCAGCTTTTGAAGCAGCACTGAAGAAAAATAACAAGAAGTATGTTGCTCATTTCTATCCTGAGGTGAATCACGGATTTCACAACAATACTACCCCTAGGTATGCAGAGGAAGCCGCCGTCTTATCGTGGAGCCGTACAATTGATTTTTTCAAGGAAAACTTAAAATAGTCATCAAATAGAAACCTAACCAAACCTACAGATCTTATGAAATTTCTAATTGCTTTTTTACTAACCTCAGTTGGAGGGATCCTGTGTGCTCAAAATCTTTACATAAAAAACATTCGGATTTTTGACGGTAACAATGATCGGATCACGGAGGGTTCCGCAATCAAGGTAAAGGAATCTAAGATTGAATGGATCGGGAAGCAGCTGAGCAGTGATCCGGCCGGGTATGAAACCATCGATGGTCTGGGCTACTACCTAATGCCCGGGATGATTGACGCGCACACCCACATTAGCAATTTAAAAGCCGCTGAGCGGGCACTAAAATCAGGTGTTACCACTGCAAGGTCCGCTAGTACATCAGCTTTCCAGGATGTTGCGCTTGGGAATCTATCAAAGCAAGGTGTGATTGCCGGCCCTGATTTTATCAGTGCTGGTGTGTTCGTGAGTCCTAAGCTTGGAGAGTCAATTTTGGCAGATCAGAGACTAAGTGTACTAAGCGAGGGAGTGCAAACAGAAGAGGAACTTCGTCTACTTGTGAAGATCAATGCGGACAGAGGCGCCACTGTGATCAAGACACGAGGAACAGAACGGGCAGGATTGCCGGATACAGACCCACGTCAGCAAACGTATACCAAAGAGCAATTAGCATTTGTGGTGGATGAAGCCGCGAAGTACAATCTCAAAGTGATGGTTCATGCGCATGGAGACGAAGGCGGACGTGCAGCTGTGGAAGCGGGAGCTGCAAGCATTGAGCACGGCACCTTCCTTAGTCGCGAGACACTTAGTTTGATGAAAGAGAAAGGTACTTATCTGGTTCCTACCATAATCACGATTGAAGATCTTAAAATTCCCGGAGGAGAATACAGCAATCCTACACTTGAATTGCGGGGTAAGTTTATGATGGCAGAGGCAGAGCAAACGTTCAGAGACGCAATCGATATCGGAGTGAAAGTAGCGAGTGGTGCCGACAACAATTACAGTGCAGGCAGTACCACCAGGGTTTCTTTGGAAGTCGAACATTTTGTGCGACTAGGAATGACAAACTTTCAAGCTTTGCAGACCGCTACTAAAAATGGAGCCGAGCTTCTAGGACTGGGTGAGGAGATTGGTACGGTTGAGGTTGGCAAAGAAGCGGACCTTATTCTACTGCCTAGCAATCCACTTGAAAACATAATGGCACTTCAGGATGTGCTACTCATTGTGAGTAATGGGAAGGTGGCTGTGAAAAGAATTCCATTTGAGATAAAGGAATAGTCAAAGGCTAGCAAGCCAAACTTTACTCACTTCGTAGAATATTAGCAGGATTTACCCTGATTACTTTCTTTACTGGAATGACACTTGCCAATAATGAAACCGTAATGAATGCTCCTACGAATAGAAGAGATGTCATGTGCTCTTTAAGTGAAATGTCATGAATGATCTGAGCAATCGAATCCCTCAAAAGGATTGTTAGCAAGAGTCCGGAAACAGCACCAACGATGGATAGAATAAATATTTTTCTTAGCATGAGCAGTGCAATTTGCTTATCCGTGGCGCCCAAAACTCGACGTACACTCAATTGTTTCATTTGCGTTGTAACACTGTGGTTGACTACTGAGTAAATCCCGATCAAGGCAATCATGAAGGCGATTACGCCGAAAACTGAAAAAATGGATCCTGATATTCGCTGCTTCCAAAGTCGGCGAGAAACGATTTTCTCCATGTTTGAGAAACCAAAAACTGACTGGTCCGCGTCAACGATTTCCATTTTAGCTGCGATCTTATTTTCAAGATCCGGTATGGTTCCAGCTGTTTTGACTACAAAATAGGCGTCGAAGGCTACAGTTTGGATAAGTGGAATATACAAATCGTAAGCCGCCTGATCTTCGATGGCGGAATGCTTTACATTTTCACTAATACCAACCACGGTGAGGTAACTGTTGTTGTTGGTCATTGGACCGATCTTGAGACGTTTTCCTAACACCTGATGTTCAGGCCATAGCTTCTTTGCCAGGTCCGTGCTAACAATGCAAACCGGAAGGCTGCTTTTTTGATCTTCGATGCTGAAAGTTCTTCCTTCTCTCAACTGGATATTCATCGCTTGATGATAATCAGGTGATACTTTTTGCTGATTTACTTTGGGATTTAAGAGTTGCTCTTCCGGGGCTTGACCTTCCAACGAAATACTACTTTTGGGAAGAATATCTTCTTCTTTTGCCAACGGCAAATTACTTGTGACTGCAACAGACCGAACACCAGGTACCTGCTCGAAAGCATTCAACGATCTGGTAAAGAATGCATTGACAGCATCAAAATCATATTTGTATTTGTCAAAAGGAACAGCCACTTCAAAGACTTCAACATCCTCCTTTTCAAAACCTAGAGTTGTATTCTGAAGTTTGAGTAAGTCCTTCATAATGGCGGATGCCACGATGATCAAACAGGTACCTAGCGCCAGCTGAATACCCACAAGTATGTCTTTGAGTTTTTGATTGAACCCAAGTGAGGAGGGTGATGAGCTAGTTAGAACCTTGCTGCCAATACCGGCACTTTTTATAGCTGGTATGATTGCTGTAAGTATACCAGCGAATAAGGTTAAGAGAAATGCAAGCCCCAATGCATCATTGTTCATTTCAAGTGAAACCCAAAAGGGAAGTTCTTGGGAAATTGTTTGTTCGATAGCAGCCAGGGACCAGTAACTTAATAGTACCCCAAAAACTCCCCCTATGATTGCCAGTATTAGATTTTGAGTCAGGTACTGTGTGACGATTGTGGAGAATTTCCCACCGATTAGCCTCCTGACAGCAATTTCTTTATTTCGTTGATGAGCTATTGACAAAAGCAAGCTTCCCACATTTACACAAACCAACATAAATACACAGGCCACCGCCACCGCTATCATTTTGAGGTACGGAGAGATTTTCCCGAGATACATTTCACTGATCGCTGTGGCCTGAAAGACGACACCTTCATTGGCTTTGAACTCTTCGGTTAGCGAAGCACTTAATTTGCCCAATACCTCTTCTGCTTGAGCTATACTTGCTCCCTCCGCAAGTCGAGCGACCCCAATCACATTTCTGTAAGATCGGTTCGTCAGTTGTGAAGGGCCAATAATTATAGATCGAAAAAGTTCCCCTTCAAAAGGGAACTTGAAGTCCTCAGGCAGAATTCCGTACATGCCATATTGTGGGTTGGTATCCAACGTAAGGCCCCCGCCAACTACATTGGGGCTTTCATCGTACCGTCTTTTCCAGAGAGCATCACTCATGACAGTTCCGTATGACACTGTACGATCATACTCATGAGGCCATACTTCTCCAAAAGCCATTTCAACACCTAGTACTTCAAAAAGGTTTGAGGTACAAAGGGTCGTAGGAACCTCTTCGGGTAATTTGCCTTCGTCTCCGCTTAGGTTGTACTGAACTCCCGGCCAGTATGCAGCCACATCCTCGAAAATCGTTGTTCCGTCTTTTATGCTTTGTAGATCCAATAACGAAACATTTCCTTCATTCTCATCCTTCATCGATTTGATCAAAATCAAACGTTCTGCTTCTGTGAATGGCAGCGGTGATTGAAGTATGGATTCAAAAAGACTGTAAGCGACAGTGCAGGCACCAATGCCAAGTGCGAAAGTGGATACGATGACCCAGGAGTAGAACTTGTTTTTTGATATTATTCGGAGTGAAAAACTGAGGAGTCGTTCGAGGTGACCTGATGGCATAGCTTCTAAATTTTGCTTTCTTAACCTAGTTAAAAATTGTAAGGAGAAATACCAACCGGAATTTGGATAGACGGTAAGTAGCAAGTGACTTTCCAATGACTTGTTATTATTGTAGTATGAAAAACCTAACTAACCTACTAATTGCACTGTGTTTCGTTGCTTGTCAGTCAAGTGGTGAGAAGAATACCGATGAGACAGATGCTAGTTCAACCCAGGGTATCGAAGCGATTACCCTACTGGGAGACACACTTTACACACCTGTTGTTGATTCGGGCGCAGCTTTTGAACAATATCAGGTGGCAAAAACTAACTATGAGAATGCTACAGAAGATGCTGATGCACTAATATGGTATGGTCGCCGTACGGCATATTTGGGTCAGTTCCAGAATGCGATTGCTATCTACACGATGGGAATTGAAAAGTTTCCTCAAGATGCTCGAATGTATCGACACAGAGGCCACCGCTACATCTCTACTCGTCAGTATGACAAAGCAATTGCCGATTTCGAAAAAGCAGTAGAACTAATTGACGGCACTGAAGATCAGACGGAACCCGACGGACAGCCCAATGCCCGGAACATTCCTATTGGTACGCTTCACAGCAACATCTGGTATCATCTTGGCTTAGCCTATTACCTTAAGAATGATATGGAAAATGCGTTGAGGGCTTACGGAAATAGAACTGTTACAGAAAAGTATGATGATAATGTTGTTTCGGGTGGACACTGGCTTTATATGATTTTACGAAGATTAGACCGAACTGAGGAGGCTAACGCAGCTATTGAGAAAGTGAACAAGGAGATGGACGTTATTGAAAACACCAGCTATTATAAGATGTGTCTGTTTTACAAGGGCTTGCTCTCAGAGGAGGAGCTTCAACCAGATGGCTCAAGTTCAGCATCAGACGATGTGTTAACCTACAGTGTAGGAAATTGGTATTTATATGAACGGAAGGACACAGAAAGGGCTCAAACCTATTTTGAAAAAATCTTAAACGATGGCAATCCGTTTTCCTTTGCCTATTTAGCAGCTGAATCGGATTGGAGTCGTTTGTATAGTAACTAAAAATCTCATTTATTGAAAAACCTCGTTGTCTTATTCTTGATCTTATGTGTGCTGACGTCCTGCAATACGGACGATTCAGCACCTCAAGGTGTGAATTCATTGGATGACGGGTGTTTGTGCCTAAATGATATTCAGATCATTGGAAGCCACAATAGCTATAAAATTGCTGTTGAAGAGCCCATACTGAATTTCCTGGATCAGTTTGATGCTTCGTTATCCCCAGCTCTGGAGTATGAACATATTCCATTGAACAATCAGCTTGAATTGGGACTCAGAAACCTTGAATTTGACGTGTTTTATGATCCCGTGGGTGGAAAATATTCCAATCCTCAAGGCCTTGACATAGTTGCACAAGCCGGAGGTACACCATTACCATTTGACGAGGATAATAAATTGGACGGACCCGGACTGAAAATGTTCCATATTCAAGACGTTGATTTTAGGAGCCACCATTTGCTATTGGTTGATGGACTTTTGGAACTGAAAGAGTGGTCGGACGAGAATCAGGGTCACATACCCATCATTGTGTTGATCAATGCCAAGGACGACGAGATTCCTCTCACAATATCACCTCTACCCTTTACTGCAAGCGCCCTAGGGACCATTGATACTGAGATTAGAAGTGTTTTTGCTGCAGAACAGCTCATTAGCCCCGACCTTGTTCGCGGAGATTTTGAGTCTTTGGAAGATGCAATATTGCAAGATGGATGGCCAGAGTTGGAGCGTTTGAAAGGGAAAATACTATTCGTTTTGGACGAGAATACTGCGAAGACTGAATTGTACCTGCAAAAATTTCCGGGCCTTAGAGACGCTGTGATGTTTGTGGATCGCGAGGAGGGAAATCCCGAAGCTGCCTTTAGGGTTGTCAATGACCCAATAAGGGATTTTGACAAAATTCAATCATTGGTGAACCTCGGGTACCTGGTTCGTACCAGAGCAGACTCAGAAACTGCTGAAGCAAGGGCGAACGACTCTGAAAGATTTGAAAAGGCGATGGGATCAGGAGCACAGATCATTTCAACAGACTACTACTTACCATCAAAATTATTTCCTTCTGACTATCGAGTTGTGTTTGACGATGGGACCTACGAACGTATTCAGAATTGATTGTGATGCTATGGAATTGCTTAACTCGCTACTTCTTTCATCAGCTATAACGGGACCAATATTCATAATTGCGGGAATATTGACTTCTAAATTTCCTCCGAAGTCGATCAACTCGCTTTATGGCTATCGAACAGCAAGTTCGATGCAGAGTCAGGAACGGTGGGATTTTGCACAGAAGTATTCATCCGTAGAGATGATCAGGCTGGGAATACTTCTTACTGTCAGTTCGACTTTAGGATTGATCGTGGACTTTGGCGAAGTTACCGCTGTCCTTATTGGCCTTGGTTTTGTGCTGCTGGTGGCTGTACTGTTGATTGTAAGAACGGAAAGAGCAATCAAGTCCAGGTTTCCGGAGTAGTTAACATTTAGTTACCTTTTGACAAACAAAGACCCATGACGAACTTACCAAAAAGAGGCTTTCTTAAAATTTTTTGCAGTTTGTTCCTGTTTGTTTGGATCAGTTGCTCGCAACCGGATAAACAGGAGGAAGAGCCGACTCAAAATGTTGAAATTGTGACCGACATGGGAACGATTATCATCACGCTCTACAACGAAACACCACAGCACCGAGACAACTTCATTAAGTTGGTGAATGACAATTTTATGATAGCATTCTGTTCCACAGAGTTATTCAAAACTTCATGATTCAGTCCGGTGATCCGGACAGTAAAATTGCAGAGGTAGGTGAGGCACTTGGCAGTACAGATCTTCCCTACAGGATCCCGGCGGAGTTCGCACCAAACTTATTTCATAAACGTGGAGCTTTAGGCGCAGCGCGCAACAACAACCCTGCTCGAGCTTCTAGCTCAACGCAGTTTTACATCGTACAGGGACGAGTATATTCTGACAGCCTTCTCGAAGTGCAGCAGGGAAGGATTAACAATTGGCTTTCAATGAATCGTGTCGTCAATGATCCGTCGAATAAAGTACCGGTAGATCGTCGTGGTCAACTACGTGAGGAAAATCCGGAATCTGATAGTATCCAACTTATTTCCGACCACCTAAGCGAATTAGCAAAGACAAATCTCGCGAATAGTGAAAAGTATGTGTACCCAGCAGCACATCAAGAAGTTTACAAGACTATTGGTGGCGCTGCGCATTTGGATCAAAACTACACTGTGTTTGGCGAGGTGATTAAAGGGATGGATGTAGTTGATAAAATTGCTGCTACAGCCACGAATGATTCTGATCGACCTATCGACGATGTTAAGATCATAAAAACTAGGATCATCGTAAAAAAATAAGCCAATTGAATCTTCCAAATTTGATTCTTGGTTTTAAATCTTAAAATCTTGATTGACCGGTTTTGGTTGCCAATCAAAATGCACTAAAATTGTCTCTAGCATAAAATTGCTGCGCCTGTTTGAATGGAAAAATTCATTGATGTAAAAAAGCTAATTGTCAGTAAGAATAAGAAGTTGCTGAAATGGTTGCCAGGCTTCTTCATCAAGTGGATAGAGCGGATTGTTCATCAGGACGAGGCGAATGAATTTATGTCCAGACACCATAATGATGATTCAAATGATTTTTGTCGCGCAATCGTTGAAGAATTTAATCTGGAACTTAATCTAGATGGTCTGGATAAAATCCCACTTCCTCCTCAGAGTATCATTTTTGCCAGCAACCACCCTTTTGGAGGACTTGATGCAATTGCGATTGTTGATCTTCTCAAGGACGTGCGACCGGATATCAAATTCATTGTTAACGATCTCCTGATGAATCTGAAAACCATGAAGGACCGATTTATCGGAGTGAACAAAGTAGGGAAAAATGCTTCTAAGTCACTGCAGATGGTGGAGGACCAATTTGCCAGAGGCCCAGCTACTTTCGTATTCCCAGCGGGTTTGGTAAGTAGGAAGACAAAAGGCAGAATTGAAGATTTGGAATGGAAAAAGACATTTGTTACGAAAGCGAAGAAATATGGAAAACCAGTCGTGCCGGTGCATATTGATGGTCGACTTACCAATCGTTTTTATCGATTGGCTAACCTTAGAAAGTTTTTAGGTATTAAATTGAATATCGAAATGTTCTTCCTTGTTGACGAGTTGTACAAACAAAAAGATGTAAGGATTGACATTGTGATTGGAGATCCAATCATGCCGGACACATTTACTCGCGAACGTTCCGACAAAGAATGGGCACAATGGGTAAAAGAGAAGGTTTACCAACTTAAGAAGGCCTAACCGCCCATATGGAAAAGAAACAAGAAGAAATCATAGCTCCGATTGAGCGTCATCTCATTGAAGAGGAATTGAATGAGGAGCGATATGTAAGGGACACCAACAAGGGTAACAATAAGATCTACATTGTAAATCATCACAACTCTCCTAATACCATGAAGGAGATAGGAAGGTTGCGAGAGGTGTCTTTTCGATATGCTGGAGGAGGTACAGGACTAAAAATTGACATTGACGAATACGATACATGCGAACGATGCTATGAACAGTTGATCGTATACAGTCCAGAGGACCGCGAGATTATCGGAGGTTATAGATTCATTACCGGCGAGCGAGCGTACAATCCGGATACAGATGAATACGATCTCTCAACTTCTCATTATTTCAATTTTACCGAACGAATGAAAAGCGAATACCTTGCTAATGCGATAGAGCTTGGTCGGTCATGGGTTCAGCCAAATTATCAACCTTCAATTAATCCGAGAAAAGGTGTATTTGCCTTAGCGGGTATTTGGGACGGACTAGGCACTCTAGTTGTGAAATATCCGGACAATAAATATTTCTTTGGAAAGGTGACGATGTACACCAGCTTCAATAAAGAAGCCAGGGACATTCTGCTCTCCTTTCTCGCACATTACTTCCCAAATCGTCCGGAACTGTGTGAACCGAAACCAGAGTTTTATGCCGGTTTCGATGAGAAAATTTTTAACGAGCATTTTGACGCAAGCATTGAATATGCTGATGGTTTTAAACTTCTGCACAAGTTATTGAAAGAGCGCGGTGAATGGATTCCTGCTCTTTTTAATATTTACATGAACCTATCTCCGACCATGATCACTTTTGGAACAGCGCTAAATCCTGATTTTGGAGATGTGGAAGAAACAGGAATATTGGTGACACTAGCTGATATTCATCAGGAAATCACCGATCGACATATAAATTACTAGTTCAGTAGGTGTTGGAATAAGTGGTCCCAAGGTGTAACTTTCATCTTAAACCTAACAAGCCATGAAACCATCTATCAAGACACTAACTTTCTTCTTCCTCCTATTATTCCTGACTTCTTGCCAAACGAATCAGCAATCAGCTGATCTGATTGTCATAAACGCAAATATTTGGACTGGCGATCAGGGTCAACCCAGAGCTGAAGCAATGGCTATTCTTGGTGATACAATCTTAGCAATTGGCACCAGTGAGGACTTAGACTCCTTCATGGGTGAGAAAACCAGAGTTATGGATGCCGGTGGCAAATTCATTACACCTGGTTTTATAGACACGCATGTTCATTTCCTTTCCGGAAGTTATGGGCTTTCTTCTGTGAAACTTCGCGACGCTGCAACCCCGGAGGAATTCTCATCACGAATTGGCAACTATGCTGGTACGGTGGCAGAGGGAACGTGGATTATGGAGGGAGATTGGGATCATCAGCTTTGGGGTGGCGAATTGCCTCGAGCCGAATGGATAGACCCAGTTACTTCGAATCACCCGGTTTTTGTCACGAGATTGGATGGACATATCAGCCTTGCTAATTCGAAAGCTATGGAATTGGCAGGAGTTGATAAGAGTACGCCTGATATAGAAGGTGGAGAAATTGTGCGAGATGCCAATGGAAATCCAACGGGAATATTCAAAGACAATGCCCAAGGATTAATCTATCGAGCAGTTACACCATTTTCAGCAGAGCAGAATGATGAGGCAATCATTAATGGGATGAACTACATGGTATCGAACGGAGTAACCACTGTACATAACATGGATTTGGGAGCTTCCACGGAAATTATTGATACCTATGGGCGAATTCGTGACCGACAAATTATCCGTTTTTATATGGCCGTCGGTCTTTCTAATTGGACTCAACTAAGAGACAAGGTGGAGAAAGAGGGACGTGGAGATAAGTGGTTAAAAATTGGCGTCTTAAAGGGCATGGTAGATGGTGCACTTGGATCTCATACTGCGGCTTTTTTCGAACCATTTACAGACACTCCTGGAGATCGTGGCTTTTTTGTTGTTGATGAAGATAGTCTAAACAAATGGGCGATGGAAGCGGATAAAGCAAATCTGCAATTGGCCATTCATGCTATTGGTGATCGAGCAATCAATACACTTTTGAATGTTTTTGAAAAAGTTGCCAATGAAAATGGACCGAGAGATCGAAGGTTTAGGATAGAACATGTGCAGCATTTGTCACCTTCTGATATTTCCCGATTCGACGAACTAGGAGTGATTGCAAGTGTTCAGCCATATCATGCAATTGATGATGGGCGTTGGGCAGAAAAAGTAATTGGTTCTGAGAGAATTAAAACAACTTATGCATTCAAATCCTTGCTGGATGCAAATACCACAGTTGCTTTTGGGAGTGATTGGGCTGTAGCACCCCCCACACCTTTGGAAGGAATTTATGCGGCTACTACACGAAGAACTTTAGATGGCGCTAATCCGGAAGGTTGGGTACCCGAACAGAAAATAACTGTAGAAGAGGCATTGAGAGCCTACACTATAAATGGTGCTTATTCGTCTTTTGATGAAAATGTGAAAGGTAAATTGGCTCCTGGTATGTTGGCAGATTTTGTTATCCTATCAGAGGATTTAACAAAAGTTGATCCAGTTCAGATAAATGCTATGAGAGTACTCCAAACCTATGTCGGCGGAAAAAAAGTGTTTGACATTGATGACGAATAATCACTCATATTTACCTTAATGCACTCTTAAAATCAAACCTGCTATGATACATCCTTTAAGAATCTTCCTAACTTTTCTATTGATAGCCCCTTCTATCGCTATCTCCCAGGAGTCGAAACGTCCTCTCTCTATAGATGATGTACTCAACTTAAAAACTGTTCGAAGTCCCCAAATAAGCCCTGACGGACAATGGATAGCCTACACAGTTTCAGAAATGGACCTGAAGAAAGACAAGTCAGAAACACGAATTTGGATGATACCTGCAAAGGGTGGAGAAGCCAGAGCAATGACGGGAAAGGGGTACTCAGCAAGTCAACCCAGATGGAGTCCGGATAACAAGTACCTTTCGTTCGTTGCTTCAAAAGGAGAAGGCAAGTCGCAAGTATGGACGTTGCATCGACAGGGGGGTGAAGCGGAGCAACTTACAAATATTATGCAAGGAGTATCCGGGCATGAATGGTCACCGGATGGTAAGAAATTGCTACTTAGCATTAGAGACCCGAAGCCTGAGGAGCTGACCAAGGATAAGGAAGACGATAAGAAACCAAAACCATTTATAGTTGATCGACTGCAATTCAAAAGGGATTATGCAGGTTACCTAAATCGATATCGAACTCATTTGTATGTATACACACCTGGCGATTCAACAGCTATTCAAATTACGTCAGGTGACTATGATGATAGTAGTCCTGTTTGGAAACCAGACGGTACTGCAATTGCGTTCGTAAGCAATCGCTCTGAAAATCCTGATGGAAATGCCAACTCAGACATTTGGATTGTTTCAGCTAATAATACTGACAAGGGGCAAACGCTTCTACAGGTTACCCAGAATACCAATGCAGATAGATCACCTACTTGGAGTCCCGATGGGAGGTCCATTGCATATACAACAATTACTGATGGAGATGCTATTTGGTATGCCACTCAAAAATTAGCAATTATATCAGCAACTGGGGGTGAACCGAAACTGTTGGCTGATGAACTGGATAGGAACATTAGCGCACCAAAATTTTCCGATGATGGAAAATCCATTTACTTCATACTTGAGGAAAGTGGGACGAGCATTATTGCTTCGATCAACCCCTCGGGAAAAGGACTGAATCGAGTGATTAAGGGTGATATTAGTGTACGAAGCTTTGTAATGAAAGAATCACTTATTGCCCCACTTATGGGCAAGAGTCTTCAACCTCATGAGATTTTCACATTTCAAAATGGACAGTTGAAAAAACTAACTGGAGCCAATGATGACATAGTTGCAAGAATTCAAAAACCAACCGTAGAGAAAATCAATTTCTCAAGTGCTGATGGAACAGCTATTGAAGGCTTCGTGGTTAAGCCGGTTGGGTTTGACCCAACGATGAAGTACCCGGCAATCCTATGGAATCATGGAGGACCAGTAAGTCAATATGAATTTTCCTTTCATTCCATAGCCCAACTGTATGCAGCAAATGGTTATGTCACTTTGCTTATCAATCCGAGAGGCTCCTCCGGTTATGGGCAACCATTTTCTGAGGCATTGTTTGCAGATTGGGGAAATAAAGACTTTCAAGATGTGATGGCTGGTGTAGATCATGTCATCGCCGCTGGCTATGTAGATGAGAATAGGCTGGGCGTTGGTGGCTGGTCATATGGAGGTATTCTTACTAATTATGTAATTACGCAAACTGAGCGATTCAAAGGAGCAATATCCGGAGCCAGTGAGGCGCTGTACCGAACAAACTATGGACATGACCATTACCAATTGTATTGGGAACTGGAGTTGGGTTTGCCGTGGGAAAATGCTGAAGCTTGGGAGAGAATCTCTCCTTTCAACAAGGTGGCAAACATTACCACGCCTACCTTGTGGATGGGAGGTGGAAGCGACTGGAACGTACCTATCATCAATTCAGAACAAATGTATCAGGCGATGAAGAGACTGGGTAGAGAAACGCAGCTAGTAGTGTACCCCGGAGAGCATCACGGATTCCGTAGGCCAACGTTCATCAAAGATCGATATGAGCGCTTCTTGGCTTGGTATGATAAGTATGTTAAGTAGTCGTCCGAAAGACCAAGGAAGACAATCAAGGTACCAAACTAATTAGTGGATAGCCATCATGAACTACCTTACTGCACAAGTAATACTAACCTTTAGAACATTGATGAAAAAATCACAAACCATTTTTCTAGCAGGAACAGTTCTTCTTGCCACAGTTTCATGTCAGGTTGATTCGTCATCTGATCTAAGAGATGCGCTGACATTTTATTCTTCGTTTGACAATGGAACTTCAGCGGATTTTGCGTTGGGTGATAAGAGTATCTACAGTGCTCCATCGAGGAGAAGTTTGGATTCGCTTCAGGCGGGAATAAGCATCACAGATCACGAAATTCTGAAAGCCAGGGGTAAGGTTGGAGATGCTTTCAAATTTGGCAGTAGAAGTGATAAAGTTGTTTTTTACAAAAGCAAAGACAATATTTCGTATGATGTTCAAAATTGGTCCGGGACTATATCTTTCTGGCTAAGTCTTGATCCGGCAACAGACCTGGAGCCCGGATATACAGATCCTATACAAATTACGGACGTGCGATACAACGATGCATCCATTTGGGTAGATTTCACTAATAAGAATCCACGTGATTTTAGACTGGGAGTGATAGGAGATTTGAATGTCTGGAGCCTCGACACACTTGAATCATCTTCAGATGCTGAATTCGAAAGAAGACTGGTAAGAGTAAAGAATCCGCCCTTCACTAAAAATGGCTGGACACATGTCCTAATCACATATCAGGCTTTGGGTACTTCGCAAAGTTCTTCAACTCTATTTTTGAATGGAGAGAAAATTGGATCAGTTGAAGGCATTGATGATCCATTCACCTGGGATTTGGAAAAATCCAACATCTACATCGGATTGGGCTTCATTGGATTAATGGATGAGCTAGCAATATTTAACAAACCGCTGACAGACGAACAGGTACTAGAAGTGTACCAGCTTGAGGGAGGAATTAAATCAATATTATAATAAGAATTCACCTTGGCTTTTTCGTACGACTCGCAGTAGGGACAAAGAATTTTGACCAACCGTAGGCTTAGCCATGCGTCAATTTTAGAATTAAAATACAGCCTGCTAATCCGACTGCTACTGAATTGGCAATAATGAGAGGATAATCGGCTATCATGATTCCGTAGATAAGCCAAAGAAGAACGCCTAATGTAAACATCACATACATGGGCAGTGAAATACCGCTTGTGTCTTTGGTCTTGAGAGTCTGCAAAGCTTGAGGGAGAAATGATAGTGTGGTACAGGCTGCAGCAATAAACCCTAGAATTTGAGTACTCATGTTGACTGCTTTTTTGTGATGTGATTAATGATTTGTTCAGCATGAACGATGGAATTTTCTATGAACCAAATGTTGGTTTTTAGACCACCGCAGATCACACCAGCCAAGTAAACTCCTGATACATTAGATTCCATGGTTTTTGCATCGTAAATCGGTGTTTTGAATGGATCCGTTCCAATTTCCACACCTATTGTCTGTAGGAAATCAAAGTTTGGCTGGTACCCTGTCATTGCAAGCACAAAATCATTTTCTAACTCGACAACACCATCTGGTGAATTGATCGTAATAGCCTGTTCTGTGATATTGGTAATGTTGGAATTGAAGTATGCCTTGATCGACTCCTCCTTGATTCTGTTCTCAATATCAGGACGCACCCAATATTTTACCCGCGGGCTGATTTCCTCCTCTCGCACAACCATTGTTACAGACTCCGCACCCTTGCGATACAACTCTAATGCTACATCAACCGCTGAATTCGCCGCACCTACCACAGCTACATTCATATCGTAATAAGGGTGAGGCTCGTCGTAATAATGTCTTACTTTGGGAAGATCCTCCCCAGGTACATTCAGAAGGTAAGGCAAGTCATAGAACCCTGTTGCCAGAACAATATTTTTCGCTTTGTAGGTCTTCTTATTAGAAACCACCGTAAAGGTCTGATTCTCTTCACTTACTGATTGCACGTCTTCGTAGAGGTGAGTCTTCAATTTCCATGATGAAGCTACCCTCCTGAAATATTCCAATGCTTCTGCTCTTACAGGCTTTGGGTTGTGTGAAATGAAGGGTACATTCCCTATCTCCAACTTGTCCGACGTGGAGAAGAAGGTCATGTTTTTCGGATAGTTATAAATCGAATTTACAAGGCATCCCTTATCCAATATAACGTAGGAGAAGTTTGCTTTTTCAGCTTCGATTCCGCAAGCCAGTCCAATCGGCCCGGCACCTATTACTAACAGGTCCAAGTTCATGAAGCGAAGGTACTGTACGCCTCAATTATTATTCACAGATGGTCAGAGTAAAGTTTCCATTGATGGCATCACCATCACCAGCACGTGCATCAATTCGTCCTGTTACTTCTGTGTCACTGATAGATAAAATTTCCACCGCGCCTTCAGTTGCGAGGATATTAAGCGTCTTCGCTGGATTAAACATAGTGACAGTTCTTCCGTCTTCGAGATTATCCAAGCTAAAACTTAGCTCATAAACTCCTACCGCATTTGGAATAGAAAAGAATACACTTACAGAATCTCCAAAACCGAAAAAGCCGCAAACATCAGTCAATTCCTCAGTTACATCATAGAAATCAACAGATAGATCTTCTCCATCGTTTCTTACTTCCGAAGTACCCACTGCAAACGTAAACGATATGCCGTCGATCATGCCTTGTGCATTTTGGTCTATGAACTCATAGCCTGGCCCATCAGCCGCATCATCCTTTGAACAGGACACGAGAAATAAAAGAGAGAATGAAACTAGAAGTGTGAATGCGTTTTTTAGGTGATTTTTCATGGTAGTTACAATTTTGTTCAAAGATAGATATTTACCTTTTTTATAGAATGGTTGCTTTGTTAGTCACGTCATTTACACGTCATTTGCCTTTTTAGCATCAACAGACGTTGTATGCATTTCGTATGAGAGACTATGCTCATAATCATTTCATTATTCATTGTCGCTGCAATTATGGGGCTGATTATGCTGGTACAAATTTTCTCCAATAAGAAACCGGACAAAATAGTGGCGTATTCTCATGGTTTGTTTGCTGCAACTTCCATCGCGCTTTTGTTCTTTCAAGTCCTTCAGGGGGGAAACGACAAGCTGGTTAATCTCCTCATGTTCGTGTTCGTAGCATTGATAGGGATTTATATGGTGTATAGAGAATTTTACTCTGCTCAAGCAAAAAAATCAGACTCAACAAAGAGTGAAGTGCCAAAATCAGTTGTGATTGTGCATGCCTTGTCAGCTGTGATTGCATTTGCACTTTTGGTGGTAGGGTATTTGAGTTAAAACTTATTTCATGATTGCTTCTAAAAGTCTCTTCACAAATTCAGCATAATTGCTAACTTCGAGGTTCGAAAATCTGAGGGAACTAAAAATAGCGTTCTTCCCTTTCTTACTCATAAAAAACAGTCTAAAAAGTGAAAATCTTAGTTTGTATTACGCATGTGCCTGATACTACATCGCGCATTGCTTTTACCGATGGGAATACCAAATTTGATAAAAATGGTGTTCAGTTTATCATCGGCCCGTATGACGATTACGCTCTAGCGAGAGCAGTGGAATTAAAGGAACAGTCTGGTGGCAGTATTACCGTTCTGAATGTTGGTGAAGCAGAAACAGAACCGACGATCAGAAAGGCGCTGGCAATTGGAGCGGATGACGCAGTTCGAGTCAATGCATTTCCAACAGACGCATTGTTTGTTGCAAAACAGATAGAAACTGTTGCAAAAGAAGGAAACTATGACTTGATCCTTATGGGGCGTGAGTCAATAGATTTTAATGGTGGACAGGTGCATAGCATGGTGGGGGAGTTATTAGGAATTCCTTCTGTTTCTCCGGTTATGACGCTTGACGTTGACGGTACCTCAGCAAAAATTACCAGAGAAATTGAAGGTGGTAAGGAGCACATGGAGCTACCGTTACCATTTGTGGCAGGGTGCCAGGAGCCCATTGCGGAGTGGAAGATTCCGAATATGAGAGGGATTATGAGTGCCAGAACTAAGCCTTTGGAGGTAAAAGAACCTACAGGCGATGCTCCAAAGACAACGGTGAATTCATTCGAACTCCCGCCTGCCAAAGGTGGCGTTAAGCTCGTTGAGCCAGACAACATGGATGAGTTAGTAAATCTTTTAAAAAACGAAGCGAAAGTAATCTGATATGGCAGCATTAGCATTTATTGAGACCGACGAAGGGAAAGTCAAGAAGTCCTCTCTGGAGGCAGTTAGTTATGCACATGCCGCCTCAGGTGACGTGGTTGCGATTGTTTTTGGAGCGGTAACAAACCTCGAGTCAGTGGCTGCTGCAGGAGCGAACAAAGTACTACATGTGCAAGATGAGAAATTAGCATCTCCAAATATCATGGCGTATTCTTCTGCGATTGCAGAGGCCATGAATCAAGAGGAAGCTGATCTATTGGTGTTAGCAAAAAGCTCTTTAGGAGATCCAGTTTCAGCAAGAGTTTCCATTAAATTGGATGCCGCGCTTGCTGCCAATGTGAGTGAGTTGCCGGATACGGGTAGTGGCTACGTTGTCAAGAAAAGCATCTACACTGGAAAGGCATTTGCTTTGACCTCTCTTGAAGGAAGCAAAAAGATTATTTCCATAAAGAAGAATGCGATAGCAGTAAAAGAAGATGGAGGAACTGCTGAGGTTGTTTCCTTTTCGCCTTCAATAAATGATAGCGACTTTACAGTTGTCACAACCAAAACAGAGAAAGCAGAAGGAGATATTCTACTTCCTGAAGCCGACTTGGTTGTATCAGGTGGCAGAGGTCTAAAAGGCCCCGAGAATTGGAGTATGATTGAAGATCTTGCCCAAGCACTAGGCGCAGCGACTGGTTGTAGTAAGCCTGTCTCTGATATGGATTGGAGGCCTCATCATGAGCATGTAGGGCAAACAGGTATTAAGGTTAGCCCGTCTTTGTACATTGCTATTGGAATCTCTGGAGCTATCCAACACCTTGCAGGAGTCAATTCTTCGAAGTATATTCTGGTCATAAATAAAGACTCTGAAGCACCGTTTTTCAAAGCAGCTGACTATGGAGTGGTTGGAGATGCATTTGATGTGGTGCCGAAATTAACAGAAGCGATCAAGAAGGCGCAGGGCTAATGGCCGATGAAAAAATAAAACTTGAGATACTGGGACTGTCGTCAAGCCAATCTCAGTCGGGATCCTTTGCACTTGTTCTAGGGGAAGTTGAAGGCAATAGAAGATTACCAATAATTATTGGAATGTTTGAAGCTCAAGCTATTGCAATTGAGATTGAGAAGATTGTTCCCAATCGTCCCATGACACATGATCTGTTCAAAGCATTTTCTCATAATTTTGACATCGCGGTTAAAGAAGTCTACATATCCAATTTGAAAGAAGGTGTATTCTTTGCTAAAATTATTTGCGAACACGAGGGGAAAGTGTTCGAGATTGACTCTCGTCCTTCAGATGCAATCGCAATAGGATTGAGGTTCTCCGTGGATTTTTACACAAACGAGAATATTCTGACAGAAGCTGGCATTGTGCTTACAGACGAGTATGAGGAGGAAATGGCGCATGTTGAAGCACCCGAAGAGGTAAGCATGGATGACATGCCTGTCTCTGAGCTTGAGAAACTTTTGAATGAGGCGCTAGAAAGTGAGGACTACGAAAAAGCAGCGCGAATTCGCGACATGCTAAGCAAACGAAATTGATTTCATGGATTACATAAGAGGACTCATTGGATTAGTAGGTTTAATAGCAATCGCATGGGCTCTCTCAGGTAATCGAAAGAAAGTCGATTTCCGACTTGTAGGTATTGGCATATTAATTCAAGTAATTATAGGGTTGCTCATTGCGAATGTTTCATTCGTCAATCAACTCTTTTCCATGGTGAGTGCAGGGTTTGTTACTTTTCTCAATTTTGGCTTGAAGGGAGCTGAGTTTTTGTATGGCGATTTGGCGTATAATAGTGAGGCTGTACCTGGTGTGAATCACAGCTTGGGCTTTCTGTTTGTCTTTCAGGCATTGCCTACAGTAATCTTCTTTTCCGCGGTGACCGCAGGGCTCTACTATCTGGGAATCCTTCAGAAGCTAGTATATGGGTTTGCTTGGATAATGGCCAAAACCATGCGCCTTTCTGGTGCAGAAAGCATGTCTGCTGCTGGAAATATCTTTCTTGGACAAACAGAAGCGCCACTTCTCGTCCGCCCTTTTATTGGGAAAATGACCAATTCGGAATTGAATTGTCTAATGACCGGAGGAATGGCAACTATTGCTGGAAGTGTGCTGGGTGCCTACGTCTCCTTTTTGGGAGCTGGAGATCCCGAGCAGCAACGGATTTTTGCCACTTACTTGCTAAGTGCTTCAATCATGAATGCACCTGCTGCAATTGTAATGGCCAAGATTTTCCTACCAGAGACAGAGCCAGAAAAAATTGATACCAACATTACAGTTAATAAGGAGAGCGTGGGTGTAAATGTTATTGACGCTCTTGCCAGTGGTGCCTCCGACGGTGTGAAACTCGCACTTAATATTGGTGGAATGCTACTTGCTTTCATAGCAGTTATTTATGCTCTAAACTGGATTCTTGTTGATGGGATAGGAGAATTGTTTGGCTTAAATACATGGGTAGTTTCTAGCACGAACGGAGCATTTGATGGATTCTCTCTGCAGTACATTTTGGGACAGATCTTTCGAATGTTTGCATTTCTAATGGGCGTTGACTGGGTAGATACGATCAAAGTTGGAAGTCTCCTTGGGCAAAAGACGGTAATCAACGAATTTGTAGCGTATTTAAGCCTCGCTGAGATGAAGGCTGCTGGTATTCTATCTCAGAAATCAATAGTAATATCTACGTATGCACTATGCGGTTTCGCAAACTTTAGTTCAATCGCAATTCAGATTGGCGGGATTGGTGGAATGGCTCCCAATCGTCAGGGTGACCTTTCACGATTGGGAGTTAAGGCTTTATTGGCGGCCACTCTTGCAACGATGATGACAGCTACTATTGCCGGAGCACTGTTTTCTTAGATCATTTCGTCACTCACCCTGAAAAGGATCGGACCATTTTTCATCCGTGTAGATTGTTGTTCCTGATAATGTTTTTATAAATGCT
>JBDVJN010000089.1:0-10843 GCA_039961455.1 Cyclobacteriaceae bacterium | reverse complement strand
ATGAAAATGAAAACTCAATATCACACTAGTCTTTTCCTAAGCATCGTCTTTACACTGGTTTCCTTGGTGGGACAATCGCAAGAGATTACGCAGAACATAAAAGGGCTCATTCTGGATCAGGATTCGAACTCGCCACTCATCGGTGCAACGATTGTTGTGGTGGGATCTGATCCAATTCTTGGCAGCATCACCGACGTGGATGGCTCCTTTAAAATCACGGAGGTTCCTATTGGCCGAGTCACGCTCAAGGTGACCTACATTGGTTATGAAGAAAAGGTCATTCCTAATCTTCTGATTAACTCCTCTAAAGAATTCATGCTGGACATTACGATGGAGGAATCGTTTGAGCGTCTCGAAGAAGTAGTTGTAACAGCGAAAAAGGACAAATCGGAGGTGCTTAATGAGATGTCACTGGTGAGCGCACGATCCTTTTCGGTGGAAGAGACCAAACGCTTTGCTGGTTCTTTTAACGACCCGGCTCGGTTGGCTTCTGCCTTTGCGGGCGTAGCAAACTCTCCGGAAGGAAACAATGACATCATTGTACGGGGAAATTCATCAAAAGGGATTTTGTGGAAGTTAGAAGGCATTGAAATTCCGAATCCCAATCATTTCGCTAATGAAGGAGCAACGGGTGGGCCGATCAATGCGCTGAGCAGCAACATGCTGAGCGACTCCGATTTTATGAGTGGTGCATTTGCCCCCGAGTATGGTAATGCACTGTCGGGTGTGTTTGACATGCGTTTGAAGCGGGGAAATTATGATCGAAGAGAGTATACCGCTGGTTTGAGCACCTTGGGGATTGATCTTGCAATGGAAGGGCCTCTTAGTACAAACAACGGTTCCTACATAGCCAACTACCGCTATTCGTCGCTGGACTTGTTGGATAAAGCAGGTATTGTAGATTTCGGAGGAGTACCACGATACCAGGACCTGACCTACAACTTTTATCTTCCATTAAGTAAGCGGCATTTCCTTTCCTTTTTTGGACTCGGAGGAATCAGTAGTATTTCCACGGAGGATCAGGATGAGGATACCGATGAAAACCTCGAACGGAATGAGTTTGAAGCTTCCATGGGTACGGCAGGTTTTATCCACAACTTCCTGATTACCGATAATACCTATCTGAAGTCCTTCGTGTCGTTTTCGAGAACAACGTTGGCATCAACGTTTGATCTTCCAACACCAGAGAATAACAATCAATTCTACAACGTGTTTAATGATGATTTCACAAAAACGGTCACCCGAACGGGTTCAACATTTGGTCATAAATTCAATGCTAGGAACAAGATGGAGCTAGGATTCATCTACAATCGTATTGATTATAAAATGAATCAGAATGCCTGGAACTACGAAGAAGAGCAGATTGAAAACGAACTGAATGACGAAGGAGCTACGGATCGAATCCAGGCTTTCACTTCCTGGAAATTTCGAATCACCGAAGAACTAACGATGACCAGTGGAGCTCATTTGAATGGATTGACACTCAACAACTCGTACAATATTGAGCCCAGACTGGCACTGCGATGGGAGATGACCAGTGGAAAAGAACTAAGCTTTGGAGCCGGACTCCACAGTAAAATGGAAAGCCCTGCTGTGTACCTGTGGAGGTTTGAAGATGGAGATGGTTCTCAAATACAGCCGAACCGTAATCTTAAAATGTCCAAGGCAGCACATCTTGTATTAGGATACGATCAGCAATTGAGGCCCAATACTCATTTTAAATCGGAGGTCTACTATCAACACTTGTACGATTCTCCAATAGAGGACGCTCCAAACAGCACCTATTCATTGTTGAATGAAACGGAACAATATGCACCTCGAATCCTGGTGAATGAGGGTACTGGTAAAAATTACGGGATCGAGTTAACCTTAGAGCAGTACCTGCACAAAGGGTTCTATTACCTAGCTTCTGCTTCCATCTTCAATTCCTTGTATACACCGAAGGATGGAATCGAAAGGAAAACACCTTATGCGAGTAACTACATTTTTAACTTCCTTGGAGGAAAAGAATTCAAAATAGGTAATCCTGCCAATAACAGGGTGTTGTTTGTGAACACTAAGATTTCCCTTATTGGAGGGAAGCGATACACTCCAATAGACCTGGAGGCATCCGTAGCAGCTGGTGAAGAAGTCAGACTGGAAGACCGCCCTTTTTCTGCAAAGTCAGATAACCTGTTTATTCCAAACCTCTCCATAGGAGTTCGAAGGAACAGACCAAATTCTACACATGAGTTTAAAATAGATGTTCAGAATGTAGCTAACAATTCTGCGGTAGTGCAGCAATATTATGTTCAACAGACCCAGGAGATTTCCGAAGTACCTCAATTGGCCATGTTTCCAACGATCTCTTACACGATAAGTTTTTAGTGCGGCAAGGAAGTATTTATAAATTAATTCAAAGATTCCAATTTGTTTTGCAAAACAGATCATATATTTGTTCTGCAAATAAGAACTAATGAAAAAAGTTGAATTGGCAGCATTGGAAGAGTTGATACTTCTTACGATTGCTGTATTAGGAGATGAGGCATATGGACTATCCATTATGCAAGAAATCGAAAGAAGGACAGGTAAGGCAGGAAGTATCGGCTCGTTGCATAGTGCATTGATTCGTTTGGAGAAAAAAGGGTTTCTTGATTCGGAAGAAGGGGGGGCGACTCAAGAAAGAGGGGGGCGCAGGAAACGATATTTTAGATTGACTCAGTCCGGTGCCGAAGCGATTAGAGAAACCAAGAGATTACGAGAAGGTTATTACCGTTTAATTCCGGGATTTGATTCATGAGGGAGAGCATTATTCGCTGGGGCCTTAGGCTGATAGGATGGTTTTGCTCAATCGACTATCTGGATATGGTTCAAGGAGATCTGGTAGAGTTATATCATTTTCGAATCAAAAAAATAGGTTTCACAAAGGCTACCATTCGATTTGCGGTGGATTGTTTTGTTTCCGTTTTCATCTTTTTTTCAAAGGGTCAATCTCAATATTCAATCAATAATCTCGACATGTTTAGAATCAATATCGTTATCGCCTACAGAAATATCATTAGCAATAAGTTGACAACGGCTATAAGCATGCTTGGATTGTGTCTGGGTATTACCGCTTGCTTACTCATTGTTCAATACATTCATTTTGAAACTAGTTACGATTCGTATCATCCCAATGCTCAGAACATTTATCGAGTTGGTATGAATTTGATTTCAAAGGACAACATTTCTGGTTCTGCCGGTACTTATTATACGTTAGGAGAGCAAGCCAAAGAGAAATTTCCCGAAATCATTAACTACTTCACCAGTACATTCAATACGGCAACATATGGTGAGATTCGATATGGGAAGGAGGGACAGGAGCAGATAAGCAAGGCCAACAACGTATACAATGTGGATCCATCAATACTCGAAATGTTTGAGTTCGATTTGCAGGAGGGTTCTTTTGACGATGCCTTGAAAGGAACCAAAAATGCGATTATGACCAGGTCTATGTCAGAGAGAATCTTTTCAGGTGAATCTGCAATTGGTAAAACGATCTATTGGGATGATGCGCCTTTTGATATTGTAGCAGTTGTGGCTGACCAACCGGCCAACAGTCATTTGAAGTTTGACCTACTACTACCCATGGATGAATTTCGACAGGCTTTTCCTCAATACAAGGAGAATGAATGGTCTTGGTATGGATATTACAACTACTATGAGTTAAATGAAAACGCAGATGTTGCTGCGTTGGAAAATAAATTTGATGCTTTTACTGCTCAATTCCTTTCCAGTAGATCATTTAGGTCAGACGTTTTTCTTCAAAAGATCAATACCATTCATTTGGAATCAGATCTAGTTCACGAGCCTGGCACAAATGGGAATAAAACGACCGTCAACTTACTAAAAATCATTGCACTACTGATCATCGTCATAGCATATACGAACTACGTTAACTTGACAACCACAACATATCTCAAGCGGATGAAGGAGCTAGGTATTCGCAAGGTAATGGGGTCATCGAAGCGTATGCTGATCAGGCAGCTTTTGATGGAATCGGTCTTGATAAATATCGGTGCTGCCATTCCTGCATTCATCTTGGTCATTATCATAGGGTCCCACCTTCCAAATCTAATCAGTAGTTTCCCTGAATTCTATCTAGTGGGTTATTGGTGGTTTTGGTTAACAAGCTCCTTGGGAGTCATTGGCTTAGCCATAATTTCTGGACTATACCCCGCAGTTCTAGTGTCTAGCCAAAAAGGAATATCTGTCCTGAAAGGTGTTTTTACCAAATCTGCTAAAGGAGCATTCTTGCACAAAATCATGGTCGTCATACAATTTTTGGTTGCCTCTGTATTGATCCTTTTTGCCATTATCGTCAATAAGCAATTGAACTATATGTTGACGCAGGACCTGGGTGTCGATATTGAACAAGTTCTTGTTTTGAAGGCTCCTGAGGTAGACCGAGAAAATGGTGAAGGACCGTTGAGAGCTTTCAGAAATACCTTGGAAGCAAATCCAAATATTCACAAAGTTTCGTACTCAACAAGTGTACCCAGCCAAGATACACATGGCAGATCCATGCAGCATGTTTCAAGCACGAACGACAGCTTTATTCTTGGCCGTTTGGTAGCAGACGAAAACTATTTGCCACTTTTTGAAATACCCATCGTGGCGGGTCGAAATTTTAGAGCTCCTCTCTCTGCTGATCAAAATGGGATCATCCTTAATGAACGTGCCGTGGAGTTGCTTGAACGAAGTCCAGAAGAATTGATCAATCAAAACGTGATATTAAGCGGGGATACTGTGAAGGTTATTGGTGTGATGGCTAATTATTACCACAATTCCGTGCACCAAGAATATGAACCTTTAGTACTGAACTCAGCATACCTCATGCAAGATATTACGCATCTGTCAGTCAAGATCTCGACCTCAGACATTTCGAGTTTAATAGGTGAAATGGATCAGGAATGGAAGACACATTTCCCTACTCAGCTATTTGATTTCTTTTTTGCAGACAATGCATTTGATCAGCAATACAACCAAGACCGTGAATTGAGTAAGATTGTGAATGTATTCTCTTTTGTAGCAATATTTATTGCCTGCCTTGGTTTGTTTGCAGTGTCGCTCTTCTCAATGATGCAACGAAGAAAGGAGGTAGGGATCAGAAAGGTACTTGGTACACCGGTAGGTGATTTGTTTTGGTTGCTAGCAAAAGGGACAATGACGTTAATTCTTATTTCGGGATTAGTGGCGATCCCAATCTCTTATGGAATATCGCAGAGCTGGTTGTCTAATTTTGCAAATCGAATACCCGTCAAGGTTATTTACCTCATCATGCCAATTTTCCTTACTGCTTTCTTATCCATGCTTACGATCACCTACCATATTGTTCGAACAATGCGAATTAATCCGGCGGAGACACTTAGGGCGGAATAGGAGTAAGCGTTTGTCACGTGACTTCCTGAAGCAAGTAGTTAGCTTTGCGAAGCTCAGCAATTGGTGAAAAGATAGATCCTTTGATGTTCGTAAAAAATACCCTGCACGAACTCACGAACTAAGAAGAGCCAATTAAGAAAGTGATGACCATTTTCATTTTTATCCTTTTCCTGTAAATCAGGTAATTTTCCCGTAGAAGAAGCAATCAAAAAGTTGGAGACTTCTCGTAGAAACAAAGAGGTTCAACTCCGATCATCACTCAAACTGCAGCGTTTCAGCAGGATTTGCCCGAGCTGTTTTCAGCGAGATATACCCAATGGTAATCGCAGTAAGCAACAGTGTAGCCAGAAATCCAAGAGCAAACACTGCCCATCCGAGGGTGATACGATACGCGTAATTGCCCAGCCACAATTCCATTGCTTGATAGGCAAGTGGAGCGCTGATTGCAAATGCAATTAGTATCAAAATGAAAAATCGTTTTGAGAAAATGTAGAGAATCTGAGCATAAGTAGCACCAAGAACTTTTCTGATACCTACTTCTTTGGTTTTCTTGATGGCTAGAAATGAAACCAATCCATACAATCCCAGACAGCCTATGATGATCGCGATAATGGAAAATATTCTGATACATTTTAACATGATATCTTCCAATATGTATGCCTCAAGCACAAAATCATCCATGGTCTTGTAGTCAAAAACACGATTCGGGAATACCTCAAGCCAAAGTGTCTGCAGCTTGGTGATGGTATTTGTTATATCAGTTACGGATAATCGAACATCAGCTCCATTGATCTGTCTCTGTAGTGGAAGAAGAATGAGTGGGCCAATTTCTTCGTTGAATGTATCTGTGTGGAAATCATTCGTTATGCCAATGATTGGTGCTTTTTTACCATAGCAACGGATCATTTTTCCAATCGCATCCTCTGGACGATCCACTTCAAGAAGCTTGGCTAATGTCTGATTTACGACGAATCCACCGATAGAATCGCCTATTTCGTCTGACCTGAAATAGCGTCCGGCCAACAACTTGATATCGTAGTTATCAAGGTACCTATGATCGACGAATTTGTTGCTTGTTTTGATATCGCCTTTGTCCTCGTGACCGATCTCTATAAACGCAGTTCCATAACGACCTCCGTCCAATGGTGGACCAGAGTTAAGGCTAAAAGAAGAAATCTCGGGCATTGATTCCAGTCCTTGCACCAGCCGATCAATTTTTTGAGTATCGGGAGTGTAGGTTCTGACGGTCAGTATGCCGTCTTTGGTAAAACCCAGGTCCTTTGTGAGGAAGTATTTCATCTGAAAGGAAATCACGATCGATCCGATGATCAATGTTTGTGTGATCACAAACTGTGTGACCACAAGAATTTGTCGAAGACTGAGACCGTCTTTCTTTGTGGCTAGAATAGAAAAACCACTCTTTAATGCCTCAGAGGGCTGGAAAGAGGAGAGTTTCATGGCAGGATACAGACCAGCAAGTAGTGTAACAAAGGCGATAAGACCCAAGCCGTAAATAACTACTGTCCCATCCAATTGCATATTCATATGTGCAATTGCCAACAGGTCATTCCAGGATTGCAGTGCGAGTTCTGTGACCCAAAGAGCGAACAAAAATGAAACGGAGGTCAGCAAGGCTGTCTCAACGAGGAACTGGATGATTAATTGAACACGAGTACCCCCCATAACTTTCCTGATACCGACTTCTCGAGATCGGTTTACAGATTGAGCAGTTTGCAGGTTTACGAAATTGATACACGCCGACAGCAAGATGAAGAGACCGACTGCATTAAAACCAATTTCCATTGCTTTAGGAGTAGTGTAGTTGCCAGCGAATCCCCAATCTGAGGTTCCGTGAAGCTTTTTCAGGTTGAGCAAACTATAGCTGACGATCTTTGCATCTTCCTCGTCCCGATACTTTTGTACCAGATCAGGAAATCGCCTTTCTATGTCCTCAGGTTTTTGTCCATGTGCAAGGACAACGAAAGTCATTCCAGCGGATATGTTGCCCCAATTATCACGATCAAAAGAATTCAACTTATAGTAGATCTCAGCGGAGGCGAGTATCTTAAATGGAAAATTAGAATTGCTAGGCGGCGAATCAATAACCCCCGTCACGATGGTGCGCAACGAATCGTATATTCCGATTTCTTTTCCGAGAAGGTCAATTTCACGTCCTTTGAAATCAGGATAGTATTTATCAACGTATTCTGAAGAGATAACAATAGAATTGGGATCATCAAGAGCTGTCCGAGAATTTCCCGCTATGAAATCATAGTCAAAGTATTTTAGAAACATGCTGTCTGCGTAGAATACTGTTCTTTCTTCTTCAAAGACTCTTTCATCTGTGGTTCCAGGTTCTATCGCGATAAGCCCATTTCTTGGCCCGATGATCTGAATTGCAGCTTGTAGATCTGGAAATTCATTTCGTATGGCCTTGACCAACATTGATTCAGTATTGCCGTCACGGAAGAGACGGTTTGGGTAGTCCATAGTTAGGTTGACCCGATAAATATCATCCACTCTAGGCTGGTGGGTGTCGAAGCTGCCTTCATACTTATCCTGGACATAGATGAAGAGAATACTACTTAGACCCAGAGTAAGACCCAGCACATTGATTGCGGAGGTAACGCGGTTTTTCCAAAGATTTCTGATGATAGAAAGTAGATATGTTCGAGTCATAATTTTCAATTTGACCATACTATGGCCAAAAGGCTGCCATTTTTTGTAATCAATAGATAATCAGCAAGTTAGGTAGTTAGGGTTTCTGAACCAACCGAGAAAATGATCGCATCAGGACAGTGTTGTGTTCCGTAATGGAACACAAATTTGTATCTTTTCGTCATGGAAATAATCGCTGTAGATGATGATCCAATCTTGTTGCACACCATAAAAATGGTTTTGGAGAAGGACTTTGGTGAGGTGACAACACTTCAGCATCCTAATCAGCTCGAAAACCAGCTGAGCAAGAACATGTCTATGGTGATTATTCTGGATCTCAATTTTGCAATAGGGACTTCTGATGGAGCAGAGGGACTGGCATGGATTTCACGGATCAAAGATCAATGGGATCATATCTCTATTGTTGTATTAACTGCCCATGGTTTTGTCGACGTGGCGGTCAGGTCTCTTAAACTTGGTGCTACAGATTTTGTGGAGAAACCCTTTGTGAATGAGAAACTGATCGCCACGGTCAAGGCTGCCCATACGCTCGCTCTTTCAAAAAGACAGCTGAAGAACATACTCTCTGAAAAAGATGTACTTGTAAATCAGTTGAATCGATCGGAAAAATATGTAGCTGGCACTTCCTTAGCTATGCAGAAAATCCATGAATTGGTGTTGAAAGTAGCTAACACGGAGGCTTCAATATTAATCACGGGAGAGCATGGGACAGGCAAAGAGGTGATCGCGCGCCTGATCCATCTGGAATCGGCGCGCGTAGCGAATCCTTTTATTCATGTAGATATGGGCGCAATTACGGACAGCCTTTTCGAATCTACACTATTTGGTCATGCAAAGGGTTCATTCACAGATGCAAGGGAGGACAAACCCGGACTTCTTGAAATGGCAAATTTCGGGACGTTATTTCTCGATGAGATTGGCGAACTACCGTTGCACCTACAATCCAAACTGCTTTCTGTACTTCAAAATCAAGAGGTTACTCGTATCGGTGAACATGTCCCTCGTGCACTAGATCTGAGAGTGATCACTGCCACGCATTTCTCAGTGAATCACTTAACAGAAGAAAAGCAATTCAGGCAAGATCTCTTTTTTCGAATAAATACTGTGACGATTGAGATTCCGCCGCTACGAGATCGGACGGAGGACATAAAGCCACTAGTAGCTCATTTTCTAAAGTACTTTAACCAGAAGTATACGAAGAATTCTCAATTGTCAAAAAAAGAGATGAACAAGATGGAAGAACACAGCTGGCCTGGCAATGTCCGTGAATTGAAGAACACCATTGAGCGAATGGTCATAATGGAAAATTGTGGCGAAAGCCAGCTTGACATCAGGGACTTTACGGTTCGAGAATCTGATAATTTGTATGAGCTGGAAAAGGAAAAAATTGCAGAGCTGATCACACGACATTCTGGAAATATTAGTCGAGCCGCGCAAGAACTGGGTATTGGACGTAATACACTATACCGTAAAATGAAGAAATATGGTATTTAGCAAAGGACTGATTCGTATCTTAATTCGAGTGGTGCTTCTTGCTACTTTTCTTGCCTGCGGTATCTACAGTTATTACCAGACCGATTATGTGATTACACCTATGATGTTTGGAATATTTGCACTGATTTCTGCGATCGAAATGACCTGGCACTTACAGCGACTAGAAAGAGATTGGTCGCAGTTCTTATTATCCATCAGACATCATGATTTTAACAGGAACTATGTCAATCAGAGTGACTCAGGAAAGCTTGGTGAAGCTTTTAAGCTCATTACTGAGAGCTTTGAGCAGCTTGAAACCGAAAAGCATGCTGAGGATCGACTTCTTCAGACAGTGCTAGGACATATTCCTGTTGGACTCATGTGTTATAAGGAGGACGGAGAAATCGTCTTTTCCAATAAGGCGATCAAAGAGATGCTGGGGTTTGAAGCATTTATTAAGATCGAGAATCTCAGGGATCGGTTTCCAAATATTTACGCATTGCTCGCATCCGATAGATCCACTGATGGAGAATTGATCGAGGGAATCGGAGAACAACGAATACTGATTAAACTTGAGGCCTTCACTCTGCAGAAGAAGAATTATCGATTGGTTTCCATGACAGATATTAGATCAACTTTGGATGCGAATGAGCTCGAAAGCTATCAAAAGCTCATGAGTGTTATGACACATGAAATCATGAATTCTGCTACTCCGATCCTTTCGCTGATTCAAGTAGTAAATGAGAAAATGGTGGAGAAGGATCAGTTGAAGTCACTTAGCCAGAAAGATCAGAAGAATATTGTGATAAGCATGAAAGCTATTGAAGACAGGACGCAGGGCATGTTGAAGTTTGTTGAAGCCTATCGTGAAATCAATAAGGAGTTCGTTCCCATATATGAATCTGTACATACCAGTAAGCTGATTGAACAAGTGATTCCACTTATTGATGCTCAGTCAACTGTACCGATAACCGTCGAGGACAGAGTCGATCTGAATGTGAAAGTAGACTCGAATTTGATTGTTCAGGTAATTATCAACCTGCTGAAGAATGCTATCTATGCTGTGCAAGAAGTTAAAGATCCTGCTGTGACCTTGTATCTTTCGAGAGATGCATCTGAGCTGAATATAATCGTGACTGACAATGGATCAGGGATTGAACCTGAAAACGTGAACAAAGTTTTCATACCCTTTTATACTACCAAGACTGAAGGGTCTGGCATTGGTCTGGCGACATCCCGTAAGATTGTTAAGGCACATGGAGGAAGACTGTCATATTCGCGAACAGCGGAT
>JBDVJN010000088.1:0-60945 GCA_039961455.1 Cyclobacteriaceae bacterium | reverse complement strand
GCATTAGTATTGCTTGACTGTCCCACATTTGGTGAAAGATCTCTCTTGCCAAATACCTCTCCTTTGAAAATCCACACTTTAATACCGATTTTTCCGTAAATCGTATTTGCCTCTGAAATCGCATAGTCGATATCAGCTCGTAGTGTGTGCAATGGAATTCTTCCCTCCTTGTACTGCTCACTTCTTGCCATTTCAGCACCACCAAGTCTTCCTGAGCATTTAATTTTTATTCCTTGAGCACCAACTCTCATTGAAGAAGCGATTGATTGTTTCATTGCTCTCCTGAAAGAGATTCTTGCTTGCAACTGTTGTGCAACAGACTCTCCTACCAATTTGGCGTCAAGTTCAGGCCTTTTAATTTCAAATATGTTAATCTGAAGATCCTTGCCTGTCAAGTTTTTCAACTCTTCTTTAAGCTTATCGACTTCAGATCCTCCTTTTCCGATAACCACACCAGGTCGTGCAGTGTGAATCGTAAGTGTAATTCTCTTAAGCGTTCTCTCAATAACTACTTTAGAAATTCCGCCCTTTGGAATACGAGCTTTGATGTAATTTCTAATTTTGTTGTCTTCAACAAGTTTGTCAGCGTAAGATTTGCTATCGAACCAAGCTGAATCCCAGCCTTTAACAATTCCTAACCTAAAACCAATTGGGTTTACCTTTTGTCCCATTACTTGCTTTTTTCTTCGTTATTGGTTTCTGCTTCTGCAGCCATGTTATCAATCACGATTGTTACATGGTTTGATCTTTTTCTAATTCTGTGTGCTCTTCCTTGTGGAGCCGGTCTTAACCTTTTCAGCATTCTTGCACTATCCACATAAATTTCTTTCACAAACAAGTCAGCATCTTCTATGCTAACATCTTCGTTCTGAGCTTGCCAGTCAGCTAGGGCTGTTAGCAATAACTTCTCAAGGTTTTCAGAAGCTTGATGATCGTCAAATCTCAAGATGTTTAAAGCACTACTTGCTCTTTGTCCTCTGATCATATCAGCCACCAATCTCATTTTTCTTGGAGAGGTTGGAATGTTTTTCAATGAAGACTTCACAGCACCAAGCTTTCCCTTGTTCTCTTCACGGAATTTTTTATCAGCTTCTTTTTGAAGTCTGATCTTGACCGATTTCTTTAATTTCTTTTCAGCTTCCATTGGTACTCTTATCTTCTACCTTTATCTTTTTTGGCAATGTGACCTCTAAAGTTTCTAGTTGGAGAAAATTCCCCAAGCTTATGACCTACCATATTCTCAGTTACGAATACAGGAATAAACTTATTTCCATTGTGTACCGCGAAGGTGTGCCCAACAAAGTCCGGAGAGATCATCGATCTTCTTGACCAAGTTTTGATCACTGATTTTTTCCCAGACTCATTCATGGTATCTACCTTATTCTCAAGTCTGAAATCAATATAAGGTCCTTTTTTAAGTGATCTTGACATTATTTCCTTCGTTTAACAATCAATTTATCTGAATACTTATTTGGTCTTCTGGTTTTCAACCCTTTGGTGTACTGACCATTTCTTGATCTTGGATGTCCTCCTGAAGATCTTCCTTCTCCACCGCCCATTGGGTGATCAACCGGGTTCATGGCAACACCTCTTACTCTAGGTCTTCTCCCTAACCACCTGTTTCTTCCTGCCTTACCAAGTCTCACATTCATGTGATCAGAATTAGAAACGGTTCCAATTGTGGCCAAGCATGTGGTGAGTACCATTCTCATCTCTCCAGAAGGAAGTTTTACTGTTGCGTATTTACCTTCTCTGGCAACCAGCTGAACATACGTTCCAGCACTTCTTGCCATTGCTCCTCCTTTACCTGGCTTTAATTCAATGTTATGAATGATTGTACCAAGTGGGATATCTGCAAGAAAAAGGGTGTTTCCCACTTCGGGGGCAACTCCTTTTCCAGAGTTAATAACTGTTCCAACCTCTAATCCAGCAGGAGCGATGATGTATCGTTTTTCTCCATCAGCATAGTGTAATAATGCTATTCTAGCGGTTCTGTTCGGATCGTACTCAATTGAATGCACGGTTGCGGGGATGCCATGCTTATTTCTTTTGAAATCAATCTCCCTTAATTTTTTCTTATGTCCACCTCCAACATTTCGGACAGTCATTCGTCCTTGGTTGTTCCGTCCGCCTTTGCTTCTTACAACTGTACTCGATAGAGATTTCTCTGGCGTGCTTTTAGTTATATCATCAAAAACCGGTGCGGTTCTGAATCGTTGTCCTGGGGTCGTTGGTCTAAGTTTTCTTACAGCCATTTTCTATCTACTTATATTCCGCTATAAAAATCAATGATGTCTCCTTCTGCTACCTGAACAACTGCTTTCTTATAAGCTGGGGTTCTTCCCTCAATCACTTTCGATTTCGTGTATCTTTTTTTGGATCTACCAGGGTGAACCATGGTATTTACTGACTCGACAGTTACTCCGTAGATTTTCTCAATCTCTTTTTTGATCTGAACTTTGTTCGCTGACTTGTCAACAACAAAACCGTATTTGCCATGCTCGTTCATCGCAGATACCTTTTCAGTCACTAGTGGTTTTATTAAAATCGCCATCTTAGTTTAGTCTTTCTTTTAGTTGATCAAGAGTTCCTTCACACAAAATCAAACACTCCGCATTGATCAGATCGTACGTATTCACTTCATCAACAGTAGTCACGTTGGCTTTCTTCAAATTCTTGGAAGAAAGGAAAACGTTTTTGTTCTGCTCTGTAAGAAGGAAAAGTGCCTTCTTGTCGTTTGCGGAAAGACTATTTAAAATATTGATGAACTCTTTTGTTTTTGGAGTCTCGAACGTGAAATCTTCGAGAATTTGTATTGCCTTTTCTTTCGCTCTTGAAGAGAGGACTGATTTTCTGGCAAGTTTCTTAACTTTTTTATTGAGTTTGAATCCGTAATCTCTTGGCTTAGGGCCAAAAATGGTTCCTCCTCCTCTTAGCACCGGTGACTTAATACTACCTGCTCTGGCTGTACCTGTTCCTTTTTGCTTCTTTATCTTTCTTGTTGACCCAGTAATCTCTCCTCTTTCCTTGGTCTTCGCGGTTCCTTGTCTCTGGTTAGCCAAGTAGTTCTTTACATCAAGGTACACAGCGTGCTCATTTGGCTCAATACCAAACACACTTTTATCAAGGTTTACTTCCCTGCCTGTTTCTTCTCCTTTAATATTTAATACAGCTACCTTCATGATTACTTCTCAAGTATTACGTACGAATTCTTAGCACCAGGAACGGATCCAGAAACAACTACTAAATTCTTCTCTGGATATATTTTCATCACCCTTAGATTCAGGAGTTTCACTCTATCTCCACCAGTTCTCCCTGCCATTCTCATGCCCTTGAAAACTCTAGAAGGATATGAAGCAGCGCCAATCGAACCGGGAGCTCTAAGTCTGTTATGCTGACCGTGAGTTGCCTGGCCTACACCAGCAAAATTGTGTCTCTTTACAACTCCCTGAAATCCTTTCCCCTTTGAAGTTCCAATCGCATCAACAAAATCGTTTTCTGCAAATACATCTTCGATCTTGATCTCATTACCCAGTTTCACTTTGTCTTCGAATTCCGCTCGGAAATCTCTAAACTCAACTACGAATGATTTAGGAGTTGTTTTCGCTTTCGCAAAGTGATTTTTTAATGCCTTAGGAGTATTTTTTTCCTTTCTTTCCCCGTAACCAAGCTGCACAGCCTTGTAACCATCTGTCTCCTCATTCTTAACCTGAGTAACGACGCATGGGCCAGCTTCAATTAGTGTGCAAGCAATGCTCTTTCCATCTTCGTTGAAGATGTTCGTCATTCCTACTTTTTTTCCTATTATACCAGGCATTTTTATACTCTTTTAAAACTAATAATTGACCTTAGGGTCAAGCATTTTGTGAAAAGGACTGCAAAGATAGCAAATCCTAGGGGTGAACAAAAAAATTGCTCGTTTATTTTACTCAGTATCTGCGAGGAAATGATCAGCACATAGTTAGTTAGCTAACCGACTGTCAAAAATGTCCCTGTGAAGCATTCAACCAAGCTCTTAGACAAAAAAAAGAACCAATTGCAATTCAACAATTGGCTCTTTTAGAAGTTAAAATTCTTTACTAAACCTTGATCTCCACATCAACTCCACTGGGAAGTTCAAGCTTCATCAAAGCGTCAACAGTTTTCGCACTGTTTGAATAGATATCTACCAATCTTTTATATGTACAAAGTTGGAATTGCTCACGTGATTTCTTGTTTACGTGAGGAGATCTCAACACTGTGAATTTTTCCTTTACTGTCGGAAGCGGAATTGGACCACTAACAACAGCTCCGGTAGTCTTCACTGCTCTAACGATTTTCTCTGACGACTTGTCAACCAGGTTGTGATCGTAAGATTTAAGTTTTATTCTAATTTTTTGATTCATTTTCTTATGAATTTAAACTCTGGCTCCTTTTGCATCAGCGATTACTTCTTCCGCAATATTCTTAGGAACAGGATCGTAGTGTGAGAAAGTCAAAGATGCCGTTGCTCTCCCCGACGAAATTGTTCTTAAATCTGTTATATATCCAAATAGTTGTGAAAGTGGCACATCAGCTTTTATCACTCCAGAATTACCTCTGGTGTCCATACCCTTCATAACTCCTCTCCTTTTATTCAAGTCTCCGGTGATCGAACCCGTATACTCATCAGGAGTCACAACTTCGACTGCCATGATTGGCTCAAGTATTACCGGTCCACATTTTGCAGCAGCGGCTCTAAATCCCGCTCGTGCAGCAAGTTCGAAAGAAAGTGTATCAGAATCTACATCATGAAATGATCCATGGTAGAGTCTTACTTTCATTGTATCCAAAGGATAGTTAGCCAATGGGCCATTTACCATTGCCTGCTCAAATCCTTTCTGTACCGCCGGAATAAATTCTCTCGGTATCACACCACCAACAATCTCGTTCACAAATTGCAGCCCGTCTTTCTCGTAATCCTCGTCTTTTGGACCGATCTCAAATACGATGTCCGCAAATTTACCTCTACCTCCTGTTTGTTTCTTGTAAACCTCTTTGTGCTCAACCGAGCTAGTGATCGCTTCTTTGTACGCAACCTGAGGAGCTCCCTGATTAATCTCAACTTTGAACTCTCTTTTCAACCTGTCAATGATAATATCAAGGTGTAGTTCTCCCATTCCTTTAAGAATGGTTTGTCCTGTTTCATGATTGGACTCCACCTGGAGGGTAGGGTCCTCTTCAAGAAGCTTGGCAATGCCAATTCCCAATTTATCAATATCGGCCTGAGTTTTCGGCTCAATAGCGTATCCAATAACAGGATCAGGGAATATCATGGATTCAAGAACGATTTTGTGTTTTTCATCACAAAGCGTATCTCCTGTCTTAATGTCTTTAAATCCAACTACTGCACCAATATCACCAGTTTGCAACTGATCAATTTGATTTTGTTTGTTGGCGTGCATCTGGAAGATTCTGGAAATTCTTTCTTTCTTGTCTGTTCTTGTGTTGTACACATAAGAACCAGACTCAAGCACTCCGGAATATGATCTAACGAAACAAAGTCTACCAACAAATGGGTCCGTAGCTATCTTAAATGCCAGTGCTGAAAAAGGCTCGTCCGCCGAAGGTTTCCTAGATGTCTCCTCTTCTGTATCTGGATTTGTTCCTGTAATACTATCTCTATCCATTGGTGACGGAAGTAATTCCATCACATAATCGAGCAATGTTTGAACACCCTTATTTTTAAATGCCGAACCACAAAGCATTGGAACGAAAGCCATATCTATTGTTGCGGCTCTAAGTGCTGCAACAATTTCATCTCTTGTTATGCTGTCAGGATCTTCGAAATATTTCTCCATCAACCCTTCATCATACTCAGCAACTGACTCAACGAGCTTCTCTCTATACTCCGCTACCTCGTCAACCATTTCGGTAGGAATTTCGATCTCCTCAAAGGTCATTCCCATGTCGTCCCCAAGCCACACGATGGCTTTGTTCTCCACAAGGTCAACAACTCCTTTGAATCCTTCCTCTGCTCCGATAGGCAATTGCAATGGCACTGCTTTTGTACCGAGCATTTCTTTCACCTGCTTACAAACATTCAAAAAGTCAGCACCAGACCTATCCATCTTATTGACGAATCCAATCCGAGCTACATTGTAATTATCAGCAAGTCTCCAGTTTGTTTCTGATTGAGGTTCTACACCGTCCACTGCACTGAAAAGGAAAACCAGCCCATCTAATACTCGGAGTGATCTATTTACTTCTACTGTAAAGTCAACGTGTCCAGGAGTATCAATAATATTGATATGGTAGTCCTTCTCCTTGTATTTCCAGAATACAGTGGTTGCAGCTGAAGTAATTGTAATCCCTCTTTCCTGCTCTTGCTCCATCCAGTCCATGGTAGCTCCACCGTCATGTACCTCACCAATTTTGTGATTGATACCTGCATAGTACAATATGCGCTCAGTAGTCGTAGTCTTACCTGCATCGATGTGTGCGGCAATACCAATATTTCGAGTAAGTCTTAAGTCTCTAGCCATTTTGGGTATTAGAATCTGAAGTGTGAGAATGCTTTGTTTGCTTCAGCCATCCGGTGTATATCGTCTTTCTTCTTCACAGATGCTCCTTCTCCTTTTGAAGCCGCAACAATCTCCGCTGCCAATCTATCTTTCATCGTCTTCTCCCCTCTTAGCCTCGCATACTTCACCATCCACTTGATACCAAGAGATACCTTTCGATCAGGCCTTACTTCTATTGGGACTTGAAAATTGGCACCTCCTACTCTTCTACTTTTCACTTCCACCGCTGGCATGATATTGCTTAATGCAGTTTTCCAAGTCTCCAGTCCGTTCTCACCTGTTTTTTCCTCAACCTGCTTAATTGCTTCATAGAAAATAGTATACGAGATACTCTTCTTTCCACTTAACATCAAGTTGTTGACAAATTTTGTAACAAGTGTATCCTGATAAATTGGATCAGGTAGTATGTATCTCTTTTTAGGTTTAGCTTTTCTCATTTCGACTTCCTAATTATTTTTTTGGTCTTTTAGCACCATATTTTGATCTTCTCTGCAATCTTCCATTTACACCAGCCGTATCTAATGCACCACGAATGATGTGATATCTAACTCCTGGAAGATCTTTTACTCTACCGCCTCTAATCAACACAATTGAGTGTTCCTGAAGGTTATGGCCTTCTCCCGGAATGTATGCATTCACTTCCTTACCGTTTGTAAGTCTGACCCTCGCAACTTTTCTCATTGCTGAATTCGGCTTCTTTGGAGTTGTTGTGTACACACGAGTGCAAACACCTCTTCTTTGAGGACATGAGTCCAACGCCGGTGATTTTGACTTTGAAGTAAGCTTTTTTCTACCCTTCCTTACTAATTGTTGTATAGTTGGCATATGTATAAAATTCTAATCGCCCCAAAATTTGGGAACGCAAAGATAGATATTTTGATTTTATAAAAAAGTAAATGAATGAATTAAGCTGAATAATTGAGGTGATTATTTATCCACCAACTTAAGTACCTGAAGTTCAGAGAGATTAAGATTACGCCTCTCCCATGGTGCCACCAAAATTCATGGGGAATCTTGGCATTTCCTCGACTTGTTTTACTTCGCCGAAAGTAGCTTCATACTTACTGATATTTTCCTCGAGTGCCGTTAATAGTCTTTTGGCATGCTCGGGTGTAATGACAACTCTGGATTTCACCTTTGCCTTTGGTACACCAGGCATAAGTCGAATGAAGTCAATAACAAATTCGCTGCTCGAATGAGCAATCATTGCCAGATTGGCATAGATACCCTCCGCAGTTTCCTCGGAGAGCTCTATGTTAATCTGATTATTGGCTTTGTCGCCAGTAGCTTTTTCTTCTTTCTTCTCTTCTTTGGCCATATCTTATGCTTCTTCAGCCTCTTTCGCACTTTCAAATTCCTCACGAGCTGAAACCAAGGTATCATACTCATCTTGTGAATTCACAATGTAGTCTTGATATTTCCTTGTACCCGTTCCTGCCGGAATCAAATGTCCAACGATCACATTTTCCTTCAGTCCAATTAAAGAATCTGCTTTTCCTCTAATAGAGGCTTCGCTCAATACTTTCGTGGTTTCCTGGAATGATGCTGCAGAAATAAAGCTTTCAGTTCCCAAAGATGCTTGTGTAATTCCCTGCAATGTTGGCTTACCTGTGGCAGCTTCAGCATCTCTCACCTCAAGAACTTTCATGTCTCTTCTTTTCAAGCTCGAATTCTCATCTCTTAGTTTTCTCGCATCAATGATTTGACCCGCTCTGTAAACTCCAGAATCTCCTGGATCAACTACCACTTTCTTATCTAGGATCGTATCATTTTCCTCCATGAAGACGAATCTGTCGACAAGTTGATTTGTCAAGAATGAAGTGTCCCCAGCATTTTCAATAATCACTTTCTGCATCATTTGACGAACAATCGCCTCAATGTGCTTGTCGTTGATTTTCACACCCTGTAGTCGGTATACTTCCTGAATCTCGTTCACTAAGTACTCTTGTACCGCAGTTGGTCCTTTGATCTTAAGAATATCTGCAGGTGTGATCGCTCCATCAGACAGTGCATCTCCAGCTTGAACATAGTCATTGTCCTGAACAAGAATATGCTTAGACAATGGCACCATGTACCTCTTCTTCACCCCATCCTTAGATTCGATATAGATCTCTCTATTTCCTCTTTTGATTCCACCGTAAGTCACAATTCCATCAATTTCACTAACTACTGCAGGGTTAGAAGGGTTTCTTGCTTCGAAAAGCTCAGTAACCCTTGGAAGACCTCCAGTAATATCTCGTGACTTTCCAGTTTTTCTTGGGATTTTCGCTAGCACCTGACCAGCTTTTATTGTGTCTCCTTCATCAACAGCAAGGTGAGCTCCAACCGGTATATTGTAAGATTTCGAGGAGCTTTCGTCTTTTCCAGCAATCTCAATTGCAGGGTTTTTAGTCTTATCTTTTGTATCGATAATTACTTTCTCCCTGTGACCTGTCTGCTCATCAGATTCTTCCTTGTAAGTAACACCTTCAATGATGGAGTCAAATTCAGCTTTACCATTAAACTCTGAAAGTATGACAGCATTGTAAGGATCCCAGAAGCAAAGCTCATCACCTTTCTTCACCTTCGCACCATCTTTGATCTTAAGCACTGCGCCATATGGTACGTGATTACTTATAAGAACCTTGTCTTTCTTATCATTCAAGACCTTGATTTCACCAGATCTTCCCATCACTACTTCAACTTTATTCCCTTCCTCGTCTGTTGATTTCACTGTTCTTAGTTCATCAAACTCAATCACTCCATCAAATTTTGATTTGATGTTGGCTTCTACTGCAATGTTAGATGCAGTACCCCCTACGTGGAAGGTTCTCAAGGTAAGCTGTGTTCCTGGCTCACCGATAGATTGTGCGGCAATTACTCCGACAGCTTCTCCAATGTGAGACATTCTGCCAGTAGAAAGATTTCTACCGTAACATTTCGCACATACTCCCTGACGAGTTTCACAAGTAAGTACAGATCTAATTTCTACCTCTTCAATGCTGGTTGCATCGATTTTAGCTGCAACCTCTTCCGTGATCTCACCACCTGCGTCTAGAATAAGCTCATCATTTATTGGATCATAAATATCATGGACGGAAACTCGCCCCAATATTCTCTCAGACAGTGACTCAACAACATCTTCGTTATCCTTAAGCGCTGACACGGACAAACCTCTCAAAGTTTCGCAGTCATCCTCATTTATCACCACATCCTGAGCTACGTCAACAAGTCGTCTAGTTAAGTAACCCGCATCCGCAGTTTTCAATGCTGTATCAGCTAGTCCTTTTCTTGCACCATGTGTCGAAATGAAATACTCAATTACATCCAGACCTTCCTTAAAGTTTGAAAGAATTGGGTTTTCAATAATTTCCCCTACAGATCCCTGAAGGTTCTTTTGTGGCTTTGCCATCAACCCTCTCATTCCTCCGAGCTGACGAATCTGCTCTCTCGATCCCCTTGCACCTGAGTGCATCATCATATAGATTGAATTGAATCCTTGATCATCCTCTTCCAGCTGCTGCATCAATGTTGAAGTCAACTGAGAGTTTGTTCTGGTCCAGATATCAATAACCTGATTGTATCTTTCGTTGTCGGTAATCAGTCCCATCAAGTAGTTGTTCCAAACGGCATCAACTTCTTTCTTGGCTGCTGCTACCAAAGTTTCCTTCTCATCCGGAACCTGAATATTATCAAGTCCCATTGAAAGTCCACCCTGATAAGCCATCTTGAAACCAAGTGACTTAATATCATCTAAGAAATGTGCAGTTCTTGACATTCCCGTGATTTTGAACACATTTGAGATGATTTTCTGAAGCTTCTTCTTGGTAAGAAGCTCATCTACATAGCCCACTTCCTCTGGAACGGACTCATTAAATAGCACTCGACCTGCAACAGTTTCGATGACTTTTGTCTCCAATTCGCCAGCTTCACTTCGGACCTTAGTCCTTACTTTAATGTAGGCATGTTGAGAAATAACGCCTTCATTAAGCGCTATTATCACCTCTTCAGAGCTGTAGAAAATTTTACCTTCCCCAGCTACTTTCTCCTTATCAGTGCTTCTTCTTCCTTTCGTGATATAGTAAAGGCCAAGAACCATGTCTTGTGAAGGTACCGCGATAGGAGCTCCGTTGGCGGGATTCAGAATGTTGTGAGAAGAAAGCATTAGGAGCGATGCTTCCAAAATTGCTTCATGTCCAAGTGGAACGTGTACGGCCATTTGGTCACCATCAAAATCCGCGTTAAATGCTGTACAAGCAAGCGGGTGTAGTTGGATTGCTTTTCCTTCAATCAGCTTCGGCTGAAATGCCTGAATACCTAGTCTGTGAAGTGTAGGAGCCCTGTTCAATAATACAGGATGTCCTTTCAGCACATTTTCCAAGATATCCCAAACAACCGGATCTTTTCTGTCAACGATCTTTTTCGCTGATTTTACGGTCTTGACAATTCCTCTTTCAATCAGTTTTCTGATGATGAAGGGTTTGAAGAGCTCGGCAGCCATGTTCTTGGGTAGGCCACACTCATGCATTTTGAGTTCAGGACCAACAACAATTACTGATCGACCGGAATAGTCAACCCTTTTTCCAAGTAGATTTTGACGGAATCGACCCTGCTTGCCTTTAAGCATGTCACTTAAAGATTTCAATGCTCGATTTCCATCTGATCTTACCGCATTTACTTTTCTAGAGTTATCGAAGAGTGAATCGACGGCTTCCTGAAGCATCCTTTTTTCGTTCCTAAGAATTACTTCTGGGGCTTTAATGTCCATCAATCTTTTCAACCGATTGTTTCGGATAATCACCCTTCTGTACAAGTCATTCAGATCTGACGTCGCGAATCGGCCACCATCCAACGGAACCAATGGTCTTAGCTCCGGAGGTATAACCGGCACCATCTTAATCACCATCCATTGGGGCTTGTTCTCAATTCTTGTTTTTGCATCTCTGAATGCTTCAACAACCTTCAATCTTTTTAACGCCTCTGCTTTTCTCTGCTGAGAGGTATCTGTCGCAGCTTGGTGTCGTAGTTCATAAGAAAGTTCATCCAACTGAGTTCTTGCCAACAACATTTCCAATGCGTCCGCACCCATCTTAGCGATAAACTTGTTTGGATCATCGTCATCAAGCAACTGATTCTCCCTTGGAAGTTTATCAAGAATATCGAGGTACTCTTCTTCCGTAAGGAAATCCAGTTTTGCAATTGCGTCTTCTTCTTTTACCCCAGGCTGAATTACGATGTATCGCTCGTAATAAATGATTTGATCCAGTTTCTTGGTTGGAACTCCAAGTAGGTATCCAATTTTGTTAGGAAGAGATTTGAAATACCAGATATGAGCAACTGGCACTACCAACTCGATGTGGCCCATTCGCTCTCTTCTAACCTTCTTCTCTGTCACTTCAACTCCACACCTGTCACATATAATGCCTTTGTATCGAATCCTTTTATATTTTCCACAGTGACATTCCCAGTCTTTTACTGGTCCGAAAATTCGCTCACAAAACAGTCCACCCATTTCTGGCTTATACGTTCTGTAGTTGATGGTTTCGGGCTGCGTTACCTCGCCGTGAGAGCTCTCCAAAATTGATTCTGGAGAAGCAAGGCTAATAGTAACTTTAGTGAAGTCGTTGTGAATTTTTTTACTTTTTCTGAAAGCCATATTTTATATCAATAGGTCCGCTAACGGATGATTTTCAATAATTAATTAGTTCAATGTGATCTCAAGAGCCAAGCCTCTCAATTCATGAATCAATACGTTGAATGATTCAGGAATATTCGGCTTGTTCATGTTCTCACCCTTAACAATCGCTTCATAAGCTTTTGCTCGACCGATAACATCATCAGACTTGATAGTCAAGATTTCCTGTAGAACATTGGCAGCACCAAATGCCTCCAACGCCCAAACTTCCATCTCTCCAAACCTCTGACCTCCAAACTGGGCCTTACCGCCTAGTGGTTGTTGAGTAATAAGCGAGTAAGGGCCAATGCTCCTTGCATGCATCTTATCATCAACCAAGTGACCAAGTTTCAGTACGTAGATCACGCCAACGGTAACTGGCTGATCAAATCGCTCCCCTGATAATCCATCATATAGATAAGTCCTTCCAAAATCAGGCAATCCAGCTTCCTTAAGCTCATTTTGCACTTCTTCTTCAGAGGCACCATCGAAAATAGGTGTGGCATACTTTCTACCAAGCTTCAATCCTGCCCAGCCAAGGACTGTCTCATAGATCTGGCCAATATTCATCCTTGATGGCACACCAAGTGGATTCAACACGATATCAACTGGGACTCCGTCTTCACTGAAAGGCATATCCTCTTCACGGACAATTTTCGCCACAACCCCTTTATTCCCGTGTCTACCAGCCATTTTATCACCAACTTTCAACTTCCGTTTCTTAGCGATGTAGACTTTTGCTAACTGTACGATTCCAGCAGGCAGTTCATCTCCAACCTCCAGCGTGAAACGCTCTCTCTTGAATTCGCCTGCTATTTCCATTCGATACTTGTAGTAATTCTTGATAAGATCGAATGTCATCTCATCGGTTTTCTTATCAGCAGTCCAATCTTCAATGATCATGTCTGAGATAAGGTTAGCTTCCTCAGGAACATTGTAGTTACTCTCGTCTCTATATTTGTTCTTGGCGGGGAACAAATTAGCTTCGATGTTCTTCTTGCTAAACTTGGTCCCTTTGCTCATCACTTCCTCGCCAAACTTATGCTTAATGCCCTGACAAGTTTTCCCGTCTAAAAGCTTGGTAATCTTCTCAATCATGACTTCTCTCGCAGCAGTCAGTTGTTGGCTATACTTATTCTTAAGAAGCTCTACTTCCTTCTTAGTCCTAGCTCTAACATCTTTATCTTTCTTAGGTCGAGAAAACAATTTAGTATCTATAACCACGCCTTTTAATGAAGGTGAAGCTTTCAAGGATGCGTCTTTTACATCACCAGCTTTATCTCCGAAAATCGCTCTCAGAAGTTTCTCTTCAGGAGTTGGGTCAGATTCTCCTTTCGGCGTAATTTTCCCGATAAGAATATCTCCTTCTTTAACCTCTGCTCCAATTCTGATTATTCCATTTTCATCAAGATTCTTAACCGCCTCTTCACTCACGTTTGGAATTTCGCTCGTTAATTCCTCTTCTCCTCTTTTGGTATCCCTAACCTCAAGTTCGAATTCATCGATATGAATGGAGGTGAAAATATCTTCTCTTACAACACGCTCAGAAATTACAATCGCATCCTCAAAGTTGTATCCCTGCCATGGCATGAATGCAACCTTCATATTGATTCCGAGTGCCAATTCTCCTTGCTCCGTTGCAAAACCGTCACACAAAGCCTGTCCAGCTTTTACCTTTTCTCCCTTTTGTACAATCGGTTTCAGGTTGATACAAGTGTCCTGATTGGTTCTCCTAAATTTCACAAGATCATATGTCACTGTGGAATTACTAAAGGTGATCATCTCATCATCTTTGCTCAAGGTGTACCTGATCGTAATTTTATTTGCATCAACATACTCTACTTCACCATTCCTTTCTGCTCGAATCAATGCACGAGAATCCAGCGCAACACGCTCTTCCAGTCCTGTTCCAACGATAGGTGCCTGTGGACGCATTAGCGGAACAGCCTGGCGTTGCATGTTCGACCCCATCAAGGCTCTGTTTGCATCATCATGTTCCAAGAAAGGAATCATTGATGCTGCAACCGACACGATTTGATTCGGCGCAACGTCCATGTATGAGAGCTCATTTCCTTTACAAAGCGGGAAATCCCCTTCGAAACGTGCTTTGATTATTTCATTAACGAAAACTCCATTTTCTTTTAAAGGTGCATTTGCCTGAGCAATGTTATGAGTGTCTTCGTCTTCTGCGGTCAGATACTTAACATTCCCTGACATATCAACTTTACCTTTTTCCTTATCAACTTTTCGATATGGAGTCTCAATGAATCCCATCTGGTTCACTTTTGCGTGAACGCAAAGTGACGAAATAAGACCAATGTTTGGTCCCTCGGGAGTTTCAATTGTACAAAGACGACCGTAGTGAGTGTAGTGAACATCCCGAACCTCGAATCCTGCTCGTTCTCTCGAAAGACCGCCTGGCCCTAAAGCTGACATTCTTCGTTTGTGAGTTACCTCAGCAAGCGGATTGGTTTGATCCATAAACTGAGAAAGCTGATTTGTTCCAAAGAAAGAGTTGATCACTGAAGAAAGAGTTCTTGCATTGATCAAATCGACTGGCTTGAAGTCTTCATTGTCACGAACATTCATTCGCTCCCTAATCGTTCTTGCCATTCTCGCCAAGCCAACTCCAAATTGAGAGTACAATTGTTCTCCAACTGTCCTGACCCTTCTGTTACTCAAATGATCAATATCATCGACAACAGCCTTACTATTAATCAGGCCAATCAAATATTTTACGATCAGAATGATATCCTCAGTGGTAAGTACTTTTCTTTCCCAGTTGGTATCGATACCTAATTTTTTATTGATTCTGTATCTTCCTACTTCACCAAGGTCGTATCTCTTATCTGAAAAGAATAGGCTTGTGATAATGTCACGAGCTGTTTGCTCATCAGGAGCTTCAGTATTTCTTAGTTGACGATAAATCTGCTCGACTGCCTCTTTTTCTGAGTTTGAGTTATCTTTTTGAAGAGTATTGTAGACGATAGAATACTCTGCAATATTGACATCTTTTCTATGGACAATTATCGACTTTGTACCAGAGTCAATGATTGTGTGAATGTCTTCATCTGTAAGAACATGGTCTCTCTCAAGAACAACCTCATTCCTGTCAATCGACACAACTTCACCTGTGTCTTCATCCACAAAATCCTCTGTCCAGGTTCGGAGAACCCTTGCGGCAAGTCTTCTGTCAATTACCTTTTTGAGGTCCTTTTCAGTGGCTTCAATTTCTTCAGAAAGTCCGAAGAGATCCAGGATTTCTTTATCCGAACCGTATCCGATAGATCTAAGAAGTGTTGTTATCGGGAATTTCTTCTTTCTGTCAATGTATGCATACATGACATTGTTTACATCTGTTGCAAACTCTATCCAAGATCCCTTGAAAGGAATGATTCGAGCACTATATAGATGAGTTCCATTGGTGTGCTTGCTTTGTGCAAAGAATACTCCTGGAGATCTGTGAAGTTGCGATACAATAACTCTTTCAGCACCATTAATCACAAATGACCCTTTCTCGGTCATGTAAGGAATGTTACCTAAGAATACTTCTTGCTCAATTGTCTCAAATTCCTCGTTCTCCTCGTCGTTACATAGCAACCGAAGCTTAGCCTTTAGAGGAACTGAATAAGTAAGCCCTCTATCGATGCATTCCTGAATGCTATACTTTGGAGGATCTACCGTGTAATCGATAAATTCGAGAACGAAATTTTCTCTAGAATCTGTGATCGGGAAATTCTCCATGAACACCTTGTACAAGCCCTCCCCTTCTTTTCTTTCGGCAGGTGTGTCAAGTTGGAAAAAGTCAACAAATGATTTTAACTGAACATCCAGAAAATCCGGATAGTCAATTACTGATTTGATGGAGGAGAAATTTATTCTCCCTGTATTGTTGTTAGCCAAAGCTTACAGATTTTTAGTTGATAAAATGAACAAGAACTTTTAGTACCTTATACAAACAGCAAAAGACCTGATCCCCGATGTGTGATCGGGACCAGGCCTGAGCCTTTTGTTTATGTGCTAATTACTTTAATTCTACTTCAGCACCAGCTTCTTCAAGCTGCTTCTTTAGACCTTCTGCTTCGTCCTTAGCAATACCTTCTTTCACTGCTTTTGGTGCTCCGTCAACAAGTTCCTTCGCTTCTTTAAGTCCAAGACCGGTCAATTCTTTCACCAATTTCACGATTGCCAATTTGGCTCCTCCAGGTGCTTTAAGAATTACGTCAAAAGAAGACTTCTCTTCTCCTCCGCCATCAGCATCACCACCACCAGCGCCAGCAACCATAACAGGTCCTGCAGCTGCAGCTGGCTCGATACCATACTCATCCTTAAGGATATTAGCTAATTCGTTTACTTCCTTTACTGAAAGGTTTACTAATTGTTCTGCAAATTCTTTTAAATCCGCCATTTCTATTAAGTGTTAATTCTGTTAAAAAATCTTTATCCCTCTCGCTCTGATAGGGTTTTTACAATTCCCGCGAGCTTGTGCTCACCACTTTGTAACAATGTAAGTACATTCTTCGCTGGTGATTGTAGTAAGGTGATAATCTCTCCAATAAGCTCTTGCTTAGACTTAAGCTTAACAAGTGCATTGAGTTGATCTTCACCAATAAATAAATCCGAGTCTATGGAAGCAGCCTTGAATTTGGGTCTTTCTTGAGGATCTCCTTTTTTGAAGTCCTTAATTACTTTTGCCGGAGCATTTGCATTTTCATTGACGAACATCAGACCCGAAGTTCCTTTCAGAACTTCATCTAAATCTGAATAATCTCCATCAACATTTTCCAATGCCTTTTTGATAAGGGTGTTCTTAACAACCTTATACTCCACTCCTTTGGTGAAACACATTTCTCTAAATTTGTTGATCTCCGCAACCGTGAGGCCTGAAGTATCGGTTATGTAGAAATGGTCAGTGCCTTTTAACTTCTCAGTTAAATCACCAATTAATTGTGCTTTGTCTTCTCGTGTCATAACTATTATAAGTTCGCTATGCTACTTTGATCGATCGCTATTCCAGAACTCATCGTGCTAGAGATAGTAATTGATTTAAAATATGTTCCTTTTGATGAAGCTGGCTTTAGCTTAGAAATAGTTTGAATCATTTCTGCTGCGTTGTCTTTGATCTTTTCAGCATCAAAGGACACTTTGCCAATGCTGGTGTGAATGATTCCAAACTTATCGACTTTGAAATCAATTTTTCCAGCTTTCACTTCTTTTACTGCTTGTCCAATATTCATTGTCACAGTACCCGACTTAGGATTAGGCATCAGACTTCTTGGCCCTAACACTCTTCCTAGTTTCCCTACTTGAGCCATTACTGTCGGCATTGTGATAATTACATCAACGTCTGTCCAACCGCCTTCGATCTTCTTCACGTAATCTTCAAGTCCCACGTGATCAGCTCCTGCATCCTTTGCCTCTTGCTCTTTATCTGGTGTACATAGTACTAGTACTCGCACATCTTTACCAACTCCATGTGGCAATGAAACAACACCCCTCACCATTTGATCAGCCTTCTTAGGATCTACTCCCAGTCGCACATCCAAATCAACGGATGCATCAAATTTCGAAAACGTGATTTCCTTAAGAAGTTTACTTGCTTCTTCGAGAGAATACTCTTTCCCTACTTCTAGTAGTTCTTGAGCTTTCTTTTGATTCTTTGTTAGCTTTCCCATCTTAGTTAGCGCTTTCCCAAGGAGCAGTTCCTTTGACTTTAATTCCCATACTTCTTGCAGTACCAGCTACGACTCTCATCGCAGACTCAACTTTCAATGCGTTCAAATCCGGCATTTTAGTTTCTGCAATCGTCTTTAATTGATCCCAAGTCACTGTCCCAACTTTCACTCGATTCGACTCAGCTGATCCTTTCTTGATCTTAGCTGCTTCCATTATAAGCGAAGCTGCTGGAGGGGTCTTGATAACAAAGTCAAACGACTTGTCCGCAAATATTGTAACTAGAACTGGTAAAAGTTGTCCTGGTTTCTCCTGTGTTCTTGCGTTAAATTGCTTACAGAAATCCATTATATTCAGACCTTTAGCTCCTAAAGCGGGTCCGACTGGCGGAGAAGGATTTGCTGCCCCTCCTCGTATCTGTAATTTTAAATAGCCTGAAATTTCTTTAGCCATTACCTATTAATCTTCTTTTTCTACCTGTATATAATTCAATTCGACAGGTGTATTTCTGCCAAATATCTTAACCGTAACGTTAAGCTTCTTACGATCCTCAAAAACCTCCTCTACTGTACCCGTGAAGCCACTAAAGGGACCGTCCATTACTTTCACACCTTCACCAACAATGAATGGTGTATCTAACGTTTCTTCAAACTCTTCTACTTCGTCGACCTTACCTAAAATTCTATTGACCTCTGCCTGACGAAGTGGCAGTGGGTCTTTTGTTGTACTTGAGCCAGTTGCACTTAAGAATCCAATGACATTAGGAATCAACTCCTTATTGGTCACTAAGTGCATCACCTCTCCATTTGAAAAATCGGCCTGAACAAGAACATAACCTGGAAAGAAATTTCTTTCTCTCACCCGTTTCTTGCCATTCCTCATTTCATAAACTTTTTCTGAAGGAATTAAAACTTGAGGGAGATACTCAGCTAATTCTTGACGAGCTACCTCGTTTTCGATAGCTTCTTTAACTTTTCGTTCCTTGCCGCTAACAGCCCGTACCACATACCATTTATGATCCATCCTTCCGTACTCCTCCTTTTAAAGCTCTTCGTAAACAAACTCCATCAAATTCTCGAAAGCATAATCAATCGCTCCGATCATCAAGGCAAAAATTAGTGAAGCCACAAGCACCAAAACTGCGCTATTTTGCAAATCAGCGTACTTTGGCCAAGAAACTTTGTGTAAAAGTTCCTCGTAAGATTCCTTAAAAAAGACTGTGACTTTTGACATAATTTTTAACCTTCAAAACAAGCACGGGAGGAGGGACTCGAACCCCCAACCAACGGTTTTGGAGACCGCTACTCTACCAATTGAGCTACGCCCGTAAAAACCAGCAGTCCCAAAAGGACTGCAAATTTAGAGTAATCAATTTGTATAAACAAATCCCGCACGCATTTTGCTTGCGGGATAATTACTTATCAATCAAGAATTTCAGTAACCTGTCCTGAACCAACTGTTCTTCCACCTTCTCTGATTGCAAATCGCAATCCTTTCTCTAGAGCAACTGGGTTAATTAGGTTTACTTCAATTGTAACGTTGTCACCTGGCATAACCATCTCAATGCTCTCTGGAAGCATAATTTCTCCAGTTACATCTGTAGTCCTTAAGTAGAACTGAGGTCTGTATTTGTTAAAGAATGGAGTGTGTCTTCCACCTTCTTCTTTTGACAAAACATAAACCTCTGCCTTGAACTTCGCATGTGGTGTTACTGAACCAGGCTTGCAAATGATCATTCCTCTTTTGATCTGCTCCTTTTCAATACCTCTCAAAAGAAGACCAACGTTATCGCCGGCTTCTCCTCTGTCTAGAATTTTACGGAACATTTCAACTCCAGTAATTGTAGACTTCAGATTTTCAGCACCCATACCAATGATATCAACCGCATCTCCAGTATTTGTAACTCCTCTTTCGATTCTACCAGTTGCAACAGTTCCCCTACCAGTAATTGAGAATACGTCCTCAACAGGCATCAAGAAATCTTTATCAATCGCTCTTTCTGGAAGCGGGATGTACTCATCGACAGCTTTCATAAGCTCCTCAATTTTCTCTACCCACTTAGCATCTCCATTAAGGCCTCCTAGCGCAGAACCTTGGATAACTGGAATATCATCACCTGGGAAATCGTAAGCAGAAAGTAGCTCTCTGATTTCCATCTCTACTAGTTCAAGTAGTTCTGGATCATCAACCAAATCAACTTTATTCATGAAAACAACAAGCGCTGGTACTCCTACTTGTCTTGAAAGAAGGATATGCTCTCTTGTTTGGGGCATTGGTCCATCTGTTGCAGCTACTACGATAATAGCTCCATCCATTTGTGCTGCTCCTGTTACCATGTTCTTAACATAATCCGCGTGACCAGGGCAATCCACGTGAGCATAGTGACGATTCTCAGTCGCATACTCAATGTGTGAAGTATTAATGGTAATACCTCTTTCTTTTTCTTCTGGTGCATTGTCAATAGCTGAAAAGTCTTTCATTTCAGCAAGACCTTTCCCAGCAAGCACTGCAGAAATCGCAGCAGTTAAAGTTGTTTTACCATGGTCAACGTGTCCGATTGTACCAATATTAACGTGTGGTTTCGAACGATCAAAGGTTTCTTTAGCCATGTTTGATAATCCTCAGTTTAATTTTTAAAAATTTAATTACTCTATTTATTTATTACACTATAACAATGTGAGCCAATGAGGGGATTTGAACCCCTGACCTCTTCCTTACCAAGGAAACGCTCTACCCCTGAGCTACATCGGCTTTTTAAGTTATCAGTTCAAAGTACTAAGTAACTAGTCCTATACTCGGAACAAAACTCTGACCCTGCAACTCAAAGATCGAACAGGCTTTAAAATACAACTCCAAAAAAGCTCGGAGCTTGTAATTTTCATTACCTACTCTGAGCGGGTGACGAGGCTCGAACCCGCGACCTACAGCTTGGAAGGCTGTCGCTCTACCAACTGAGCTACACCCGCTTATTAACATACTGAGTTAAACTCAGCTTTATCTTCAAAAAAGTCTTTACCAATCTTTTTTGGTAAAGAGCGGATGACGAGGCTCGAATCGTAGCGACGAACCGCCACAACCTACAGCCTGGAAGGCTGTCGCTCTACCAACGAAACGTCAAAACGCTGAGCTACACCCGCTTATTTTAAACTCCAAATAGCAAAACCCAAGTACCAAAAACCTACCTGAATTTTGAAATTTTCATTTGAAATTTCAAAGAGTGGGGGGAGTAGGATTCGAACCTACGAAGACATAAGTCAACGGAGTTACAGTCCGTCCCAGTTGGCCGCTTTGGTATCCCCCCAACAATTAGCAAAAATTTAAAAGAACGCCCTGATTCCAATTTTGCTTTTGGAAAAAGGAATGCAAAAGTATACTGTTTTTTCGTTTAATCAAATTTTCATTTTAGGATTGTAAATCTTTAATCCCAGTCTAAATTAGCGGCACTTTTTAAGGTCAATCTTGTAAGAAACGAAATGGTAGAAATTCAAATAAATGAAGGCGAGAAAATCACACTCGAAAAAGAAGGAACTGACCTTTTAATAAATGGCAGAAAATCTGAGCAGGAGGTTGTACAGATTGATGATAGAAGTTTCAAAGTCTTTAGTAAGACCAAAATTTATAGCGTTGAGGTTGTCCAAATGGATGATGGAGGAATTAATCTGACAATTGATGGAAAAGCTGTTTCGGTTTCTTCGCGAAGTCACATTGAGCAGGTCTTAGAGAAGCTTGGAATGAATACTTTGACAGCTTCTTCAATAAGTGATATTAAAGCGCCCATGCCGGGAACAATATTATCTCTTGATATCGAAGTGGGAAATCAGGTATCAAAAGGAGACACCATTCTAATTTTAGAGGCTATGAAAATGGAAAATGTTATTAAATCTCCCGGAGATGGTATCATCGCATCAGTTTTAGTGAAAGAAGGTGATAACGTGGAGAAGAATCAACTATTGATCTCGCTGGAATAAGTTTTCATTCCTCTTATATTTGTTCGATTTTTTAACCCTTTAAGGAATACATGAAATACAAAAGAGTTCTTCTAAAATTAAGCGGCGAGGCATTGATGGGTGACAAGAGTCATGGTATTGATTCTGAGCGTTTAACTCAGTATGCAAATGAGATAAAAAATGTTGTGAAGGAAGGACTTGAACTTGCTATCGTTATTGGCGGCGGCAATATATTTCGCGGGGTCGAGGCAGAAGCAAATGGAATTGGTCGAGTACAGGGAGACTACATGGGAATGTTAGCTACTGTGATCAACGCGATGGCACTGCAAAGTGCGTTGGAAAAAGAAGGTATGTACACAAGACTAATGGCCGGCTTAAAAATGGAGCAGGTGTGTGAGCCTTTTATAAGAAGAAGAGCAATGCGTCACCTCGAAAAAAATAGAATTGTGATTTTCGGGGCAGGGATTGGTAATCCTTATTTCACTACAGACTCAACAGCAAGTTTGCGAGCTATTGAAATAGAAGCTGAAGTTGTATTGAAAGGAACACGGGTTGATGGAGTCTACGATGCTGATCCTGAAAAGCATCCTGCCGCAGTTAGATACGATACGCTTTCGTTTCAGGAGGCATACGAAAAGAACTTAAACATTATGGACATGACGGCATTTACGTTGTGTCAGGAGAATAATTTACCAATCATTGTGTTTGACATGAACAAAGAAGGAAACTTGAGTAGGTTGGTGTCCGGTGAAAATGTTGGGACCCTAATTAGCTAAAGAGATAACATAATAAAAATAGTCATGGAAGAAATTGAAATTTACCTGGATACTGCAAAAGAGATGATGGAAAGTGCAATCGGACATACACAAACTGCCTTCTCTAAGATCAGAGCTGGTAAAGCGTCGCCTTCTATGTTGGATGGAGTGGAGGTTGAATACTACGGAACAATGACACCTCTGAATCAAATGGCCAGTGTGACAACACCGGATGCTCGTACCATTAGTGTGAAACCATGGGAGAAAGCCACAATTCCAGATATTGAAAGAGCTATTACTAACAGTGGACTTGGATTCAATCCTCAAAATGACGGAGAACAAGTTCGAATTAATATTCCTCCACTGACAGAAGAGAGAAGACTACAGCTGATGAAGCAAGTGAGAGCTGAGGCTGAAGCGGGCAAAGTCAGTATACGAAACTCCAGAAAAGAGACGAATGATTCTTTGAAGAAAATTGAAGGTGTGTCCGAAGATTTGATCAAGGATGCAGAAAGCGATGTTCAAAAGTTGACAGACGAGTTCACATCAAAAATCGACTCTTTGGTGGAATCCAAAGAGCAAGACATAATGACTGTCTAGAGATAGTAGCCCTCTTTTTGAATTTTGGCCTCAACCGCCTCTGGCACCAAATATTTCACAGACTTTTTTTCTTTGATAAGCTTGCGAATCAACGTAGCGGAGATATCAAGTTCCGGTGCCTCAATTACCTCAACGTTTTCTGCAGATAGCAAATCTGTTTCGGGAGCATTCGGCCTTGGATACACAATGAGTCCAAATTGATCGATGATTTCTTTGTGGTTCTTCCACTTGGTGAAAGATGCTAGATTGTCTCCACCGATTATCAGCCTGAACCTTTTGTCCGGATGCTTTTCTCTTAGCAGTGCTAACGTATCTATAGTATAGCTAGGCTTTGGCATATTAAATTCGATATCTGATACTTTAAATTTGTAGTCCCCAGCTATCGCTACCGTTATTAGGTCCAATCTATCAAACTCATGAAGTAAATTCTTATTTTTTTTGAATGGGTTTTGTGGACTAACAACAAACCAAATCTCCTCCACAGTTGTAGTCTCTTTAACCAAATTCGCAATGATCATATGACCAATATGAATCGGATTGAATGAGCCAAAGAATAAGCCTATTTCTGTCATCTTAGAAATTTAGAAACAACATCTTGAGCGCGTGCAACTGCCTCTTCTAGATTATCATTGACAATCACCACGTCGAATTTATCCTCTTCTTCCATTTCAATAGCTGCTTTTTCAACCCGTTGGTTTAAAGTGAAGTCTGACTCTGTATTTCTACCTTTTAATCGTTCGCGCAGAATGGACAGGTCTTGCACTTTGATAAATATTGCAGCTGCCTGCTCACCAAGTTTTCTTTTGAGTCTTATTCCACCCTTGACATCTACATCGAAGATTACACAGTTTCCCTTTGCCCAAATACGCTCAACTTCACTTTTTAACGTACCATAAAAAGCTCCATCATACACCTCCTCCCATTCCAGCATCTCCTCATTACTTATTTTCTTAAGAAATTCTTCGGTGGAATAGAAGAAATAGTCTTTACCGTCTTTTTCGTATTCTCGCGGCTTGCGCGTGGTAGCTGAGATGGAAAACTCCAGACAGCTAAACTCTTTAAGAAGATATTTTACAATAGTGGTTTTCCCTGCTCCAGACGGAGCACAAAATATGATGGCTTTTCCCTCCATCACGCGAAGTTATAACGGACTAGCTTATTGAACTATCTTATTTCGAATGTCAATTGCCAGCTCTTTAGGGACTTGCTTTTTTTGAAGTTTTCGCTTCAAAAGTTCTCTGATCTGTTTTTCGACATTATAATGACTAAAGCAGACAATGCATTTGTCAATGTGAGAAAAGAAAAATTCTTCCTGCGAACTATCTGCTTCATCATCCAGCAACAGGTTGAGAATTCTCAGGCACTTGTCAAAATCGCTACAGTTACAATCGGGGCACTCAGACATAGTAAAGGTGTTCCTTAGACAGAATCACTTTTAAGGGTTAAAAGTTCAAATACACTCAGTTATAACCCATAGAATACGCATACGAGCCTAATTTTTCTCTTAGGATATTTCGAGCTCTATGTAATCTTGATCGTACGGTTCCAATAGGAATATCAAGGATTTTTGCCATTTCCTCGTAAGTAAACCCTTCCAAGTCGCACAGTATAATAACCGTTCTGAAATCTATAGCTAAGGAGTTCAACGCATTGCTAATCTCATCCCCAATCATGTCCTTGGTAGTCTCCATTCTTAGATCTACCGTCATCTCTTTAGGAGTGTCCTCGGAGTTGTAGTATTGTTCTACTTCCTGATAATCAACCTTTGCAGGCTGTTTGCTTTTCTTCCTGTAGTCATTGATAAAACTATTTTTCAGAATTCTGTACAGCCATGCTTTTGCATTCGTCCCTTCCTGGAATGAGTTTATAAAACGAAACGCCTTCATGTAGGTGTCCTGCACAAGGTCTTTCGAATCATCTTCGTCAAAAGTGAGTCTATAGGCAAAATTGTACATTGAATCTATGTGCGGCATAAACTCTGTATCAAAGACATGAACCTTTTTGCTTTCGGTGTATGTTGATTTCGGGCTAAGTTCTAATTCTTCTGTCATAGTTTCCATATTTGTATGTAGCTACATAAATGTACGGCACTTAATTAGAATAGTTCTAAATAATGATAACATTAATGCAGTAGTGGATTATAAATCAACATACTTCTAAATAAAATGTTTGCTTACCGACAAACAGAAAATTTTCGTAGTGGTTTTGATTTGTTTGAGAACTAATCCTTTTGAAGGGACTTTTGCCATTCCCAGGCAGTCTTCATCATATTATCAAGATCTCTTTCTGCTTTCCAGTTTAAAACATTATTTGCCTTTGATGTATCCGCGTAGGTTTTTTCGATATCTCCTGGCCTTCTATCCACAATTTCATAATTCACTTGTAGACCCGACACCTTTTCAAATGACTTGATTACTTGCAAAACTGTGGAACCTGAACCTGTTCCGACATTGAAAAAATCATAGCTTCCTTGCATTCGCCCACAATAATTCAGTGCCTGGATGTGCGCCTTTGCAAGGTCCACAACGTGAATGTAATCTCTTACACAGGTACCATCCAAAGTTTCATAGTCTCCTCCATAAACGGATAAAGACTCTCTGATTCCTGCAGCAGTCTGAGTTATGTATGGAACCAAATTAGCTGGCACGCCCAATGGAAGCTCTCCAATGAGCGAAGAGTCATGCGCCCCTATCGGATTAAAGTACCGTAGAGAGATGGCTTTTGTTTGTGATTGTGATTTCACAAAGTCTGAAATAATTTCTTCGCCAATCTGCTTGGTATTGCCGTAAGGTGACTCAGCTTGCTTTACTGGCGTGCTTTCTGAGACCGGCAGTTGGTCTGGTTCTCCATAAACCGTGCATGAAGATGAAAAAACGAATTTTTTCACATCAAACTCTTGTGAGAGGTCTAATAGGTTTATTAGAGAATCTAGATTATTTCGGTAGTACAGCAGCGGCTTTTCTACGGATTCTCCTACGGCTTTACTTGCAGCAAAGTGAATGATTGCCTCGATGTCAAAAGATCTGAAAAGCTCTCTTGCCTGGTCTAGGTCAGTGAAGTCAACTTTTACAAATTCCAGAGTCTTCGAGGTGATTTTCTTTATTCCATCCAATACCTCCATCGTCGAGTTCGAAAGATTGTCAGCAATCACAATATCCTGACCCAACTGCAAAAGCTCAACCGAAGTGTGAGACCCAATAAAACCAAGACCTCCAGTTACAAGTACTCTTCCCATAAGGTAAATTTAATATTCAATAAATCTTGAACTGCTCCCTAAAACAAAAAGAAGGATTCCTATCCGGTTTGAACCTTCAAAAGAATCCTTCTAGAATATCAAGATATTTAATCAATATCTGTAGTACTCAGGCTTGAATGGTCCTTCTACCTTCACACCAATGTAATCAGCTTGGTCTGTAGACAACGTGTCGAGCTCAACACCGATTTTGGCCAAATGCAATCTCGCAACCTTTTCGTCCAAAAGCTTAGGAAGCATATAAACATCATTCCCGTAGTTCTTGTGATTTTCCCAAAGTTCAAGTTGAGCAAGTGTTTGATTCGTGAATGAATTTGACATTACGAAAGATGGGTGGCCAGTTGCACAACCAAGATTTACCAATCTACCCTCGGCTAGAATGATTATGTCATTTCCATCAACATTGTATAGGTCTACTTGTGGTTTGATTTCGACATGAGTACTTCCATGGTTATCTAATAACCATGCCATGTCAATTTCATTATCGAAGTGACCAATGTTGCAAACAATTGTCTTGTCGTGCATCAACTTGAAATGCTCACCCTTAACAATGTCCTTGTTGCCCGTTGTGGTAACAATAATGTCAGCTCTTGGCACTGCATCAACCATTTTCTTGACTTCAAATCCGTCCATTGCAGCCTGAAGGGCACAGATCGGATCAATTTCTGTAACAATGACTCTAACTCCGGCACCTCGTAGTGAAGCCGCTGAACCTTTTCCTACATCCCCGTATCCAGCGACTACAGCAACTTTACCAGCAAGCATAATATCTGTTGCTCTTCTGATCGCATCTACCAAAGATTCCTTGCAGCCATACTTGTTATCAAATTTTGACTTAGTCACCGAGTCATTGACATTAATAGCTGGCATTGGGAGCGTCCCATTCTTTACTCTCTCATAAAGCCTGTGAACGCCAGTTGTGGTTTCCTCAGACAGACCTCTAATTTCAGCAACTAGTTCTGGATGATGATCCAATACCATATTGGTTAAATCTCCGCCATCATCAAGAATCATGTTTAATGGCTTGCCACCTTCAAAGGCGAAAAGCGTTTGTGCAATACACCAATCAAACTCTTCATCGTTCATTCCCTTCCATGCATAGACAGGCACTCCTGCTTTGGCAATTGCAGCAGCGGCATGGTCTTGTGTTGAGAAGATATTGCATGAAGACCAGCTAACTTCTGCACCCAGCTCCGTAAGTGTCTCGATCAAAACTGCTGTTTGGATTGTCATGTGCAAGCACCCAGCAATACGAGCGCCTGCCAATGGTTTGCTTGCTCCGTATTCAGTTCTTAGCGCCATCAGTCCTGGCATTTCAGCTTCTGCAAGCTCAATTTCTTTTCTACCCCAATCTGCAAGGGCAATGTCTTTTACTTTAAATTTTTCTTCTGTTTCAGTCATCGTAAATGATTCTCTAATTCCTCTGATTTATTTCGGGCGGCAAAGGTATGGTCTTTCTTTAGAATAAAGAAGCGGTCGTCAAAACTCTTAATACACGTCTGAACGAAAGCAATCAACTCAAAAATTTTATCTCCTTGATACCATAGTTGCACAAGCTGCCCCCCTTACTTACAATTAATTTACCCGTGTTGTCAATACCCAAAATCGTCCCTGTGAATTCTCCGCTTTCATCCTGAAAAGAGGAGGTCACTCCCTTAAGGTATAATTTCTCATGATACAACTGCAATAGTAGGTTTTGTTGTCCATTCTTGAGTTTCAATAGAAAGTATTCAATGTCAACTAAGAGGTTTTCGATAAAACTTTTTCGGCTGTATTCTTCCCCTGTTTGCATGGTAAGGGAGGTTGCATTTGGAAGGCCAAACGCCTTTTGATTTAAGTTAAAGCCTATTCCCATTATGCTGTTTTCCAAGGTTTCGCCCTGAAGCGTATTTTCCACTAATATTCCACAGATCTTTTTACTGTCAATCAAAACATCGTTTGGCCATTTCAGCTTAACCCTCTCTTCTCCTAAGTATCTACCAACACTTCTGATAATACTCAGGCCAATCACTACATTGAGTAAGTGCTGATCGGAAATTTTCAAATAAGTTGGCTTCAGCAAAACTGACATCAACACGTTCTTACCGGGCTCATCAAGCCAGACATTTCCTCTTTGGCCTTTTCCACTTCTTTGATGGTCTGTGTAAATAACAAGCCCTTCTGGAGAAGAAGATTTTCTCAGCAATGCAGACAGTTCATCGTTAGTTGAGTGACAATCTGTCAGGAAAATAACTTTCTTACCTAGAAAGAGAGGTTTGGCAAAGATTTTATGCAATAGAATTGGTGTAAATTTGTGACAAAAATAACATAAAGAGGAAGTGCATGCAGCAAGTGGAGAGTGAGATTAGTTCAGAGGTATTGAGTAATTGGGCAATCGAAGGGATGAGTGAGAAAAAAGCGATAGATATTGTCGTAATGGACCTTAGAGACGTAAAACATGCGATCGCCGATTACTTTATCATATGCAGTGGAAATTCTGACACTCAGATCGATGCTATTTCCGAGTCCGTTGAGGAGTATGTTCATAAGAATTCAGGTCAAAATCCGTGGAAAAGAGAAGGCCGCGAAAACAAGGAATGGATCTTGCTGGACTACATTGATGTTGTAGTACATATTTTTAATAAAGAAAAAAGAAAATTCTTTGGACTAGAGGAACTTTGGGGTGACGCAAAGATCAAAAGAATTATAGAGAACTAATTCAAACATTGAGCGTTCAAGGCTTAGAATATCAAGGAGAAAACAAGAAATGCCGGAAAATAAACAAGATAGAAAATTGAGCCCTAGACCAGGTAGGCCAGGGTATCAGGGGTGGTTAATAGGGGGCTTGCTTGCGTTAGTAATTGGCGTCACCATGTTCTCAAAGGAGAAAGGTATGGTTCCGACCACTTTCCGATCGTTCGAGAAGATGCTTCTTGCCAATGATGTTCAAAAAGTGGTTCTCATAAGGGATCAGGACTATGTTGAGATTACACTAAAAAGTGAAGCACTTTCAAATACGAAATACAAGATTGAACTCGATCAGAATAAAGGCTTCTTTAGTTCTGAAACAGGCCCGCATTATCGACTAGATATTGTTACCGTTGACAAGTTCGATAAGGATTGGGACGAAACGATGTCCAATATTTCTGAGGAACAGCGATTTGACTACAAGATTGAGGAGCGGTCAGATTATACTACTTTTCTTTTCAATTGGGGATTCTTAATCTTGCTCATTTTTGGTTTCTGGTTCTTGATGCGAAGGATGACCGGAGGCGGTGGCCCAGGTGGTCAGCTCTTTAATATTGGAAAATCAAAAGCTGCGCTTTTTGATGCAGAAAACAAAGTCAAAATCACGTTTGCGGATGCTGCCGGACTGGAAGAGGCCAAAGAAGAAATCAGGGAAATTGTTGATTTCCTAAAGACACCGGAGAAATTCACTAAACTGGGAGGAAAGATTCCAAAAGGCGCACTACTTGTAGGCCCTCCGGGAACAGGTAAAACACTTCTTGCTAAGGCCGTGGCAGGAGAAGCAGCTGTGCCATTTTTTACATTATCTGGTTCTGACTTTGTGGAAATGTTTGTTGGAGTGGGAGCAGCAAGAGTTCGAGACTTATTTAAGCAGGCGAAAGAAAAGGCACCCTGTATTGTTTTCATTGATGAGATTGATGCAATTGGACGATCCAGGGGAAGAGGTCAGATGCCGGGTTCCAATGATGAGAGAGAAAATACATTGAATTCTCTATTAGTGGAAATGGATGGGTTTTCCACAGATGTTGGAGTAATCATTTTAGCAGCGACAAACCGTCCTGATGTGCTAGACTCAGCACTTCTTCGTCCAGGAAGATTTGACAGACAAATAAGTATTGACAAACCGGACATCGTTGGTCGAGAAGCAATCTTCAAAGTACATCTTAAGCCTGTGCAGTTGGATGAAACAGTCGATCCTCGAAAACTAGCTGCTCAAACACCAGGATTTGCTGGCGCGGAGATAGCGAATGTTTGCAACGAAGCAGCGCTAATCGCCGCCAGGAAAGACAAGAAGAAGGTTGATATGCTTGACTTTCAAGATGCAATTGATAGGGTAATTGGAGGACTTGAGAAAAAGAATAAACTGATCTCTCCAGAGGAGAAAAAGATCGTTGCCTACCACGAGGCAGGTCATGCCGTAGCTGGGTGGTTTCTCGAGCATGCTGATCCTTTAGTCAAGGTCAGCATAGTTCCAAGGGGAGTTGCAGCGTTAGGATATGCGCAGTATTTACCAAAAGAACAGTTTCTCTATCAAACTGAACAATTGATGGATGAGATGTGTATGGCCCTAGGAGGACGAGCCGCCGAAGAAATAATTTTCGGAAAAATATCGACAGGTGCGCTAAGTGATCTGGAACGAATCACAAAGATGGCCTACAGTATTGTATCGGTCTACGGAATGAATGATAAGGTAGGAAATGTTTCATTCTATGATTCGAAACAGCAAGACTACAATTTCACCAAACCGTATTCAGAAGCAACAGCTGAGCTGATTGATCAGGAGGTTAAAAAATTAATTGAAAAAGCGTACGATCGAACTAAAAAATTGCTTTCTTCTAAAAAGAAGGAATTAGAAATTTTGGCCAAGGAACTTTTGAAAAGGGAAATCATTTTCCAATCTGATCTAGAGGAGTTAATCGGAAAGCGGCCTTTCGACAATCAAACTGCATACGAAGCTTTCACCAGTCCTAATGGTTCAAAAACTGAGAATGGGGCTGCCGAGAAGGAGAAAGCCGAGGAGAAAATTGATAAGGTAAAAGACGAGGTAAAAAAGGAAGTTGAAGAAGAGGTGAGCGAGGAAAAAGCAAGTTAACCGAATGGCCAAGAAGCCAGTCAACATTCCTGCATATCGTTTATCCAAAGATCAAAAAATCTATTTCGCCAGCGATTTCCACCTTGGAGCTCCTGATAAAGAATCTAGCTTAGCACGTGAATTAAAGATTGTGCGCTGGCTTGACCAGATTGCTGAAAATGCAAGCGCAATATTTCTTGTCGGAGATATTTTTGATTTCTGGTTTGAATACAAGCACACTGTCCCCAAGGGCTTCGTCCGCTTCCAAGGAAAACTCGCCGAACTAAGAGATCGGAATATTCCTATCTACTTTTTCACCGGAAATCATGATTTGTGGATGTTTAACTATTTCCCAGAAGAATTAGGAATCCCAGTATACCATCAGCCACTTTCATTTAACATAAATGATCGAAGAGTTTTTGTGGGTCACGGTGATGGATTGGGTAAAGGTGATCACGTATACAAATTCCTAAAGACACTATTTACTAATCCGCTTTGTCAGTGGCTATTTTCTTGGCTTCATCCAAACATTGGTATGGGTGTCGCTCAATATTGGTCAAATAAAAGCAGACTAAGTTGTGAAGATGATGAACCAAAAGGAATAAGCGAACCTTTGTTTCAGTATTGTAAGGAGGTTGAGGAGAATACGCATCACGACCTCTATATCTTCGGTCACAGGCACCTCCCAATGTCGCTGGAAGTCACAGATAACTCCACTTACTTCAGCTTAGGAGAATGGATCAACCATTTTAGCTATCTTGAAATAGATGAAAAAAATGCGAATCTTAAGACTTTTGATGGTTAGCACTTTTCTTCCGCTCATCTCTAATGGGCAGGAGATGGTCGAAAAATGGCAAGAGAAATTTCAACGACCTCCCACTGCATACTCCATAGATAGTGAGAACAACTCCTATCTGGGCTTTGAAAACGGGAGTTTGCAAAAGTTTTCCTCAAAAGGTTCAGAAATTTTGAGCTTTTCCTTCCCAAATCAATCTTCCATCACACAAATCGAAGCGCAAAACAATCGCAAAGTTTTTCTTTTCTATCGTGATATTCAACAAATCGTACTGCTGGATAGATTCTCTGCAGTCCCTAAGAAATATGGGTTGCTTGATTTCGGAATCAATTATGCCGAATCCGCTTGCATTAATCCTGATGGGACCTTCTGGCTCGCTGAGAACAATCCCCGACTATTGAGAAAAATTGATCTACTAAGAAACTCCGTTATACATGAAGTGCAGCATGAACTTGGAGACAATATCTCGATCATGCGCGCTTTTGGAAATTCGCTTTTGGTGGCTTCTGAAAATGGCCTTCACGTTCTTGATCAATTCGGGAATTTGAACGGAACAATCAAATTGGATGGCATCACATATCTGCAGTCTACCAATGATGAAGTTCTGGTCACCTACGCTGAGGGACTTGTGAGAATCGACCCGTTCAAGATTGAAATCATTGAGGAGGTTACTTCAGAAGAATTTGCCAATAGCAAAGCAATCATGAAATTTGGAAGTGAGTACTTTGTGATTGATGATCAGCGGATAGCCCTCTACTCTTTAGCCAATCAGAAGAAATAAACCTGAATAGACAGCAGATTGTCGACCTTAAATGAAGGATTGGGGCTGTTTAGGGGACACGATATGTCCAACAGTCTAAATACCTCGGTAAAGGTCGAGTATACGCGTTCTTAGAACAATCGTGTATTTAGCATTGACAAGTTGGGCTTCAGCTCTGTTTTTGTTATTTAAACTCTCCAGATAGGAGTAAAAATCTGTATTCCCTGCTTCAAACCGTTTCTTTATAAACTCAAAAGTCTGATTTAGCGCTTCGAAGTTTTCCGCTGCGGTCCGATAGGAGGTCTGAGCAGACACTAAATCCAGGTAATCTCTTTGCGCTGCATTGGTCACATCCAGCGTGGCTTGATCATTTTGAAGTTGAGCATTCAGAAATCCCACTCGCGAATTGTCAATGGCATTCTGGGCTTGGTATTGATTAAATATGGGAATTGCCAATGTTCCTTGAATAAAGTCAGTTCTGTTATTTTCAATCTGATCATTAAAGCTCGGATCAGCAGCAGATGAATAATTTCTTGAATGTTGAGCGAAAAGAGAAAGTGTAGGGTACCTTGCGCTCCTAGCCTGCTTCAGTTGTGACTGGGCTGCAATCTGACTTTCGTTGGCGCTTTTTAAACTGAATGAATTCTGCATGATCTCCTTTAAAACAATTGGGTATTCCTCATACTCCAACAAACCATCTAGATCGGCAGTTTCTAACGGTACTACCCGGATATCGCTACCGTCATTAAGTTGCAAAGATTGCAACAGGGTAAGTAAATCACTTTGATATTGATTCTTTAGGTTCACATTTGTGAGTCGTTCTGTAGCTACTTGGGACTGGAAATTATAGACAGTTTCCAGATTACCGACTCCGACAGATTCTCTCTTTCTTTCTCGATCTAGTTGTTCTTCTAAAAATTGTAAACGCTGATCTGAAATCCTTACATTCTCTTCGTCTACAAGCACATTAAGATAATTTCTAACAACTGTCGCTTGGGTAACTATCTTTTGGTTTTCCAGTTGATATCTGAATGACTCATACTCGTGCCTCCTCCTGCTGAGCAAATGATGATTTGCAAAGGCATTAAACAAAACAAGATTTGAGGACAGCCTTGGTCTGGATTGATCAGACGCATTCGTAACTACTTCACCTGCATTGTTAATACCAGATCCGTCGTTTGTAGAGTAATTAAGATTTGCGTTAAGATTTGGCAGAAAATTAAACTTCGCCTGGTTTCTATTTGACCTGGCAGCCAATAGGCTATTTTCTGCTCCTTTGATCGTCAAGTTCTTATTCAAGGCAATTTGAATGCACTCCTCGAGTGTTAAAGCCCTGATATCAGCATCTTGTGCTTGAGCACATGATGCAAATGAATATGCAAATAGAAATGTTAAGGCAAAGATTTTCATGGTTCCGTCTTAAATGGGGTATAAAAAAAGTCCGCCCGCTAGAACGGACCTTCTCCGTATGAAGAAAAGCTCTAAGATTAAACTAAAGCGTTGTCTTTAGAATTGATGTTTTCAGAAACAATCTGACCATCAAACAAGTGAATTACTCGGTGAGCATATTCAGCATCTATCGGTGAGTGAGTCACCATGATCACAGTAGTTCCTGATTCGTTAAGCTCGGTTAGAAGGTTCATTACTTCCTGACCGTTCGCCGAATCCAAGTTTCCTGTTGGCTCATCCGCAAGAATCAATTTCGGCTTAGCCACTACTGCTCTTGAGATAGCAACACGCTGCTGCTGACCTCCAGATAGCTGCTGAGGAAAGTGATTTCTTCTGTGCATAATTTTCATATGCTCCATCACTTCTTCAACTCTTTTCTTTCTTTCTGAAGCTGAATACTTCAAATAGATCAAAGGAAGTTCAATGTTTTCAAATACAGTAAGCTCATCAATCAAGTTAAAGCTCTGGAATACAAATCCAATGTTAGCTTTTCTTAGATCGGCCCTTTTTCGCTCATTGTACTGAGAAATCTCTTGATCTGTGAAATGGAATTCTCCTTCAGATGGATTATCAAGCAGCCCAATGATGTTGAGCAACGTTGACTTTCCACAACCAGAAGGACCCATAATTGCAACAAATTCTCCTTCCTTGATTTTGAGATCCACACCAGCTAGTGCAGTAGTTTCAATTTCGTCCGTGTAGTAGAATTTCTTTAGTCCTTTGGTGTCAATTAATGCTTTAGCGTTTTCCATGTTATTCGAGTTTATTCTTCTTTGAGTTCAATTAAGTTATTATAGTTACTTCTTATTTTTTCTATGGTTACTTTATCACAAGGATATCTTTGTCTTCATATCCTCTATATGAAGAGACAACAACTTTCTCTCCAGGTTGCAATCCTTCCACAACTTCGTAGAATCTTGGGTTTTGTCGGCCCAATCTAATATCTCTTCTGACCGCTTCTGATTCATCCGCTCCAACAACAAAAATCCAATTTCCTCCTGTAGTTTGATAGAAACTTCCTCTCGGAATCTGAATTGCTGTGATATTCTCACTCAACTGAAGCCTGATTTGTAACGTCTGACCTCTTCTAATTCCGTTCGGCAAGGTGTCTCTAAAAGCCATATCTACCTCAAAAAGTCCGTTATTAACCTCAGGATACACTTTTGTGATCTCAAGATTGTAGTCACCACCGGCGAAAGAGAAGCTACCACCAAGTCCTTCATATATTCTAGATATATAATGTTCGTCAATAGTTGCACGAACCTTAAAACCATTTAGATCATCGATCTGTCCAATGTTCTGTCCAGGAGCTATTGATTCACCTACTTCGACGTTTACTGTCGACAGTCTACCATCAATTGGAGCCTTGATATAGAGGTTTTCCAAATTTCTCTTAATCATGTCCAGATTGTTCTTTGTGCGAATTAGTGTCTCTTCCGTTTGACGGATTTGAATAACGGCATTTAATGAATCAAACCTGTTGGATTCTATCTGAATCACTCGATTATCTTTCAATCTGTTGAACTCTCTTTTTAAGTTGAGAAATTCCTGTTCTGAAATAATTTTATCTTCAAATAGTTTCTCACCTCGAACGAAAGCATCCCTAGCAGCGTCGATTTGATAATCAAGTTCTATCAGGTTTCTTCTTAAGTTGAATTGATTTCTCTGCAGACCTAGCTTTGTGTTTTCAAGGTTATTCACCAAAATGGAAGCTTGTGTTTCTTCCCGTACAAAACTCTGAAGCAGGTCATTGTTGGCAAGAGATAAGATAGTATCCCCTTTCTTTAGTAAAATACCCCCGTCGTAGAATTTTTCAGCAACAACACCTCCCTCAATTGCATCCAGTCGTATTGTCAACTTCGGAAGCACATTTCCATCCACAGGTATAAATTCTCTGAATTCGCCTTCTTGTACAGTTGCGATGTTTATTTTGTTTCTCTCAACATTCAATCTTGCACCACCGCCCGAAAGCATAAAGCTGTACACAATGAAAAATACGAGAACGCCGGACATTGAGTATATCAAAATCCGCTTTGGAGTCCATTTTCTTTTTTTAATTTTTCGATCCATTGGTCATCTAGGTTTTCAAGCGCTCAATGCCAATAAGGATGCCATTTATCTTAACTTCCTAATAAACAGCGAATTACAAAATTTCGAGAAAATGCTAGTCAGAAATCATTGTACAGTTTGGAACAGAAATGTGTTCGCTTTCGGGCATAAAAAAAGGTTCAGGAGAAAATTCTGCCTGAACCCAAAGGTCAAAAACTCAAAATAAAAAGGACTAATACTTCAAGTATAAGAAAAAATCAGATGAAAAGAAAGAAGAATCGTGAGAGAATTATCATAACCGAGAGATTGCTATCAAGACCACAAATAGTAATAATCTTATACTTCATATGTTTCTTACATGCATCTTCAAAAGATACCCAGAATGAAGACTTCTAAAGAAATCATCGATGGCCTAAAATCCATGTCCAATCCAGAGTACACAACAAAGATGAGCTACTTTGGAATTGATAGTACATCTGCATTGGGTATCCCTCACTCAGTGTTAAAACCATACGCTAAAACGATTGGTAGAAGTCACGAGTTGGCTGCAGAATTATGGGATTTTAAGATTCATGAAGCGAAACATCTGTCTATCCTACTGATGGAGCCCAAGAAAGTAACAACCACTTTTGCAGAAAAACTGGTTAGAGAGATTTATTCCTGGGATATATGTGATGGCCTAGGTATGAAGATTTTTTCAAAAACTCCATTCGCGTTGGAAAAAGCTACTGCCTGGACCGAAAGGAGTGCTGAATTTGAGAAAAGGGCTGGTTTTGCAACCATGATCGGAATAATTCTCGATAGAAAAGTGCCTGATTCCACAATAGCACAATTTTTTCCTATTCTAGAAAGAGAGGCGTGTGATGATAGAAATTTCGTAAAAAAAGCTGTGAATTGGGTTTTGCGACAGGCAGGCAAGCGAAACATAGTTCTTCATCCAATGGCTATCAAGTGCGGTGAAAGAATTTATGCGCAAAATACAAAATCGGCACGTTGGATTGCCACAGATGCATTACGTGAATTGCGAAGCGATGTGATTAAAGAAAGGCTGATGAAAAAGCAAAAAAGAAGAGCGGACTAAAAGCCCGCTCTGTTCACCACCAATCCCGATTAGCATCGGGAAAAACTTACTACCGCCTAGTAGTACTGCAAATCTAATACATATAATGGTTCAGGAATTGTTTTTCCAGAAATATCAATGTTATGTTTCCAGCCAACTAGCGTAAAAACAACAGTATGGCCATTTTTGTTTAGCAAAACTTATGTTACCACTTCACAATTGTGCCAGCGAACGTTAGTCCACCCCCAAAGCCAATCATTAAGATCGTCATTCCTGGTTTGATCTTTCCACTTGCAATCTCTTTTTCCAGTGCTAAAGGAATGGACGCTGATGAGGTATTGCCATGATCAGTGACACTCTCCGGGATCTTTTCCATTGGATACTTAAGATCCCGAGATATAGCTTCCAGTATTCTAAGGTTTGCACTGTGTGGAATAATAAAATCAATGTCTTTCAACTCCAGATTCGCTTTTGAAACCAAATCCCGAATCTTGATTGGAATGTTTCCTACAGCCCATTTGAAAACTGCCTTGCCATTTTGAATTATTTTGCCATTTGGATCAGAGTCCAAGCCATTGATGATTCGATTTTCTCGAGTCAAATAAAGCTCATGTCCCAAGTGCCCGTCGGTACCGGAATTGAATGACAAAAAATGTTCTTCTTCACTTGGTTCAAGTAGTGCTGCTCCTGCCCCATCGCCGAAGAGAATACATGAAGTTCTATCCTTAAAGTCGGTAATCCTACTAAGTGTCTCTCCCCCTATGACTAAAACTTTCTTATAGACTCCTGCATTCACAAAACCATGTGCAATTTGTAATCCATAGACAAAACCTGCGCATGCAGCATAAATATCATTGCATCCTGCGTTTTCAATGCCCATTTTATCTTGAACTCTTGACGCTGTATTTGGCATGGTCTGATCAGGAGATGTGGTACAAACGATGATGAAATCGACATCTTTGACTTCCTTTCCACTTTTTACCATCATATCTTCAACAGCCCTAACACACAAATCACTAGCTAGTTCATCCTCCCGTGCTACATGTCTCGTTTTGATTCCTGTTCTTGTAATAATCCAATCGTCATTTGTGTCAATTAACTCCTCAAAGTAATGATTGTCTACAATTTTTTCAGGTACGTATGTGCCAAATGCGGTAATTTTTGACATACTTAAAATATTTTGAGTTTTTCTGGTAGAACTTCAATCATAGCGGTGATCTGTCATTTCCAAAAGGCAAGTTCCTACAACGTCATTCGTTTTCCAAACGGAAGTCTATAAACTATTTTCTTTCCTTGATCATCTTCTCAATATCGAGCATTTCGTCTCTCAGCCTTGCAGCTTCCATAAAGTCCAGATCTTTTGCAGACTTCTCCATTTTCCTTTTGGTTTCTGTCAAAAGTTTCTTCAACTGGTCGCTCGACATGTAGGAAACGACTGGATCAGCTGCCAGAGATTGCTCTTCTTCGATGTAGTACTTCTTTGCACCTTTCTTTTTGTCCGCAACCCCGGTCTGTCTCAAAATTGCCTCCTTGTCTCTCTTTATTGAGGTCGGAACAATTCCGTGCTTTGTATTGTAATCCATTTGAATGCTTCTTCTTCTATTGGTTTCATCGATAGCTAGTTTCATTGAACCAGTAACCTGATCAGCGTACATAATCACTCTCCCTTTTTCATTTCTTGCTGCTCGGCCGATCGTTTGAACGAGTGACCTTTCATTTCTAAGAAATCCCTCTTTATCTGCATCTAGGATAGCAACAAGCGAAACCTCCGGTAAATCAAGCCCTTCTCGAAGTAAGTTTACTCCAACTAAGACGTCAAATATTCCAAGGCGTAATTCTCGCAATATTTCCACCCGATCAAGTGTATCAACCTCTGAATGTATGTACTTTGTTTTTACACCAGCATTAAGCAAATACTTCGACAATTCCTCAGCCATTCGTTTCGTCAAGGTCGTCACCAACACGCGTTCGTCCAATTCCACTCTTTGCTGAATTTCCTCCATCAGATCATCGATCTGGTTCAGGCTTGAGCGAACATCGATGATAGGATCGAGCAATCCGGTTGGTCGAATGAGTTGTTCAATGATGACTCCCTCGGACTTTCTAAGCTCATATTCCGATGGAGTGGCGCTCACAAAGACCACCTGATTAATCATTTCCTCGAACTCATTGAAAGTCAAGGGACGATTATCAAGTGCGGATGGCAGCCTGAATCCATAATCAACAAGGTTGACCTTTCTACTCCTATCACCACCCCACATTCCCCTGACCTGAGGAATGGTCACATGGCTTTCATCAATAACCATCAGGTAATCATCCGGGAAATAGTCAAGCAAGCAAAAGGGTCTGCTTCCAGGGTTTCGCCTGTCAAAATACCTCGAATAGTTCTCGACTCCACTGCAGTAGCCAATCTCTCGAATCATTTCAACATCAAACTCAGTGCGCTCTTTGAGTCGTTTTGCTTCCAAGAATCTTCGCTCGTCTTCGAAAAATTGTACTTGCGCCACCATATCATCCTGAATCTCCTTTATCGCCACCTGAAGTTGGTCCTTTCCCGTCACAAAGAGGTTTGCAGGGAAAATCGTGACGATTCGCTCGTCAGATTGCTTCATTCCGGAATCTGGATCAATACGTTGTATTGATTCTATTTCATCGCCCCAGAAAATAAATCGATAAGCGAAATCGGCATACGCCACGAAAACGTCCACCGTGTCTCCCTTAACACGAAAGGTTCCACGCTTAAACTCCACTTCTGTCCTGCTGTAAAGTATATCTACAAGGTCATAGAGAAATTTATTCCTAGGGATTTTATCGCCTTCTTGTAGTCGAATTACATTCTTCCCAAACTCCTCAGGATTTCCAATTCCATAAATGCACGAGACCGATGCCACAACAATCACATCTCGCCTACCTGATAAAAGAGACGAAGTAGCACTCAATCTTAGTTTCTCGATTTCCTCGTTAATGGAAAGGTCCTTTTCAATGTAAATGTTGCTCGTAGGAATGTACGCTTCAGGTTGGTAATAGTCGTAGTAAGAAATGAAGTACTCGACTGCGTTCTCAGGGAAGAAACGTTTGAACTCTCCGTACAGCTGAGCTGCCAAAGTTTTATTGTGACTCAGAACAAGAGTAGGTTTTTGAACCTGCTCAATTACGTTAGCCATTGTAAAAGTCTTACCCGATCCTGTTACTCCAAGAAGAGTCTGGGACGGTTCTTCGGAATTGACTCCTTTAACAATCTGCTCAATCGCCGAAGGTTGATCACCAGTCGGTTCGTACTCGGAAAAAAGCTTAAACCCCATTAGTTTTTCGTCCAAATATCCCACGAACGCTCAGCCTGAAGCTTTAGCATTTCAAACCCATTTTTTGCCTTAGCACCAAATTCCATTCCCTTTCTCATAAAAGCTGTTTCTTCAGGATTGTATACCAGATCAAACAGGTAATGTTCCCTGGTAAGATGTTTGTAGGGGATACTTGGTAGTGAGTCATTATTTGGATACATCCCGAGCGGCGTGGCATTTACGATTAAATGAAATCTTTGAAGGATATCTGGCTGCTTATACAACTGATCGTAAGTGTAATCTCCTTTTGTTTTCCTTCTTGAAACTTGATAACTCCCAATATTTAGTTCTTCCAACGCTACAGCAACCGCCTTACTGGAACCTCCAGATCCCAGAATCAATGCCTCTCCTTTGAAATTACCAATCCACTTCTTCAGTGATTCTTTAAAGGCAGGGTAGTCTGTATTGTATCCATACAATTTTCCATTTCGCTTCATTATAACGTTTGCCGCACCTACCTTAATAACGCTTAAATCCTGGTGATCAAGAAAACGGACAACCTTTTCTTTATGTGGTACCGTAACATTGACACCGATGAGATCTGTATGGTTCAGCCACAAAGCAGGAAATTCCTTAAGGTATTCCATTGGAAAAAGCTCATAGGAGTGATCTTTCAATCCAAGCTCTTCAAACTTCCTTTGAAAAAACTCTTTTGAATAGCTATGACCAAGTGGAAATCCAACTAAACCGAACTTTTGCATATGTGAATTGGGCTTCTACTAAATTAAATCTGAAAGATCAGAATATCGGCGTTGTTGATAATTCATTAACTAGAAGATTTTTTTTCTAAAAGATATACCAACGAAAACCCACCAACAATCAGTATCAACGAAACAAATAGTTGACCATCAAAAACCGGCACATTCCAGATATATCCAATGGCTTTCTCTTTGCCTTCAAATGACTCTGTTAATGTCGTTTTCCAAGGCCAAATAATCAGCAGAGAGCCAAGAACAAAACCTGCTAAAACTCCAATCGTTTGATCCTTGAAATTGGAAAAAAGATAAGAAAGCAGTCGAGAAAGCAGGATCAATCCAGCAATACAGCCTAAAATCATTGGTATCAAAACGGAAAAATCGAAACTACTTACTGCGCGTAGGACTAACACATAATTTCCCATGAGAAGAAGTACGTATGATCCAGACAACCCCGGAAGGATCATACTTGAGACAGCCGCTACTCCACAGAGCATCAGATAGAAAAATGAACCGTTTGGTTGCGCTGGAGGAAAAAATGCAATCGAAATCGCAATGCCAGCACCAACGATAAAGGACAACACAGAGCCGAAATTGATGGTCCCGATTTTTCTCCCAACAGCTAAGATTGATGCCAGGATAAGGCCAAAAAAGAAAGCTAGCGTCTGGACCTCGTAGTTTTCAAAAGCTAATTCGAGAACCTTTGCTAGACTAAGAATACTGACAAATACTCCAAGGAAAAGCACAGCTAAGAAGTTTAAGTCAATTCGTTTTGCAAATTCTCCAAAGTTTCCGCTAAAAAATAGCCCTAGAGACTTCAGATCAATGCTTTTGAGCGCATTAATTAAACGCTCATAGATGCCGGTAATGAAGGCGACTGTGCCTCCAGACACTCCTGGAATTACATTGGCAGCTCCCATAGCCACCCCTTTAAGAAAAAGGAAAAAACTGTTCATCACGCGAACTTAATCAAAGTCTTTTTGAGGGTCTAAGGTTTAAATTTTGTATTACATATAAATCTGAAACAACTTTTAAAGTTCTCACTGATATGAAAAAATTGTTCATCGCCTCCCTTCTACTTGTTGCAAGTTTCATTGCGATTTCGCAAACAATTGATGCAGATTACGAAACTCAGAAAAAAAGTATCATAAAAATGGAGTTCTTTTCTCCGCTTGTAGGACACACCACTTTTGGCTATGAAAGATATATTAAAGATTGGGTTTCCTGGGAGGCAAAAGTCGGCTTTATCGGATTGGGTGTGGATAATGAAGACAATACAGACCCAAGTGGTTTTTTGCTACGAGGTGGCCCAAAATTCAAGCTTAATCCTGATTTTATTACTCGAGACTTGAGGGGTTCACATCTCCTAAGCGGAAAGTACATCAAACCGGAAATTGTAGTTTCAATATACGACGAAGATGTGATTGACTTCACTTCCCTCGGTGACATCCGGACTCGGGAGAGTTTCCGTTCCTTTGCATTTATTATCAATTATGGTCGACAATATGTGCTTGCTGATATTATGTCAATAGACTGGCATATTGGCATTGGGTATGGATTTGATAACGACTCTGACGGTAGATATCATCACAGTCATGCCAACGGAGATACCAGTTTTCCAGTAGCCGTTTCCGGTGGTTTTACAGTTGGTTTTTTGCTGAAATAGTCTATAAGAAGAAATCGAAGGTATCTCCTCTAAGTCCCAGCCGAATAGTCTCAAGCGGAATGACTTCATTAGGAGCAATATTGCCCAGGTTCACATTGGATCCACACAATTTAATAAACCACACCTGCTGAGCTTTCTGTGGTGCTTCCCATAAAATTTTGTCAGCTGGGATTTTGGTGAGTATCTCCTCAACCAAACCCTGTCGGACTTCACCAGAATCTCGGAAAAGGCCAACATTGCCTCCCTCTCGTGCCTCACCGATAACCTTCCAAGCTCCAGCCTCAAGCTCTGTTTCCATCTGCTCGATCCATTTGTAAGGTGGGATAATCTTTGCTGCGTCCTTGGATCCAACCTCACTAAGCACTGTTACCTGATCTGAAAGGGTTCGGATGTACTCACATTTATCATCATGATCCATTTCAACGGAACCGTCCGACACCTCGGCGTACTTCAAGTTATACTTGTCAAGAACTTTTCTATAATCATCAAATTGGTCACGAACAACAAAAGCTTCGAACAAGGTTCCGCCCAAATAACATGGAATTCCAGCAGTGTTATAAAGCTCCAGTTTTTCCTTTAGGTTGGGCGTGACATACGAAGTGCCCCACCCTAACTTAATGATATCTATGTATTCCCCGCTGACCTCAATCAGATCGGATACTTCTCTCAAGCTAAGGCCTTTATCCATTACCATCGTAAACCCTTCGGTACGTGGCTTCAGAGTTCTCTCGGGAATATTGTTAAGATTATAATTCATTGCAACTGAATACTTGATTGTTTAATCGAGCGCAAAAGTCAGAAATATATTAGAGAAAAAAAATGATTTATTCTTTGTCTTTCCGAAACTGATCGATGATTCTATAAAGTGCTTTCTGCGTTGGTAAATTCGGAAAAAAATCAAAAAGAACTTCATGTCCTTCATAGTCCAACATCAATGCGGTTTCTAGTCTATTAATCGCACTCTTGTAATTTCCTGAACCTATCATATACACAACTCCCCTGTAGTACATTTCTGCATTTGATGGACACTCATCTAAGCCTGTTTCCAAGATAGATATAGCTTGATCATAATCTCCTTGCTCATAGTATACCAGAGACCAATCAAGCCACACATCTGGGTTTTCAGAATCTATTTCGCTTGCCTCAGTATACGCGTCGATTGCAGACACTAGATTTCCTGTTTTAAATTCTGCATCTCCAACTGCTTTCCAATAGACTGGATTTTCAGGGCTAAGTTTAAGGGCTTTGTTTAGGAAGTGAATTGCCTCGTACCATTTTTCCTGCAAGGCCAAGCTTACCCCCACTCCGTACCATGCTTCGTGGCACATCTGGTCTAGCTTAGTGGCTTTTTGGTAATACTTTATGGCTAATTCGAATTGTTGGAGCTTTTCATACGCTGCCCCCATATGGCTATACGTTTCAGAGGATGCGCCTTCAAGATCAAATGTTTTCAGATAGGCTGCAAGAGCATCTTCGTACTTACCAGAATTCATCAACGCGTTGCCCATATTAAACCACGCACTACTAAACTCATCGTCAATTGCTGTAGCAAATTCATACGAATCAACCGCCTCACCGAATCGTCCAAGTTTGTTTTGAACGATGCCAATGTTGTACCAGGCATATTCTGAGTAAGGGTCCTGATCAATGAATTTCTGATAATAAGATAGGCTGGTTTCAAGCTCCCCTGATACATCTAGGCAGTAGGCAAGTTCATAAAGTGCATTCTCATTATGCATGTTTATTTCAATTGCCTTCTTGTACTGATCAGCAGCTTGAGAGTACTTACCCAATCCTTGATAGGCCATTCCCATATTGAAATACACCTCATCCTTTTCTTCTACATTTATTACTGCATCCTCAAAGCACGCAATAGCTTGCTCAAATTCATTCAGAACACAGTGCACGGAACCCTTCTGAATCAGTAACTCAGGATCATTTGGTTGTACGCTGAGAGTGAACTCCAACACCTCCACGGCCTCCTCTGCTCGATCTAACTTGATCAAAACATCCACTTTCTCAATTGTCAAGTCGACTGAAAATGGGAATTGCTCTAGTGAAACCTCGGCGGCTCTTAATGCTTTGTTGTATTTCTCATGAGCAAGGTAGTACGCAACTATTTGTATAAATGCCTCCTCATCAAAGTAATGATTTTCCTTGTTTTTAAGAAAAGCTTCATACTTGCGAATCAACTCTCTCTCTTCCTTACGTTTATGATCTTCGTGCATTTACTAGGCGGTTCCTAATGATGAAAATTAACTTTTTAAAGAACAAAACATCTGAATCGTATTAAAAAGTTTTCCACAAGATTAAATCAATAATCCATTTTTTAAGTTCGAAGATTTGCACAGCTTTTCCACTGATTTATGTCCTAATCCTTGCTCCAGATATTTGATATGACCGTAGGTGTGCAAATCGGATCCTAAGAAGTCAATCATATTCTTAGCGAAAAGGGTTTTAGCTATTTTTTCTGGTCCTTTTCCATAAAACCCTACAAAAGAACTAATCGTGACCTGGAAAAAGATTCCCATCGCCTTAAGTTCTAGTAGCCAATCAATTTCCCCTTCCAGAAATTGATATCTTTCTGGATGAGCTAATACTGGCTGGTAGCCTTTGGACTGAAGTTCAAATAAGCAGGACTCAAAATACATTGGCTTGTTAAGGAAGGAGGATTCAACCAAAACAAAATTGGGTCCAAATGATAGAATTTCTTTGTCCTCCTCAATCGATTTCATGAAAACATCATCAACGAAGTATTCCGCTGCTACCTCTATTGCAAATTCTAAATCTTCCTCTGCAACTCTGTCTTGCACTGTGTTGAGCCCGCTACGTATTTTATCCGCTGAATTAGGATAACTAGGATGAATATGAGGTGTAGTTATTACTTTTTTGAAGCCGAGATCAGCTAATTTCTTGATTACCATGATGGAATCATCCAACGTTTTAACGCCATCGTCCATGGCAGGTATAAGATGTGAGTGAATGTCAACTACAGGAGTAGACACTGATTTTTTACCAAATCCAAACATCAGAAAAGACTTTTGACGAAAGAAGAACTAGTCTTCTTGTCACCTTCTTCGTAGTAGCCGTAATTGTAGCCGTAACCATAGCCATACCCATAGCCTGGCGTTGAGGAAATGGCATTTAGAACCACCGTGATATTCGAAAACTGCCCAGAGGTTTTCAAATCATTAACAACCTTGGCAAAACTTCTTTTTGAGTAGTCTGCTCGAACTACGTAAAGCTGAATGTCTGATTTTACCATTGCTAAACGGGCATCCGTAACCAGTCCCACTGGCGGAGTATCCAGAATAATCACATCAAATTGTTTTCTTAACTGTTCCAATAGTTGTTCAAATTCCTTCTGAAGAAGTAGCTCCGACGGATTTGGAGGAGTAGGGCCGGCTGATACAAAATGTAGATTTTCTATTTCAGTTTTTTGTATACTGGCTTTGAGATTACTTTTTCCGGTGATCAAGGTGCTCATCCCGTCTTTTGAGGAAACTCCTCCAAAGGCAAGATGCACCTTAGGTTTTCGCATGTCAATATCAACGACGCACACCTTTTGATTGGTCATTGCAATGATCGCACCCAAGTTGGCAGCCACGAACGTTTTGCCTTCTCCTGGCACAGTAGAAGTCACACTCACAAGCTTCGATCCATTTCTGGCATCAATAAAATCCATATTTGTCCTCATGGTTCGAAGAGCCTCGCTCAAAGAGGATTTCGAATTGCTCTTCACTACTAGTGCTGAATGATCAAGATCGTTTCTGGTATACTTAGGTACGGATCCCAGCACTGGAACATTCACTAGTTTTTCGAGCTCTTTTATTCCCGCAACCTTGTTGTGAGCTAAATATTTAATTAATAGAAAAACAATGCTGATAACAAATGCCATGACTGTGGCAGCGGCAATAATCAGAAACTTTTGTGGCTCTATTGGATCCGATGGTAGAGAAGCAGAGGACAAAATGACATTGTCAGTGACAGTTCCTGCTCTGGTGATTTCCAACTCAATTTTGCTCTGCTGTAGAGAAAGCATAAATTCTTCTTCAAGCGTATAAACACGGTTGGTTTTGCCAAATTCGGTTCGCATCGATGGCAACGAAGACAGATTTACCTCAAGTGCAGATCTTCGGCTCTCAAGCAAAGTCAGCCTATCATCTAAACTTTTCCCGTATCCTGTAAAGAGTGATGTTAAATTTATCCTCGCCTTAGTCAACTTAGAATCCACCTGTTGAATGATGTAAGACGTTTCGTTGTAGGACCCCAACTTAAGCTCCCTATCCTGGATCAACGTAAGGTACTCCTCCAGCGACTCTTCAAGACTTACAGGAAGTCCTCCAATTGAAATTGGATTCAAGGATAAAGTAAGATTGGCTTTTAGTTGATTGCTCAGTCTCTCTACATCTTTAATTCTTTTCTTTAAGTCCAATCTTGCCGAATCCAGACGAGCCAATTGATCTATCGTTCTATTCAGGTCATCATTAAGATCCGTGGTTCTATTGTCAATCGTGAACTTCTCGAAGTAATTTTCATACTCCTGCAGTTTACTTTCTGTCTTATCTATTTGTCCATCCAAAAAAGAGATTTTCTGCTCTAGTGCTTGATTTTTGACCTCGCGGGTGTAGTCTAGATACAATGTGTCAATCAAATTAACTAGATCCCTGGCTTTAAATCGACTGTGATCTGTGAAAGAAACCTTGATCGTTTTTGCATTTAGATTCTCAGGAATAACTTCAACGTTCTCTTGCAAATAGTCAATCAGAGCATCCCGACTATTAACCGTGAAATAAAAAATCCGAGTCAGATCGTCACTGAAAAAATCAGTCTTCTCTATTAGGAAATTGAAGTCCTCTGTCTTTATCTCCTCACCAAATCTGTACCTCTGCGCCATTTCTACCTCACCCTTCGAATAGATTAATTCAAACTCATTTGAATCAATAATTCTGACATCAAACGGGAAGTCATAGTAGCTCCTGTTCAATATTTTATGCGAAACCACAAATGGAGAGTTCTTATAGCGCTCATCTGTTAGATATCGACCGTACAGGTGGTATGAAACGCCAAGGTCAGCCTCGTCCACTACTCTCGAAAAAAAGAGTTTTGATCTTATCAATTCTATTTCCCCTGAAATTTCGCTTTGTTCTTGGGTATTGACCGCATTAGCCAAGCCCAACACATTAGCTTCACTCTGGAACTCTAGCTTGATTACTGAATCTGATTTGTACAGGGGTTTTGTGTAGCGCACATAGAGGTACGAAGTAGATACGACCAGTAGTATAAATCCGATAATCCAGTATTTACTTCGCTTCAATACATACCAAAAACGTTCTAAGTCGAAGGACTCAAAAAAATCCTTTTCGGATTCGAAATTGCCGTTTTGTTGAAATTCGTTACTCAAAGGGTCTGAATTACCAATATTAACGTTAAAACACTTGTCACGAGACTCAATGCCGGTGACGTATCTTTTAATGTCTCAAGCCACGGTCTGCGCCATGGTTCCACGTAAATAATATCTCCGGGTTCTACTCTCAAATTTGATTCTTGCATCCCACTAATCGTACTCAGGTCCACGTTGTAGACCATCTCACCCCGAATTAGTTTAATATTCTGCGCCTTTGCTCCCAATTCAACACCCTCTGCCAAGGCAAGTACTTCAACCAGGTGCATGTTTTCATTTTGCAGTGGAATTACTCTTCCCCCTGGAGCTCCCAAGACAAAAACTCTTCTATTATTGATTCTTAACTTGACAAACGGGTCCTTGTATACATCACCGAAAAGCTGAGCAACTTTTAACTCAGCTTCATTCAGAGTCAGTCCGTCAATCTCGCATTTTCCAATCAGCGGAAATACGACGGTCCCGTCTGCCTGTATCACAAATTGAAATATATCTCTTTGCTGCTGAGCCTGCGCGTTGGCCTGCTGAATCAATTCAAAATTTGGATCAATTAAGCGTTCTCCTTTATTAGTAAAAACGTCAAGTAGCAGTATATCATTTGGTTGGAGAAGATAATTAGACTCCACTTCATCCGTTGCCTGAGCTAAATCAGCCTCAGTGAACTTCTCATCGTATTGAAAAAGAATGTCCTGCTTATACGATTTGCAACTGCTCAGAATAGTCAGGACAGCTAAAAATAAGAAAATATGGCGGATCACTATAAAATTGTGTTAAAGTGCAAAAATAGGCTAAAAACAAGGATGGATTCTTATTTATCGACTATTTGGGCAATTGTTTCTTTATATGCCCTGATTATATAGTTTTCATCAAATTTATCCTCGACAAGCTTTCTGGAGTTCACACCTAATTGTGCCTTTTCATGACTACTTAATGACTGGTAAAGCTTCACCTTATCAGCCAAACTTTTAGGGTTCTGCACTTCAAAAAGAAATCCGTTGATACCGTCAACGACTACTTCTTTGCACCCTGGTACATTAGATGCCAGCAAAGCTTTTCCAAGAGCTGCTCCTTCCAGCAAGGTGCGTGGAGTTCCTTCTCGAAATGATGGTAAAACAACAAGTTCGTGCTTTGCTATTAAATCTTGAATTCCATCATAGTGAGGCAGATATTTGATAAGACCCTCGGCCACCCAGTCATCGACCTCAACCTTGGATATACTACGTGCATGCCCTTCATCAATTTTGCCCACCAAGGTAAATTCAACAGCAGCACGGGCATTCTTCAATATCCTGGCTGCCTCCACAAAATCGCGCACTCCCTTTTCTTCGATAACTCTTCCAACCATCAGCGCTGTTGTTGGCGTTGAAATCAGTGGCTCTTTGTATCCAAAACGCTGTAGGTTAATGCCTGATCCAGGCAAAAGACCTACTTTGTTCCGTTTCAATTTTACATGCGTTAGAAATAGTTTCCTATCATCGCTGTTCTGAAAAAAAATAAACGTGCTGTATGCAAATGCAAATTTGTAAAGGTTTAGCGCGAACCTTCCGAGCCAGCCGCTCACAAGAAAAACAGTCCCCAGACCGCTGACGTTACAAATCGTTGGCACACCAGTCAGCTTACCAGCTAGTGAGGCATAAATATTAGGTTTGATGGTAAAACAGAGGGCTACGTCTGGGAGCTCTGATTTAAGAATTCTTCGAAGCGCTTTTAGGTATCGTAGATCTGTGATGGGGTTCGTCCCAGTCTGATCAAGTGGAGTCTCAATATGTCTCACCCCCCACTTTTCAATTTCCTTGGTATATGCATCCGATGGAGCAAGTGATACAACTTCATCACCTTGATTCAAAAAGTATTTAACCAAGCCTTCTCTGAAGTTGAAAACATTCCAACAGGTATTAGTAACAAATGCAATTTTCACTAGAAAAAAATTAACCTCATAAAACTTTCGTAAGCTATAATTTTGCGCTGATATATGTTTGAAACAAAGAAAAAGAACGAACGAGGAGTGCTAGTAGCGGTGGGTTCCAAATCCACTAGTAACGAACATCTGCAAGAATTGATGGATGAGCTGGAATTTCTTTCTCAAACACTTGAGATTGATGTGATGAATCAGTTTTTTCAGAAGTTGGAGCACCCTGATTCAAAGACTTTTGTTGGGAAGGGGAAACTGGAAGAAATAAAGACGTACTGTATAGCAGAAAAAATCGATGTCATCATTTTTGATGATGATCTTTCTCCATCTCAACTCAGGAATTTAGAAAAGGAGCTTAAACTGAAGATTTACGATCGAAGTCTCCTGATTCTTGACATTTTCCTAAAACGAGCTAAAACTGCCCAGGCAAAAACTCAAGTTGAGCTTGCTAGATATCAATACCTATTACCAAGGCTGACTAGAATGTGGACTCACCTGGAGCGGCAGAGGGGCGGAACTGGAACACGAGGTGGAGCAGGGGAAAAAGAAATTGAGACAGATCGGAGGATGATCAGGGATCAGATCAATGTTTTGAAAAAGAAGCTCGAGAAAATAGAAAAACAATCAGAAACACGAAGAAAGTCCCGCCAAGGAATTGTACGCGTTGCATTGGTAGGTTACACGAACGCTGGCAAATCATCCCTAATGAGAATTCTCAGCAAGGAAAAGGTTTACGCAAAGGATGAGCTCTTTGCAACGGTCGACTCTACTGTTCGGAAAGTGGTATTTGGAAACCTCCCTTTTCTTCTTTCTGACACCGTTGGTTTTATCAGAAAGCTCCCGCATGATTTGATTGAATCGTTCAAATCAACCCTGGCCGAAGTGAAAGAAGCAGATCTCCTGTTGCATGTTGTGGATGCTTCAAGTCCGTCTCATGAGGATCATGTCAGGGTGGTTGATCAAACACTGGAAGAAATCGGAGCTGCGGGCATTACCACAATAAAGATTTTCAATAAAATAGATAAACTGGAAGAGATGGAGCCAATTTCGAATGGGGGAGAATCTGTTGCCATTTCCGCCAAAAAAGGAACAGGAATTGATGATTTGCGTGCTGCAATCACCAAAGAAGTAAAAAAAGTACATTTAAAAATCTATCCGAATTATTTAGATCAGGAGGTCTACTAAGATTTTTTAAATTTGCGCACACTTTCAGGGCCCCGTAGTTCAATGGATAGAATAGAAGTTTCCTAAACTTTAGATGCAAGTTCGATTCTTGCCGGGGCCACACTGAGTTCCAAACTTTTTAGATGCAAGGAGGTACGCCTCCCCGGTCAATTCTTGACGGGACCACACTGAGTCCCAAACTTTTTATGCTTAGAAGGCTGGTGCTCATGTCCTACGATTAACACTTCCCGAACAAGTAATCCTTATGCAATCACGAAAGATCCCCATTAGATATACCATTAGGAAACTAATAAAGATAGAGTTCGTACTAATGTGCATGAAATACACGCAACTTGGCGAATTCGAAGAGTTGGTATTACTCGTCATTGGCTCACTGGGAGAAAATGCATATAGCATTTCAATCAAAGAAGAATTAAAAAAACGCACAAAGAGAAATCCAAGCATCGGTGCTCTTCACTCAGCGTTCAATCGATTAGAAAAGAAAGGGTTTGTAGAATCGTACGAGGGCGGTGCCACCCATAAAAGAGGTGGTAGGAGCAAACGCTTTTATAACATGACAACTTACGGCAGAAAAGCTATCGATCAATCTTTCGAGCTACGATCTACTCTTTACAATACACTGCCACAGCTAGGTGTATCAGGTGAATAACGAAAAGAAATACCGCCCACCAAAATGGCCAGACAAACTATTGGAGTGGTTTTGCCATCCAAAGCACCTGGAAATCCTAAGGGGCGATGTGTATGAGCTATACGAAGATCGGATAGAAAATGGCAGCAAGGTAAAAGCAGATATTCGCTTCCTTTTTGATGTAGTTGGCCTATGTAGACCGTTCGCGCTGAAGAATCATAAAATCACAAATTCAAATAGCATATCCATGTTTAGAAATTTTTTCAAAATCACTTATAGAAATTTGCTAAGACAAAAAGTCTACTCATTTCTGAATCTTAGTGGACTAGCAATCGGGTTAGCCTGCTCAATACTGATCTTCTTGTACGTCAACGATGAATTGAGCTACGATCGATTCCATGAAAAATCTGATCGCATTTACCGCGTACTTGAACATTTCGAAAGTGAGGGAAATGGTGAGCACTCCGCAAGTCAGCCGTTCCCGGCAGGGCCAACTCTGCAGAGCGAATATCCATCAGAAATTGCTCAAGCAGTACGACTATTTAATTTCCAATCTCCCACTTTGGCACTTTCGAACAAAGAAGCTGATAAAGCTTTTAATGAGTCTAAGGTCTTCTTTGTGGATTCCACTTTCCTCGACGTTTTTGACTTCAAACTCATTTCGGGAAATAGAGAGAGTGCCTTAGATGATCCTAATGTAATACTCATTACGGCATCTATGGCAAGAAAGTACTTCCCAGATGAAGATCCTATGGGTAAATTCCTCGAGCTACAAGGTCGGCAAAATCTGGAAGTAGTGGGGGTTTTGGAAGATTCTCCAAAAAATGCTCATTTTCAATTTGACTTCATTATTTCTTTTTCCAGTTTGAAACAATGGTACAATGGTGGATACCCAGGCAGCTGGTACTGGAATCCGTGTTGGACATATGTAGCCTTGAATGAGAATGTCAGCAAAGAGCAAGTAGAATCACATTTCCCCGATTTCGTAGATAAGTTCTTCCCTGACTTTATCAAAGAAGATGTGACAATGGAGCTTCAACCGCTCACAGATATACACCTTTATTCAAGGCTAGATTACGAAATTGAGGCCAACAGCAATGTGGAAAGTGTCTACATTTTTGGAGCCATTGCCTTCTTTGTATTGATCATTGCCGCAATCAATTTCATCAATCTTAGCACAGCAAGAGCCACTAAACGCGCAAAGGAAGTTGGAGTCAGGAAATCGCTGGGAAGTTCAAAATCACAACTTATTAAGCAATACATTTTTGAATCCGTGTTCCTCACTTATTTAGCTATGGTAGTTACATTAATAATCGTAGCAATTGTATTGCCCGCGTTCAATGCGCTAACAGAAAAATCAGTCGAGTTCACATTCCTATTTCAACCTTACCTTCTAATTAGTCTAGCTACAATTGCCTTGGTTGTTGGACTACTATCTGGCTTTTATCCAGCATTCGTACTATCGTCTTTTGATCCCATTCTAGTTTTAAAGAACGCTCACCTCAAAACAAGTGGACTCAGTTTTAGAAAAATTCTGGTGACAGCACAGTTCGCCATTTCCATTAGCCTAATCATTGGAACCATTGTGGCAATCAATCAGCTGCAATTCTTACAAAATAAAGATGTCGGTTTTAGCCAGGAAAATGTATTAATGATTCCTGTTATTCGGTCCCCAATGGGTCAGCACTACGAGAATTTCAAAAACGCTGCGCTCCAAAGTCCAGGCATAAAAAGCATGACAGCAGTAGAGGAAATTGTTGGAGCCAAACACCAAGTAGGGAATTATCGATTCGAGGAGATGGAGCAATCAAAACCTTTCGCACGTTTCAATCTGCGTCATGATTTTGCAAAAACATTTGAGATCCCATTAGCTGCCGGAAGAGACTACGATCAAACCGTACAAACAGATGATTCACTTGCTTTGGTGGTAAATGAAACTTTTGTGAAGTCAATGGGCTGGGGCACTCCTGAAGAAGCAATTGGAAAGCGTTACTATTTCAGGAATGAATTGCGAGGCAGAATTGTGGGTGTAGTACAGGATTACAATTTTGTTTCAAAACATCACCCGATTGCACCCCTTGTGCTTACACTTAATACAAGACGTGGGGCATTCAATCTCTTTATAAAATATGTAGCTGTCAAAATTGATGTAAGTGACATGGAAAATTCGATCGCAGATCTAAATACCGCTTGGAAGTCGGTCATGCCAAACATGCCGTTTGATTATTTTTTCCTGGACGACACACTGAACGATTCCTACAAAGCGGAGAAAAAACTAAGCAATGTAACTGTCATTTTTTCAGCACTTACTATTCTGGTGGCTTGTCTTGGACTCTTCGGGTTGGCTACGTTTAGCGTGGAGCAACGGACCAAAGAAATTGGGGTGCGAAAAGTCTTGGGAATCTCCACACCTCAAATTCTGGTGCTCCTATCCAGAGAATTTCTTTTACTGATTATAATCGCCTTCGTAGTTGCAGTCCCTATCTCCTACCTACTGACGAAGGAATGGCTCAATGGTTTTTCTTACAGAATTGGAATAGAAGTATGGCCATACATCATTTCAGGATTACTGACATTTTTTGTAGCATTCGCGACCGTAGCTTACCACAGTTTGCGTGCATCATCGATAAATCCAGTTGATACGTTAAAATATGAGTAATGAGTTTAGATACTTCAGCTTGTTAAACTTTGATGCCTTGTGAATTTCATTTATATTTAGTAGTCTAGACCAGCTAATTATCATGAAAAAATTCAAACTGCCCAAAATATGGGCATGCCTCTTATTTGTATTTACATTAAATACACTTTTAGCACAACGTACCGCAGATAGCTTTCAGTCAGCCAAAAAAAGTGGCACTGCTACTCTGATCTACTTTTACGAAGGTGTCGAAGGCTTCTCAGAAAAAGATAGCAACGGCGAATTTCAAGGCCTGTTGGTAGATATTATGTCCAGGTTTGAACAATTTGTTTCTGATAAGCATGGGATCGATGTCAATAGTCAGTATGTCGCTATAAAAGACAAAGATTTTTCGCTTTTCATTAGTCAGGTGCAAAATGGGAAAGATGGAGTTTTTGGAGTAAGCCCTATTAGTATAAGAGAAGATAGGAAAAAAATTCTCCAGTTTAGTCCTGCATACCTAAACAATATTTCGGTTTTAATTACACACAAGAGTGTTCCTACGCTTTCTTCGATGGACAACATCGCAACAAATTTTTCCGCAATGAAGGCCTACACCGTACCGTCCACAACCTTCGACGAGAGGATGCAGTCACTGAAGAACCAAAGTTTTGCTTCTCTACAGATTAACAACGTACCCTCGATGTACGAAATGGTAGACAATGTGGCCAAAGACGAGCTCTCATTCTGCTTTTCAGACCTGAATTACTATTTCGACTATTTGCAGCGTGGCAGTCCTATAAAAAGACATCCGGTTGGTGATCTCAAAGGTGATGAGTGGGGTATTAGTATGCCGTTAGGAAGTGACTGGGAGCCAGTAATTGCAGATTTCTTCAATTCTGGATTTCTAAAATCTCCAGAATACCGTCAAATGGTCATAGACAATCTTGGAAAGTGGGCACTGCGGATGATTGAATGATCTCGGTCTTAATAATCAGTCTTGATTGTCTTGTTCAAGGGAAGTCCTAACTGATATCCAATGTTTTCATCTTTGGTCTCATCAACCACATCCAACCCGTATTTAATCTCTTTGGGATCTTCATAAACAAATGTGCCGAACATTCGGTCCCAAATTGATAGTACATTTCCGAAGTTTGTATCTGTCCATGGACGCTCGAAATGATGATGAAATTTATGCGTGTTTGGTGTGATGATGATCAGACTTAGTGTTTTGTCTAACCAACGGGGCAATTCAATATTCGCATGCGTCCAATACGTAAAAAAGATCGTTACCATTCGATAGAAGAGATAGTACGCAACTGGCATCCCGAAAATGATAATGGTGGCAAGCGCGAATCCCTCCCTTAGGATGTACTCAACAGGATGCTGTCTTGTTCCTGTTGTAGCATCTACTTTAGTATCACTATGATGGACCATGTGCAACTTCCACATCCATTTTACCCTGTGCAGCATGTAGTGTGCAGAATACTGAGATACAAAATCAAGGGCAACAAACGCTATCAACAGTTCTGCCCATACTGGAAGTGCGACCCAGTTTAGAATTCCAAATTGAGATTGGTCCAACCAATAAAAAATACCAACGGTAACAATTCCAACAATCACATTAATGATCATGAGGAATAAGAAAAAGACAAGATTGATTCCATCATGCTTTAGTTTTTTGTAATCATGTCGGAACAATGGTATGATTATCTCAAGTGTCCAAAAGAAAATCAGGCATATAAAAACCCATGAGAGTTTTTGGATGGTTGTTAGCGACTCAAAAAATGATAGAAATGCCTCCATGGTTTTGATTTATTCCAGACTAAAGATACCAATTAGATGGAGGATTGTTCGAATTTTTAGAATTCACAGTTGCCTGGAGTTCTAGGAAATGGTATAGCGTCACGAATGTTATTCATACCTGTAACAAACTGAATCATTCGCTCGAAGCCTAGACCATAACCACTGTGTGGAACGGTGCCAAATCTTCTTGTATCCAAGTACCACCAAAGCTCATCAGCTGGTACTCCCATTTCTGACATTCTTTGTTCCAATTTGTCTTGTCGCTCTTCTCTTTGTGACCCGCCAACAATTTCTCCAATTCCCGGGAAGAGGACATCCATAGCCCCTACTGTCTTGTCATCATCATTCTGACGCATATAAAATGCCTTAATCTCTTTCGGGTAATCGAAAAGAATCACAGGCTTTTTGAAATGCTTCTCAACAAGAAATCTCTCGTGCTCAGACTGCAGGTCAGCTCCCCATTCATCAATTAGGTATTGAAACTTTTTCTTCTGATTTGGTTTTGATCTTCTTAGTATTTCAATGGCCTCAGTGTATGAAAGTCGAACGAAATCGTTTTCATTAACGAACTTCAATCGATCGAGAAGACTCAATTCATTTCGCTCGTTCTGCGGTTTTGACTTCTCTTCTTCAAGTTCTCGCTTCTCCAGGAACGCTAGATCCTCACCACAGTTTTTTAGTGCATAGTCTACCAAATACTTCAGCATGGCTTCTGCTAAATCCATGGTGTCATCCAGATCATAAAAAGCCATCTCTGGCTCCACCATCCAAAATTCCGCCAGGTGCCTGGTGGTGTTGCTGTTCTCAGCTCTGAAGGTTGGTCCGAACGTATAAATCTCAGAAACGGCCATTGCCGCCAGTTCACCCTCAAGTTGACCGGATACTGTTAAGTTGGTCTCCTTTTCGAAAAAATCTTGTTTATAATCTATCGCTCCATTGTCATCTTTGGGAATCTTTTCCAAATCCAGCGTAGTCACTTTGAACGTTTCGCCCGCTCCTTCCGCATCTGATGAGGTTAAAATTGGCGTGTGGAGATTTAGAAAGCCACGTTCATTAAAAAAGGTGTGTAAAGCAAAAGTCATTGCATGACGAACCCTGAGCACCGCACTGAACGTGTTTGTGCGTGGACGCAAATGCGCAATTTCTCGGAGAAATTCCAAAGAATGCCGCTTTGGCTGGAGTGGGAATTTATCAGGATCAGCTTCACCAAGAATATCGACTTTCTCCGCAACCAGCTCCACATTCTGACCCGCACCTTGTGATTCTACTAGATTTCCAAGAATCGAAAGACTTGCTCCAGTGGTAATCTTACGTGTGAAATCTTCGTCAAATTTTTCAGCGTCCAGAACAACTTGCAAATTGCGAATACAGGATCCATCATTCAACGCTACAAATGATACATTTTTGCTTCCTCGTTTGGTCCTTACCCAACCCATTGCACAAATTTCCTGGCCAACTTTACCGCCGTCTAAAATCTGTCTGATTTTTGTTCTTCTTAATTTATCCACTTCCTCTGAAAATATATGGGTGGCAAAACTAACTAATGTGATATTTTTGGACCACTAGTAATTGTACATGCAAAAACTATCTCTTACCCAGTCGCTTCAACAAAAGTTGTCTCCTCAACAGATTCAGTTTATCAAGCTATTGCAAGTTCCTACTGCAGAGCTTGATACTCGTGTGGAGGAAGAGCTGGAAATCAATCCGGCGTTAGAAGAAGGGAAAGAAGAAAAGGAAACGGAAGAGCAAGAAGAAGATTTCGAAGATGACTTTGAGGTAGATGAGAAAGACGGAATCGAAGAGTACTTGCAAGATGACTATGCCGGATACAAAATGCAGGGAGATGGCCGAAGCCCTGACGAAGAGGAGCGAGAATCTCCGCTGTCTGTGGGAAAATCGCTACATGAGCAATTAATCTCCCAACTCGGATACCTAAAACTAAATGAAGAAGAGCAGGTCTTAGCTAAACAGTTAATCGGAAGCATTGATGCTGACGGATATATTCGGAGAGACCTGGAAGCCATTGTAAACGATCTCGCTTTCTCGCAAGGTGTTGAAACTGACGAAGAAGAATTAGAAAACATCTTATTCAAGATTCAAAATTTTGACCCGGCAGGGATTGGTGCCAGGAGTTTGCAGGAATGTCTGTCTCTTCAGTTAGAAAGGAAAGACGAAGAGTTGGAAGAGATTCAAATCGCACGACGAATAATTGACACCTGTTTCAACGAGTTCTCTAAAAAGCATTACGAGAAAATTGCAAAAAAATTGGGTGTCGGTGATGAAGAGCTTCTCCGAGAGTCCATTTATCAAATAACCAAACTCAATCCAAAACCGGGTGGTTCTGGTGATGAGGTTGTAAAGACACAGTACATCATCCCTGACTTCATTTTAGTGAACAATGATGAAAAGCTAGAATTATCACTTAATTCAAGAAACGCCCCTCAGCTAAAAGTAAGCAGGTCTTATTCAGACATGCTTCAAGCATACGACAAAAGCGATAAGAAAGACAAGAAGCTCAAGGAAACCGTATCATTTATCAAACAAAAGCTTGATTCTGCAAAGTGGTTCATTGATGCCATTCGTCAGAGACAGCAAACCTTGCTAAACACCATGCAAGCAATCATAGATTTTCAGTTTGAGTACTTCCAGGAAGGTGATGAGAGCAAGCTAAGGCCAATGATTCTTAAGGACATTGCTGACCAGATTCATATGGACATCTCCACCGTTTCCCGGGTTGCCAGCAGTAAATCGATACAGACTGAATTTGGTGTCTTTCCTTTAAAGTATTTCTTCTCCGAAGGTATAGCGACAGAATCCGGAGAGGACGTGAGTAGCCGGGAAGTGAAGAATAAGTTGAAACAACTTATTGAAGGAGAGGAGAAGACCAAGCCGCTGTCCGACGAAAAGCTTGAAAAACTTTTAAAAGAACATGGCTACAACATAGCAAGAAGAACGGTGGCGAAGTACAGGGAGCAGCTCAATATTCCTGTAGCACGCTTAAGAAAGGAATTGTGAAGTTCTTAATGAAGTTAGTTTCCGCATTGTGTCATCCCCTACTGATGGCAACCTACTTAAGTGTAGTGATGTTGATCGGTGCCCCTGACCTCTTCGCATATCCACTTAGAGCTGCTAAGATTTTAATACTTGCTGTTTTTCTGACCACGTGCATAATTCCAGCCTTTACGATCTATTCGTTAAAGCTCTTTTCGAAAATTTCGAACCTGGAACTCACAAACAAAGAGGAACGGCCTCTCCCATTCTCACTGATTTTTATTTGGTATGGAGTTTCTTCTTTTCTCTTTGTGGAACGATTGCAATTGGGCAGGCCATTTTCAACCATTATCATAGCAGTGACCATCCTCATCGGTTTGCTATTTATCATTACCAAGTGGTTCAAAATCAGCATTCATTCGACTGCCATTTGGAGTGCTGTTGGAATCATCGCGGCACTGAACATTGTAGATGCTGTGACCTTACCATATGTTCTAATGGCCTCCATTCTATTTGCCGGTTTAACCAGTACTTCTAGACTATATCTAGGATATCATCAGCCCCAGGAAGTGTGGTACGGAGGATTCTTGGGTTTCTGCTTTAGTTTCCTTACTGTATTCTTCTTCGGCTAAAAGCCAGTAACGTTAATTCCAATCGTCTTCATTGTTGGATCTGCACCTTGGATTGGTTCTTTAAACGCATTCGAAAGATATTTTTTGTAGAAAAGGTGGACACCCTTGAAGCCTATTCTCACCTGATAACCATATCTGAAACTCTCCAAATTAAATTTCCCAGTCTCTTTAAGTTTCTTTACTCCATCGCCTTCATCGTATTTGATTTTAGTGTGAGCTCCCATTTTAAGCCCAAACATTCCGCCGGCGGACACAAAAAACCCTTCACCATCCTCCGTTCCTTTTGGATGGAATCTCAACTCAACAGGGATATCTAAGTATGTAAAAGCTATCTTGTTCTTTGTAATTCCTGTGTATGGAACTCTTGTATAAAATAGTGCTGAGTCCTGAAAAGTGACACCACTTTCAAAACCCATTTTTTCCAGACCAAGGCCGATGCCAGGCAGGAACGAAAACTTGTTACTAATTCTATATCTTTTAGCATAGTAAATACCAAGAGACTTAGAAGCCCACCCTTTTCTATCTAGCGTATCTGGAGTCACTGACCAGCTATTAAATCCGATATCAATCATCACTTCTCCCGGAATATCTGGACGAGTAAAGCCATCTTCCTGGGCTGCAGAAAACAAGAACGAGAGAGTCAACACAAATCCAAACAGGTACTTCATATAAATTAAAATTTGCGCAAATATAGAATCCTGCGTCGCTAACGAAAATTTTGAAAGCAAATTGTTAC
>JBDVJN010000087.1:0-12659 GCA_039961455.1 Cyclobacteriaceae bacterium | reverse complement strand
ATTGTTGTAGGAGTACTATTCATTTCTGCTACCGTTGCGACATCGGTAAGCCAGGTGATATTAGCACCAATTCTCGGCACTCCGGATTTTCTTGTAAATGTTTCTGAAAATCACAGCCAGGTCATGCTTGGGATAGTGTTGGAATTAGTAGACGCATTCGCCGTTGTTGCCATTGCGATCGCCATGTATCCTCTTGCCAATAACTATCATGGGGGCCTGGCAATTGGATATGTGGGTTTCAGAGTGATTGAAGCGACCATTTTCATTACAGCTTCAGTAAGCTTGCTTTCACTTTCAACGTTGAGTCAGGAATACACGCTGTCTGACTCCGCTGAATCATCAATTTTTGAAAATTCAGGCATTTTATTGATTGCTGCACATGAATGGGCTTATTTGCTTATGCTGATTGCTTTCTGCCTTGGTGCCCTGATATTCTATTATCTTCTTTATCAATCCTCGCTAATCCCTCACGCCTTATCCGCCTGGGGGTTTGTTGCAGCGGCCATGGCTTTAGTCACATGCTTACTACAGTTGTTTGGTGTTATTGCAGATGGATCAACTATCTCAAACACATTGTTTCTTCCAATTGCTTTGCAGGAAATGGTCATGGCGTTCTGGCTAATAATTAAAGGGTTCAATTTTACTTCGATTTCTTCAGAGTCTTCTCATTCACCATAAAAACTACGGAAATGGAAACAAACAGAAAGGTCGCCATAATTGTGGGATCGTTGTTCATACTAGCAGACATCACTCTTTTCGCAGGAGAAGCCTTTTACAAACCCATCCTAAGTTCTCCTGATTATCTTGATATCGCATACCCAAATGAAGTGGGCATTACAACTGGCATATTGCTTGAGTTTACCGGTTATCTTGGCCTGGTTCTCATACCAGTACTCTTATTTCCTGTCTTAAAAAAACACAATCAAATTCTTGCGCTCGGCTATGTTAGTTTCAGGCTATTTGAAGTTGTGCTCTTGAGCATAGCACAGGTAAGTAAGCTGGCACTTGTTAGTTTAAGTGAAACGTATTTAAGTGCCGGCGGGAAGGATGTTGCCCAGTTTCAAAACATAGGCCACGCCATTCAATCCCTAATCAACTGGGTCAACTCCGATGGATTCATTTACATCACTGTTTTTGTTATTGGAACACTAATGCTCAACGCTGTTTTCTACACATCGAGACTGGTTCCCCGATGGGTATCAATCTGGGGACTTCTTGCTGCAGTAGCACTTTTAGCTGCCACCGTAATAGACACTTTTGATCTCGCTTCCGAGATGGTTGCCATTGCATTGGTCATACCCATAGCACTACAGGAAATAGTCATGTCAGTTTGGCTGATAATCAAAGGTTTCAATCCTGCCCCAAATGCTGTTGAGGTATACAGATCGTAAATCAAGGCAGGAGTTATCAAAGTCATCCGATAACTTGATGCTCATCATACAATAAATCGAACGTGATAGATAGATTATTGTAATGGGCTCACTCGACATCAAAGCGGTTCAAACTCCTGAAGAGCGGAAAGTTCTAATGGACACATTAATACAGGATATTGATGCGCTTGATCTCATGATCAAGGAGGGTTTGATTGAATCTGATATTCAGCGGATAGGTGCAGAACAAGAAGTGTGTTTTGTCGACAAGAATGTTGAGCCAGCTCCCATAAACACAGAAGTTCTTGAAAGAATCAATGATGATCACTTCACCTATGAACATGCAAGTTTCAATGCCGAGATAAATGTAGATCCGCTACTATTCTCAGGGGATTGTCTGAGCCTGATGGAATCCAACTTAATGGAACACCTAGAGCATCTCGAGGTGACAGCAGGTGAGTTCGACTCAAAAATTGCCCTTGTTGGGATTTTGCCTACCATTGGAAAAGAACATCTGACACCTGAGTATTTCACGGCGCAAGGGAGATACAAAACGATTAACAAACTCTTGAATGAACTGCGGGGGAAGCCTTATGAATTCAGAATAGAGGGCACAGATCAGTTAATTACGCGTCACGACACTACCATGTTTGAAGGGTGCAATACAAGTTTCCAAACTCACCTCCAGGTTAGCGCGGAGCAATTTGCACGAAGTTACAATTGGTCGCAAGCGATCTCTGGCCCTGTGTTGGCAGCAGTAACTAATTCCCCGTTGCTATTAGGTAAGCGATTGTGGAGAGAGACACGAATAGCTCTTTTCCAACAGTCGCTCGATACACGAACACCAACATTCAGCATTACCGAAAAAGCACCTAGAGTAACGTTTGGAGAACATTGGATAGAAAATTCCATTATAGAAATATTTAAAGATGACATTTCTCGCTACCCTATGCTTTTATACAAGGAAAGCAGGGAGAACTCACTTGATGAGCTTCAGCAAGGAAAGATTCCAAAATTGTCGGCGCTCACTATCCACAATGGAACGGTTTACCGATGGAACAGAGGATGTTACGGCATCACCGAAGGGAAGCCACATTTAAGAATTGAATGCAGATACATACCCTCTGGGCCAACCGTACTAGATGAGATAGCCAACATGGCCTTTTGGTTAGGCCTGATGCATGGACAGCCTGAAGACTGCTACAATCTCCCTGAAATCATGGCTTTTGATGATGCCAAGTCAAACTTTGTGAAAGCAGCTCGCATGGGTCTGGGCGCTCAATTCCATTGGATAAACCACAAAAGAATACCGGCAAAAAGCCTGATTCTGGAGGTGTTGCTCCCAATCGCCCGAGAGGGACTGCAAAAAGCTGGGATAAGCAAAAAAGACATTAAAAAGTATCTCGGGGTGATCGAAGATAGGGTACGTACAGAAAAAACAGGCTCGCAATGGATTCTAGACACCTACAATGAACTGAAAAAAGAAGAAACCCCTCCTATTGCCGCTTCGAATCTAACTTCCTTGATGATGGCGAATCAGAAAAAAAATATGCCAGTTCATACATGGGAGCAAGGAACTAGTGAGGATGAAATCGAATTGAGCAAGGAACTCAAAGTGAATCAGATTATGTCAAGAAATCTATTCACAATACAAGAGAAAGATCCACTGAAGCTTGCTAGCAACATGATGGCCTGGAAAAACATCAGGCACCTTCCAGTAGAAGATCAATCCGGTAAGCTCAAAGGGTTCTTAACCACAGGAGTTTTATTGGAAACCTTAAGCAAAAATGCTGATGCACTGGCAATTACAGATGTGATGCTTAAGCATCCTATCACAATTGACCCGAAAGACTCTATCGAGCATGCCATCCAGATCATGACGGAGCATGGTATTGGAGGATTACCTGTGGTTCAGGATGGATTTCTAGTGGGAATCGTAACTGAGCGTGATTTTATGAGAATAACCAAAAACTGGCTGAAGCAGATCAAAGACTGAAATGGAACTGGCCACAAAACGAAATCGGAAGAAGGTAAAAATCAATGCAAAAAGAGTGCTTGGTGAATATGGCGAAGGGAAGGCAGGAACCACCATCATATGCTTTTGCAGCATCCATGGTAATGAACCAGCTGGAACAAAAGCCTTCAGGCAGGTTATTAGCGATTTGAAAAGGTTTAAACCCAATTTCAACGGAAAAATTATTGGCTTACATGGTAACATAACCGCGTGTGCCGCAAAGGAAAGGTTCATTGATAAAGACCTAAATCGTGTTTGGTCAGAGGATCGAGTTTTAATGCTTCAGGAGCAGTATGAAGATTTTCCTGAAGAGCAAGTGGAAGATGTGGAACAAAAGCAGCTCTGGGCTCTCATTGAGAATGAAATCAATGAAAGTCAGGGGCCAATCGTCTTTCTCGATCTGCATACCACTTCATCCGAAAGTCAGGCATTTATTTCCATCAACGATACGTTGAAAAATCGCTTTTTTGCTATGCAATTTCCATTACCAGTAGTGCTTGGGCTGGAGGAGTATTTAGAGGGTACCATTTTGAGTTACATTAATGAGCTAGGACATATCGCCATCGGAATTGAAGCTGGCCAGCACGATGAACATGTGTCCATTGAAAATCATGAATCCATGATCTGGCTTACACTATCATTTGCCAATTGCATCGATCCGCTAAATATTCCAAAAGTGAATCACCATTACCAAAGATTAGCAAAAGACATGATTGATGGCAAGAGAATTTTTGAAGTACGCCACAGACATGCGCTAGACAATACCACTCCATTTTTTATGAAGCCTGGCTACATCAACTTTCAGCGAATCAAGAAGAATGAAGTTTTAGCAATGGATAATAAGGATTCAATCAAAGCACCTGAGAAGGGTCGTGTATTCATGCCTCTTTATCAGAAGCAAGGGAATGATGGTTTCTTCGTAGTCAGGGAGATTAAGAAATTTTGGTTAGGAGTCTCCGCTTTCCTGAGACGCAGAAATTTTCATCGTTTCATCCAATATCTTCCAGGCGTTGGTAGATATAGAGAAATGGATCATACTATTGCAGTCAATCGGAAAATAGCACGATGGTACGTTGTAGAGTTATTTCACCTACTTGGATTCAGGAGAAAAATCAAGGAAGGCAACACAATAGTCTTTATAAGACGGCCATTTGATTTGTAATAGCTTAGCTGTAGAAACCACGCTAACAAATGGATGTAAGAATTAAATTTTTGGGTGCAGCCCAGACAGTAACCGGATCAAAGTACCTGCTTGATCTTGAAGGCTTTCGACTACTTGTAGACTGTGGACTGTTTCAAGGAATCAGGGAATTGAGGGAACGGAACTGGGATGACTTCCCAGTCGATGCCAGTTCCATAAATGCTGTGATTCTAACTCACGCACACATAGACCACTCCGGTTACCTTCCAAAATTGGTGCGTGAAGGTTTCAACGGGCCTGTTTATTGCACCGAGGCAACAGGGGCTCTGCTAAAAATTATGCTACTGGATGCTGCCAAGCTTCAGGAAGAAGAAGCTGAATGGGCTATCAAAAAAGGGTATTCCCGACATTCACATCCAAAGCCGCTATTCACTATTGAAGACGCGACCAAAGCTCTGACACTGATCAGGGACTATCCATATGAAACACAGGTCGTTCTTCACCCAAACCTACAAGCAGTGTTTTCAAATGCTGGCCATATCCTTGGTTCGTCCATTGTTTCATTGCTGGCACAGGGCAATGAGCAAACAAAAAAGATCGTCTTTTCTGGTGACCTCGGGCCGGCCAACCATCCTGTATTAAATCATTCCACCAAAATCCAGAATGCTGATATTCTGCTGGTAGAATCTACCTATGGTAATCGTGAAGTCAGTACGGATAATCCTCTGGAACCGTTTGGTCAGATTGTAAATGAGGCCCTTGAAAAGGGTGGGTGTCTCCTCATCCCATCGTTCGCAGTGGGAAGGACGCAAATGCTTATTTATTATCTAAAAATGCTTTTCGAAAAAGGACAGATACCCGATGTTCCTGTCTACATAGACAGCCCTATGGCAATTAGTGCTACCGAGATCTATCGGGAGCATCACCCCTATCACAAGCTTAAAAAAGAAGACTCACCGAGCATTTTTGACTACAAGAATTTTAACTATCTCCAACCGCAGGATGCTTCAATAGCTCTGAACAACAAGAAGAGTAACGCTATAATTATTTCTGCCAGCGGAATGTGTGTCGGAGGAAGAATTATGCACCATCTGTATCATCGACTTCCAAGAGCAAATGACACCCTGCTCTTCGTTGGATACCAGGCAGAGGGAACACGGGGCAGGAAGATATTGGAAGGGGATGAATTCATCAACATCTTCGGTCTCAGTGTTCCAGTGAAGTGTAGCGTTCGACATCTGAACGGGCTTTCTGCTCACGGTGATAAAAGGGAAATATTAAGTTGGCTTGGAAATCTTGAATCTCCTCCCAAGCGAACCTTTATTGTTCACGGTGAAGCCGAAAGTTCTTACCATTTCGCACGATCTGTCCGAAGACTTGGATGGAAAAATGTGATTGTACCTGAATATCTGGAATCCTTCCAGCTGTTCGATCATATATAACTAGCTCAGGCAAAGACTTAGATTCCTCTCTCCTATCAGAATCAATTATTCTTCTGATCAGGATCATTCTATCTGATCGAATCCAGGCATATATTCATCAAAAATGAATCAGAAATGGAGAATGGTATGAAACGATTAGAAAATGAGTCCGGCCGTTTGACAGGCAAAGTTGCCGTAGTCACTGGGGCGGCACTTGGAATTGGGTTGGCAACTGCAGAGTTGCTTGCGAAAGAGGGAGCCAAAGTCGCCGTGACCGACCTTCTGGATGAACAAGGGGAACAAGCAGTTGATAAGATTGTGAGAAATGGTGGTGAAGCTGCCTACTGGCATCTTGATGTAACAAAGGAGGAGGAAGTTGAAACAGTGATGAAACAGGTTTACAAAAAATGGGGTGATCTCAACGTACTGGTCAATAATGCTGGCATAGCTGGAGCAAATGCTCCAACCGATCAGATAACTGAGGAAGAATGGGATAGCGTGATGAGTGTGAATGTGAAAGGAGTCTTCTTCTGTACCAAACATGCCATTCCCTACATGAGAAAAAGTGGGCTTTCGAGCATAGTTAACCTCTCTTCGATCTACGGGATTGTAGGCGCACCAGACGTGCCTCCATACCATGCGTCGAAAGGAGCAGTAAGAGAAATGTCCAAAACTGACGCCATGCTTTATGCTTCTGAGCAGATCAGAGTAAACTCTGTGCACCCGGGCTTTATTTGGACACCGATGGTAGAGGGCTACTTGAATAGCGGCGGCGGTGATTTGGAGGAAGGACGGAAAGCCGTTGATGCTTTGCATCCTATCGGTCACATGGGTGAGCCGGATGATATTGCATATGGTGTATTGTACTTAGCATCGGACGAATCAAAATTCGTAACTGGTGAAGAATTGGTTATCGATGGAGGCTACACCGCACATTAGATTTTAACAAAACAATAGGAAACCATGAAAAAGATATTGCTTGGATTGCTGGTACTGACAGTCAGTGCCTGCAGTTCCGTGAAAGTGCTTTCAGACTACGACAGTAAAGCTGAGTTCAAAAATTATAAAACCTTTGAGATCGCTCCCCCACAGGAGGACTTGCCAAGTGATCCTGTTATTAATCAGTTAAATGGGCAAAGAGTAACAGCAGCGATCATAAACCAGATGGAGAGTCGAGGCTACGAACTTACCAGCAATGCTGATTTAGTAGTTAACATTTTTGTGAAGGTGGAAAATAGAACAGAACAAACTACGACGTACGATGGTCCTTATTTTCCATATCGAATGAACTATTGGTACTATGGCTATTGGGGATACTACAATTACTGGGGTCCTGGATGGGGATACAGTACTGTGAGAGTCCGAGACTACAAAGAGGGCACACTCGTGGTGGATCTGGTAGACGCGAAAACGAAAAAGCTGGTATGGCATGGTGTAGCAATTGGTGATCCGGATAATTTCAGAAAAAAAGCAGAGGAACGTATCAATAACGCAATTGAAAAATTGTTTGCCGAGTTTCCATTTAGAGCAGGTATTGGTACTCCCGCAATTGTAAAAAGGTAGATATGACAAAAGAAATCGGAATTGTACTCTCCGGTGGTGGTTTCAGGGGCGCTGCTCATGCTGGCCTGCTGCAAGCACTAGAAGAAAAAGACATCAAGATCACGAAAGTCTCGGGTAGCAGCGCAGGTGCACTTGTGGGTGCACTCTATTGCGCAGGATATAAACCAGCGGAGATTCTGGAGTTCTTCAGGTCAAACACTGATTTGTTTAAATTCAAATATCTCCTACATGGAAAACCAGGGCTTTTCGATTCTGATTTGGAAAAAGAAATATTCCGCGAATGGCTGGATGACCGGACGTTTGAGTCTTTAGAAAAGGAGCTATACATCTGTGTCACTGATATTCTGAATGGTAGAACTCACTTTTTTTCTAAGGGGGACTTGATCAAACCGCTCCTTGCTTCAGCAGCCATTCCCGGTGTTTTCACCCCTGTGAAGATTGATCAAACCTATTTTTCAGATGGAGGAATCATGAATAATTTTCCAATCGAGCCGTTGCTTGGGAGTTGCGATTTGCTCCTGGGAAGCTATGCTTCTCCCAAGAAAATATTAGTACCCGAGGAAATCAACAGTATTCGCAAAGTGCTAACCAGAACCAGTAACCTTGCGCTTCTTGCCAATTCTGCTGACAAATTCTATTTATGCGATTATATTTTTTCTCCGAAAAAACTGGGAAAATATGAAGTGTTAAACAATGAACGTGTGGAAGAAATTTATCAAATTGGATATGAGGAAGGCATGAAGATATTGAGTAAAATCAAAGACAGCTCTGACCTCAACAGTTTGCTACATGCATTTGAGAAGTCTGGAGAGCATTAGAGATCGATTCAATTACACATTAGGTTCAGGTTCCTTTCAGAACTCAATTTCGAAATCCAGCCCCTGCGCAGCTTCCACACATAATTTCATATCGTGTGCTCCTATATTGCCCTTGTAAATCTCTCTTTCCCTGTTGAGTTTGATGATCGTTTCATACATCTCTTGATAGTCTGCACTTGCAACGCTTTCTGCGCTATCATAGCCAGCTTCCTTCAGTACATAAGCGAATGTATGATTCACCCATCTGATTCTTGATAGATCTGTCATGCTACCTAATTGCCTGATTTCACCAATACTAATCCCAGTCTCAAGTGAAAGTTTCTTCCTCTTTTCCTTCGTAAGGATTGCATCATACAGCTGAAGCGTATTCTTGTATCCCAGTTCTTGAAGTTTTGCCACAGTCTCCTCAGAAATATTCGGGAAGTCCTTGATCCTATTGGGTTTCGGGTGGTAGCCGTTTACAACTCTTCTGAGTACGGAAAGATAATCTATCGACAAACCGCTTTGCTGTGCAAATTCCTGCACTTTGTCCTTATTCTTGACAGCGGTTTTTAGCTCATCCAGATTTTGGATATCGCAGTCCTTTATAGCCTCCATACATTCGTCAATGTTTTCTTTCAAAACCATCCAGCTTGGAATCATATCAGCTGATCTAAGGATCTGTTTGTACTGTTCAATACTGATGTCTTTTAAATCTCTATAGTAACTCATAATTTCTGATTGTCTATTTACTCAAAGACGTGATGCGTCAATTTCCACTCCTTTCGTATTAGCTATAATCTCATTCCAGTACTTAGTAGCAAGTTCACTTACTTGTCCTGTTCTGGCAAAGTCAAACTTCCTCCATGCTCTGTGCGGATTCTCAGGTATGATCTTTCCATTCTCGAGCTTGCTCGAAACAATCCCGCAAACATCCTTGAATCTTTGGTCTTGCCAAGCATGTTTGTAAAAGGAAAGAACATACACATAGTAAAATAGATTGTACCGCAAAAAGGGAAACTCTATTTGAAAAAACCGGGAACCCATCCCAAAATCGCAGGGTCCCAGTGGCTCACGTGTTTCCCAATGATGAAGCAAAAATTCTACTCCTCTATTTAGTTGATCTATTTCCTTTGGACTGTTCTTTCGGTGAAGAAAAGCATCCAGCACATATAATGTGGTTCCGGGATTACTGGCATCTGTATTTGAAGATTTACCAAGTTTCACAGTATTACACCTCCAGCCACCGTCTGGCCATTGGGTATCGAGTAGCTGCAAATAGCTCTTCTCAGCTCTCTTATCTTGTCCAGCCCCAAGCCTTCCCAGCGCAGCAAGAATTCTTGCTGTCATGCAAGGCAATCTTGAGCTTTTCCTTGAGTAGTAAAAGGCTCCATCTACGGATTGATACTCGAATACAAAATCAATTGCTTTTGATAGAAACGGATACTCTTTTGTATTAGCTCCCAGTTCTCCAAGAACTTCTAATGTATCCATTGTGCTAGAACCGTGTGGGGCATGAATATCTCCATCTTCTCTGGACCAATATAGTCCTCCATTTTTCTGATGACGGTCAATTACTATCTCTATATCTCTTGAATACTCCATTTATTTTGAAATTATCAGCTCATCCATTACATCAAAATACTTCAGCACTCTTAGGGCTCTCAATGTGTTCCATCGTCCAGGCCTGCCAGCCTTCTCCATCTCAAAATGAACCTCTCCCGGATGCTTTGCTTGCGTATTCCATGTCTGATCTTTATTTCTCTTCTTCAGTAAAACCTCAATAGCGGGAGCCAGTCTATCATCCCATTTTACCTGAGCATACCTTAAGTAATCAAGTGCCTTCAGTATGTCGTATCTCCATCGACCGGGATACGAAAGTGTTAAGTAGTTTTTACTGATAATCTTACCTGTTCTATCAGATATAAAAAGCTGATGCAGAAGAAGAAATTCAATGGCAGATTCCCTGGCTGCTTTCATTTCTTTCAATCTGTATTGATACCCATTTTTTTCATAGTCGGAAATCCCTTCCAGCACCGACAAAGTGCTGTTTAGAGAACTATGTACAGCCTTAGATCTATTAGACCTGCAGTTAAAGCCTCCATCTTCCATGAGTTGAGAAAGAAGGAAATCAACTATTGATTTTAGTTTTTCTTCCTCAGACAGGAAATAAGTTGCATAGTTCAGAAACATGCCATTAATGCACACATCACTATTCCCATTCATCGAGGATGGTTCCACCCCTCCATCTCTTCCTTTCCCATTCTCTAGAATCATATCAATGGATTCTTTAATAATCGGGGTGTCAGGAGAAATGCACAAGTTCCTCAAGTCCAACAGTGTATAATGAGTGGATGTCCATTTTGGTTGATAGAATTTGAGTCCCCAGTGACCATCAGGTTTCCGTTTTGATAGGAATTTAGCCCCCCACCCTTCGGTGGCAATTCTTGCCCTAAGGTCATCTCGCTCTTCAGACAACAAGTCTCTGTAAACCTGATATTGGATTGAAACATCTCCTTTGAGTAACCAGCCTATTATCTCATCGCTTACCATTGTATTGCTTTTCTATTAGAAGTTATCCAATTCAAGCAGGAATTTTACTACCTGTTTTTCTAACTTTTATCTTAGGCAATTGCAGCACCTGTCTTGGTGGAACTGCTGGATGGTACCGCTCAACAGCCAGCCTCGACAACAGGTAACAGATAGTTGATTCTGCTCCCTCATTCAGATTTGGATGATCTTCCTCGAGTCCATCGTAGCAACCGCCTGAAGCCGCATTGTATATGATCTGCCCAAGATGATTGTTTCCGAGAAACCATTCGAAAGCTGTGGTCAAATGTGTTTCATACCGATCTGTTTTCAGAATTTTTGTGAACGTGTCAAGTGCCAAAATGGTGTAAGCAACGTCTATCGGTTGCTCACCGAAATGCTCATTTTCTTTTCCCTTACTTAGCCAGCCTCGATTTGAGATCACTTTGATCTGTCCATTGATAAATATTTTGGAGATAAGGAAATCCATTGAGTTTACAGCCACCTCTCTGTAAATTTCATCTTCGGTTAATTCATAGGCAAGCAGTAATGCTTCAGGCAAAACACTGTTGGCATAGGTCAGATAGCCCTCGAACCAGTCCCAACCTTTGTCCGATTCTTTGCTGTAACAATTTACAAGTTTGTCAGACAATTCTTCAACCAACTCAACCAGTGTTGGATTGTTGAGAAACAGATTATGATAGCAAAGCCCCTTGATGGCAAAAGCCATGGCCCTCGGTGAATGAAAATCAAGGAGATGTCTTGCACATTTGGATATCGTAATTATTGCTCTTTGAATAAGTCGATCTGGAAGAAATTTCGAATTTGCAACAAGAAATCCCAATGCCCAGACAGCTCGCCCATTGGAGTCTTCAAGGTTTGTGTAGTGATTCTGCTTGTGAAACTCACCTTGACTATCCACATAATTATAAAACCTCCCGTCAGGTCGCTGGCAGTATGTGATGAAATCAAAATATTTCTCTATAAGCTTTAAAGCATCCGGTTGCCGAAAGCGCTTATAATACATGACCATCGCCACTAATGCCCTTGCATTATCATCAAGCGTATATCCTGAAGAAATGTCGGGAATCCCCAGCTTCGAAAATTGAAGAATACCCGATTTAGCTGTCATTCTTTTCAGGTGATTCAATCGAATAGCTGGAAGGTTGTACTTCAACTCAATTTCACGATCCAAACTGGATTTGAGTAGTCGGGCATAAGAAACTGCAACGTTCTCCCAGATCGAAACTCTGGTTTTGTGAAATGCATTTAGCGACATCTCAGATCTTTTCCTTTCATCTTTCAAGAGTTCAATGGTTGAATTAGCAAGCTCAATATGATCTTGAAAAGGAACGATCTTACCAACACTTTCATCCAACATTTCCACAGCATGGGGAATTGGTGTTGATACGATCGGACAAGCACAACTAAGTGCATATGCGAATGTTCCACTCACTGCCTGGTTGGGGTCTTTCGAAGTAAACAAGTACACATCCGTCAATTGTAAATATTCCAATAACTCCTCCAGCGACAAGTATTTATTGACAAACTCCACATGTTCCCCCAGTCCCACTTCAGCAACAAGTTTTTCCAACTCTTCTCTATACTTCTCCCCTTCTCTTTTGACCAGTTCAGGATGTGTCTTCCCAAGGATCAGGTATTTGACAGTTGGATTGTACTTTACAATTTCCGGTAAGGCTCTCAGTGCTGTTTCAATACTTTTATTAGGCCCAATCAATCCAAAAGTTGAGAGCACAAGGTGGCCTTGCAGATTGTACTTCTTCTTAAGTGGTCCCGGTTGCTTCCATCTTACAAGGTGTGTAC
>JBDVJN010000086.1:0-57657 GCA_039961455.1 Cyclobacteriaceae bacterium | reverse complement strand
CCTTGTTGTCTTCCTTGAAAATTGGAACCTCCTGGTAAAATCCATTGTAGTCTTTTGCCAGATCGTACACGTATTGAGCCATAACTGCCGGAGAATACTCCTCTGCTGATTCCTGTAAGGCACTCACATAATTAGTGAGTCTAAAAATCAGGTCCACTTCTCGCTGATTCAAATCACCAACCGCGGAAGGATTAAAAGACTCGGAAACTTCAAGTGTCTTAGCTCTTCGAACAATGGCAGAGATTCGTGCATGTGAATACTGAATGAAGGGACCTGTATGTCCTTGAAATTCAATGGATTCCTGTGGATTGAAAAGCATTCGTTTTTTAGGGTCCACTTTCAAGAGGAAATACTTCAATGCTCCTAGTCCCAGCATTTTGTAAAGCACTTTGGATTCGTCCGCATCCATGTCCTCAATTTTTCCAAGTTCGGTGGTGTGCTTCTCAGCAGTGTCAAACATTTCCTGCAGCAAATCATCTGCATCCACAACCGTACCTTCACGTGATTTCATTTTTCCGGATGGAAGATCCACCATACCATAGGATAAATGATAAAGTCCGTCAGCATAATTGCGACCAAGTTTTTTCATGATACTGAAAAGAACCTTGAAGTGGTAATCTTGTTCATTTCCTACTACATAGACTGACTTTTCAAAAGGAAAATCACCATGCTTTCTCTCACATGTCCCCATGTCTTGAGTAATGTAAACGGCTGTACCATCTCCCCGAAGCACCAACTTCTGATCCATCCCATCATCCGTAAGATCTACCCATACCGAACCATCGTCTTTTTTCAGGAACACGTTTTTCTCAAGGCCCTCATCTACAATGTCCTTGCCAAGCAAATAGGTCTGGGACTCCTGATACATCTTATCAAAAGAGATTCCCATAGTTGCATACGTCTGGTCAAATCCCTCATAAACCCAACCGTTCAGTTTTTCCCACAAAGCAACTGTCTCCTGATCTCCCTCTTCCCATTTTTTCAGCATCTCCTGTGCCGCCAAAATCGAAGGTGCTTCTTTCTTGGCTTTTTCTATTTCTACACCTGACTCGACGAGTTCATTAATCTCTTTCTTGTATTCCTGATCAAACTTCACGTAAAACTTACCAACCAAATGATCACCTTTCAATCCCGCCTTCTCTGGTGTTTCGCCATTTCCAAATCGCTGGTAAGCCAGCATAGATTTACAAATGTGGATGCCTCGGTCATTCACCAGGTTCACCTTCATCACATTATATCCATTGGCCGCTAAAATTCTGGAAGTGGAATCTCCCAAGAAGTTATTTCTCAAATGACCTAGATGAAGAGGTTTGTTTGTGTTTGGCGAAGAAAATTCGACCATGACCTTTTGTCCATTGGCGGGAAGAATTCCAAACTCATCATTCGTACTGATCGAGCTTAGTGTATCGATCCACTTTTGGTCTGAAACTTCGAGGTTAAGAAACCCTTTAACTACGTTATAGCTGCTGATGAAGTCAGCATTTGCTACAAGCCAATCACCAACCAACTTTCCAGACACCTCCGGGTTTAATTTCGTGATCTTCAAATATGGGAATATGACAAATGTGTATTTTCCATCAAATTCCTTTCGCGTAGGTTGTAGCGAGATTTCCTCAATGGAAATCGTGTGATCGAAGAGTGACTTAAAAGCACCTGATATCGCTTCTTTGATTTCTATTTCCAACATCTATCCTTCTTATCTTTTCGGTAAAAAAACTTCGGCCATCATACATCGGGCACTTCCACCACCCAGCTTCTCAATGGTATGGATATCACTATGAACGATTCTTCCATGTGTAGAAAGTCGATCTATTTGACCCTGATCCAGCGAATGGTATGCGGCAGACGACATTACCACCAACCGCTCTTCGTTTTCTCCAAGTACTTGCAACATGTTACCAGCAAATTGTTCCTTTTGTTCCTCAGTAATTTCAATGATCTCTTTGTTCGTCTTGAGCAAGGCCTCTTTAAGTGTTTCTTCTTCGTTGACATCATCAATGCTATCCATGCAGACAACAGCGAATCCTTCTCCCAAACACATCATAACATTGGTATGATAAATAGGCAGTCGTTTTCCATTCACTGACTGATTGGCTTGAAAAGTCACCGGTTCGAATCCAGCTTCTTCACAAAATTCATTCATTGGATCAAGCATGGTCCGCTCAGATACAGCAGCATAGGCAATTTTATTTTGACGATCAAGAAGCAGGCTACCTGTTCCTTCCAGGAAAGCTGCTTTTTCCTCCCAATGCGAGAAGTCAATGACCTCTCCTACTTCAAACTGCTTTTTAAGAGAATCGATGATATCTTCTCTTCGTTCAGCTCGACGGTTCTCCGCATACATAGGGTAGAGTCTGATTACTCCATCCTGGTGAAATGAAACCCAATTGTTAGGGAAGATCGAATCAGGGGTCGATGGATCAAGCGTATCATCAAAAACGGTGACCTCGACTCCTTCCGCCCACAACTTGTCAACAAACTCATCAAATTGTGCCAGTGCCTCTCTCTGAATATCAGTTTCTGATACATCTCCTGCAGATTGCTGATAATAGTTGTTGACTGCCGTTTGTTCATTCATATGAAAGGCAACCGGACGAATCATCATGATATGGTTCGTTACCTGCTTAGTCATATTTTCTTCTCAGTGGCATAGTCGTGCATCGCAGTAGCCCTTCCATCTTCGCAACTTCCCTGTACTTCACCTCTTCTACTGTAATTCCCCATTTTCTTAACTGCTCATTCAATCTTGTAAAGCTACTGTCTGAGACTACCACGTCCGGTCTGATAGAAAAGAAATTCGAATTCATCTCGTACATCTCTTCTTTGGTGATCTCGAAAATATTTTCAGCTCCAAAAAAGTTAACCAGATATTCAAAATCTTCCTGATTCTTAAACCCTCCTTTGTAAATCACCGCTTTGTCATTACCCACCGGTTGAAAGCAACAGTCCAGGTGAAGTGCGTTCTCTCTTGGATCTTCATCAGATTTATTAAGTTCAAATGCCTTCAACTTCCAGTTGGAGAAGTTTTTTCTTAAATATTCAACTCCTTTCGAGCTTGTCCTTGCAACCTGGTATTTCTTAAATTCTTCATCATTAGCATACCCAACAAAGAGGTGTCCTTTCCATGGTATAATATCTCCACCTTCCATCCATTCGTCTTCATCAGGAAGCAGCACCTGATCCACCTGATCTACCACATGTTGGATTCCATCCGACTCCAGTTTTCTCAACGGTGTTACGCATGGAACAATCAACTTATCATCAATCACAAGTGCGATATCTCGAGCAAAAATCTGATTATAATTCTCTATGACTTTAGGTCGATACACTTTGACTCCATATTTCTCAAATACCGAAGCCACCTGTTCCATTTCCTCTGAAATGTCAGATTCATTTGGAAAGGTTCCATTGATGATATGTGAGCGTGACTTAGGGTCATACGTTTCCTCCAACTTCGGAATGCCACCCATACTCCTGGCAGAGCCGAGAATTACGGCTTCAAGTGGAGCCGTTTCGTCACATATTTTTACTGGGATCATGTTGCTTAAAATTGGCGCAAATTTACTTCGAATATTCTAAGAAATGATTCAGACCTTCATCAAATAACTCAAGGGGGAAAAATCTCTTTTTTGGTTTCGTTTTTTTCGATGATAATTGCATCGATTTACTTGTAAATGAGAAAGTACACCGACCTTATCGACCAAACGTTTGACTTTCCTACAAAGGAATTTAAAGTCAAAAAAGATGAGTTACACTTCCATGACGTTAATCTCATGGAAATCATCAGAACGTACGGGACACCACTCAAGCTTACCTACCTGCCTAAGATATCTGAGAACATTAACTATGCTCACAAGATTTTTGAGAAGGCCATTAAGAAATACAAGTATGAAGGCGATTATACGTATGCTTACTGTACCAAATCCTCTCATTTCCACTTTGTTCTTGAAGAGGCATTAGCCTCAAAGTCTCACATTGAAACTTCCTCCGCATTCGACATACCGCTGATAAGAAGTCTCTACGATGCAAGGAAACTTACCAAAAAGCACTTCATTTTATGTAATGGGTTTAAGCGCCCCCTTTATTTAGAGAACCTTACTGGACTTTTAAATGATGGTTTTACAAACTGTATTCCCATTCTCGATAATTTAAATGAGCTCGACTACTACCACGCAAACTGCAAAAAGGAATTTCAAGTTGGTATTCGTGTCGCCGCTGATGAGGAACCAAATTTTGCTTTCTATACTTCGAGGTTAGGCATCCGCTACAACGAGATTCTCCCATACTATTCTGAGAAAATAAAGGGATCCAAGGCAAAACTTAAGATGCTCCATTTCTTTATCAATACAGGCATTAAAGATTCAGCATACTACTGGTCTGAACTAAGCAGATTCATTTACAAATACTGTGAACTCAAAAAGATCTGTCCTGAGTTGGATACGGTAGATATTGGAGGTGGCTTTCCTATAAAGAACTCGCTGGCTTTTGAGTACGACTACGAATACATGGCAGAGCAGATTATTGAAAATATTCAATGGATCTGCAAAAAGAATCATGTGCCGGTTCCAAATATTTTTACGGAATTTGGCAGTTACACCGTAGGAGAAAGTGGAGCCACGATCTATTCCGTCCTTGATCAAAAATTACAGAATGACAAGGAGCTGTGGTACATGATGGACGGTTCGTTTATCACCCATATGCCGGACGTTTGGGGCACAAACCATAAATTCATTTTGCTTCCTGTCAATCATTGGAAAAGTGATTTTCACAAAGTCAACCTTGGTGGTTTGACATGTGATAGTCTTGATTATTATGATTCTGAAGCACATATTTCTGAAGTTTTCCTTCCACAGTATGATGAAAAGGAAACATTGTATTTCGGTTTTTTCAATACCGGGGCCTATCAGGAATCATTGGGTGGTTATGGAGGTATTCAACACTGCCTGATCCCGGCACCCAAGCACGTAATTGTCAAGAAAAACAAAAAAGGAGAACTCGAACATGAGCTCTTTGCCCCGGAACAAGAAAGTGCAGCGATGATGAAGATTTTGGGCTATTAAGATCGTTTTATTCTTCGTTAGAAGGAACCTGCTCCAATTGACTAATTTTAGCTGGTAACAAATACTATGCGATTTTATACCAGCGAAGACATAAGTAACCTTCTCTCTCATCCAATGCTTATTGAAGCTCTGAGAGTTGGTTTTACCAAGGAATACACTATTCCCAACCGTGTACACCTAGATTATGACAATCCCGAAGACGAAAATCAGAACACGTTGTTACTGATGCCTGCAGTGAGTTGTGGTGATGTTGCAGGAGTGAAAATCGTGAATGTTTCCACAGAAAACAGTAAACGAAACTTACCCAGCATCCAGGGAATCTACTATTTGCTAGACGCCATCACCGGCGAACCAAAAGCTATTTTTGACGCAAAAAGCCTGACCAACTGGAGAACGGCTGCAGCATCAGCATTGGCCGCTGATTACCTCGCGACAAAGAATGCAAACAGTCTACTCATGATCGGGACAGGATCTTTGGCTCCATTCTTAATTGATGCGCATTCGGCGGTTCGACCTATCAAAGAGCTACACGTCTACGGTAGAAATAGAGAAAAAGCAGAGGCTATCGCAAAATCTAAAGCCAGTCAGTTCGAAAAAATAGAGATCGTTGATGATCTGACCAAGAGTCTGTCACAAGCGGACATTATTAGCTCCGCAACCTTCAGCGAGACACCCTTAGTAAAAGGTGAGTATCTACGATCAGGGCAGCACATTGATCTGGTTGGTGCATTCAAACCTACTAGTCGCGAATCGGACGATGAGGTAGTACGAAAATCAAAGATCTACGTCGATACCATAGCTATGGCTCCAAAAGAGGCTGGGGATCTGGCCATTCCTCTGGCGTCCGGAGTTATTTCCTCAAAAGACATACAAGGCGATCTGTTTGGGTTGTGTCGTACTGAAGTCGGGGGAAGAGCAAACGATGATGAAATAACTGCCTTCAAATCAGTTGGCCATGCCCTGGAAGATTTGGTAGCCGCCCAGCTGGTATTTAATTGCGACCGGAGATGAAGTACAAATCCAACTCATTTGCAATCCCGAATGACTGGCTGTCAATTAAAACCATTGACATGCACACAGGAGGAGAGCCGCTTAGAGTTATCCTGGACGGTTTTCCCGAATTGAAAGGAAACAATGTCCTCGAATATCGTAATCACATTAAATCGAATCTTGATCACTTGCGAACTGCGCTTATGTTCGAGCCAAGAGGTCATGCGGACATGTATGGAGTTGTCGTTACAGAGAGTGACGTTGCTGACTTTGGGGTCGTGTTCATGCACAATGAGGGATATTCCACTATGTGCGGTCACGCAACCATCGCGATTTCCAAGCTGGCTGTTGAGGCTCGCTGGGTTGAAGTGACAGAGCCTGAAACCAAACTTCTTATCGAAGCACCATGCGGAGTATTGACTGCATTTGTTTCGGTCGAAAATGGCAAAGCAGGCTCAGTCAGATTTCTAAATGTTCCTTCATTCGTTGTTGAGCTTGACGCAGAAGTTGAGGTGAAAGGGCTGGGAATTGTGAAGTATGATCTGGCCTACGGCGGTGCGTACTACGCTTTTGTGAATGCTGAGGCTCTTGGCATTCCGTGCACTCCAGATCATTACCAGGAGCTTATCACCAAGGGAATGAATATCAAACGAGCCGTGATGAATAGTCGGATAATCTCTCACCCTAGCGAGGAAGACCTGAGTTTTCTATACGGAACAATATTTATTGGAGGCCCCGTTTCTGATAAAGTTGACAGTCGCAACGTTTGCATTTTCGCAGAGGGAGAAGTAGATAGATCTCCTACAGGGTCTGGGGTATCTGCGAGAATGGCTATTCATTACGAGAGAGGAGAACTAGCGATTGGTGAAACGATGAGAATTGAAAGTATTTTAGGAACCCAATTTGGCTGCAAAGTAGCAGAGAAAGTTCAGTATGAAGGAATAGATGCCATTATTCCAGAGGTGACTGGCACGGCCTATGTCACTGGAAAAAATGAATTCGTTATTGATCCAGGCGACCCTTTGAAAGCGGGCTTTATCCTTAGATAGGATGCCAACGAAGTGAGGGCGATCTATTGAAATCCTGTTTGTCTTATCTTGTCCTCAAGACTTCTGAAATAGTGATCCCAGCCCGAGTCATGCATTTCCTTACTTTCATTGGAGATAAATCCAGAATGCACAATTTGGACTTCTGTACCTTCTTCGATTTTCAAAAATTGAACGTTGACTTGGGTCGTTTCTTCGCTTCCCTCCCAGTGCCATGAATACATCAGTTTCTCACCAGGCTCCACCAAAGCAAATTTGCCAGACATAACACCATCACCATATTCTGATTTCGAATACAGTTTAAGCTCTCCACCTACTACAGGATCACATTCAATTTTGGTAACTGGATCTATTGTCATTAGCGGTGAGAGCCAGGCATTATAGAGCATCTCCTTTGCTAAATCTGAGCTATACGTCTTTCTTATAACCATCTACTTACTATACGCAACGTCAAATTTGGTTGTTGCAGTGACGTCCAATCCAATTTCTGTGCTAATTTTCCAAGTACTATTTTGACACCCTAACTTCAAATGACTATTAGCCAACTTTCATGGGGTGACCCTCAACTTTTAGCAACAGAACTCGCCTCTAGACACTACGGGCTTCATGTTGCGGTGACGCAACTTGTAGGCGAATTTGACTGGAACTTCAAACTAGATAGCGAAGACCAATCGTATCTTTTAAAAGTAAGTCGTTCAAATCCTGAATCAGATTTCCATGACTTTCAAATGAATCTTATGGAGCATGTGGCTACCTCTTCTCCCGATATCACTGCTCCTGCAATCATCAAAAATTTGAACGGCAATTCCAGCACAACAATTGAAGACGAAGATGGAAACGTAAGGAAAATCAGGCTTTTGACATGGATGCATGGAAGGCTCTGGTCAGATGTTTCACCAAAGAGCGACTCGCTTCGTAGGAGTCTGGGGATCAATGTCGGTATGCTCACAAAGTCTTTTCAAAATTTCGATCATCCCTACGCGCATCGCGATTTTGAGTGGGACGTCGCACAATCTTATTGGACGGTCGGTCATCTTTCCCTATTTAATAATCAACAAAAAGAACTCGTCCAGCACTTTCAAAGGAGATTTAAGGAAATAGAACCAGCATACAGCTTACTTAGAAAAAGTGTGATCCATAATGATGCAAACGACAATAATGTCATTGTCAGTGCTGACTTAAAAAATCCCCAGGTCGTCTCAATTATTGATTATGGAGATGCCATTTTCACTCAGTCGATCAACGACCTTGCAATTGCATTGGCATACGCCATCATGGATGTTCCTGACCCCTTGCAAGCAGCTTTAGCGCTGATCAAAGGGTACCATTCCAGCTTTCCCTTACTGGAGGAAGAACTTGAAGTATTATACATATTGATAGGTATGCGATTGGTCACAACAGTAACTAAATCCGCAATCAACAAAACAGAAGACCCCAACAATGAATACTTGCAAGTCAGCGAGAAACCTGCGTGGGAGCTTTTAAGTCAGTGGGCAAAACTCAATGAGCAATTGGTTCATTATAGCTTTAGATCATCATGCGGTTTTACTGCGCATCCGGCCGAAGCAGCTTTTGTTGGTCGGGCAAGCAATCAGCAAATTAGTCTGAACACTCCCTTTCCAACACTTGATATCCAAGGGGTAACAACCGTCGATATGAGCGTAGGAAGTACCTGGCTTGGGCACAGTAGTCACTTTCACAACAATGCTCATCTTGCCTACGCACTTGCCCAGGTGCAGAACGAAAATCCTAAATCAGTAATTGCCAATGGATACTTGGAAACTCGTCCGATCTATAGTACTGAAACCTATAATAAGGAAGGCAACAATGGGCCAGAATATAGAACAGTTCATTTAGGTGTTGATTTCTGGGTAGAGGAAATGACACCCGTCCACTCCATTCTAGAGGGCGAAGTATTCGCTGTCCATAACAACGACAATGACAAAGATTATGGCCCTACCGTAATTCTTAAACATCTCCTTCCAACCGGGGAGCCGTTCTATAGTCTTTATGGTCACTTGAGTACCTCAAGCCTTGAAGTGCTTACACCAGGGCACTCAATCAAAACAGGAGACCTTATCGGCCACATAGGAAGAAGTGATGAAAATGGAAATTGGGCTCCACACCTCCACTTTCAATTGATGCTGGACATGCTGAGTAATGTTCACGATTTTCCAGGTGTGTCGACTCCAAAGGAAATTGAGGCATGGAAGAGCATCTGTCCTGATCCGAATTTGCTGTTCCAAAGAGAAGAGCTGAATCAACAAACCGAATCAGATGATACAGCTCTGATAAAATTCAGGAAAGACCATTTGGGAAAGGGACTAAGTCTATCCTACAATGAACCATTGAAAATGGTGCGGGGAGATGGAGCATGCCTGATTGATTCTGCGGGAAGGCGCTACTTGGATACTGTAAACAATGTCGCACATGTTGGACATGAACACCCACGAGTTGTTGAAGCGGGGCAAAAGCAAATGGCTGTGCTAAATACCAACACGCGTTATCTACATCCCAACATTGCTGATTTTGCAAAAGAATTGTTGCAGACTTTCCCTGATGAGCTTTCGGTTGTTCATTTCGTTAACTCAGGAAGCGAGGCCAACGAACTTGCTATACGGATGGCCAAGGCCTATTCTAGAGAAAAAGATTTCATTGCCATTGAGGTTGGCTATCACGGAAATACCAATGCCAACATCGGAATCAGCTCGTACAAGTTTGATGGAAAAGGTGGAAAGGGAGCACCGGAGCATACCCATATCGTTCCACTTCCTGATTCATTTAGAGGAATCTATCAGGGAGAAAATGAGAGTAGAGCCTATTCATCACATGTGCAAGAGCAAGTTGATCACATTCAAGCAATGGGTAGAAATGTAGCTGGTTTCATTTGTGAAAGCATCATCAGCTGTGGTGGACAGATCGAGCTTCCAAAAGGGTATTTAGAAGAAGCTTATGCGAGCGTTCGAGAAGCTGGCGGACTTTGCATTGCAGACGAAGTTCAGGTTGGCTGTGGACGAGTGGGATCTCACTTTTGGGGTTTTGAAATGCAAGGCGTAGTACCGGATATCGTGACAATAGGCAAGCCAATCGGAAATGGACATCCTCTAGCTGCAGTTGTCTGCACACAGAAGGTGGCCAAAGCCTTTGCAAACGGCATGGAATATTTCAACACATTTGGGGGTAATCCGGTTTCTTCTGCTATTGGGAAAGAAGTCCTCTCGGTGCTTAAGGATGAAAAGCTGCAGGAGAATGCCCTCCAAACAGGTGAATATCTAAAGAATGGATTAAGAACGCTTCAGCACACATTTCCCATTATTGCCGATGTTCGGGGACAAGGGCTTTTCCTCGGTTTTGAGTTATGCACCAAAGAAAAGGCTCCTCTCCCCGATCACGCAGACTATCTAGTGAATCGAATGAAGGAGCTCGGCATTCTTATGAGCACAGACGGACCCGATCACAATGTCTTAAAAATTAAGCCACCGATGGTGTTTGGAAAAAAGCATGCGGATGAACTACTGAATCGATTAGACACAGTTTTAAAAGAGGATTTTATGCAAATCGTCAATTGAATTTAGTAAACAGTGAATCTTTACCGAGACACGTAGGTCATGTCTCCCAGCGTAATCTTCTTATCTAATTCTGGACTGCCAATAAATGAAATAGTGGCATCACCAAAAGCCGTGACTCGTATGTAGTCCTGCTCACCAAGGTAGAGTTTATTGTTTCCAACGTTTACGAACTTCAAGTAACTGCCCGATAGTCTTTTCGCATTCATCTCATTATCTCCATAAAACGAGAAGATCTGCTTTGGGGCATCACCTTCAGCAATTTCCAATTCATTATCTCCATACAGGGCAATCTTGAGTTGACCTGTTCTAATGGCTGCAAATCGTGCATCTACCTCACCATAAATCTTCACCTGAAACTTATTCTGATCCACATCACTTGAGACGGTCAATCGCTCATCACCATATACAGTGAGTTGCTGCATCTGTTTGTAGGTGATGATTGCCCTTACCTTCTCATTATCATAGGGATCGAAATTATCTCTGAACACCTTCTTGAAAGCTACCTTAGCATCTTCCAGGTAGAGATGCAATATTTTTCCATTTACCTCTACATTGATGTTACTCATATCAACCGTACTAGAGACAAATTCAATTTTTTCCGTCGGCCCCTCCCTCAGTTCTACCTCGAAGTAAGGATGAATCACAATTTTGGTGAATGCATCTACCTCTAGTACCTCTAGTTGCGCATTTGCCACATAGAAAATGGAACAAATAAGGAATGCGAAAGTGAGTAATCTTTTCATTGTTTTGAGTTTGTTATTGCATAGATGCCAATTTTTACATGATGGTTGCACGCTCCACGAATTCGATTGACATTCTGTTTGAAAGGCTTTAGTCAGATTGATTCACAGATTACAATCCCTGAATTTGGGTAACTAAAATACCTCAATTTGGGTATTGATTTTGATTATAGGCATGCTCAATTTTGGGTTTTCAACCAAATACTCTACAGCTATGCCAAATTTTATTGTTACCACAGATACCCAATCGGGTGGCGTTCACCACGTTCATGACGAAAACTCAATATGTAAACACATGCCTTCGCATGAGCATCGACGGAGTCTCGGATGGTTCTCTACAAGTCAGGGAGCAATTGCAGAGGCAAAAAAAACTTTTGCGAATGTTAATGGATGTAAATACTGCGCAAACTGAAGAGCAGCTTTGAACATACAGTAGCACCCTCAGTAGCACCCTGTTTTTGGCTACCCGATCACTGTATTGATTGTGCTAGAGTATATTTGATCGTTTCGTAAACATCAGATATCACAATTGTTCAATCCAGAAGTAGAAAAACTCCCACTTGACAAACTCCGAAAGCTCCAAAATGAGCGATTAAAAACCATGTTGGAGCATCTCTGTTCCAACGTTCCCTTTTACCGCAAAGCGATCGACAACACTGGCTTAAAACTCGCTGACATTAATGGAGTTCAGGATCTTCATAAACTCCCTTTTACCAAAAAGATCGACTTGAGAGATAACTACCCGTTCGATCTGTTTGCAGAACCTATGGATAAGGTTTTGAGAATACATGCCTCAAGCGGAACCACAGGTAAGCCGACCGTAGTGGGTTACACCAAACATGATTTGGATGTTTTCGATGAGGTAGTCGCCCGATCTCTTACCGCGGCTGGTGCTAAACCGGGAATGAAACTCCACAACGCCTATGGGTATGGACTCTTCACTGGTGGTCTGGGAATGCACGGTGGAGCCACCAAGTTAGGGATGGCAGTGATACCTGTTTCCGGGGGAATGACCGACCGTCAATTGTTGCTGCTTCAGGATTTTCAATCGGAAGTAATCTGTTGCACACCATCTTATGCGCTCACACTCGGCGAAGAGATGAAGAAAAGAGGGATTCCCATTGATGCTTTGAATCTTAAATACGCAGTACTTGGAGCAGAACCATGGACAGAAACCGTCAGAAAGGAAGTTGAAAAATTGATGGGAGTTGATGCCACCAATATTTATGGACTAAGTGAAATCATGGGGCCTGGTGTCTCGCAAGAGGATTTTGAAGAAAAAGGAACCGGAAGTTACATCTGGGAAGATCATTTTTTTCCAGAAGTAGTAGATCGGGACACTGGCGAACCCCTTCCCTATGGACAGGAAGGCGTACTGGTCTTAACCACGCTGACTAAGCAAGCGTTACCAATCCTTCGCTACTGGACAAACGATATCTGCAGCATCAATTACGATCCTGATGGGAAAAGAACTCACATTAAGATGAGTGCGACAAAAGGAAGGGCTGATGACATGCTGATCATCCGAGGCGTGAATCTTTTCCACACGCAGGTAGAAGCGCTGCTCGAAGATTTTGACGAATTGTCAGCAAACTACCAACTCATAGTAAGTCGCGAAGGCACTATGGACAGCGTGAAACTTGAGGTGGAAATCGATGAGGACATACGTACAGAATTCCTATCGAGTGACTCTGGGGCAAATCTTCAACAATCGCTAATTCATAAAATCAAGAACAACATTGGGTTAAGCATGCAAGTCGAAATCAAGGATCATAATACGATCCCGAGAAGTGAAGGCGGTAAGCTGAGTAGAATAAGGGATGAGCGAATCTAGCAGCGTAAGTGTGGAGGGAGTATCTACTCTTCCTCAAGGAAAGTAAGGTTCTCAGTTAGAACAGTTATGATGCGCTCTTCCCCATCTATCATTACTTTGATGCCCCTGGCACCATTGTATCTTTTAGAAAAGAGAATGCCATCAGAGCACCTTGGTATATGTAGGGTATCGGCGTAGAAATTCTCAATCTTGAATGCATCTCGCGAATCAAATTTTACTCTGTTGTGCGAATAATCTTTGAGCATGTCGACCGATCTCGTATTGGTAACCCCAATATTTTCGTGAACATCATCACAAAAAACCTTCACTTCACTTGTGTGATGCTTGTGCATATCGAAGTACTCATATATTAAAAATCCTGCGCCAGATAGAAGGAGCAAACTAGCTACATACCAAGCAAATTTCCGAGCGTTGAAGTCCATTTAAATAGGTGATTAGGTTACAATTATACTATAAAGTTAACTCACCAACTCGATTCGAATTCCAACACCCAACATTTTATCCCCATTCACCCAGGTAGCTTTCACATGGATTTCTGTATCATTTTCAATCGCTGGATGTACTTTCTCAGCTAGCTCTCTGTTTAGATACCCAATTTGATTACCAAACTTGGAAAGAACTTTTACTGCGTTCCTATCATGCACATTGGTGGGCTCCAATTCCAAGCTCAAACCATCCTCTTCTTCAACTTCGCGTTTAATTATGTGCTGCCTTGAGCTTCCATCCTCATTTAGCTGCGAAACCCCAACAACTTTGGAGTCATAGACGAATACTGAAGGTATTTTAATAATTTTAGCCATAACCAAAACCTAAATCTATGAAATCTAATTTAGCGTTTCTCCTGATCATTTCAAGTCTCTTTTCTTTTTCTCAGGATGTTAGGAAAATCAGCGAGGAGTATATCGAGAAAAATGGAGTAGAAATCCTCAATAATTTCAAAGAATTGTTATCTCTTCCAAATGTGGCATACGACCTCAAGAACATCAATCGAAACGCTGAATTTATTAAATCAGAACTGGAAAAACGTGGTGTAGAGACCAAGCTTCTTAGAATGGTTGGTACTCCACCAATCGTGTTTGGCTATTTGCCTGCCAAAAAGGCGAAAAGAACGTTGGCATTCTACGTCCATTATGATGGACAGCCTGTTGACAAGACCAAATGGACCAACGATCCGTGGGAACCAACCTACTATACGAAGGCAATTTTCGAAGGCGGCACAGCAATAGACTTTCCGAAGGAGCAAAAAGAAATAGATCCGAATCACAGAATCTATGCAAGATCCGCAGGTGATGACAAAGCACCTGTAACGGCAATATTAACAGCCTTGGATTTGATCAAGGAAAACAAATTAAAAGTCACCTCGAATCTTATCTTCTTTTTTGAAGGTCAGGAAGAGGCTGGTTCAAGGCAATTGCGACAATACCTTGAAGACAATAAGGACCTGATCGATCAGATTGACTTATGGATGTTCTGTGATGGCCCTGTACATCAATCTAGGAAACCGCAACTCGTATTTGGTGTAAGAGGAGTTACAGGAATGGAAATTACAGTGTACGGCCCCAACAGACCTTTGCATAGTGGGCATTATGGTAATTGGGCGCCAGTCCCAGGGCAAATGCTATCAAGTCTTGTTGGGAGTATGAAAGATGAGAAGGGTAATGTAATCATAGATGGATTCTATGATGACGTGGAGCCTTTAAGTGAAAGTGAAAAACTGGCGCTGAAAGAAGTACCCGAAATTGACTCTCAACTCAAGTCGGAGTTGGGTGTTATGACCACCGAAGGAGAGGGTTCTTACTATGAACGACTGCTTCTGCCCACGCTAACCATTAGGGGACTCAGCAGTGGAAATACGGGCAAACTTGCACGAAATGTGATTCCTGCCACAGCCACGGCTTCCATTGGAATAAGACTCGTAAAGGGCTGTGACCCTGAAAAACAAAAAGACCTCGTTGAGGCTCACGTAAAGAAGATGGGTTACCATGTGGTCCGCGACGAGCCAGATGCAGCAACCAGGTTAAAGTATCCCAAGATAGCACTCATAACAAGGGGAAGTGGATATCCAGCAGCCAGAACTTCCATGGACACTCCTATTGTTCAAACGGTGGTAAACCGAACCAAAGAGGTTATTGGAGATGATCTGGTACTGCTACCAACCTTGGGTGGTTCGCTCCCACTCTATCTATTCACCGATGTACTAAAAAAGCCCGCGATTATCGTTCCCATGGCAAATCATGACAACAATCAACATGCAGCTGATGAAAATCTTCGCATTGAAAATTTGTGGTACGGAATTAAGCTAATGAGCGGCTTGATGACAATTCAGAAATAACTTCTAGTGTTTAGAAGGATATTGTTATCAACTTAACTAATTACGCAGAATGGAAGACATCTTTCTCACAGTCCGAACCACAATTACAATTTTAGCTCTTGCGGCCGGAGTCATTATAAGTATCAAATCGATCCTTAGCCTTTTTTCAGGATTAAAGTATACTGAATTTGACAGTGTATTGGCCAAGTTCTTTATTGTCACAATCTATATCCAGTTTGGGCTAGAACTTGTAAACTTTTTCACCTCAACTCATACATATGAAGAAAGTTTCCAGGCAATCGAACATATTGCCTTGGTGGTAGTGGCTACAGCCGCTGTGCAAGTCGGACGGATGATAAGTATCAAGTCCGATGATGATCTGGTGAAATTTAGATTCAGAACAATTTTTTACGGCATAGCTACTTTTCTCTTGCTATACAGTTTTATCCTTTAGACATAAAAGGAGGGCTACCTTATATTTGACGAAAATTGTAAGAACACATGTATAATTTCTTTGTTCAGTTCCACTCTGGCATCCGATGGTTGATCCTTTTAGCAGCAATTATAGTTGTCGTCAAATCCCTGATAGGACTCTTTGCCGGCAGCAATTATTCTAAGTTTGACAAAATCGTAGCGATCTCTTTCACCATGTTCATGCGTGTTCAGTTTGTGCTAGGCGTAGTGCTATATTTTTTCCTTAGCCCATACACAAGCAAATTCACTTTCAACATGAGTGATGCAACAGAGAGATTCTGGTCTGTAGAGCACATCCTTCTTATGTTTCTGGCCATTGGCGCTGCAGAAATGGGCAGCAAGATTAGTGGTAAATCTGACGACGCCCAGGTTAAGTTCAAATTTCAAGCAATCTTCTTCGGGATTTCCCTCCTCCTGATACTAGTAGGTATCCCCTGGGGTAGAATTTAAGAACACAGAAAATCGAAAATCTCTTTCCAGCTAGCTGCCGTCAGTGCTGCGTTTGATTTCTTCTTATCCGAAATATGTATTGCCTGGCATCCTAAGTTTTTTGCTAGTTCGACATCAGTGAGTCTATCACCTATCACATAGGAGTTTGCAATATCAAATTCACCCTTCAAATAGCCTCTGAGCATTCCAATACCGGGCTTTCTATTCTGATGGTTATCTGATTCAAAATGAGGATCTATGTGAACTGCGTCAAAGTGGATCCTCTCACCTTTCAATGTACGGATTATAAAATCCTGAATAGGCCAGAAATCCTTCTCTGGAAACGCTGAAGTCCCCAAACCATCTTGGTTAGTGACCATTACCAGCAAAAAATCCGTTTTTTGCTGAATTTTGCGTAGGTAGTACAACACGTCATCTAGAAAGGTGATTTTTTCGATACGATCCATGTTCTCCCCATAAATCTCTTGGATAATTGTTCCATCTCTATCAATAAAAAGGATCGGACGCATTTGATAACTTTTGCACGAAATTAAAATCAAAATAACCAACCCCTTTATCATTAAGCTTTTTTAGTTTTCACTCTATGAAAGCAGCAATGTATGGCCAATTCCAGGGAGGAATTGAAATAAGCAATGTCGATGATCCTACTCCACAGAAAGACGGAGTCGTAATTGAGCTGAAATCTTCTGGGCTCTGTCTTAGCGACTGGCATGGGTGGATGGGGCATGATAAAGACATCCGGCTGCCACACGTTCCTGGTCACGAACTGGCAGGAATCATTGCGGAAATTGGCAGTGATGTAAAAAGCTTTAAGGTTGGTGATCGGGTGACCGTTCCGTTCGTTTCAGGCTGCGGTAAATGCCCCGAATGTCAAACAGGAAATCGTCAAATTTGTGACAATCAGTTCCAACCAGGCTTTACACACTGGGGTTCATTTGCTCAATTTGTCTCCATTCATTATGCTGACACTAACCTGGTAAAACTACCAGAGGAAATGGAATTCACAACTGCGGCAAGCCTTGGCTGCAGGTTTGCTACTTCATTTAGAGGCGTTGTAGACCAAGGTAAAGTAAGCGATGCTCAATGGGTCGTTGTACACGGTTGCGGTGGCGTTGGATTGTCGGCCATCATGATTGCAAAAGCTTATGAAGCTAAAGTAGTTGCCGTCGACATCAATCAAGAAGCACTGGAATTTGCGAAATCAATAGGCGCTGTAGCCACGGTGAATGCGCAAACATCCGCGGATGTCCCCTCAGAAATTACCGATGTAACCGATGGAGGGGCACATCTCTCTGTCGATGCACTTGGCAACCCTGACATTCTCCTTAATTCTCTCAATAGCTTGCGGAAAAGAGGAAAACACATCCAAATTGGAATCATGCCACCACAGCATACGCTATCCAAAATACCCATCGACAAAATGATTGCTAAGGAGCTAGAGATTTTGGGAAGCCATGGAATGCAAGCCTATAGATATGATGAAATGTTGCAACTCATTGAAGAAGGTAAACTTCATCCTGAAAAGTTGATCTCTGAAAAGATCAGGCTGGATGATGTTGTGCATGAATTACCTGATATGAGCCAATCAAGATCCGTTGGTATAAAAGTGATCACCAACTTTAGTTAAATTTTCATAGCTTGACCTCCAAAATATAGTCATGAACAAGTTCCTAGCTCTCTTGATTTTCATCACAGCATGTACCTCTGCCCAGACAATAGATCTAAGTAGTGAGGCAAAAGTGGTTACAAATGTCAGTATCATCAATGTAAGAGATGGAAGCGTCCTTTCAGCTCAGAATGTTTTTATCGACTCTGGAAAGATTGTCAAGATCTCCGACCAAATAAGCATTCCCAAAGGAGTTGAACAGATCAACGGAAAAGGTAAGTACATCCTCCCTGGATTAGCCGAGATGCACGCGCACATCCCTTCTCCTCAATGGGGTCGTAGCAACCTAAATGAAACACTCTTTCTATATCTATCCAATGGGATCACCATCATTCGTGGTATGTTGGGACACCCTATCCATTTGGAGTTAAAAGAACAAGCACTCAAAAATCAAATTTTGAGTCCTCGGATTTTCACTTCCAGTCCTTCTGTAAATGGCAACTCGGTCAAGACTGTCGAAGAAGCGAGGGAAAAAGTAACCGCTCATAAAGAAGCGGGTTACGACTTTCTTAAGATGCATCCAGGAATCAAATTGGAAGTTTTCAATGAGATTATAAAGACAGCAAAAGAGGTAGGAATTCCATACGCCGGGCATGTGTCCGTTGATGTTGGCATTCGAAATGCAATCGAAAGTGGATATGCCTCTGTAGATCACATTGATGGGTTTATAGAAGGCTTAGTGCCCGAAGATGCTAATGTCGATCCTTCAGCCAATGGTTTTTTTGGTTTTGATTTCACAGATCTTGCAGACCTTGAAAAAATAGATGAGCTAGTAGCTCTCTCTAAAGAAAAGAAAGTCTGGATTGTCCCCACACAAAGCCTGTTCGAGCGCTGGTTTTCCGATTTGGATGCTGACTCTCTAGGTGCAACCCCGGAAATGCAGTATATGCCAAAATCGACAGTGGAGAATTGGGTTGAAGGGAAAAAGGGATTGGTCAGCAGTGACAGATATGATCCGGAACGCTGGGTTAGATTTGATCAGATCAGAAAAAAGCTACTCTTTGCGCTACAGCAGGACGGTCACGGGATTCTACTTGGGTCAGACGCACCGCAAATATTTAATGTTCCCGGCTTCTCCATCCATCACGAGATTCAGGGCATGCTCAACGCAGGTATTACGCCGCTTCAAGCACTTCAAGCAGGAACAATAAACCCAGCTAAATTCTTCGATATGGAAGGTGAATTTGGTGAAATCACCGAAGGGGCAAGCGCGGATTTCATTTTGCTCAAAGCCAACCCACTCGACAACATGGATGCGCTCAGAAGCAATGATGGAGTGATGGTAAGGGGAAGGTGGCTAAGTCGCGAAGAAATAGATGCGCAACTAGCAGAAATTGCAAAGAACGCTGCTAATCAGTAGATCTTAGGACTATCTGGTCCGTTCTTCTTTAATCCTTTCATTTTTTACACAAAAAAAGTGATCAGTTAGCAACTATTCTGAAAAGTCGAAGTTTGTCCTTTTGAATAGCAAAATCCATTGGAAAGCTTAGAAGATAACTACTTGATGAAGAAAGTCCAGGATGGGGACTTTAGCAAGATGGGTGAACTGTTTGATCGCCATCATGGATCACTGTTTGGATTCTTTTATCGGATGATAAACAATTCTGCTCAAAGTGAGGATTTAGTTCAAAATGTATTTTACCGCTTGCTGAAGTATCGGCATACCTACAAAAACGATGGAAAATTTGTCTATTGGATGTATGCCATAGCAAGGAACATTTACAAGGATCAGTACAGAAAAAAGGATCCTATGCAGTACTCAGATGAATTATCCGAATTGAATGAAAAAGTATCAGAGGACATGAACATAGAAGAGCATATAGAACTGACAGAACAAGAAGCACTATTGAAAAGAGCAATGAAGAAAATTGATCCTGAGAAACGTGAAGCGATCGTACTTAGCAAATTTCAAGGTCTTAAATACCATGAGATAGCTGCTATGACCAACGTGTCAGAAAACGCAATAAAAGCCAGGGTACGACGAGGCTTGATGGAATTAAGGAATATTATGGAAAGTGCAGAACTAAGCGAATGATGAAAGAAATAGATGATTTATTAAGCGAAGAGTGCAAGCAAGCCAGTGACGAACTGACTTCCAAATTGAATGAAGGCGGGACAGGTTCCGAGGAATTGGAAATCTTGTGCTTAAAGTATCCAAACTGCGAGTCTACTTTGCGAGGAATTTTTGAAACATGGGGAAAGCTAGATAACCTAAAAGTACCACAAGCAAACTCAGGCAGGCGAGATCGTTTTTACAAAATGCTTGGAGATTTTGAAAGGGAAAATGATCAGAAAACAATTCCAATTTCAAAGTTACGTACCCACGATTTTTCGTCCATATTAAAACTAGTAGCAGTCCTCATCATTGGAATATTCATTGGTGTTCTGAGTACGAATTATAACGGAAGTATCAATTCTGACTCTGACCCTTCTAAGGACTCAGCAATTCTCACTTCTCTAGTTTCCTCATCCACCACCGAAAGACTTGCAGCGCTCCAATCCATCAAGAGCATTGATAGTCCAGAGGATCAAGTATTTGAGGCGTTGTATCAAGCAATCATCAATGATCCAAATATCAATGTTAGGCTCAGTTCCATAGAGGCAATATTGCATTTTGCTGATCAGCCTGCAGCTCGATCTAAGCTAATCCAAGCACTTGTCTACCAAGACTCTCCGATCGTACAGATGACGCTTGCTGAAGTAATCATTCGTCTTCAGGAAGAAGGTGCTATTGAAGAGTTACGCACACTTCTTAAAAACAACCAACTTGATCCGGAGGTCAAAATGCATCTACAGGAGACACTGGACACACTTTAAACTCAAAATAAAAATGAAAACGATAATAACAATAGCATTCCTTCTACTACTACAATCGGGTCTTGCCCAGTCCCACACCGATAAGCAAGAGTTCACCATCGACACGCAGAACCTAAAGGCATTTCACCTGTATAACCGAACTGGAAATGTGAAGGTGAAAGGTATTGATGGTCAAACGGCAACTTTGAAGGTAACCAGGAAACTGAGCACATCATCATCCAGCAGATTGGAGGAGGCCAAATCGGAGATCAGGCTCGATTCAATTATAGATGAAAACATCATCTATTTCTTCGTCAAGTCAAATGATCAAACATTTCGAATTGACGAGGATGGATACGGTTCATACAACAGTTGTTGCAATTCTGGTTGGCGTGATGGCGATAGAGAAGTTGAGTATGAATTTGAAATTGAGTTAGGTATTCCGAGAAAAGTGAATTTGGTAGTCTCAACCCATAGAAAAGATCTGAAAATTGAAGACTTTGAAGGAAAGCTTTCGGCTAGGGCACACCACAACGATCTGATCGCTAAGAACCTGGGTGGCGTAGTACAACTTAGAAGCCATCATGGTAACATAGATGCCAGTTTTACAAAAAATCCATCGGCTGATTGTTCCTACAAAACACATCACGGGGATATCCGAATTACCTATCAAAGCGGATTATCTACGGTGGCCTACTTCCAAAGCAAACATGGCTCATTCTACACCGATTTCGACTGGAGCCCAGAAGTAGTCCCTGTTGTAAAAACGAATTTAAAGAATGGCACAAAATATAAAATGAGCAACAGTACTGCAGTTAAGATAGGTTCAGGAGGGTTGGAACAGAGTTTTAAAACGCACCATGGAGACATATACCTACTTCGTGAGAATTAATGATTTCAAAAATTAGAATAATGAAAAATTATAAAATATATCTACTGATCCTGACACTTACAGTGTTTGTACACAATGATGTACTAGCACAAAGTTCAGGAAGACAAGAGTATACTGTACCCTTAAGTAACCCAGGTACTCCTGGAAAGCTCTACGTCAAATTGCACAAGGGATCAATCAAAGTTGAAGGTTACTCTGGCAAAGAAGTAATGGTGACGGTAATACCTGGTGACAACGACGATAATCAATCATCGTCCAAGTCAAGCTTGAGGCGTATCCCGAATACGGCCGCTGAATTTGAAATCGTTGAACGAAACAATGAAATCAGAATCCAAGGAGTAAACAACAAGCATGTGAATTTTGAAGTGAAAGTTCCAACCAAATTTTCACTCCAATTGAATACCCATCACGATGGATACATAGAGGTAACTAATGTTACAGGCGAAATCGTTGCAGATGGACATCATGAAGATATTGTACTAAAGAATATTGGTGGATCTGCGATTGCGGATACCCATCATGGAGAAATTAAAATTTCCTTTAATTTTTTAACACCGAACGCTCCTATGGCATTTAGTACTTACCACGGTGACATTGAAATAGAATTCCCTTCAACCATCGATGGCTCAATCAAGGTGAAGACGACCAAGGGAGAGATTTACACTGATTTTGACTTAGATCTGAGGGTCGAGTCCTCCGTTGTAAAATCCGGTGGTTCAGGGACTAAGATCCAGGTCGGTGGCTGGCTTAAGGGTGATCTCGGTTCCGGTGGTCCAGAATTTCTATTTAGTACCTATCACGGTGATGTGATCTTGCGAGAAAAATAAAAATAGCATACAGCTAATTAAGAAATGCTAGTGAAAATTTCACTGGCATTTTTGCTTTCTACCCAAAACACAAATAGAAATTCCATAACAATCTTCTTTACTAGATTTGTCATGGTGACTTAAGAACTCCCATGAAAGAATCAAACCTACCCGAGCAGGAAATTGTAAGGGTCTACGACGAAGAAAAACGTATCATTATTTACCAAGAACCCTACTCCACTTCTAAAGAACAGCTTGATTTTAACTTTCAAAAAATTTCCAAACTTAGCAAGGATTTTGATGAATTTTTCCTTCTTATTGATCTTACAATAGCCTCTAGACCCACTGCTGAAATACGTCAACACATCTTTCGGAAATTTGCTATAATTAAATCAACAGTAAAACATGTAGCCATTTTCACTGAAAAGAATGTACTACTTAATATGGCCGCAACATTCGTAATGAAAAAAATAGGACTACGATCTTTCTCGATACATAAGACACAAAAGGAGGCAGAGCAAGCAATTGAAGAAAAAGGAAGATAAAAATATTACCAACGAGATTCTTAATCACATTCTGGACATCGCTGGAGGAGAATGCAACATTACCGAAGAATCCATTTTAGCAGAAAAGGATGAAAATCATCAGCTAATACTAGCTGGCCTTTTGAACTTGCATGAGGACTTCCAGCTTCAAGTAAATACTCTTCGAAAAAATCAGCAACTCGAAAAATTAAATACTCAGCTCAAATCAAAAAACCAAGAAATGGAACAGTTCGCATACATCGCTTCTCATGACCTGCAAGAGCCTGTGCGAACCATTTCAAATTTCGCGAAACTCCTGACCACCAACTACGCAGGAAAGTTTGATTCAACTGCCGACAAGAGCCTAAATTTCATAATAGGTGCTGCGGACCGAATGAGTTCGCTAATCAAAGGACTACTTGATTACTCCAGAATTGGCCGTGAAATTCGCCTAGCTACAGTTAATTGCAATCAATTATTAGTTGACATCAAGTTTGACCTAGCTTCAATTATTGACGAAACCGCAACAACTATTCAGGTCGGGGATCTACCAAACGTTTTGGGTAACCCCACGGATCTACGGCTGGTGTTTCAGAATTTAATCAACAATGCCATCAAATTCAGAAAAGCAGACGTTTCGCCACAAATCATCATTGACTGCGAGAAAAGGAAGAATCGATGGGTATTCTCATGTCAGGACAACGGAATCGGATTTGAAGAAAAGCAAAAAAGTAAAATCTTCAATATTTTTCAACGACTTCACAGTAGGAAAGAATATGATGGAACTGGAATTGGATTATCTCATTGTCGTAAAATAGTAGAACTCCATGGTGGAAAAATTTGGGTGGAATCTAAACCAAATGAAGGCAGTACGTTTTATTTTACAATTCCAAACTAAGGATGATGAAAAATAAATTGAATTGCATACTGCTTGTTGATGACGATGAGTCAACAAATTTTCTACATGAAATCATAATTAATCAAGCAGATATCTCGAATAATGTCATTGCCCGACAGAGTGGTAGCTCAGCACTGGAGTATCTCCAACAAAAAATGAACGGAGTGTATCCCCAACCAGATCTCATCTTTCTTGACATCAATATGCCCGGCATGAATGGCTGGGAATTCTTAGAGGAATACAAAAAGCTAGAAAAAGCCCAGCAGGGAAAATTCGTCGTGGTAATGCTAACCACATCCTTACACCCGGAAGACGAAAAGCGAGCAAAAGAGATGCAGGAGATCAATGATTTCATGAACAAGCCGCTCACTGTAGAAATGCTTCAGGAAGTAATGGAAAAGTACTTTCCCGATCGCCTATAAAAGTTGCCAGCCCTGAATCGTCAAACAGTCTTTCTGTAATCCAAAATTTGCTCATCTCTCAGAAGAGATATGACATGCAGCTAGCACCCTAGTATGGAAGGGATAAATTAACTGTAAACATTTCTTGTCCACCGTGCGAAATAAAACCCTACATTTGCCTTTTATATATAACATTTGATAATGAGTAACGGAACAGTAAAATTTTTCAATGATTCCAAAGGATTTGGATTCATCACCCCGGATGAGGGTGGAAAAGATGTATTTGCACATGTAAATGGGCTTGTAGATGAAATCAGAGAAGGGGACAAAGTAAGCTACGATGTAGAAGAAGGTCCAAAAGGATTGAATGCAGTAAATGTAAAAGTGGTCTAGTCGATTGACTTTACATATCTGTACTGAAAAAGCCTGTCGTAATTGATGGGCTTTTTCTATTGGGAAGTATACGTAACATTGGTTTCCTGGAAGCATTTTCCGCCGGATTCTAACGATCCACTATTTTAGTGGACGTTAAAGCAATGACCTGCAGGGTCCCAATAATTCAGGGGACTCATGATCCAACCATTAAAAACCACGATGTATGTATACCAGACGAACTTATAAAGCCATAGAACTTGCAGCTTGGACACGATTTGATACGCTTCGGTTTCTGGTAATTATCCTAGCTTGGGTTTCTGCCTACTATTTTCTCGATTTGGGATGGCTAAAAATTCCATGGACACCTTTGGCATTAATTGGAACAGCTGTGGCCTTTATCATCGGGTTTCAAAATAATGCAGCTTATGATCGCATCTGGGAGGCTCGCAAAATTTGGGGCGGCATTGTTAACACTTCTCGGACTTTTGGTGTGTTCATACAAGACATGTTGACTAACGAATACACTAAATCTGATCAATCCGATGAGGTCATTCAAAATGAAATAAAAACACTTACCTATCGTCACATTGCGTGGATGACTGCCTTGCGTCACGCTATGCGTGTTCCAAAACAATGGGAGACTACAGTGAACCTAAAAACCAATCAGGAATGGGCAATAAGCCCACCGGAAAGGCTAAGCACTCTGGAAGATGATTTGAAACCATATCTGAATGATGTAGATATGAGTGATGCATTCGCAAAGGACAACAAACAAACCGCGCTACTGTATCAGCAATCACACCATTTGAGAAGACTGAAAGAATCTGGTATTATATGGGAATTCGCTTTTCTAGAATTGGAGAACTTAATTCAAGAATTGTTCAGCTTCCAAGGCAAAAGTGAGCGAATCAAAAACTTTCCATACCCTCGGCAGTTTGCCACGCTCAACCACTATTTCATGTGGATACTACTCCTACTTTTACCTATGGCAATGGTACCCCAATTTGAAGAAATCGGTCAAGAGATGACCACCAATTATCCTGTGTTGGGAAAATTATTTGTCTGGCTGTCAGTACCTATCTATACGGCGATTGGTTGGATTTTTCATACTATGGAAAGAATCGGTCGAACAGGAGAAAACCCGTTTGAAGGTACTTCCAATGATGTGCCCATTTCAACTATTGCCCGGGGAATTGAAATTGACCTTCGTCAAAACCTTGGAGAAGCGAAGGAGGAGATTCCGGAGCAGTTCCCTGCTCCATATAATGTGCAGTTTTAGGTAGTTACCCGAGCTAGTAGAACAGTTAGCTCGCGATGTCAAGAATCCAAATACCATCTCCTATCGGGTACCTTATTTTTAGTCTTGCTCGGCTACAATAACTTCTTTCAAAATTTGCGTAACCGAATGATTACACTTATACTTGTAACCGATTAGTTACATAATAATGAGAAGAGATGTATTCCAAGCGATCGCGGATCCAGTAAGAAGAGACATTATAGATCTCCTTGCCGAAGATGAGCTGACAGTAAATGCCATTGCTGAGAAATTTGAGATTAGCAGACCGGCAATTTCCAAGCACATCAAGATCTTAAATGAATGTGATCTGGTGGTAATCAGTCAACAAGGACGTGAGCGTTTCTGTCAAATCAAACCAGAGAGTTTATTTGAAATCGCTGATTGGGCTTCAAAATACAGAAAGCTCTGGGAAGGCAAATTGGATTCCTTCGAAAATTATCTAACCAAACTTCAATCAGATAGAATGGAGGAGAAAACAAAAAATCAAAAAGAATGAGTGAATCAAATGATGCGAGCAAACGCACAATATCAATGCAAAGAACATTTAGTGCTCCTATCGCCCTGGTATGGGAAGCCTGGACACAACCAGAACATATTGCCAGTTGGTGGGGGCCAGAAGGAATGGAAACGAAAATTATCGAACACAATTTTAGCGTAGGTGGTAGTTGGAAGTATACCATGCAAATGCCTGATGGAAATGAGTTTATAGCGGACGGCATTTATTCTGAAATTGTTGAGCCAGAACGGATATGCTCCTCTGCCAACTTCAAGCCGATGACCGAGGGTGTAGAAATACAGGCGCTCTTTGAGGAAGACGGCGATCAGACCAAGTTTACATTCAATGTTATTCACCCAACGGAAGCCTATTGCAAACAGCAGGAGCAAATGGGAATCCTAAATGGATGGGGTTCTGTTTTCACCAGGCTGGAAGGTCACTTGCAAACAATCAAATAATAAACACTAAACACTTAAATACAGAAATATGAAGACAATGACTTGTAACCAACTAGGTGGCGCCTGCGATCTGGAATTTCACGCCGAGACTTTTGAGGAGATTGCTGAGATGAGTAAAAATCATGCAATGGAAATGTTCCAAAAGGGAGATGAAGAACATCTCAAAGCAGGGAAAGAAATGCAAGAGTTGATGAAATCTCCTGAAGCGATGAGTGAATGGATCGGAAACAAAAAGAAGGAATTTGATAACCTGCCTTCAAGTTGATTTCAGATGCGTCTTTGAGGCCTCAGCTCAAAAGGCTCTTTGGTGATCATCAAAGAGCCTTTTCATTTCCTAAATATCGAGACTTCGAGCATATGCTGTTCAAAAAAGGAACAGTGTCATCATCACTTTGGTCTGCATCTTGTAGTACGCTTTCCTGTATTTTCTTGGAGACGCTCGTATTCCCGAGTTTGATAATATAGCTACCGTCATGTCTTTGCTGGGAAAGTAGTAACTATCAGTTGTCGTTCCAATACCCACTCCAGAGTGACCCATTAATTCTTTGAATGGGAATCCTTTATCATAGGTAATACCAAACCCATAGTCATCGTTCACCCAGGTCTTCATTTGCTCAAGTGACTCTGCAGATACGATCTTGCCTTTAAAAAGAGATTCCATAAAATGAAGAGCGTCTTTCGCATCTGCGTAAACTCCATCATCACCAATGAACCAATTGGTTGTCTCGATGGTCATATCTGTGATATCATCTTGCTCCCCATTTCTATCCAAGTCTCCATAGGTAGCCACGTGGTTAGAGCCTGGAGTTTCTCGATAGTAGGTATTTTTTAAATTTAGCGGCTTAAATATTCTTTCCCGATAAAAGTCTCCATGGTACCCTCCTAGTACTTCATCCATTATCAAGCTTAGAAGAAGATAGTTGGTGCTACTATAAGAATACCTTTCACCTGGCTCGAACAAGGCAGGCTTACCTACAACATATCGTTGGATCGCCTCAAGATGGGATAAGGTGTCCAGACTTAATCTTCCAGAAAGATAGATAGCATTCAATGTTGAATCTCTCTCGTAGTTCACCAGGCCGGAGGTCATGTTTAACAAGTTCCTAACGAGCAATTTTTCGGTATTCGGCAAGTCGCCAACTATCTCATCGGATAGGTAATCACCTACAGGTTTGTCTAACTCTATTTTGCCATCTTCAACCAACAGCATAGTAGCTACAGCTGTAAACGTCTTGCTTATGCTTGCAAGTGCCATCACGTGATTCTCTCGCATCAATTCAGCCTTCTCCTTATTTGCATATCCACTCACTCCCGTCCATTCACCCAGCTTACTATGCTTCACTGATATCACGAGACCACTGAGACCAGCATCCACAGCCTTGTCCATGTGTTTTTGGATTTTTCTAAATTTTGCTGGTATCTCCTGTGCACATAGGTTAGTCACAAGAATAGTAGCAAGAAAGGTATTGAGTACTTTTTTCATCATGAAGCAATAAAACGTAGGACACAGGTGGAACTCTGAATTTTGGTCAATGAGAACACTGAAATGATAGAAAAAACGTACTGAAATGAAAGTTGAATCGTGCAGACCTCTACACAACCATTCTTTCTGCAACTCGTTACCGAATATAAATGTTTACAAAATAGATGATTATCGTCTTCTTAATGTTTACATTTATGAGGAAAATAAGATAAAAACCAAAATGAAAGGAACAAATCTGGGTGAATTCGAAGAACTTGTTTTACTAACTGTAGCTTCTCTGGGTAGAGAAGCCTATGCTGTTTCGGTGAAGGCGCACATAGCCGAGCAGTCAAGTAGACATGTCAACATTAGTGCGATCCATTCCTCACTATATAGACTTGAGGACAAGGGCTTTCTTACCTCTGAGTTCGGAGGATCTACAAGCAAAAGAGGTGGAAAGCAAAAAAGATATTTTCAGGTGACAAGCGCTGGATTTTCGACACTGCAACAGTCCAAGGATATGAAGCAGCAGCTATGGAACACTATACCCCAGCTTTCATTTCATCCAGCATAATCTAGCTTGTCTGCTGATCGGAAAGATACAACCCCACCTCGATTAGGCACTCAGATATTGAGGAAGATATTCGCTAAGAATATTCACGACGAGATTGCGGGCGATTTGCAGGAAATTTTTCTAGAAAGAGTGGATGCAAGAAACAAGACCTATGCCTCTTTCAAATACATGATTGATGTCCTGCTTTCAACAAGAAATTACTACTTAAGAAGGAGAAAAAACATTTACACAAGAAGTCAAACAGCCATGCTCAAAAACTATTTCAAAATCACTCTCAGGACTATTTCAAAGAATAAAGTATACTCTGCGCTTAACATTATGGGTCTTGCACTTGGTATCTCTGCATTCATATTCATTCTCCAGTATGTATCATATGAGGATAGTTACGACAAATTTCACAGCAACCACGAAGACCTCTATCGGATTCGATACAAAGTGTATCAAGGGGAAGAATTGAGGATTGATTGCGCAGCGGCAGTTCCACGAGTCGGTCCATTTATGAAGGAAAAAATGCCTGAGGTTATCGGTTTTGCACGTGCCTATCCAATCAGTGGGGTTATTTCTACCAACAACATCAAGTTCAGCGAAGATCGAATTCACTTAGCTGATCCCTCCCTACTACAAATTTTCGATTTTCCACTGCTATATGGGGACGTAGAATCCGCCTTAGTTGAACCAAACCAGGTGGTGATATCAGAAGAAATGGCCAAAAAATACTTCGGTAGGTCGGATGTTGTTGGCGAACAACTCACGTTCAATTCCTGGTTGGAACTTTCGCTTGAAATAACAGGCGTCGCCAAAGACGTACCCAACAACTCACACTTCAAATTTGATTTTCTCATTTCCTACCAAACACTGAACAATCAGACCACCAACGAGGAAGGAAGAGTAGCCTCTGAGGTTGAATGGGGTTGGTATGACTTCAATTCCTATGTGCTTCTAAAGAAAGGGACAGATGCCGTAGCGTTTGACAAAAAATTCGATGAAATCTTGTTTGAGGAACGTCGTGAAGAGTTTGAAAAAGGCGGGCGAAGAGCAGAATTCCCACTGCAACCGATAACAGATATTCATCTTTATTCCAATCTTTTGCAGGAATCAGAGCCAGAAGAGCAAGGTGATGGAGAAGCAGTTTTCTTTCTTTCAATCGTGGCATTCTTCATTTTAATTATCGCGTGGGTGAATTACATTAACCTCTCCACTGCAAGGTCTGTGGAGCGGGCTAAAGAAGTAGGTGTTCGGAAAACAATGGGAGCTTATAGAAAACAGCTCATATACCAATTCCTCACGGAAGCCATCGTCCTCAATTTCATTTCTCTGATTATCGGTCTGACGATTGTGGTCCTGGGTATTCGGTTCTTCAATCAGCTCACTGATTCGGTCTTAAGTCTTTCTTTCCTTACAAGTGCTCAATTCTGGCTTGTGGCAATTGGCGTATTTATTTTGGGTTCAACTCTCTCTGGAATCTATCCGGCGCTTGTGCTTTCGTCATTCAAACCATCTTCCATCTTAAAAGGAAAATTTTCAGGCAACAATGCTGGTACGGCTCTCCGAAAGGTTCTTGTCATCTTCCAGTTTGCCGCATCAGTAGCATTGATTACAGGCACAATTATCGTTTCTCAACAGTTGGTCCATATGAAAAATGTGAAACTGGGTTTTAACCTATCCAATACGTTGGTGATCAAAGGCCCATCTGTTTTTGGGGCAGACTCTCTTTTCAATTCAACCTTTGATGCCTTCAGAGGGAAACTCCTCCAAAATGCGGAAGTGGAAAGCGTAACCGGCAGTTCCAACGTCCCAGGAGCGGAGATTTTCTGGACCAATGGAATCAAGCGACATGAAGAGACAAATGATAAGAGACGTACGATCTACATTGCTGGAGTTGACTATGAGTACTTCCCTACCTACGATATTGAGCTAGTCGCAGGCCGTAATTACGGCAAGTCGTTTTCTACGGACACAGGTGCTCTTATACTCAACAAGGCTGCCGTTGAGTTCTTAAACTATGCAAGCCCAGAGGAGGCCATCAATAAGAAAGTCACTTTTTGGGGTCAACCGAAGACGATCGTTGGGGTTGTTGATGATTATCGACAGATGTCTGTAAAGTCAGATGTTGCTCCTATCGCATTCCCGCTGGTTCTAGAAAACAGAAACTACTTTACTCTGAAGTTGAAGACCAACAACTTCCGGGAGACGTTCGAATTCTCCCAAGCAACCTACGACCAGTTTTTTCCTGGAAACCCGTTTGACTATTTTGTTTTGGATGATTATTTCAATAGGCAGTATAAGAATGAAGAGAAATTCAGCAGTGTTTTCACTCTCTTTGCAGCTTTTGCAATCATTGTGGCCTGTCTTGGACTCTTTGGTTTGTCTTCGTTCAGTGCACTTCAACGCACCAAGGAAATAGGTATTCGCAAGACGTTGGGAGCCAACATGTCGAGTATTGTGTTTATCCTCACAAAAGAATTTGTAATCCTGATTGGCATAGCCAACATTATCGCTTGGCCAATCATTTACCTTGTCATGAGTGGCTGGCTGGACAACTTTGCTACGCGAATCTCCATTGGATTACCTGTATTTTTGTTTTCAGGTGGTCTGGTCGTTATAATCGCTCTACTAACTGTTGGTTACAAAACGCTTGTGACAGCAAAATCAAATCCTATCGAGGCTTTGAGATACGAATGAGTCCTCTATCCTTATTATTAAGATACTGCGTGAGAGTTCGGACAAAAACTTTGCTATTGCTGGCTGTTGCCGTCCTCAACTGCTGCGGCCCGAATCAGAGCAAACGTTTGCAGCAAGAGGTAAAATTCGAACCATTTACTTTTCAAAATTCTTCTGACTCAATTGAAGTTCAGTTGGGCAAAATACTTGTTCCATTGGATCGATCAAAAAAAGATGGTCTAAAAATAAGTCTGGTCTTTATGAAAATTGAAGGGTCTGGCAAAACCTCATCTCCAATCTTTTTTCTTGAAGGAGGTCCCGGATCAGCAGCGATAAAGCCCAATCGATACAAGCTGTATAAAGCATTAAGTGCGTTTGGAGACGTAATCGTCGTAGATCAGCGAGGAACGGGTCGTTCTGAGCCTGATCTATCTTGTCCATCATTTCGTCACAGATCTTTTGATCCACCAATTGCACAGGAATCCGAAATGGAAATTCAAAAGAGTCTGGCAGAAGAATGCTGGGAATACTTTGAAAAGAAGGGTCTTGACCTTAGTTCGTTGAATACGCTAGAAAGTGCATTTGATATTGATGACGTTCGTCAGGCATTAGGATATGAGAAAATCACAATAGTTGGAATGAGCTATGGGAGTCACCTTGGATTATCTCTTATTAAAAATTTCGAGGAATCCATTGACAAAGTAATCTTAGCTGGAGTTGAGGGCTACGATCACACCTACAAATTGCCTTCAATTTTTGATAAACATTTGAAAATTATAAGCGATCTCATAGCTCAAGATTCAATGGCAAGTACTGTATTTCCAAACTTCGAAAAGTTCGTTATTGACCAGATCGCATCGCTAGAAAAGAGACCTGTCGTCATCTCCATAGGCAACGAAGGAGAAAGCAAAGATGTAAGCATAACTAGTTTTCTTTTTGCTCGGGATGTGGCAGGAATGATTGGGAGAAAGGAATTTATTTCCAGTGTTCTAACAGATTATGGAGCCATCACGAAAGGGGATTATAGCCGGTTTGCGCAGTACATTTACAATTCATATTACGTTCGGAAAATTTCGATTCGTCCTTTAAGTTTATGTATGGACTGCACCTCTAATGCCTCTGCCACCAGGCTAGACAGAATCAACCAAGAAAAGAGTACATCGACCTTCGCTGAAGTTGTCAACTTTCCATTTCCCGAAATATGCGATACTTGGGCAGTCCGTAAGCTTCCCAAAGATTTTCGGGAAAAGCTAGGTTCAGAACTGCCTACATTATTTATCTCCGGAAGTCTAGACGGTCGGACTCCGTACGAAAACGTGCGAGAAATTGCCTCTGGTTTTCCGAATAGCTCTTTCATTACAGTCCAAAATATGGGGCATAACACTACCGGACTTTTTCTGGAACCTGAAGGTGTTATGGAAACCATAGAGAAATTTTTAAATAATAAATTTAGTGGATCCGTCAGCCATAGCACTGAGAAGGTTCAATTTGAATGACATTAAGTGAGCTTATTAGGAAGTGGCAGGCAAATAGTAGTGAGAGTCAACAAAAAATTGCATTCCTTACGAAATCAAATCCAGCAACCATGTCAAAATCAATTTCTCTCCTACTACTCTTTTGCGCCAGAATAGGGTATTCGCAGGAACAGCCATTTAAAATGACTTATGATCTAGGACTCGGTGAACCTAGGATGACTTTCGGTACAGGAAAACTTCGAAGTGCGTCCGTCAGTCTTGGTGACGTCGACGGAGATCAGGATATAGATGCTGTTGTTGCAAACGGTAGGCACTGGCCAGAAAAAAACGCAGTCTATTTCAATCAAAATGGAAGGTTCACCTCCTTCTCACATGTAGGCCAAATTCACTCAACAAGCTACGCTTGCGAATTGGGAGATATGGATAATGATGGAGACCTAGACCTTGTCGAGATCAATGACATGGCACCGCATCGATTATACTTAAATGATGGAAAAGGCTCTTTTTCTTTCCATTCTACCATAAGTTCTCCTTCTTCCGCCAGAAATGGAATTCTTGCCGACCTTGATAATAATCAACTCACTGACATCATCATTTGCAATCGAGGGCAGCGGAATACGATCTGCTTTAACGAAGGTAACTTAACGTTTAACTGCGAGGAATTGAATACTACGAAGAATGCAACCATAGACATTGAGGTGAGTGATTTGAACAATGATGGCTTACCTGATTTAGTTTTAGCTAATCGAAATAAGATCCGAAATAGCATTCTTCTAAACGAGGGCGAAAGGAAATTCAAGCACGCGCTAGACTTCGGATCAGGAACTTTTGAAACAAGATCGATTGAAATCGCCGACATGAACAATGATGGAAGACCGGATATTATAACGGGTAATATCAATGGCGCTAACACCATATACTTCGGAGATATTGATCTCAAGTACTCCCAAACATTGAGTTTTGGAGCAGAGAAAGAAGACACGTACTCCATAGCCGTTGCTGATTTCAACAATGATGGGTTCCAAGACATTGCAGCTGGAAACTACAAGCTACCAAATGCAGTCTTTCTAAGTCTAAGGGGTGAGTCATTCGAAAGGGTTGATCTGCTTGAAGGGATATATAAATCCTACGATGTTAAAACGGAAGACTTAAATTCAGACGGGTGGATTGATATCGCTTTTGCAAACTCGGATGACTTCAACCTATACCTGATTAACAGTTTGATGTCCAAAACAAAAGAATAGACTGTAGCACTCGATAGCTCATTATTGCCTTTCCTGTTCTCCCTCCCTTAGTTTGCTTTAAAATTTCTGCAGCATCTCTGACCAAAGGATTAGCCTGTCCGGTGCTCAGATCTACTAAATCTCATTCTTTGACTGCGCCTATCTTTCAGTACTTGCTAGAATCCCAGTACTTCCTTCAATCGAGAATATCCCGAACGGCTCACATTTAGCTGCGTACCGTCCTTTAGCAAGACTACGTGTGAGTCTTTACCCATTAGTTCAACTTTATCGATCTCCTTGAGTCGCACAATGTAAGACCTATGCACTCGCACAAAATCGTCAGTTGGCAAGTGGGTTTCGTAGTACTTCATCGTGTTTTGCTTGATGAACGGTCCTGAATCGGTGAACAGCTTCACATAATCGTCCATTGCTTCGAGGTACTGGATCTTATCAACTGAAATGATATGAATTTTCGTTCCCGTCTTAACAGCAACTCTCGAGATCATCTCAGCCTTTTCGTAGTGTTCCTCCAGTACAGAAGCCAGCCCCGTGGTGCTGCTTCCGACGGCATCCAACCCCGAAGCAACCTTCAGTTTGGCTTTCGAAACTGCTTCTGAAAATCGATCCTGAGAGTAGGGTTTAAGGAGGTAATCAATGGCATTCTTCTCGAAGGCCTTGATAGCAAACTCATCATGAGCGGTACTAAATATGATGACAGGAGCATTCTCCAACAACTCTAGCATTTCGAATCCAGTGAGTTTCGGCATCATCACGTCGAGAAAGACGAGGTCAGGTTTCAATTCGTTGATCTGCTTGAACCCCTCGAATCCATCACTACACTCACCAAGCAGTTCAATGTCTTCGTCGGCCTCCAGATAAGTCCGGATGATCTCCCTGGCGAGATGTTCATCGTCGATGATTAAGGTTCTTATTTTACGCATGTGTGATATGGTTGGTAGGTATTTTCAGGGTCACGTTAAAGATACCCTCCTTCTGACTGACTTCTAAGAGGTCGTGTCTTCCGTAGACCAGGCTTAGTCTTTTTCTAACGTTCTCAAGACCTATCCCCTCCCCTTTGGGAGGCATGGCATCGACGTCAAAGTTATTGCTAATCAGAATATGGAGCATGTCTTCATGAGGCTCACATTTCAGCATGATGGATACTTTATCAATGCTTTCATAAACTCCATATTTTACTGCGTTCTCAAAGAGTGGCTGTAGGATCAGGTTAGGAACTTCAACTTTCAAACAAGTATCTGACACCTCTTTATCGAAGCTTAGTTTGCTTCCAAATCGGACTTTCTCGATGTCCAGGTACAGCGTGGAATTCTTGATTTCTTCTTCGAGCGTGTTCATCTCGATGCTGTCTTTACCTAGCGAATATCTAAGGAAATTGCTGAGTTTGATCACCATCTCTCGCGCTGACTCGCTCTTGGAGATGGTCAAAGCGCTAATTGAATTGAGACTGTTAAAAATGAAGTGAGGGTTAATCTGGGATTTCAACATTCTCAGCTCTGAGTCCTTCAAAAGGTTTTGCAATTCCAGTTCCTTATTCAGCCGCTCCTGCATGTCTTGATAATATTTGATCAGGTAAAAGATCAGCACGGTAATGCTATAGTAAAGCACCCCTATGATCAAGCGCCAGATATACGAGTCATCCAGGAATTCCCCATATTCAATTTCTGCAGAAAAGATCAAACCCAAAGCGAAGTCCGAGATAGACGTCCAAAGAAAGACAGTGAGCACAGCTGCTGCAAGATGAGTCCCAGCGAGTGCAAGTTCATCCTTGCTCAAGCTTGCAAAACTCACGATGTACCAAAGCCCGGGAGCGAGTACACCAAAGAGCGCGTTGTACAAAACACTATCTCCAATGGCTGTGGTAACAGGAAATCCATAGTAGAAATACAGAACTGAGCCATGAATCAACATGATCACTCCTAGAATCAATGCATAGAGCTTGTAGCCAGATCCGCTGAGAATTGGATGTCTCATGTTAGGTTTTCCTGATTGGATTTTCTGAAAGTAGTCTTACTTAAAGATAGCAAAGGGCACCTGCTTAGGCACCCTTCACTTCTGATCCACCAAAAATGACGGACCCTTTTATTTTGAGTAGTTTCTTTGGGTCATTTTGCTCAGTGGCAGATCGCGATCGCTTGTCGGCATAGCCTCCAAAAATCACAAAGCTTTCATTCACAATCGTCCAGTCATTAGGTATAACCAGTTCGTTTCCACCAAATAAGCAGAACATGTCAAGTACAGCACCCTCAGGGGCCATTTTGGAATCAGAGAAGTCAATCTTAGATCCGCCGAATATGGAGGTGACCTTACCTCCTTTGAAGTTTTTGGAGTTAAACGATTTTTCAGAACCTCCAAATATGGACGTATCATCAATAAAATCCTCGTCTATATCACCTTCCTCTCTCACAACAAAGCCCCTCCTCCGAATAACAATGGACACGCCTATGATGATCAGAACAATTGGCCACCAGTCACGAAAGCGAAAACGTGGAAGATAGAAGATTTCTGGAAGCAGAAACAGCCCACCTATGGCCAGAAAAATGAAGCCTTCTCGCCTGCCTGTAGTTAGCATGGCTCCTCCTACGATTACAAGGATCATTTCCCATCCAAAAAAGTAATAAGGAATGAAGGATGGTATCAAGTCAAGATTCCGTAATAAAAAGTAGCCACCGAGTGCTACGAGGACAATACCTAACCAGGCTTTCGAACTGTTATCTGATTTTCCCATGATTTCTTAGGTTTTAATTTCTACTTAAAACTCACGAATCTGAAAGAAATTAGGATGCACTAAATCGGCAAGTGGTGGTCTTTTACCGGTAAGTGGAGGTTTGGATATTGTGGGTGAAAATGCGCGAAAGGAAGCTACAAGAAACGTGTATTTGCTGGCTAGATAGAATCAAGTAGTCGTTTGTAGCGAATTTCCTTTTGGATGGATTTCAGCGTCTTTTCCTTTTTCATCCACTTGACGTCCTTAAATCCCTTTTCAACAGCGAACTCAAGATTATCAATAGCTTCCGTCACTTGGTTAAGTGAATTGTAGTAGCAGGCGATATAGAAATAGAGCTTATTGTACTCTTCGCTGATACCCGCAGCAGTATCTAAGTTTTTCTTGGCCTCTCTAAATCTGCCCAAGCGGAGGTAAGTATATCCCAGGTGCGCAAATGGATTTGGAATGTCGGGGGTTAGCTCGATCGTTTTTTCGAAGCACGGAATGGCTGCTTTGAATTTTCCCATTCTGTTGTAAGTGAACCCCAAGTCATTCCAACAGTCTCTATTTGTAGAATCGATCTCTAGCGCTGTCAGAAAGACCTCTTCCGCATCTTTATACTTTCTAAGTTCTATGTAGGTAATTCCAAGTCTGAACCATGGCTCCACGATCTTTGGGCTCATCTCAGAAGCTTTTGTGAAGTGTTCTACAGCTTCCTCAAACAAAGTGGAGTCATATGCAGACTTTCCTTTTTCAATCCAAGCATCTGCAGTTCCGTCCTGCGCTTGAACAAATTGAGTTATCAAAAGACCAGCAAAAAGTAGCGTTAGATTCTTCATGGCTATCAGTTGTATTCCAGAACAAATAACTGCTAAAAAAAAGGACCATGCAAGAGAGAACGTGAAGATCGTAAGTTTAATATCGCGAGCTAGCTGTTCGCTGAAGTTGCTTCTGCCGCTTGCTGACTGAGAATCATCTTTTTACTTCCCTTGTAGTAAAGAACGGAGCCTGCCATCATGAACACGTGGCTAACGTCCACATGATTGAACCATTTATCAATACCAATTTGAAATACGAAGAAGAATGCTCCGATTGAGCAAATGAGCACAGCCAACAATATCTGTGCACTTCCTCTACTCCTTTCCTTTAGGTATATGAATCCCGTGAATCCGGTAACAACGATTGCCATTCCATAGGCTGCATGTATCAAGACAAATTGGAAATTCAAGGTCACCAGAGATAAGATCATAAAGACTAGCAATTCGATGATGTTTAGCCAGGAGAAGAACCTTCCAATTCTCGGGTTGATCAACCGTCTGGTATATTGAATTACAGCTCTTTCCAGTAACGCAATAGAGAACATACTGGTAATCCAACCGGGTATTTTCATGTAAAATGGGAGGTAATGCATCAGTCCATGCCCTACCACCCCACCCAAAAAAGTGGCCAGACCCATGGACAAAAAATAGTACTTGAACAGACGATGAACATTCCCTTGATCAGGAAGGTTTCTCAATTTGGCAAAAGCTACGAAACAAATAATTGCGACAATGATGTCCGTCACCATCGTAATGGGAGTGTGTATGACCAAACCAAATAGCTCGATCGAAGGTTGTGGAGGTACTGTGGCCATTCGTTTTATCTGACTAGGTCATGATCATCAAACTCCTCTTCCCTAGCTATTTCAAAGATAATTTAATTTGAGTCTGTATGAGCGAGAGTTGGTGGGCTTGCTTAGACAGATTTTGGGCGCCCGAGATGACCTGTTATGCCAGGCCATTCTCGACTGGCTGTCGGTAGTCGCCGGCCAATGCACGTGCCACTTCGGGCTCCAACAGAACCTCCATCCCTGGCGCGCGATTCTGCGTGGGAGAACATTAACCATGTATGTTGATAGAGAAGCTGAATTGGTCCTTATCAGCGGTTGCGAACCCACAAGGTGGAAATCTTACAATTTGCTAAGTTGATTCTCAAGGCTTGACTTAATGTCTTGAAACTCAATAGAGGTTACCTCCTTTAGTTTCTTTCTACCATCATCGATGACCCCCAAGCTGTATTTCCATGTTTTTTTAGACTCACTATAAGTGACCTCAAACAGTATGTTATTGCGAATATTGAACGTCGCGTCATGCTTTTTGGTGATTTCTCCATCCACCAGCAGTAGCTGCATTTTTTTCATCTGATTCACAAGACGCGTAACTTCTTCCTGGCTTAAATAGGCGTTGGATTTGTTTATTACCACATTTATCGCTTTTATCGTTTCCCCATTGCGAGTTACGTCCTTTGCTTCAGTGTAAAAAATCCCAAGAGATCTATCCAGACTTCCTGTTTCAAAGATTTCCTCACTTGTGGATAAGATCAGGGAACCTTCTCTGGCGACAAATTTTTCATAATCACTCAGTATGTGATCCAATTGAGAGGATTGGGCATCAACGTGAAAAAAAAGTAACGTCAGGATGGGAATGAGGATAGCTTTCATAGTGGTTTTCAGGGATTTTTATAGCAAAATAGAGAGAAGTATTGAATGTACCCAAAAAACTGCTATTGGCTGGAACATGTGACGCAATTTCAACGCATGTTTTATTCCTATTAATTGATCTAGGGTACTTCAAAACATCAAACGAGAGGTTCTGAAGCGAGGGTGGGTACTTCAAAGCATCAAACGAGGGGTTCTGAAGTGGGGATGGGTACTTCAAAGCATCAAACGAGGGGTTCTGAAGTGGGGGTGGGTACTTCAAAGTATCAAACGAGGGGTTCTGAAGTGGGGGTGGGTACTTCAAAGTATCAATGAAGCCCAATAAGGGCACAACGAAGTCCGATAGAGACGGATCGTTGCGATAAAATGAGTCAAGCTTGATATTTCAAGACCCTTCTTCGAAAGAAAAAATTGGAACGGAGAACCAAAATGAGTCAACCTTGAGTCTTTCTGAGACTAGCTTGATACTTTTTTTCTCTCCTTTGAGTCTTTGAGTCTCAAAGGATCTCGAAAATGCTCGTCACTTGCGTCTTTTTTGTTCCATTTTGATTGTTTTTCGATCTCAACTGAAGTTTCGAGTCTCAAAGGAGAGATTAAATGTCCCTCACTTGCACCTTTTTACATCAACATTGATGGTTTTCCCAACTAGTAGCCACTGATACTATTCTACTTTCCCACAAAATCATAATTCACTAAATTCCCGAACTGTTTAACCTGAGCCAACCATGAAAATCCAAATCAAATCATTATTCACGTGCCTTATTGTTTGCTTTTTATCTCTCTCTTTTGTTTTTGCACAGGTAAAAGCTAAAAACGGGATGGTTGTTTCAACCAGTGGCATTGCATCAGATGTAGGTGTTGACATATTAAAGAAAGGTGGGAACGCCATAGACGCGGCAGTTGCTACAGCTTTTGCTTTAGCAGTTACACATCCATCTGCAGGTAATATTGGTGGTGGTGGTTTTCTGGTATACATGAATGCAGAAGGAGCTGCTACAACAATCGATTTCCGTGAAAAAGCACCTCTAAAAGCTACGCAAGAAATGTATTTAGATGACTCGGGGAACCTAATACAGGGTGAAAATCACATGTCGATCAAAGCTGTTGGTGTTCCCGGAACAGTCGCCGGTTTGTACAAGGCACATCAGAAATACGGAAAGTTGTCTTGGGCTGAGTTGGTACAACCAGCGGTCGATCTTGCCAGTAAAGGTTTCACTATGAATTGGTCGTTACACGGAGCAGCTCAGTACTTTATTAAAGAGAATAGTCCATTCATGAGTCAGTACTTCCTGAATGACGAAGGCAATCTGACGACGCCAGGTGAAACTTGGAAGCAGCAGGCGTTGGCTGAGACACTCATCGCGATTAGAGATCAAGGCCATGATGGCTTCTACAAAGGCGAAGTTGCCAAAAAGATTGCAAGCTACATGAAAGAAAAAGATGGATTAATCACCAAAAAGGACCTTTCTGAATACCAGGCGGTCGAACGGACCCCGGTAAAGGGAACATACAAAGACTATGAGATCTACTCTATGCCACCACCGAGTTCTGGCGGAGTTGCTTTGATTGAGATGATGAATTTAATGGAACAAGCAGATTTCGAGAAGTTAGAATTCAACTCCACCGGATACGTCCATTTCCTTGCTGAAGCTATGCGAAGAGCATTTTCAGATCGTGCTGAATTTCTGGGTGATCCGGATTTCAATCCAGAAATGCCTGTTGATCGCCTTATCTCAAAGGAGCACGCTAAGAACCGTTTCGCTGAAATAGACATGAGAAAAGCATCTGTAAGCGATTCTTCCAAATTTGGACAGCTCTATGACGGAAGTAGCACGACCCACTTTTCTGTGATGGACAAGGATGGGAATGCTGTCTCCTTAACTTACACGCTCGAACATGGCTATGGCTCCAGAATGGGCTCAGAAGAGTTAGGATTCATTTTTAACAATGAAATGGGCGATTTCAACCCTGTTCCTGGTCTGACAGCCAGCAACGGACTGATCGGTACCAAGCCAAATCTAATTGAGCCTGGAAAACGCATGCTCTCGAGCATGTCACCCACGATTGTAGCAAAAAATGGCAAGCCATACCTGATTATTGGTAGTCCGGGTGGTCGTACAATTATCAATACTGTTTTTCAGACCGTTCTGAACGTGTTGGAATTTGATATGGAAATCAACAAAGCGATCGAAGTAATGAAGATTCATCATCAATGGCTACCCGACCGAATCATCTACGAGAAAGATCTTCTTTCTCCAGACTCCAGAGAGTCCCTCGAATCTATGGGACATACCATGGCAGGCCGAAACAGGCTTGGTGTGTTGATGGGAATCCGATACGATCAGGAGAACGGAGTGATGATTGGCGCTTCGGACTCTTCCAGCTCCGAAGGAAAAGCCAGCGGATACTGATTTAACAAACCATAACAAAATAAGCTGTCCGAAGTAGAGTTTACTGCGTAGTTATTAGTTAGATAAAAAAGACAATCATGCTATGCCTAAATCTCAATCCCCTATTACTCACTGCTCTATTTGCTGTAACGCACGTTGCATGTGCACAAGAAGATCTTGCTTCAAAAACCGGAAAACTCATTGAGGAGCTTTGCCAGAAAGACCGATTTTCAGGGACCGTATTGATTGCACAAAATGACCAAGTTTTGTTTGAGGTAGCGTGTGGCGAAGCATCAAAACGATTCCATATTCCGAACAACATTGACACCAAATTCAATCTTGGTTCCATGAACAAAATGTTCACAGCGATTGCTATTCTACAACTTGTAGAACAAAGTAAATTGGAGCTTCACGAGACCATTGAAAAGTACGTTGATGAGAGCTGGCTTCCTAAAGAAATCACGCAACAGATTACCATCCATCACCTCCTTTCTCACACCAGCGGACTCGGTAGTTATTTCAACGAGACGTATAGGAATTCTTCCAGGGAACAGTTCCGAAAAGTCAGCGATTACAAGGCATTAGTCAGAGGTGATAAACCCTCCTTTGCCCCAGGAGAAAGATTTCAATATAGCAACACTGGCATGCTTCTTTTAGGCGTAGTAATTGAGAAAATATCGAAGCGGAATTACTTCGAATATGTAAGGGGAAATATTTACGAACCTGCTGAGATGATGAGTACTGATTCATACGAAATGGACCAGCCTGTTGAGAATCTTGCAATCGGATATACGCACTCCGAAGACAATGAATTTGGTTGGGAAAACAACCTTTTCAAACACGTCATCAAAGGCGGGCCGGCGGGTGGAGGTTTTTCTACAGTCCGAGATCTACACAAGTTTTCTATGGCCTTGACCGGAGAAAAATTACTATCCAAATCATCACTGAAGCTCCTATGGAAAAGCCACACTTCGCGTTATGGATATGGCTTCAGTTTACGAGCCAGCCAGGCAGGAAAAGTGGTCGGGCATGGTGGTGGTTTTCCCGGAATAAATTCAAACCTTGATATTTTTCCAGACAGCAATTACATTGTAATCGTCATGTCAAACTACAGTTCAGCTGCAAGTCCAGTAGCGGAGGCAATTCGACACTTTATAGAAGAACTGTAGAAAAGGACACTATTTGTAGTTAAAAACTACAAATATTATTTATACCATTATAATTCAGGTAGTTACGTAACAATACAATCAGCAAACTTCAATTCATACGTACTGTATTGAACATTTTATGTTAGGGACCTCGAACGATCTACTAATCGTCATTTATGATTCAAATCACTCCTACTCATGGCTTTGATCATATTATCAGACTCACTACCTTTCAATATTGTGAAGTCAAATATTAACCTCAGAGTATGGGAGACCATAGCATAAAAACAACCGACGATAGGCATGTGCACGAACAGTTTATCAAGCACCTCTTATCTGATATTGAGGCACTCGAGTTGATGTTAGAAAAAGGCCTAATCGAAAGTGGAATTACCAGGATGGGTGCGGAGCAAGAGTTCTGCTTGATCACTGATAATTGGCGTCCAGCCAATACATCAGAACAGATTTTGAAAGGACTGAATGACCCGCACTTTACCACTGAACTTGCACGATATAATCTGGAGCTTAACCTCGATCCCGTCGAGCTTACAGGAGACTGTTTTTCCGTCACAGAACAGAAGCTTCGAGAGTTCCTAAACAAAGCAATCGCAGTTGCCAAAGAGCACGAAACATTCGTGCTCCTCACAGGTATATTACCTACTGTAACAAAGAGCGAATTGGTCTTTGACTACATGACACCAAACCCAAGATATACAGTACTAAACGAGATGATGAAAAAACAGCGAGGCGATGATTTCAGGCTCCGCATCCGTGGCATCGATGAGCTATCCATCCTTCATGATTCCGTTCTCTTTGAGGCATGCAATACAAGCTTTCAAATGCACTATCAAATAGAAGCCGATGATTTCATTTCCAGCTACAATTGGGCGCAGGCAATTTCCGGTCCTGTTCTCGGAGTTTCCACCAATTCCCCGCTCCTTCTTGGTCGAGAGTTATGGAGCGAAACACGGATTGCTCTTTTCCAACAAAGCATTGACACGCGGACTTCTTCCTACGCACTAAAAGATCAACAAGCAAGAGTTACCTTCGGAGATTCCTGGGCATCTGGCACTGCTGCAGATTTTTTCAAAAATGAAATTGCACGCTATCGAGTCCTTTTTGCTAAAGAGATAGAAAGCAATTCCGTTGAAGATTTAGAACGAGGACAAATTCCAAAGTTGCAAGCGCTATGTACCCATAATGGAAGCATCTACAGGTGGAACCGACCGTGCTACGGAGTTGGAGGTGGCAAGCCACATCTCAGAATTGAGAATCGATATATTCCGTCCGGCCCGACGATCATCGACGAGATGGCCAACTTTGCATTCTGGCTTGGCCTGATGCTGGGTCGTCCAAAGTCATTTGATGACATGGAGAGCACTATGGATTTTCGAGATGCAAAATCAAACTTCATTAAAGCCGCCAGAACAGGCAAAGAGTCGGTTCAATATTGGAATGGAAAGCTTATCTCTGTGCGTGACTTGGTTTCAGAGGAGCTACTGCCCATTGCTCAGGCAGGTTTAGAAAGCGCAAAGGTTGACAAGGGGGATATTCAACGCTTGCTCGGCGTGATCGAGGAAAGAGCCTCGAAAATCACAGGTTCTCAGTGGTCCGTTCGCAAGTATCGTTACCTTAGAAAAACAAAACAGCGGGATGATGCTTTACTTGCCCTCACCCAGTCCATGTACAACCATCAATTTATTGGTAATCCGGTGCATGAATGGCCCATTGAGGAAGATTCCTCACATATCCATGACTCGGCTCATCTTATTAATCATGTGATGTCCACGCAATTGTTTACGGTAAATGAAAACGATCTAGCTGATCTGGCTATAAAGATTATGAAATGGAAAAACATCCATCATTTACCAATTGAGAGCGAATCTGGAGATTTATGTGGCCTCCTGACTCATACACACATCGAACGCTTCGAGAAAGAGTCAACGATTGGCGAAAAAATGAAAGTGGGAGATATTATGACCAAAGCAGTGCATACAGCCTCGCTCGAGACCACTATTAAGGAAGCTATCGCTTTCATGAAGGAAAAAGAGATCGGTTGTCTTCCTGTTACCCAAGGTGATCAACTCGTAGGAATTGTAACCATCGCGGATCTGATCGAATTCGACAAATGATACACATGCATAGCAAAGCACTTGATCAATCCATCGAGGTAGACCGAATGATTGGTCACGTCAATGGAAGCAAGAGCGGGCCCACACTGATTTTCATGGGTGGCGTCCACGGGAACGAGCCTTCAGGCGTTTTTGCACTGCAGAAAGTCTTAAACGAATTCAAAAACAAACAAATTCACGGGAATGTTTACGCTATCGCTGGCAATCTCTGGGCTTTGGAACGAGGTATTCGGTTTGACAAGGAAGACCTCAACAGGGTATGGACAGAAGAAAGAGTTAGGGCACTTTCTAAATCACCCGAAGATGCTGTCAACGAAGATGTAGTGCAACAAATAGAGATTTACCAATTGCTCATTTCTATTTTGAAGAGCGAAAGTGGGCCATTCTACTTCTTCGACCTACATACCACATCGAGTGAAACCGTCCCCTTTCTTACTGTGAACGATAGTCTCCTCAACAGAAAATTTACTGTTCAATATCCCATACCGATCATTCTAGGAATAGAGGAGTACCTGGAAGGACCTATTTTGAGTTACATAAATGAAAAGGGCTACGTTGCCTTTGGGTATGAGGCTGGGCAACATGATAGCCTGTCTTCCATAGAAAATCACATCTCATTTATTTACCTCTCCTTGGTCTTTTGTGGGATTGTTAAGCAAGATGACATCGATTTTCACAAACACTACGATCGATTGGCCAAGACCACAGGCGACGTTCGGCACATTTATGAGATTTACTACCGCTACTTAATCAAGCCAAACGAAGACTTTAAGATGAGGCCTGGATTCTTCAATTTCCAGAGAGTTGGTGCTGGTGAAGAGTTGGCAGATAGCAACCAAACCGTCATCAAAGCTGAATGGGATGGTCGAATTTTTATGCCTCTGTATCAATCACAAGGCTCCGAGGGTTTCTTCACCATACGGAAAATATTACCTATTTTTTTACTCCTATCAGCTCTCTTTCGGAAAATCAGACTAGATAGTTGGCTCACGTTGTTACCCGGAGTGAGATGGCACAGCAAACAAAAACACACATTAATGGTGAACCGAAGAATTGCCATATTCTTCACAAAACAGTTTTTTCATTTGCTTGGATATCGCAGCAAACAAGTTGACATGAGTCATCTTATCATGAAAAATCGCGAGAGAAGATCCCGTGATAAAGAGTATGAGAACGAGGATTGGTACGTGAATGGCTGATTAGCCCATCCATAAACTTATAAAATACACTCCCTGAAAAATTAAGCTGGCTATTGATCAAGCAGTCAACTTAAATTCTATCTTTGCCGACTTTTCCCAAGAGGCACATTCATGAAACGTATTTTCCACAACTTCACTTTCAATCCGAAGAATGACATTCTCTCCGGTCTTACGGTAGCGCTGGCGCTCGTTCCAGAGGCAGTGGCATTCTCCTTCGTTGCTGGCATTGATCCCCTGGTTGGGTTGTATGGGGCATTTATGATGGGTATTGTAACCGCACTGTTTGGTGGTCGACCAGGGATGATTTCAGGCGCAACAGGGGCCATGGCTGTGGTAATGGTTCACATGATACAGCAAGGAAACCTGGTTGGACTCGGCTTGGATAGTCCAATAGAAAACCTGGGTCTACAATGGCTCTTCATCACTCTCCTACTTGTTGGCTTAATTCAAATTCTTGCGGGCCTCTTAAGGCTTGGAAAATTTGTTCGCCTTATCCCCCACTCCGTGATGATGGGATTTGTAAATGGCCTAGCTATCGTCATTTTTCTCTCGCAGCTGGGAATGTTCAGAGAGACCGTAAATGGATCAACTGTATGGCTAAGCGGAAGTCGACTGTTTATTATGATCGGGTTGGTAGCACTTACCATGGGGATCATGTTTATACTCCCAAAGATCACGAAGAAACTTCCTGCTGCCCTGATTGCTATTATTACTGTAGCTGCAATCACCATCTTTGGAGGAATTGACGTTAGCACGGTCGGATCATTTATTAGAGACGGAGGAGGCCTTGGCCTGGAGGGTTCCCTTCCATCTTTTCAGAATCAGATATTTGGTCTTTTTAACACACTAGAAGGTCATTGGGGATTAATTCTCTCTACCGCAGTTCTACTAGCAGCCGTGGGACTTATCGAATCATTGATGACGCTTAGTCTTGTAGATGAGATCACAGAAACAAGAGGTAGTGGAAACCGCGAATGCGTCGCTCAAGGCGGTGCGAACATACTGAATGGTCTATTCGGTGGAATGGGCGGATGTGCGATGATTGGTCAGTCAATTATCAATGTGAATGCTGGCGGAAGGGGTCGTCTTTCCGGTCTCTTCGCAGCTTTGGCACTACTCAGCTTCATTTTGTTTGGAGCTCCCTTAATTGAGCAAATACCTATTGCTGCGCTTGTAGGTGTAATGTTCATGGTAGTCATTGGAACATTTGCTTGGAGTAGTTTCAGGATTCTAAACAAAATCCCTCTTTCTGACTCAATCGTTCTAATTACCGTTTCCGCTGTGACCGTCTGGCAGGATTTGGCTATTGCAGTAATCGTTGGAGTCATTATGTCAGCACTTGTCTTTGCGTGGAAGAATGCTACGATGATCCGAGCACGTAAACGGCTAAAAGAAGATGGCACCAAAGTATATGAAATTTGGGGGCCACTATTTTTTGGGTCTGTCCAAAACTTCAACTCAAAATTTGATTTAAAGGAAGATCCATCACATATTGAGATTGACTTCATTGAGTCCAAAGTCAGTGATCATTCGGGTATAGAGGCCGTTAAGGCCGTAGCTGAAAAGTATCTTAGTCTAGGTAAGAAGGTAAAACTCACCCATTTGAGTCCTGAATGTAAAACACTCCTACTCAAAGCGGATCCAACCTTTGAAAAGGTAATCGAAACATCCATCGATGATCCTCGCTACTATGTAGTAACTGATCTCATGGATCAGGAAGTTTAGCCACAAGAGAGTTGAAATCCGCACAAATAGGTAGAATCGTCTATTAAACCGGTTGTCTGTCTAGAAGTCACAACCTTCAGTTAGGATTTCAGTTTACGCTGCATAGTTTAGCATAAAATCCTGTCAAAATGAGCGCAAGAACAACATTCACCTTGTTCATTTTTTTACTATCTCTCACTATGGTTTTTGCTCAAGAAGAGCCAAGAATAATTCCCGAGAAGATCAATGATAATCTATATCTCCTATACGGAGGAAATGGACAAGGCTCCAATGTGGGGTTGTACATTGGTGATGATGGACTTTTGCTGGTTGACGCGATGAAAGATGAAACGGCTGAGAGACTTCTGAACGTGATAAGGACCATCTCAGATAAACCTGTAAAATATGTGATTAGCACACACGCTGACTTTGACCATGCTGGAGGAAATTCATTTTTCATTGAACGAGGAGCCATCGTTTATATGCAAGAAAATGCTGTGTATGAAGGCGGCACAGGTAGTGTATATTTTAAGGATAAACTCACTCTTTCAATGGGTGATGAGATAATTGAAGTGCATGCTACCGTTTCACACTCGTTCTGCGACGCACTCATCCATTTTAAGAAAAGCAATGTGGTCTTTATGGGTGATACGTTCACCAATAGTTGGTATGCCACCTTTAATTCAGGAGGTGTTGAAGGTCAATTTGAGGCCATCGATCTGGCGCTGAACATTGGCAATTCGAACACAACATACCTTCCAGGACATGGAATTCCGTCCGACGTAGCAGGTTTGCTCAGTTACCGAGAAACGACTGGAGAATGGCTAACGAGGGTTGGCGAACTCTACCGAAACGGAGTTTCGATTGATAATATGATCCTTGACAAGGAGCTAAACAGAATTAAAGAAAGCTTCATTGATCCAAAAACTGGTAAAACGATTCCTTGGACAAGATTGCAACGGTTTATCGAAAGAACAATTTCAGTCAATCTCATGTCTTCTTATCCAATTGACCTGAAGACTCTCACAAAATACATCGGTATTTTTGAATACAAAGATGGGACACAAGAAGAGATTTATTCCGAAAATGGAAAACTCTACATCCGTAAAAATTCTTCATATAAATACATTGCTGAGTTAATTCCGCGATCAAAGACACTCTTTCACTTGCGAGGTGGAATCAATGAGTGGGTTAACTATCGCTTCGAAAGTAATAACGTGACCAGTTTTGAATTCAGAGCAGGTGATGAAATTGCAGTAGCAAAGAAATGGCCAAATGGAAAGTAATAGCAGCTTGAGATGCGCTGCAAAACAACTTAGAAATAGACTCAATCTGAGCCACGTTCATAGACAACTTCCCCATTAACAATTGTATAGTCAACATTCGCCTCCAACCATTCAGAAGGTTCACTATTGAATAAATCGGTATCCAAAACAGCAAAGTCCGCAAGTTTGCCTGGAGCGATAGTTCCCTTGATTTTTTCTTCAAATGCTCCAAAAGAAGACCCCCAGGTGTAGGCTTTCAATGCATCTTCCAAGGAAATTTTCTGTTCTGGAAACCAGCCATCCTTTGGCTCCCCATTGATTGTTTGCCTCGTCACTGCCGCATACAGTCCATACAAAGGATTGATTGGATAGTATGAAGCATTTGTACCGGGCCAATCTGAACCGAAAGAAAGAATACTACCACTTTTTTGCAACGTTTTGAAAGCGTAAGCTCCTTTGCACCGTTCGAAGCCAATCCGTTCTTCCATCCAACGCATGTCATCTGTCACATGATATGGTTGAACCTCCGCAACGACCTTGTGGTCATTGAATCTCGGGAAATCCTGAGGAGCGATTACTTGCGCGTGTACCAAACGAAAGCGTCTTTCTCTTTCCCCATTGACGATTTTCAAGGTATCCAGAATATCCAGCAAAATAGCATTGGCCTCATCCCCAATTGCATGCACTCTCAATTGGATTCCTCCCTGATCGGCTTTGATGATCATATTTTTGAATGATGACATATCTTCAGAAAATTGACGCCACCCACCTCGCCATGAAGTTCGCTCCACAGTATTGTCACTATATGGTTCATAGAAACGAGCGGTTCTGGCTCCCATAATTCCATCGATGTGTGTCTTGATAGTACCAAACGTGATCAGATTCTTGAATAAAGAGTCACTCACAGGTTTGGGGTCAGTTGGGTCACTCCAATCCATCGTCCAATCTTTTTCGATCATTGTTGAATAGTAATCCAAAGAGCTAGGACAGAAATTTATGCGACATGTTAATTCACCATTCTCTGCCAATTTTCGGTATACATCAACCTGATCCAGAGGTGACATGTCCTGAACTGTAGTAACTCCGAATTTCCTACATTCCTCCAGTCCTCTTTTTGTCTCTTTTAACCTCCTCTCGAATGACTTCTCCGGAATCGCTGCCTGAGCTTCTTCCAACTTGGTTCCTCGTAGAATTCCAGTCCTGGATTCAATGCCCAAGAAATCTAAAGCTGCCTTGTTCGCCATTCCAACAAGTCGATCATAGCGTGTGACCAGTACGGGATAGTCATTTGTCACATCGTCAATAAGTGCTCTGTAGGGCTCATATGGTCGCCTCTTCTCACTGCCCCCACTGGATCCTGCTGCCCAGGCCTCGTACGCTCCCCAATCTCCACGAGTGATCCAGCTCCCTTCGGGAAGGCGTTTTGTCGCTTCAATCACACGCTGCCTAAACAAACTATCTGAATTTACATCCAGCAGGTTGATACCTAACAGCAAACTTCCAGCTGATGCAAAATGTACATGCGAATCGTTAAAACCTGATACCATCAGTCGACCAGCTAAATCAATTGACTTGGAAGCCTTTGGAGTATTTTCAACTCCCACCGCTACAATGCGGTCTCCACGTACCGCGACCCATTGAGCCCAAGGTGAATCCGATTCACCCGTCCAAATCTTACCGTTAGAAAGAACCAGATCGAAACTTTTGGGAACTTCAGAATTTGAACAAGAAACAATAGTAAATGCAAAAAATAGGATCAGAATCCAATTTGATTTTTTCATGGCTGTCAGGTTTGAATTAGAATTTAAACCCTGATAGTCTTAGATGCAAACCACGGAGAATCAGATCAGTGTTGATCAAAACTATTTTGTCCTCGTCAATTGCTGAGTCTCACCACTTTCAATGTCGACCAAAACACCTCTCTATTTCCAGTTTCACATGATGTGACCAAGAATTTTTTTCTATCCAGCGAGTAAACAGGGCCTTGATCCAGGTGATTGTTGTGAGTCAACTATGTCCTTTTCCACTCCGATTTTCACTATTTGGAGATCAATGAGTCCTGCTACCTCCAAATGGACAAAATTGACCGTATCAATCAAGGCCATTTCATGTTTAACTAATAACATTGAGCCCTATAACAGCAATCAAAATTATGATAAAATGCCTGATCTTATGCACCGCGCAGATTGCGATAGTCGCAATGCTAGTATGTTGTAACTCTCCCGAAGAAACTGAAGTACCACAAAGCACACACCCCGTATGGTCACCTGATGGATCTAAGATCGCTTTTATTAATAATAAGGTCGGAGTTGAAAATGGGAACCCCATCAATTTTGAAGTTTTCACTATGAACACGGATGGAACCAATATGAAGCGACACACGGACAACACTGCATTTGAAGCAGACATTTCCTGGTCTCCTAATAGCAATATGCTAGCTGTCAAATCTTATCGAGATGGCAATGATGAAGTGTACACAATAGATCTGGTGACTGGCGAGCAAACTAACATTTCGAACCACCTAAGTAGAGATGACAGTCCTACATGGAGCTCTGATGGAGACGCAATCTACTTCTCTTCTCAAAGGGATAACGAACAGGGCGAACTCTACTCCTACGCTATTGAATCAAAAGAATTAACACGGTTAACAACGAACGATTTTGCGGAGATCGCAGCTGTTTGGTCTCCAGATGGCAGTCAAATAGCATTTGTATCAGATATCGATGGTGATGATGACATCTACGTGATAGATTTACTGAATCAGCAACTAACTCAGGTCACCAACAATGAGCTAAATGATTGGTATCCAATCTGGTCGCCGGATGGTAAAACCATCCTCTACACGTACGGCGACTGGAATACGGATATATGGGAGTTACGGACAATTGCTCCAGATGGCAGCAACGAGGAGACCATTTTAATAAGAACCGATAGTGGGAATGCCACATGGTCACCTGATGGGAACCAAATTGCTTACGGCTCCTCAAAAAATGGCACAGGAGAGATCTATGTCTATAATCTCGAAAATCGAAGTGAAAGACAGATAACCAAATAAAAGTGAATATGAACCGTCGTCATTCTGATAAATTCTGTTTGTACAGGTGCATCCAAATGGACATCAAACACCTACGCACTTCAGGGTCTCCAGGCGTATCCCACCTTAAAGAACAACGCCTGATTGAGCTGTAACAATGGAAGGCTACGGGGCTCTTCGCTTCCCTCCCATCCTTGATGGTTGTCAACGTAACCTAGAAACACTACAGATTGCGGATTGAGTTTATATGACAGTAAAACCTGCGCGAAAATTGCCTCATCAATGCTGTTAACTGTGGTGTCTTCGTAAAGCTCAGGATTTCTTAACGTGTGCCGATACTGCAAAATCAATCGTAGAAAGGTTCGAGGATTAAAGTTGTAAGCTGCCTGCCATTGGGAAAGGTTGGCTGTCAAAACCTGGTTTGCTCCCTCACGAAGTCTTAGTAGGCGATGATTCATTGTCATATCGATATGCCGCCCAATACGGATGTCAGATTCTAACCGAAACTGAAAGCCATCTGCTTTTCGGGAATTGGCAAAATCGACTGCAGGTCCAAAACTAAAAAACCCATTGAAGCCTAAATTTCCCATTGGTTGAATGTCGAAACCGGTCCATAGTCTATCAAGTCTATATGTTTCACCATCAAACTGCTGCCAAACCATATCAGGATTAATCCAAAGATTTAACTGAAGAGGGCCATTAAATGAGCCACTCATCCAGAATCCTGTGATATCCACTTGACCACTTTGAGATTGTCTTCTAAAACCGCCCGTGTTCCACCGAATATTCCGATACCACGAGCCATCTTTTGCCCAAAAAGTCCTCATAATCATAAATCTGTACCGTCGAAAATCAACTTGCGGAACGAAACCCATGTCAGCACGAAAATCCTTTGACCTGTTTTCAAAAGTGAAAAAAGACTCCCAATTCCTGGTCTCGTACGAGGCGCGAAAATTGAAGGAATCACCGGACAGTGTTTTACTCGGAAGTGCTACATCTGAGGTAGACGTAGTATCATACCTCGTTTCTGTGTGCATATACTGAGCCCGGATCGTTAATGGATCCCAAGGCCTCAAAAAGAAGTCAATACCGCCAGCTCGATTATAGTAACTGCCCGCCTCTCTATCCGTAATCAAAAGCCCAACATTGGAATTTCTTCCAACATCTCTTCGATAGCGCCCCACTACATTCGTAACTTCCTGATCTAAAGAGATATTTTCAGAACTTTGAAATCCAGGAATAATCAGATTATTGACCTGATCCCTCGCTACCAGCAATCCTACTGCATTCTTCTTCACTTTTCCCGTCAACTTTACACCATACGAGGGATCTGCAATTGTTCGTGAAAAAAAGGCCTGAAGTGGTGTGTTGAAAAAATCTGCTCCTTCAAGGAAGAATGGCCTTTTCTCTGGAAACTGCAGCGAAAACCTATTGTTAACATCTAGTTGTGCTGCATCAGCTTCTACCTGTGAAAAATCCGGGTTTAATGTAAAATTGAGTGCAAGATCGGTCGTTACTCCCCACCTAACATCTAACCCTACATTTGTTTCCGTTTTGCCCTTCTCCAAATCATCTTCAGGAAACTCAGTTCGCTCGTCAAATCTATTGACTGTCACCGCTGGCACAAATTCCAGATTTCTACCGGGGTTGATTCCTTCCAATCCAGTTAGCATGTCTGCCTGACATAGCAAGCAATTGTTCCCTTGATCGACCGGCATTGAATTAAAAACCTTTTCAATACTTCTTGGGTATGTCCTGTTACCGAAGAATCTCCAGGTTTGAACTTTGTCCGTACCGGGAAATCGTAGCGACTTGAAAGGAATGGAAGCCTCAACCGTGTAGCCCTCATTTGTAATTCGCCCACCGGATTTCCATATAGCATCCCAACTTAAGTCTCCATCGCTCTCCTGCTCATCATAAATTCCATCCTGCTGAACTCCCAACGGATTTACGGAGAAAAAAAACGCACGTCTGGAATCATTGAATGGATCAATAAAAAAAGAGACAAAGTCATTATCATCAAGTTTATCTCTGTCGTTTATTATGGCCCTGATACTTTTAGGTTTAGGGTCTGATGCTTCAAATGAGAAATAGAGATTTTCGCTATCGAAGGCAATCCGCAAGAGTGTAGCTACCTCCGAGGGATTGTTATTACCTGGTTCTGTTTCGTAATCCAGGGAAATTGTTTGTGCATTTTGCCAAACCTCTTCATTCAGAACGCCATCAATCTTGACTTCCGCATTTCCACGAAAGACCGTGTATTCCTTCTTTGATTGAGTTTGAGAAAATGCCGAGAATACGGCAAGCCACATCGCAGCAACTAATATCCTGTTTTTCATGTGCATGGTTTTGGTTTCGAATCACCATCCATGCACGTGTTATAACTATAATCAGATACTCAGTTTTGTCCAAATGAGGGCAGATGGACGAAATAGGGATTAGCTGAGGTTATTCTTCCTCGGCCTTTTCTTCCAGATTTTTTTGCTTCAAGTATTCTTTAGGAGTCAGATTGGTATACTTCTTGAAAATTGAATTGAAACTAGACTTGGAGTTGAAACCAGCTTCATTCGCAATAGCTGCAATCGTAAGATGTTTCAAATCCGGGCTGATAAGTAATTCCTTTACTTTTTCAATTCGATACTCGTTGACAAACTCGTAAAAATTCTTATTGAGGGTGCTGTTTAGGATTAGACTAAGATATTTAGGGTTCATATCTGTCTGCAAAGCCAATTTATCTAAGCTAAGCGACGGGTCAAGATACGGATGATCGTGCTCCATAGTTCTCAGGAGCATTGATTTATCGCTTTCCATTTTCTCGACGGAGTAACCGTTAGCACCGTTAGAAAAAGATGTGTGAGAAAAGAAGAATTTGGGATTTAGCAGCGCCTCCACAATTATCCAGTAAATGATAATACATATCATCCACCAAAGAGGGTTGTATGTTACAGTGGCAACACCTAAGCCATACAACTCAAGATTTAAGCCTATTAGCATCAACCACAAAACTGCAAGAGAGTTCATAGCGATCTGAAATCTGCGAATCCATTTCCATTTAAAGGAGTTAGAATCTATCTCAAACTCAACATTTCGAAAAGCAAAGTACAGGTATGCCAGCAACAGTATTACCGCAATCAATTGTTCTAGGTGTCCAAAAAATGGCTCAAAGGGTGTACTCATGTTTGCTCGCTTCACTTCGTCCGAGGACAGCAAGATGGCTAGGTATGCAAGTGAAAAAAGTAATGCTGGTATTCCGTGGATCAGGTATTTCTTTTTCCATGTAAATGCAGAAATCTGACTTCTAATGTACAGCCCTGCCAGAGGGCCAAGAAGCGTGATGAATGAGATCGGAACAAAGAGTAATCGAAAATCGCCACTAAGGCCATAGTTCACTCCAAACAACTGATTTTTGAAACCATAAAGGGCCAGAACCAAAATCAGTGCACCAAAAAAAGGGTTGAATGAACGGCCGTTCAGTTTAATGAGAGAGAGGACTCCTAATATAATACCGATGATGAACGCCGGATAGATAATTTTTGAATACAGTGTGCTAAAACTGTTTTCCAATAGCGGTGTGGTTGTAGCAATCAGGCTTTGGTACTCTTCGTGCACTTCATAGAGTTTCATGTCGCACATTTCACAGAAACCTGGCTCTGAAAAATGTGCCACATCATGGCTACAACCGCAAGGAGGGCACCTGTAAACAGTTGTATCTGTTGGTTCTGTGAAGAAGCCAATTTTCGAAAGGCCAAAAAATATTGAGAAAGCAACGATTACTAGCAGAGGTAAACGATTAAGCATATCGCTTATACGGGAAAACGGATATTCAGATTCGATTAATTGAAATGATCACGGATATGAAAATAGAGATACGTCCGAAAAAACAGCATTTTGATCGTTAATCTCTTACGATTGGTCTAAACAACCAAATTCCCACACGTGGTTTTTTCACGATTCATCGTCATATATCCAAACAATAAAATGATGATGAAATATTTATGGATTATTCTAGCAACCGGTTTACTCTTCAGTTGCAATCAAGGTGATAGTGAAGAGGTGGTAGTCAATGACGAGCCATTGGGTGTTGCTGGGCAGGAAGCCATTTTAGAGCAATTTGGTGGATCCATAGATTTAGCCAATCTTCCAAATTATGCCAATCAAGCAGTGCCCGGATACATAAATGAAGACAACACCGATGGAAATCCAATCACGGATGGTGGAGCTGTTTTAGGACGAGTACTGTTTTACGATACGAATCTTTCATCTGACAATACAATTGCATGTGCTAGTTGTCATAAGCAAGAATTTGCCTTCGGCGATGATGCGATTGCATCCACTGGGGTAAACGGGACCACAGGCCGTCACTCTATGCGATTGGTGAATGCTCGATTTGCAGAAGAGGACAGTTTCTTCTGGGATGAGCGTGCAAATAGTCTGGAAGACCAATCAACCATGCCGATCCAGGATCACATCGAAATGGGTTTTAGTGGGCAAGACGGAGATCCTTCATTCACCGATCTCATCGCCAAGCTTGAGGCAATTGAGTACTACGAAGAACTCTTTACACATGTTTACGGAGATGCTAGTATTACTGAGCAACGTATGCAAAATGCACTTGCGCAATTTGTAAGAAGCATACAATCCTTTGATTCAAAATACGACCTAGGTAGGGCACAAGAAAACGGTAATCGTGGAAATTTCAACAACTTTACAACACAGGAAAATAATGGAAAGGAGCTATTCATGGATCGTCCTGATTTCAATAATAACGGCGTCAGAATTGGAGGTGGGCTCGGGTGTGACGCGTGTCACCGAGCTCCAGAATTTGATATCGACGACAATTCTGACAATAACGGAGTAATTGGTACCATTTCCGGAATAGGAACAGACACGCAGGTCACACGCTCTCCTTCTCTCAGAGATCTTTTCAACGCAGAGGGTATTTCGAATGGTCCATTTATGCACAATGGCTTTTCAAACGATTTTATGGATGTACTGGACCACTATGATCAAATCAATAGAAATGGAAACAACAATCTGGATCGGAGGCTTAGACCAATGGGAAACGGACAAAACCTTTCAATGACACAAGCTGAAAAAGAAGCGGTT
>JBDVJN010000085.1:0-20388 GCA_039961455.1 Cyclobacteriaceae bacterium | reverse complement strand
AAGGAGGAAATTCATTTATTCTTTCACTAAAGTTCTTATTAAAATCAATCAACAATTGTGTGCATTCATTTAGTTTATCATCAAAAAGCGCTCTTTCGAAAGGAAAGGGAAATATATCCGTATCACCCCAGCGAATCACATTCTTCAAAGCTCGTTCAATTGCAATCTTCATAGGATGAATATAGCTTAACAGTTCATTTTTAGCAAAATCAGTTTTTTACAATAAAACGCTCTATTCCTGTTTTCACATTTTAACGATCAATTAAGCTGACCATAGCCACGCTCTTCTCTCCCCCTACCCAATCAAACGTTGTGGTGACGAACGCACGGCATGTGGAAGGCCTGGCCCAGACACAGGAAGCCTTGAATCGTGTGACAGAAGGCCTGACCGCATCTATTTCTAATGACCTGGTTGCTCAAGACATTCGTTCCGCCCTCTTCCATCTCGGTGAGATTACAGGTGAGGTTACAACAGATGATTTGCTGGAGACTATTTTTAGTAAGTTTTGTATCGGGAAGTAGTCAAGAAAACTGTTTGATATGAGATTGAGAGTTGATTGATCTTTATCCAATATCAACTACTTCTTCGATCCACACTTTTTCTGCAATATTCACATAAATCTTACCATTTTCAAAACAGTGCAGCGTAGTTAAATTGATTTCTCATGATGATCACATTTAGAAAGCAAAAGTGGTGTTGTTTTAATGGTGTAATATCATGATTTTTTACAGGAGTAAAACAATTTGATTCCGATTCTCGGATAGTAATCCCTACCTTCCTCGCACGTGCACCAACCTGTGTCTGCTGCAAATGACTACTACTTGAAAGAGCGCCCGATTCTTCGATACTTTCATTTTTGGCATCATTTTGACTTAGTACTACCTAATTCAATCAAAAAGTGTCAATTATGAAAAAGCTATATATCCTCTTCTTACTCTTTGGAATGATGTCTGTCAGTTGCAATGATGGTCCTCCGGGTCCTCAAGGACGTGATGGACTAGACGGAATAGATGGTCAGGAGTCCTTTGTGTTCGACTATGAACTGAGTTTCACAGCTCCCGACTACAGCGCGTTGCTGAATTTACCTGAAGACTTTATCATGTTAGATTCAGACGTTGTGCTGGTGTACTTCTTATGGGATGTTCAGGACGGCGTAGAAGTCTGGAGATCACTGTCGCAGCAGCTATACTTCACAGATGGAATCTTATCGTACAACTTTGATCATACCAAATTCGACGCGAACGTTTTTCTTGATGGCACAGTAAACTTCGATGGATTAGGAGCCGACTACACTGACAATTGGATTGCTCGAGTAGTGGTCGTACCGGGACAATTTGGAGGTAGAGTCGCGCTCGATTATTCCGACTATGACCAGGTAAAGAAATTCTTTGACCTCAGTCCATCTCAATTAGCAACAGAGCAGTACCACTCCCGGCCTTAGTAGCTATAAGCTATCAGGATTAGCTATCAAGCTGTAAGAAAGCAAGTGCTTTGCTCTATACTTTGTACTGACTACTTTCCCAACTACTTTGTGCCATCTTTGCACCTCATCATGCGAATTGATCCAAAAGAACATCAGAGATACGATTGGGTAGCACATCAACTCATGGCTGATTTTCAGATAGAGGATGTATGGAGATTGCCCGTGACCTTGCAACCAGAACATGGCTTCAAACAGCTCCTACAGCAATTTTGGAAAGCGATCGAAGAAGTAGAGCTTAAAGGGTTGGCAGGATGGCTATTTCGCTTCCGTTTTTTCCTGGGACGCCTGTTCCGCTGGGATGAAAAAGCGGCGATTACCTTGCTAGTTCCGGGTAGTATTCGCGAACGGTATGCCACTGCAAATGACCTGGTTTTCGAACAGCTTCCTGATCCTGGAGACCACAGCTTTGTTCCCGTCTATTTATTGGAGCAAGAATTCTTGTCGGAAATTGAAAATGCCACAGTTCATGCTGCAATACACCTTGGACGCGTGCCACTGGCAGACGACAGTTTTACGGTGCAGATGACCATTTACGTAAAGCCCAAGGGCACCTTCGGGCGTTTATACATGTTGCTCATCAAGCCATTTCGATGGTTGATCGTTTACCCGGCACTACTAAGAATCATCAAAAGACAGTGGGAGAGCCATCTCCTATCCGAGGATTAGGCCTTGAAGGAATACACAATTTCTGGCGTGACGGCAGGCCATTGTACTTTCCAGTGAGGACTTTTTCCAATTACACTGCGTGAACAAGTGTCTTCGGAGTGTTAATATTTTTCCTACATTTATACTAAACCTATCTGATCATGAGAAAACGAACCTTTCTAAAAAAGATTCTCGCCATTGGTGCTGTTGCGACACCCGGAGCTTCCGCCTTTGGCCAGCTTCTTTCCAGCGTTGAGCATATCCCAGCGAGACAGCTTGCTTCGGACCAAGAATTTTGGACAAACATTCGTGCTGGATACAAGCTGAAACCTGACTATATCAACCTGGAAAACGGATACTACTGCTTCCTGCCAGAGGAAACACTCAATCATTTCATTGGACACGTAAAAGAAGTCAACTACCAGGGCTCCTGGTACATGCGGACGGTGCAGTGGGAAAACAAAGACGCCACAGCCGCAAGGCTTGCGAACATGGGCGGATGCAGTGCCGAGGAAGTAGTGATTACCAGGAATGCCACCGAATCGCTGGACATGGTGATTACGGGGAAAGACTGGAAACCAGGAGATGAAGCAGTGATGGCTGAGCAGGACTATGGAGCCATGCTGAACCAATTCAAACTGGCGGAAAAGCGCTACGGAGTAGTAAACAAAATAATCTCGGTACCCAACCACCCTACTTCCGATGAAGAGATTGTGGACTTGTATGCCTCTGCGATTACGTCGAAGACCAAACTGCTAATGGTCTGCCATATCATTAACATAACAGGGCAAATCCTTCCCATTCGCAAAATATGTGACATGGCGCACAGCAAGGGAGTAGAAGTATTGGTCGATGGTGCCCATGCGTTCGGTCACTTCGAATTCAACATTCCTGACCTTGACTGTGATTACTACGGCTCAAGCCTTCATAAATGGCTAAGTACACCATTAGGAGCTGGTTTGCTTTATGTGAAAAAAGGGAACGTTGATGAAGTGTGGCCGCTGCTCGCGGAGGGAAAACGAGACCCGGAAGACATACACTCACTGAATCACATTGGTACCCATCCAGTACATACTGATCTGGCAATCAACAACGCGATCGACTACCATGATGCAATTGGAGGTGCCAGGAAGGAAGAACGTCTGCGATACCTTCAGACCTATTGGACGAGCAGAGTGCGAGATGTTCCCGGAGTGAATCTAAATACGCCGAAAGATCCTTCCAGGCATTGCGGAATAGGAAATGTGGGGATCGAAGGAATGAAACCACACGATTTCGCGAAAACGCTTCTGGATCAGTACAATATTTACACAGTTGCCATTGATGGTGCAAATGTCTTTGGATGTAGAATTAGCCCGAATATCTACACAACAACGGCTGAATTGGACGTGCTCGTAAAGGCCTGTAAAGAATTGGCAAAGGCTTGATGGAAGAGTTGCAAGTACAAGAGGCAAGCTACTGGAAGCCTATGGCCAATAGCTTGACACCACCTTCAAACCTACGCGCAAGAAACAGAGACAGAATGTGTATGTCCGCCACCTGAATTTGAATTAACTGTGATCGATTTGTTCTGCTGCAACTGCTGGAAATTACTGGATGAGATAGTCACTTGATGGTTGTGACCAGAGCCTCCCTGAATTGAATAAGTCTTCGTGCTGGCGCTCTCTACATCGCTTTTTGACACCGTCAGTGAATGCCCATGGTTGGACCCAATGTCTACGGTGGTGCCATTTTCTAAACAATTAGCAGTACTACCTGTACTACCGCCATCATCATCTTTTTCCTCTTCTTCTTCTTCCTCTGGATCAGCGCTATCGTCGCTGCCACAACTTTGGATGATCATTGCGAATGGTAAGCCTGCCGCCATCGCAAAAGCGCTTCGTTTAATAAACTCTTTCCGTTTCATATCTTTCTCATTTATTCTAGTGAATCAAAGATTAGATTCAGAATCTACAAAAAGGTTACATATATCACTTTTGTTGCAGATTTGTCATCGTCGATTCATATCATCATTCCCCGCTGGATGATAAGCAAAAGGCCTGATAATGAGCTAATAAGCTACATTATCAGGCCTGAAGGGAGAATAAGATACGATGTCTACTTGTTAATTTCTGCGGTTCCAGAACCAGAACGTACGCTAATTCGAATGTCCTTGTCGCTAAATTTCTTGGTCTTCTTTAGCCTGGTATTACGTCCTTCACCTAATTCCTCTTCTGAATCAAAGTCAAAGGGTGCACGAATTCTTCCTCGCTCCTTGTTGATCTGCATGACCACCACACCTTCCATCTGATTGCCATTAAAATCCAGGGTTGCGTCACCCGATCCACTGCTAACGGAAAGATCGAAATCCGGTGTTTTTGCAAGCGTTACCGCTACATCGCCAGAACCAGAGCTAAATGAACTCCTTTCACTTATTTCAATGTCATCAGCATCCACACTTCCACTCCCCGTGCTTGCCTTGATGGAAGCAACAACATCCCCTAGCTCGATGTCTCCGGACCCCGTGCTAAATTCCAGATCACCTTCTACATTCCTCACGTCAATGTCTCCGGAACCCGTTTTGATTTCAATTTCGCCCTTGGAATTGGTAATGTCAAAGTCACCGGAGCCCGAGCTCATTTCGAATTCCAGTGACAGGCCTGCAATCTCCGCATCACCCGATCCTGTTTCAAATTCTACATTGATGTTGTCAGGAATGTAAAATGTCCATGTTGCGGACCCACTATAGCTGTTGTATCTCCCTCCAGCTTCCTTGTCATCTATATCCAGCTTTGATCCAGATTGTCTGAACGAGGGGACATACTCGATATTGAACGTATGGACCAGTTCCACAGAGACTTCATTGTTCGATGATTTCTTGAAAATGGCGTCACCGGAACTCACAGAAATTTCAATTTCATCAATTCCAGTAAACTTCTTTGTGATTCTCTCCTGTCCTGACACGGAAACAATTCCGGTCACTAGTCCGACCATTACGAAGATTGCTTTGAGCTTTTTCATATCAATTCATGTTGTAAGTTTATAGCCTATAGACCCACGCGCACACATAAAGTTGCATGGATTGATCTAAGTACTGATAAGAGCATGAATGGTTACACTTTCAAGCAACCACCAAAAAGATGGAATAAAAGCAGGCATTCCAAACGAGTACTAGTTGGAGTTTCTAGCTCCAAATTCGAATGCCGATCACACCATGCCAGAGCAAATAGCAAGTCGCAACCATGTGCAGTCCCGCTAGCATTGCAGAATGCCAGTAAATGATCTTGTTGATCGTTGCGCCTCGTTCTTTATAGATATAGAAAACGGACCATGCAGCCCCAACCGCAAAACAAATCGTCAATATCATCAAAGAAATAGAGATAACACTCACCCTTCCTAATAGCGCAAAGGGATCGATACTTCCTATCATAAATGCTATAACTGCCACTAAGAAGAGGAAACTGGTGATCAGAGGCCATAAGCGCACCCAGATATTTGATCCTCCTTCGATTGTACCAATCCAGTAACGAATCGCCCATATGCATCCGAAAATCATGGAGCTGATCACTAATAAAATCCATAGACCACCAATGATCAGTTGACCAAAAACAAACCAAGCAGACGAGCGCTTGAGCACGTCCGTATTCGCTTGAATGGCATCTCCATCCAATGGATCCTCTACCCGTACCAGGCTGATTTTTCCAGTCTCCGGTGAAATATACTCTCTGTCACCTTTTTGCAGGTATTTTGTAACATTGCCACCCAACAGATCCTGACGGTAAACCGTATCCTGTTTCTGCCACACTTTCTCCACATTTAGCAAGCGCTCTAAAAAATAGAATGTCTGATTTCTGGGATTTATTGGTGTATAGTATCCTGCAATTCCCTCACTAGTTGCTGTACTCCAGTCCTTTTCATTGGCCACGAGGTCTTTGGTTTGAAATTCACGGATGAGATTACCAATACGGCGGAGTGCAGCACCGCTTCCCGAATTGATCATGATGGCATAGCCAACATTATGCATTGGGAGATATGAAAAATCGGCAGCTCCCCCATTCACTCCGCCATTGTGTGATCTGTAGACAAAACCCCTGAATGATGAAGAATAGTTCGATAAACCATATCCATATTCCAGTCCTGCTCTGCCTCCAATCGTTGTAGCAGAGGTCTCCATACGTTTCAGAGACTCCTCACTAATGATTTGTACTGTATCTACCCGACCCCTATTGAGAAAAAAGCGAACCATTTTGGCCATGTCCGTTGCTGATGCATTGATGGACCCCGAAGGTCGCATGATGATCTGCCAATACTCTTGTGGTCTCCTACGTATGTAGAGTGATGCTCCAAGTTTCTTGTACGCTTCTGTGTTATAGTAGGACATATTCTCCATACCCATAGGGTCAAAAAAGGTCTCCTGAACATAGTCTTCAAATTTCTGACCTGTAATTGTTTCTACAATGTATGCGGCCACTGGCGGGCCGGAGTTGCAATACGACATACGTGTTCCAGGCATCCACCGAGAGATTCTGGAGTGCGGATGGTAATCGAGCCCCTCCTTTAGCCGGCTACTATCAGGCAGCTGAAAGGCATATTCCGTTAAATGAATGTCGTCCCAGCCCGTGGTGTGTTCCAGCAGATGCTCTACAAGAATGGGAGCTGTTTCCGCCCACGGGTTCTCAAATTCAACATCCGGAACTAAATCCCGGACTTTGTCTTTCAGGCTTACACGACCTTCCTGCTGCAACTTTAGAATGGACAGCGAAGCGTACATTTTAGAGGTGGAGCCAATTCGGAACATGGTGTTTTCGTCCGCTGCCACTTCGTTTTCAATATTAGCCTGACCCAGTCCAGCTACCCAAACAACGCTATCTCCATGAACCATGGCCACGCCTGCTGCAGGTGTTCCAGTTTCTTCCAGTACTTTTTCAATGGCACTTTGTAGTTCAGGGACTGTCTTAGGAGATTCTGGCTCCTCAGATTCCTGGCTGTAGGAAACAGCAGACAAAAAGAGAAGAGAAACAAGTATATTGATTTTGTTGATTGCTTTCATACCAGGTACATTTTTATCATGCCATCAATGATAGACGCACATTAAATGTATAGATTTTTTCAACGTAGCATTGCAGGTGTTGCACACACGCTCGCTTAAACTCATTTCAAACGAGTTCGTTACGTAAAAAAATGTAACATACAGTTTACAACCGAATTCTTAAATGGTACTTTTGAGAATCGATCCAGTTGACTAATTCACTCTGTAACCACCTCACCCCACCATGGTCAGATCACTCGTTCTATTTTTTCTATGTTGTAAAACACTTATTGCTTTTCCACAAATCGAAGAGATCAGCTCGATCCTTGAAGAAAAGGAACCCACTGAAGAAACAATCGTGTGGCTTTGTGACACGGCTTTCAGCTTTCTTACCACTGAAGCGGTGGTCACACAACAACTCGCAGAACTGGCCTTAGAAAAGGCCAATGAATGGGACATTGATATTGGAAAAGGGAGAGCCAATCATGTTATTGGGATTTCGTTCTGGCAAAGAGATCTGTACGATCTTGCTGTAGAGCACTATTTAGAAGCCACCAGGTATTATGATCTGACAGGGGCTAAGAGAGGAGTTGCCTTGATAACGATGAACATTGGCACTATCTATAGTGAACTCGATGGGCGTGAGATCGAATCGAAATCATACTTATTAAAAAGCCTTCAATTGTTAAGAGATTTTGAAGACTCAATAAATGTTGGACGGACGCTAAACAACCTCGGTACCTTGTATGGCGATATCAATTTAACTGATTCGGCCTTTCTCTTTCTAAACGAAGGATTGACAATCAGAAGTAACCTGCAGGATTCCGTTGGAGTGGCGAGAATCCACAACAACATCACGCATATTTTGCTCAAAAACATAGCATCATCCACTGATCTGAGGAAATCGGATTTAGATGACATATACGACCACTTGTCCTATGCGTTGAATTTTTTAGAGCCGCACGACGACAATAATCTGTTGAGCACTATTCTGGGAAATTTCGGGAAGTATTACACGCTGCTTGAAGCATATCCTCAGGCAAAAATGTATCTGGACAGTGCCTTGTCAACAGCCAAACTCGCAGAATCCATGTCAGGAATGGAGGATGCCTACATATATATGAAGGAACTGGCATTGGCTAGAGAAGATTATCAGGACGCATACACCTATTTAGTCAAGGAGACAGAGATGGACAAGAGCCAAAGAGGTGAGCAAGTTGCCAAACAAATCGATCAACTAAATATCAAGTACGAAACAGCAAAAAAAGAAGCAGACTTAGCTGAATTAGAACGAAAAAGAGTGGAAGAGAAAAGTAAAAAGAACCTTGCCTGGTTTTTATTGATTTCTGCCATACTGATAGCCGTTTTTATTGTCTCAATGATTCGCTACCGAAACAAGAAGAATGTGCTCGAAGCTGAGCTTCGCCTGCGAAAACTTGAAGTTGAGCTTTCTATGAAAAACAAGGAAATCTTCTCCTACACGCTCAGTTTCATTAAAAAGAATCAGATCATGGAAGGTTTCAAGGATCAGATCAACGAATTAAAAAAGCAATCGGATTCATCGGTGAACAAACAACTCAATCGTATCAATCAAATTGTAGACAACACCTTCCGGTCTGACGAAGAATGGAAAACCTTTCAACTTACGTTTGACCAAATGCACGATGGCTTTTTTGGATTGCTAAAAAGAGCATTCCCGGATCTTGGAAGTGCCGACTTAAAACTCTGCGGCCTACTGAGGTTGAATATGAACGTCAAGGAATCTGCAAGTATTTTGGGAATATCATCAGACAGCGTGAAAACTGCTCGCTACAGACTGAGAAAAAAGCTGGGCCTGAAAACAGAAGACAACCTTGTAGACTTTCTCATCAGCTTTGAACATGAAACTGTAGTTGGAGCTTGACGTCTAAGGCCACCTCTACCTACTCCAGTTCCTTGTAGCGCTTTCTTTCCAGCAAACCAGAGACATTCCCCATATACACCCTGTTCAGCTTTTTGACTGTCTTAAGCGGCTGACAAGGGTAATAGTCAAGCAGTCCGTCCGGCAATGGTTTGATCAATTCTTTCGCTTCCTCAGGACTACCATGTAGCCACGTTTCATCATCCTTTTTCTCCACGATAAAAAGCATCCTGGATTCTGGCGTATACGGGGTTTCGTTGTGAATCCAGGCCATTTCCTTATTTGCCGGCCCGGTCACCAATGTGATGGTGTTCGTTTCAACCTCGTCTTTCGGATCGGTAAATGTTTGCCACAGGCCGCCAACCATAAACGGTTCCTTCGTTTTCATCTGGACGTAGTGAGGATATGTTATATCGTCCTTTTTGTGGTGATCAAAAAAACCATCCAACATCACCAGGCAACGTCTTGATTCCGCGGCATCCCGATAAATACTTTTCTCCGTAAAAATCCTATCATCCCTGGCAGTGAGCGTATTCATAGGTTTGCCTTTGATCTGCGGGGCAAACTCAAACGGCATAAAAGCCCAATGCGCGAAGTTGACGTTTTCAGGATCGTCGTTCAGTATGACCGGTAGATCGGGTTCATCAAACCCCGAAACGTGATAGGTAGGCAATTCATCCAGCTCAGCCGCTTCCCACATAGGTAGATCGCCGTATCGTTTGGCGTATTGACTGGCATTTTTGGTAGAATGGGAAACATCGTAGCTCATGCGATAAAAATAGTAAAAAGTTGGATATAAAAAATTGGTGCCGAAGATACGTCAGGTTGCTCAGAGTACTCCCAGAATTTTAACTAGATGTCAACGAATTAAGTTCCAACAGTTTTAGGGGCATCCGGGCGGGCTATTCGCTGCAAGGCCGGCCAACGCATGAGGTCCTCCCCTGCCGGGCTCCACTACTATCCCTGATGCAGTTCCCACCATGCAAACTTCGAACAGAGTCCTGGGAATAGCGATTGCCACGGTCGTACCTCCCTCGCAATGACGTGCAATTGTTCATTCATCTAAACCACAAGAAAAACCGTCATCGCGAACACAAGTGAAGCGATCTCGTCCTATCGCACTTCCACTTTCTGCTTATTCATAATCCAGATACCTTCTTACATTATCGACTGCAATTTGTTTAAAAAGGGTCTCGCCCAATGCACTTCGCAGTTTGATAGAGTTAATTCTTTCTAGATTCTTCACCCGCTCCATCATATAGTAATCTGAACCAAACAGAATTCTTTCTCTTAGCTTTTTATTCTGAAGTAATATCAGCAGGTCAATTCATACTCATTCTAAACCGGAGGCAGCTGTAGAAATATTGATTAATTTCCATCTGCAATGGCAAAAGGCACCAACCGTCTGCTCAACACCATCTCGACGTATGGAAAAAACCTGATGGGGTTCATCAGCAACCGTGTCAGTTCACAAGAAGAAGCTGAAGACATCTTGCAGGAAGTCTGGTACCAGCTAAGCCGAATTGTGAACCTCGACGAGATCGAGAACATCAATGCATGGTTGCACCGGGTAGCGCGTAACAAGATCACGGACAGCTACCGCAAGAAAAAGCCCGAGCCAACCGAAGACGGGGACGACGAATTTTCGCTGCTTGTACATCAGGAGCTCCCTGACGATGAACTTTTCCGGGAGTTGTTCTGGGAAGAGCTCTTCCGTACGCTGGACGAATTACCTCCCAAGCAGCGTGACGTATTCGTGCAAAACGAGCTGGAGGACCGTACACTCCAGGAGATTGCGGACCAGTCAGACGAAAGCATAAAGACCATTATTTCGCGCAAGCGTTATGCAGTCCAGCACCTCCGTAATCAGTTACAACAATTTTATGACGACCTTAATAATTTTTAGAATTTGATAACTTCCATAGTAAAATGAGACCTCCAAAACCCATATTCATCCCCATCCTAATCGTAATGGCATTAGCCGTATTCTCTTTCGTAGTGATGTGGCTCTGGAACACAATTCTCTCCCCTGTTCTGGAGATCAATACCATCACTTTCTGGCAAGCGTTGGGCATATTCGTTTTGAGCAAAATCCTGTTTGGCTTCAAACCGTTCGGCGGTCCTCCCCGCAAGTTCCGCTCGCGGCACAGCAAATGGCGCAGCATAAGTGATGAAGAACGAGCGCACTTTAAGCAGGCCTGGAAACAGCGGTGCGAACCCCAAAATCATGGTGAAGAAAAAAAATGAAAAATATTTAGAGTAAAAGTTAGCCTGCTTCGTCTTCCTGATTGAAACAAAAATTAATTAGGAAAATGAATAATCAAATCATTAAAACAATTGTATTCGGCGCATTACTAGGTGCTGCGCTGTTTTGGGTACCCTTCTTCGCATTGAAGTTGGTGGTATTCTTTTTATTGCTAGGTTTTATCTTTCGCTTTTTCCGCGGGAGACGATACTATGGGCCAACGGGTTGGGCATATGCGGATAAGATCCGAAGCATGAGTGACGAAGAGTATACTTCGTTCAAGGAAAACGTTCACGGACGATGTGGACATGGATGGAAAAATGGGGGAACTAAAACAGAAGAATCATGAAAAGGAGAAATCGATTTTTAGTTGCCCTGCTCTCTGCTGGCATCACTTTTTCAGCATTCACCTTTATGGTAGGCACGGATCATTGGAATCAGCGGGGATGGCACAGACATCACCACGAGTGCTATCATAGAAGTGACCATCATGATCAAAAGGAACCTTCAAGAGATCGTTCTGAAAAGACAAACCCGCTGTAATGGCGGGTTTTTTTTCACTAGATCTGAGTACTATTTTTAGTTTGAATGCAAGGATTCAGCCCAAGGCCCCTACTATTCATCGATATGGTGACAAGACCAAATCATGCTCTTTTCGTCTTAGCCCATTTTTATCAACGTCACCTTCTACCGAGTTTAGCATGCTGATGTATTCTTTCGGAAATTGGTTTTGCAAAGCTCCAAATCTCACATAGTCAAGATACCAATCATAGGGTTTGCCTTCCATCAGGTATTTTTCTTCCCTGGCAATGTAATACCCCACAGAAATGATCTCATCATGTAGGGTGGTTTCGAAATATTCTAGATCATAACCATAGCCAAGTCCCTCCGCTCTGTCAAGATTTTTTTTCTCTGCTTTCTCAATTCTCTTGATGGTTCCATATACAGAAGACGCAATGTCAGACTGAACAATATTGGCCTTGGTAGAACCGTCCTTACTCCTCTTATTGAACACCAGCTCAAACTGATCAATCTTAAACTGCTTAATCACTTCCACGGAGGGAGTCCTTTTTTGAATCCTCTCAAATAATAAATTAGACCCGTACGAAAAGAAGTAGAAATGATTCTCCATTAAGTTCGTTTTATGAGACGCTTCTGTTCAGTTAAACCACACCGCATATCGCTCCCTTCGTAATTCTAAGACGAGCTCTTCTCACTAATTGATGAGATAAGTAATATCTATGTTTTCTACGTCTTCTGCTGAAACGCTAATTTGGACTGGCAAAAGGCTAACTTGAGCTAGGTCAACCCCGTGGAAGCCAAATCGATCCGTACCCTTATCAAATTCGAAATTGTTATTAACATCGTCAACGGCCACAACATAATAGGCACCTTCTGCTGCATTGACAATCGTGTAGTTCCCATTGGCGTTAGTAACACTTCCGTTAGACAGAGAAACACCATCCGTAATATTGGGGCTGTCTAGCAAAATGATTAAGGCACCTTCGACAGCCTCACCATCATCCGAAACATTACCGGAAATATCAACAAATAGTTCATCAACAGTATCCTTCACGTTGCAGTGCGAAAAGCTAAGCAATAACAGAAGTGACAAGAGGCAAAGTAATTTCATGGGATCAATATTTAGCAGCTTCAATTTACTGAATACTAAGTAAGGCGTTCTTCATTAAACCCCCAAGAATAGGCACGTGTTTCAATCGAATACTAGCTGAAACAAGCATATTTTCATTATTGCTTTTGATTTTTTGATTACAAATTATTCAAGAAGTAATCGTTGCTTTATATCAATGTAAGCCAAAGCAATAAGTGTTGAAATCTCCTTGTCATCATAGTTCGAATCTGGCCTCAACTTGATGTGTCGCATGCGTTTCCCTGTTCCTTCGAGTAGCCCCGCTTTGTCAGGCAATTCCGCACCATAAAAAAAACCAACATTTACATGCGATGAGAAGACATTGACATAAGCAAAGGGCGCACTATCTACACATCCGATGGGGTAGTCATCATGGAAAATATCCTCGACATCAGCCCCACATCTCTTGATGGCAGTAAACCACTTTATGGCAATCGGCCTTAAACCTTCTGGTTTTTGCTCTAACCATGGATCCATATCAATTTCCTGTATGTCCTTACCGGTATATTTTAGCAGTTTTTCCATCCATTTTGTGAGACTCCCCCACTCTTCGGTTTGTGAAACACTATTTACTAAGATAAGATTTGAACAGCTAGCGCTCGCATATATTCAAAGGCTTTTTACAGGTATATCACTGATCTGAGCTAGTTTACTGCTAACTAAATCATTGACCAATGAAGTATTTCTTTATCGTTCTGGTAGGTTTTGTCATGACATACCAAGCAAAAGCAGCAGATTCTACCGGAGAGGATAGCCTACAAGACAATCGAACAGCCCAACTGGACCGTTACTGGGCCGCACTAGCTAAAACGGCCAAGGAAGGCGATTTTGATGGCATGAAAGCCCTCTATCATCCAGATGCAGTGCTGGTGAAACCGGATACGACCATTGCCATTTCCGAGGCATTTAAGTATCGGTGGAAAAAGGAAATCATGGAGGTGAACCAAGGTAAACGAGCCAACACCCTTGAATTCCGTTTCGCTAAACGCATTGGCAATGACATCACCGCTTTTGAAAAAGGAATCTACCATTACACCTCTATCGAAACGTCCTCCGGCAAAACGCTGGGCGATAGTTACACCCATTTCGAGATACTCCTTGTGAAACGAAACGGTCAATGGGTGGCCCTAATGGAATATCAAAAAGCAGAAGCTACCAAAGAAGAATGGGAGTCATTGAGATGAATACTCATTTATCCATGTTTTTGTGAGACATCTATACGTGAAGCTTTTCGTTAGATACTCTTAATTTCTCTGATAACTTAATCCAATATGAGTATTACGAAAAACCAATCTGATATTACATCAGGAAAGGGGATGCAAACCAAATGGAAGTACATGTTGCTTTGTCTTGGCCTGCTCCTATTATCCATTCAGGCTTATTCTCAGCAAACCCCTACAGGGCATGCAGCCATATGGCAGAATGTGAAAAACTCCTGGAGCATGTGGGCGGAGCGGGATTTAGATGGTTATATGGAGTATCATCACGCTGGCTACAGTGGCTGGTTTCACGATTCACCTACACATCGGGGAAAGAAAGTAACCAGACAATTGTTGGAAGACCAATTTCAGCGATTAGAAGTAATCTTTTATGAGGCAAATCTTATTGATATCAAAATCCACAACAATGCAGCGATCGTTCACTACTACATATCATATATTGTGAGAGATTCCCACGAAAAGGACTATAAAAGGACATTTAGGCGAACAGACTTTCTGAACCAGACAGAAGAAAAATGGCAACTAATTGCGCATCATGGTAATCTGGTTGAGTGACACTAATCACAAGGTTTGAAATGATCCCAACATTCGCTCTCCATCTCTATCTGATCGTAGGTTACTCCTACGATTTTACATAGCCTAATTGCTCCCTTTAGCTTCGAAAACAAATAAATAGAATAGATGCAGAACATTCTCCGCCTAGGATGGGATTATTCTTTTGCAACTAAATTTCCACTGCTGGTGCGAGCATTCAGCTCATACCTTTATGCATTAAAGCACGAGCAACATGCTCGCGCTAGCGGGGGATGCTCGAAGCGCTCGGAGAGGCTTACACTTTCAATACAAAGCTTAATTGTCCGAACTTCCTTTGATCCTTTTCATAAATTTCACTGAAATGTTTTTGGAAAACCACCGACTGAATCGTTTGCGAACTGTGACACGAGATTCAATGTGACGAGTCTCATAATTATCTGACAATGCATCTTGGATGATCTGATGACGAAAGCGCCAACTCCCTCCTTCTCTTATCAGTATACCGGACTGATCAGATGCTTGATTCAAAAAACCAGCAAATTTGAAAGGTATTTTGTGTTCGAGATAAATTGTGAGTTGAAGACATAACATTCTAAACAAAGATCCTGATAAAATCGCAAAGATGATCGTGCATGGAATCATGACAACAAAACCACGATAAGTATCGAAACTTACAACACCTAATATTCCAATAATAAACAGCATTACGAACCCCATACTTACTAGATCTTTTTTATACTCCTGAATGAATCGTTGATAGGCACTCTATATTTTGAAAAAAGATTCAGTATGAAAAGTTGCTTCAAAAAAACCAAGCAAACTTGCCAAACTTAATCCAAACAGTGCCATTGCTAAATATCCCACAACTGGAAGCTCAGTAAATGATACATCATTATTGTCAGGATCAAAAACCACAATGATTGGAAACAATACAAACAAAAAAATGGTATATGAGATCATAGTCTTTTTGAATTTTTTCTTGTCGAATTTCTTCAAACTAAACCGTGTGAATTCTTTCGTTTTAATTTCAACACTTTTTTGACTTTCCATCCATTGATAAATGCTTTTGAATGTCTTGGGCACAACTAGGTTTATCAGTTTAAATGTTATCATGTTCAAGATAGAACCAATGAACATGATCGCTATGAAGCCAAAGAATGCTAATATGTCAATTGCCAGGATTTGATCTGTAGGTAAATTAAAGATTAGAATATCTAAAAAAATAAGTAAAAGAATCATTGTCAAGGAACCAAGCACTAGGTGATACCTAGATTTTTTTGAGGCCCAATCTGGTTGCATGTCTGCCAATTCGAACTTCACATTACCGGTCTTCTGTTGCATTTGATAGGCCAGCCATCCAAGCCATTTTCTCATTTTTTCTTTTTTGTATTTGGCTATGGTTTTTAATTCTGTGTTCACATATTCATTTGTGATCTGCTCCCTCAAGAGCATGGTGCTTTCAGTGCTTAAATCAAATGAGACATCTGTCAGATTTATGAACAGCGTCATATGCAAAAAGAACGGAGAATTCAATGCATAGTAAAGATTGGGATGAGTCTCAAGCGCCGTACTTAACTTTCTGGCGTCCGGATCATTTTGCGCAACAAGTGGCTCAATAGAATTATCTATATCCTTTTTTCCTAGTGGTTGAATTTTGATGCTTGCAAAGACAGGTGCATCGGGACCCGATTCATATTCAAAGATTCGGGAACTCACAATTAATTCGGGATGCAGGTTTTCTTTATTTCGACTTGCCTTTTTTAAATAGGGAGTCAACTTTTCGAAACATGTCAGGCGATCGTCTTTGTTTATTTCATCAAATCCATCAAGCAAGAGGATGAAGTTTCTTGTATTCAGCAATTCTTCAATGTACTTCTTCGGAATCGAGAAGGAGCCGAAATCATAAGACAGAGCTTTCTCTAACCATTCTTCAAACGTATCGTAAGATTTTCTCCAGGTGACCAAATTCAATATGAGTGGAATAGGATAAGATTCATCTTTTTCAGCTAACTCCATAAACAATAAGCTCAATCGTAGTAGCAGAATGGATTTACCGGATCCTGGTTCACCAAGGATGAGTAGTCGTTTGATCTTCTCATTGTATAAACGAAACAACTCTTCCAGGTCCTCTACATCGGTCATTGAACTTTCTATGAAGAAATCCTCGATGGTCTTTTCACTGGTACCTTGGGTAGTGAATTTTGCGTTTAGAGGAATGTTTAGCTTGGATTGGTCTTTAAGCTTTTCCTTCAATCGCTTTTGATACTCATCCTTTAAATTACCTAGTAGAAGTTGCCTATATTCTCGCTCCTCCTGCTCTTTCTCCCCCTGTTTCTCTCCCTCCATCGATCGTAGAAATTCAATAAAGAAGACCAATAAGAATATCGCAGCAACCAATATTGGGAAATAGCCAGGAAAGGTTTCTTTGAAAAATTCTTTGAGTGATTCCCCAAGGAGTGCCGCAAGTACATTAATCACTACAACGGAAAGAGCGGCGAACAATGCTGCTCTAAATATTCTTCTGGATTTTTTAGGCACAGTGGGTGGTGATCAAGTTCTTAGTGCTTGAAAATAACAAATACTTCAATCATAGTTGCTATTCTTCTAGATCTAGCGCTGAGCTCTTCATATAAATCGAACCGACTCTGGACTTAGGTCGTTGCTACTCCCCTCTCAAAAATCAAATCACAAATCCTACAGTCCATCCAATTTTTCCTCGCGCTACTTAAGTAATTTATGTTCTTTCATGGATGATTTAATGGTACCCAGAACTGCGTTGGCGAGCTTTCCTTTTATTACCACCCAGTTACCAATACTCAACAGAAGACGCTGCTTCCAACTATAATCCACCATATTCATAATCACTTTGCCTGCCCGTTTCTTGATGAGCTTCTTGAATCGGTCCACATCCTTTTCATTTCTTACTGGCCAATTACTACCACCAGAAAAATCAGGCATGTACATCTCGTTCTTTTTCGGTGTGAAGATTGGAATAATCTGTCGCCATTTGCCATCGGCAGAGACGAATTGATCTTTTGGTATATCCTTATAGCCATCGACAAAAATCGGATTAGACGTATCGATCGGTACGGTAAAATGCTCCCTCAGAAAACGCTCGCAATTGGCTCTACCAAGAAAGTAGTCATGAATGCGAAACTCCTTGTGAATAAAGCCACCGAATCCACCAAGAAACCCACAGGCTATTGCCCGGGAACCTTCCTTCCATTCACCATTAATCTTTCTTCTTGGAGCTACCAGAAACTGACTTGCGTCATCATCTTCCAGCGCTTCTTCTAACACTTCCGGCTTGGTCCGCAAATGACCCAGCATAGCTGAGAGCGTTGCTCCTATCACCTGGAAAAGTCCATCATCATCTACATCAAATTTTTCTGCCTCACTTGGAAAAGGATCTATCATCATCACCGTCGAGCTACACTTTTCATGGTTTTTGTCAACACCTGAAAGCAGTTCTTTCACTCGTTCAAACGGTTCATTATTAATGGTTCCTCCATCTACAATGAGTGCTTCATAGGGAATATCACTTACTGGATTTCTGCTTGTTATGTCCTTGTGCCACTTATGGTCATTTACATAGCTTTTGTCTCGCTTGATCTTTCTGGATCTTAACCCTACCGGAAATGCGCCTGTAGCCATTGATGCATGACGCACCAGATCCAGATTTACATCATTTTGGAAATCGACGGGTATCCATCCATCATCTTTATATCCTGTCTGCGATGTATTGAGAACAAATGCACCGTAATCATTATGCCGGGAAATCAGGTAGTCATCAAAAATCTGGTTTCCCCTGAATTTAGTGTTGTATTTCAATCCCTCCAGGTTTGTGAAGGTGGTGAAAAATTTCATGTTATTGTCTACATATTTTCTCTCGATCCAATTCTCCTTATCAACCAACATCGCTTTCTTGGATATCTCATCAATGAAATTTGAATTGAGCAACGAATAGATTTTTCCGTCTTCAATATCAGCGTTATCCAACATGAGAGGAAACATATCGTCATCACTAAGATCCACCCATGAATGATACAGCTTGTTTTCGGGTCTTGGCTTAAACAAATCATTCGGATCGGATGTCTTAATTGGTTCTATGGCATTGTTTAAGGCTGAGGCAGCAATAATCCCCGTCATACCTCCGGCGGATGCTCCCCCTATTGCCTTGATGATCACATGGTGTGTTGGTACTCCTTCTTGTCCTCTTTTTTTCTCCCACTCTTCCAGGGCCTCTATCAAATAATCTACAACACCTGCAGTGTACGCACCAGCAGAGACAGCCCCTGCCATGCACAATCCGATTTCAAAAGTATCTTTTTTCATAGTTCAGAGCGTTTGGTTTATAGCATTGTCCAGTTGATCTAAGGACACGAACACATGTCTAAAATTCATGATTAGCGGTTGGTTATTGCCATATCAAGGTAGATCCTGCATCAACCACATGCAATACCTACTTTGGGGTATTTTTCAAATGACGGAAGAAGTTATCAAAAGAACGGTGCGTTAGCTGCATCGGAAATATTCGATTAGTCAAATTGATTAATCATTTTATCCAAAAAACATCTTGAATATACCCTTATGTAGGTATTGATTGAGTCTACTCTTCTCACAAACTTTAAGTCAAAAAGGAAATCATGGCAGAAGCAAACAAATCCCCCGGAACAAAAAGAAGGAATTTTATCACAAAAGTGCTACAGGGAAATCTTAGTAGGCCTTTAATCCTGACAGTTCTATTTGTGCTTTACTTATTACTTTTTTTTGGCACTGGTTCAGTTGCATTTTTTAGTAATGATCCTCAAGAGATAGAAATCCCGAAAGGCTTCTTAACGCAGATGAAAGAAATGGGAGAAACAGAGAAAGGAAAACTATGGGCTGTTGTAGAAGAAGGAATTAGAAAAGGCATTGAAAACGACCTTAAGAGAAACGAATTAGCCGGGCAGTCCTTCAATGTAGTTTTAGGTGCAATAATTGGATTTCTGTCAGCTGCAGTAACTTTCATGTTCACTCCAGAACCAGTGAGTAGTGACGACGACTAATGTCGAGCTAATCTGATTGCAGAGACTATTACGTCACATGCTACGCCCAGGTTGAGATTCTTAACCTCGCCTGCAGCAGAGTCTCTCAGTTTTACAGCTACCGATGCGACTGTTTTGAAAGGAGACCATTAACTTGGTTTTTGAAAAATCAACCTACGAAAATGAAGTACCTACCAACCATTTGCATAACATCTCTTTTGCTGCTAAGCTTTTGCGAATCGCCAACAGAAGAAAAATCTTTTGCTGACGCCTCCTACAAGATCTTTTTTGGAGATAAAGATGCCGGACTTCAAACCAGTAGTAGAGACGAAAACGGCACCTATCGATACACCTTCGAATTCAATGACCGAGGCAGAGGCCCCAGGTATGAAGAAGCGTTCACAATCAATGAGAATGGCGTGATTGATCAGCTCACGATCAGTGGTCATAACTACTTCAAAGACTCAGTCAATGAACAATTCGGCTCCGACGAGGGAGTAGCATCGTGGGACAGCAATTCCGAAGAAGGTTCATTTAGCTTCGACGGAGAAGCCTTTTATACTTCCAATTACGGGTCTTTCGCCAACAACGAACACCTTGTCCGCAAGCTCTTGAATTCAGAAAATAAGTCTATCGACCTTCTACCCAGTGGGACGGCCAAGCTATCAAACATC
>JBDVJN010000084.1:0-83278 GCA_039961455.1 Cyclobacteriaceae bacterium | reverse complement strand
GATTCATTGCTGAATTTCACCCCTTCAATTCTACAGCTGCCGTAGCATCTGCAAAACCCCAAATTATTGTTCGGTCTTCCTTCTGAACCCGTCACTTCCAGTTGCCCTTCCGTTCGGTCTTTCTTCTCAATCTCTCAAACTTCGCTGGCCAAAACCGTGGTTCTGATCAGCTTCCCTTTGATAGAATGGAAACTTTCATTTCGGATCCCTATCTCTCGTTTGGTGATACTAAGGTATACACTAATTTTACACCTCCAAATTTTGTAACCATCAAATTATCAACAAGTTACACACGCATTTTTACCCTACTTATACACTGGGTTACCAACATATTTTCAACAAAGACTTCCTTTTCAGTATTCTGTTTGCTGATCATATTATTTTTTCAAAAATAGTTGATGGGTGTGGTTGACAGATGGCTTTCACTGGGTTAAAAAGCAAAAAGGGTGAAGATTCATTGCTGAATTTCACCCTTCCAATTTTGCAACTACCGTGGTATTCACAAAACTCCAAATTACTGTTAAGACTCCTTTCGACTCCGTTACTTCCAGTTGCCCTTCCGTTCGGTTTTTCGTCACAGCCGTTCAAGCTTCGTTTGATTAAACCGAGATTTAATCCGACTTCCCTTTGATTGACTGGAAACTTACGTTTCGGCCTCCTATCCCTCGTTTGGTAATACTAAGATATCCTCTAATTTTACAATTCCAAATCTCCTAACTACTTAATTATCAACAAGTTTTAAACCTACTTATACCCTACTTATCAACCACTTTATCCACATTTCCGCTCCAAATTCTTCTACTTCCTTAAGCAAGTTGGCTCACTTTGTCAGCGAGTAGCTTTTCAACAAGTGGAATTGAATTATACAGTTGCTCGTAAGATTCTGTAATGAAGTACTCCTTTTGGAAAATATCCTTTCGATACGGTGTCTCAAGCATATGTGCAATATCAAAAGCATGTTTAGGCGGCTCCTCACTCAAAGAGAATTGTGTCTCCCCTGCCGATGAAAGAATCCCAGCTCCATAAATTCGAATTCCATTGGTTTCTTGTATCAATCCAAACTCGACAGTAAACCAATAGACTCTCGACAGCAATTGGATAGCTTCATCATTGCCCACGTACTTCAGTCCAATTTTACTCAGCTCCTCCAGAAAGTTCACAAAATGCTGATTGGTGAGTAGCGGCACATGAGCAAACACATCGTGAAACACATCTGGCTCTTCCAGGTAGTCCAACTGTTTCATTTTTCGAAGCCAGGTGGTAGCCGGAAATCGCTTGTTTGCCATCAGTTCAAAGAATGTGTAGTCAGGCACGATACCTGGTACCACTGCCAATTGCCATCCGGTTGTTTCCCTTAGTATCGCATTGGTTTCCTTGAAATTAGGAATAAGCCCAGTTTCAAATTCAGCTATTTTCAGCCCCTCATTATAGGCATCGCAAGCACGTGTAGGAAATTGTTTCATCTGTCTGTCAAACAGAATTTTCCATACATCGAAGTCTTCTTGCGTGTAATGTTCGTAGATCTGCTTCATGATTGCCGTTAAGCTATTGATTAGCTGCTTAAAATGTTCTTTAGTTGATTTAGTTTCTTTATCAGTCGGGCGCTTTCTCCAAAATCTAGCGTCTGCTGGCCATCAGAATATGCTTCTTCAGGCTTGGTGTGAATCTCAAAAATTACTCCGTCGGCACCAGCAACCGTAGAGGCCATAGCAATGGACTCTACATAATCCCTGATACCAACGCCATGAGAAGGGTCTGCGATAACCGGAAGATGTGACTTCTCACGTAAAATGGGAATAGCGTTAATATCAAAAGTGTTTCTGGATGCACGCTCGTATGTTCTAATGCCTCGTTCGCACAACAGTAATCGCTCATTTCCTCCAGAGAAAACATACTCGGCACTATGAAGCAACTCATCAATTGTTCCGGAAATACCCCGCTTGATCATCACAGGTTTATCTACCTGTCCCAGCGCATCAAGCAAGTTGTAGTTCTGCGTATTTCGGGCTCCTACCTGATACATATCGACATACTCATCCATTTCCTCTATCTGCGAAACCTGCATGACTTCTGTTACGATTTTGATGCCATTCTCCCGCGCTAGCTTGTACCACATCTTCAATCCTTCAATACCTAATCCGCGAAAAGAATAGGGAGAGCTACGTGGCTTAAAAACACCACCACGCATAATCTTCACATCGTTTTTCTTCAGAAAATCAATCGTATCCTGAATGTTCTCCTCCCCCTCAATACTGCATGGTCCGGCCATAATAGAAAATACACCGTCACCAATTTTGACATCGTCACCAAGATCAATTTGGGTGCGATTTACCTTCCATTTCCTGGAAACCAACTTGTAGTCATCTGACACTACATGTATATCCTTGATACCATTAATTCGTCCAATGTTTCTAATGTCAAAAGCTTTCTTTCCAGTGCCGATTAGGTACTCGCCAAATTGTGTTCGAACTGAAGTGGTCTTGTACTTCAATTCTTTCAGTTGGTTCTCAACCGAACTTCTCACTTCCTCATCAATTCCCTTTTCTAATTGAATAATCATTGTGTTCTTATTGAATGTATAAAATCTCCGATTCCCTCATCAGAGTCATCTTCTTTTAATTGATTGACAAATGCGCTACCGATGATTGCTCCTTCGGCGAATTCGCAAGCATTGTGAAAAGTTTGGCTGTTCGAAATACCAAAACCAATAAGTTTGGGGTTTTTCAATTTCATCTCTCTAATTCGCCCGAAGTAATCCTTTTGTCCTTCCTGTACTTCGGATTTAGCTCCGGTGACACCCGCAGAAGAAACCATGTATATAAATCCGGTGGACTTCTCATCTATCTCTGCAATTCGCTTTGCGTCTGTGTTTGGGCTGATTAGAAATATGTTGGTGAGACCTGCTGCCTCAAAATGCGTAGCGTAATGCTCCTCGTATTCTTGAATTGGAAGGTCTGGTATGATGGTGCCATCAATTCCAACTTCCGCACATTTGTAGCAAAAATTCTTAATCCCGAATTGAATAATGGGATTCACATATCCCATCAACAAAATGGGGATCTGAACCTTGCTTCGCAACTCTTTTAATTGCTCGAATAGCAGCGACAGTTTCATTCCATTCTCCAGTGCAATCTTGGAGCTGTCTTGAATCGTTGGACCATCCGCCACTGGGTCAGAAAACGGAATTCCGATCTCCAGCATATCCGCTCCACCCTTCTCCAGAGCTTGGGCAATCCTAACAGTATCGTTCAACTGCGGAAACCCTGCAGTGTAGTAAATGTTCAAGATCCGCTCCTTTTGATCAAAAGTTTCCCGTATCCTATTCATTGTTCATTTCCCATTCTTGATTCTCAATTCCTAGTATTTCCCCCATTTAATGTACGTCTCCAAATCTTTGTCTCCACGACCAGAGAGATTGATGACCACAACATCATTTGCTTCAAAATCCATTTTTCTGAGAACAGCTAGTGCGTGCGCTGATTCTATAGCTGGGATGATTCCTTCAAGCTTGCTCAGTTCAACTCCTGCAATCATCGCTTCCTCATCTGTGATCGCATGAAAGAAGGTACGTTCAGAATCGAATAAGTGTGCGTGTAGTGGACCAATGCCTGGATAATCCAATCCAGCAGAAATACTGTATGGTTCGACGATTTGTCCATCGTCCGTTTGCATCAGTATCGTTTTGCTGCCATGTAAAACACCCGACTTTCCTATGAAGGTAGTAGCTGCTGATTTGCCAGTGCCCAAACCCATTCCGGCCGCTTCCGCAGAAATTAACTTCACATCCGTATTATCGAGAAAATGATAGAATGCACCTGCTGCATTGCTTCCCCCTCCGACGCAGGCAATCACATAGTTTGGTGCGGAGATTCCTTCCGCGCTGCTCAGTTGATTTTTGATCTCCTTACTAATCACAGATTGAAATCTTGCAACCATATCGGGGTATGGATGAGGACCAACCACCGAGCCAATGATGTAATGCGTATCGTCCGGATGATTGATCCAATGTCGCATCGCTTCATTGGTTGCATCTTTAAGTGTCTTGCTTCCCGAAGTTGCGGGTCTTACTTCAGCTCCCAAAATTTTCATGCGCTCAACATTCGGTTTTTGCCTAGCCATATCGATTTCACCCATATAGACCACACATTCTAAACCCATCAGAGCACATACCGTTGCGGTAGCAACTCCATGTTGACCAGCGCCAGTTTCAGCAATAATTCTATCCTTTCCCAGTCGCTTGGCTAGCAGAATTTGGCCTATAGTATTATTGATCTTGTGAGCGCCTGTATGGCACAAATCTTCCCTTTTCAGATACACCTTTGTACCATACTTGTCTGATAACCTACTTGCAAAATAGAGTGGTGTAGGTCTGCCAACGTATGTTTTAAGGAGATGGTCGAACTCGGCTTGGAAGTCCTCTGATCCAATGATATCCAAGTAATTAGCCCTAAGCTCCTCAACATTGGGATAGAGCATTTCCGGAATATATGCCCCTCCAAATTTTCCATAATAGCCAGATTTGTCAACGTTGAATTTGCTCATATCCGCTCTTTTAATTGTCTCAGCATATTAATGTTCTTCATACCAGGCGATACTTCGAATTTGCTGTTTACATCAATGCCTACAAGCTTTTCAAGCCGCATACTTTTTATTTCTTCAATGTCGCCCTCGGTTATTCCCCCGCTCAGCAGAAAAGGTGTTTCTAGATTGTAGCTTTTCAGAATTGACCAATCGAAGTGACGTCCAGAGCCTCCATACTCAGGGGTTGACGTATCGAACAAAAAATAGTCAGAGAACCCACTATACTTCGGCAGTGAATAAGGCAAACTATCAAGCAATCGAAAGACCTTTATAATGCCAACGCCATTCTTCTTTAGACTTTTTGAGAAACTCAGATCTTCATCTCCATGGAGCTGTACATAGTCCAATCCCAATTTCTCTCGAAGCCTTAGTATGGTCTCGAGTGATTCATTCACAAATACGCCCACTTTCTTAATGCTGATGGGGATTCTAGAAAAAAGATCCTCATCAGGCTCTGACACAAACCGTGGAGATTTTGCATAGAAGATGAATCCCATAAAATCTGGCTGCTGCTTTACCAGCTGTTTGATATTTTCTGCATTTTTCATCCCACAGACCTTTAATTTTAGCTTGCTCATCCCAACTGGTTAATAAATTCCATTGCCGCTTTCTCAGGGCGTCCATGACTCATGAAGGTCTCTCCTATTAAAAAGCCCTCGAACCCATGGGTTCTCAGTTCTTTTATACTACCTGGATCTGACAAGCCACTTTCAGATACTTTGACAAAATCAGAAGGAATGCTCTCAGCTAGTTTCTTCGATACGCTGATGTCTGTTTCAAAAGTTCTTAGATTTCTGTTGTTTACTCCTACCAAATTCACGTGATCTCCAATGCAGCGCCGTATTTCTTCTTCATCATGAACTTCAAGTAGCACCTCCATGCCTAAATTCTGTGCCAGTGCCCCAAGCCGTTCAATTTCCACTCTATCTAGAATGGCAGCTATCAACAAGATCACGTCTGCTCCAATCGATTTCGATTCAATGACCTGGTACTCGTCAATGATGAAATCTTTTCTAAGGATAGGACAAAAATTGAAAGCCCTAGCTTCCTTTAGATCGTCGGAAGACCCACCAAAAAATTCTTTGTCAGTCAGAATGGAAAGGCCAGAAGCTCCGGCTTGCATATATCCGATGGAGGTTTTCTCTATTGAAACATGTTTGTTTATTATTCCCTTCGATGGTGACTCCCTTTTTATTTCCGCAATAATCCCCGACTTATCCTTTCGTTGAATATACTTTTTCAATGAGACAGGTTGGCCTTCAAAATAAATCTCTTTCTCCAGCAACTTTGTAGGATATAGTTCCTTTTGAGATGCAATCTCTTTTCTTTTATGAGCAACGATCTTCTCAAGTATGTCCATTAGTTATTAACTGTGATAAATTTTTGAAATGCATTTAGGGCTTTCCCTGAAGTCAAGGAAATTCGGGCTTCTTCAATACCCTCTGTCATCGAAATTTCTTTGACGATCGATATAGCCAATCCTGCGTTTGCAAGAACAGCGTTGGTCTGTGCTTTGGTTCCAGTATTGCCAATCACTGATCTGAAGATTGCAGCCGAATCTTCAATCGTTTCGCCACCATACAGTGACTCCTGCTCCAGTTTAGGCAGTTTTAAGTCTGCAGGAGAAATCAATGCTTCTTCTTTGCTTGATATAAGTTTGAAGTCACTGGTCAGAGAAATTTCATCGTAACCGTCCAAGGAATGAACAATCGAAAAGTTCTTATCTGTGTTTTGATAGAGGTATCCATAAAGTCGTGCCAACTCCAAGCTGAATACCCCGACTAGTTGATTTGGGGGAAACGATGGATTCACCATAGGTCCGAGCATATTAAAAAAAGTTTTCACGCCTAGTTCCTTGCGGATAGGACCAACATTTTTCATCGCTGGGTGAAACAATGGAGCATGCATAAAACAGATTCCAGAAGCATCAATCGATCGCTTCATTTGAGCGACATCTCCAGAAAACTTGCAGCCAAGAGATTCCAGAACATTCGAAGAACCGCTAACGGACGAAACTCCATAATTCCCATGTTTTGCCACATTAACTCCGGCTCCCGCTACTATGAAAGATGAAATCGTGGAAATGTTAAATGTATTCTTACTATCACCTCCAGTTCCACACACATCAATCGCGTTGTATCCATCCAAATCCACAGGTACGCATAGCTCAAGCATGGCATCTCGAAAACCTTCGAGCTCTTCAACCCGAATTGCACGCATCAGGTAAATGGTTAAAAAAGCAGCTACTTGACTATTGTTAAACTGCCCGGTTGCCAGCCCGGTTAGTACCTCTTTGGATTCGACCTTCGTCAGTGTCTGATTCTGGATTAACCTATTTAGTATGTCTTTCATAGTTTCAACCAGTTTTGAATCATTTTTTTTCCATATTTTGTCATGATGGATTCAGGGTGGAATTGTACTCCTCTCACACAATACTCCTTATGCCGAATGGACATAATGTTGCCGTTTTCAGCAATACTTGTTACCTCAAGATCAGAACCAATAGTCTCCTTTTTGATCACCCATGAATGGTATCGACATGCTTTAAAAGATTTAGGGATTCCCCTAAATAGCTCATCGTCTTCGGTAATTTTCACTTCGGTTACTACACCATGATAGACTTGTGGTAGGTTCAAGAGCTTGCCCCCAAATGCCTCACCTATCCCCTGGTGTCCCAGGCAAACGCCTAATATATTCTTCGTAGAAGCGTATTGCTGAATTACTTGCGGCATTAAACCTGCATCAGCAGGTAAACCAGGTCCAGGAGACAAAAGAATGTGATCATAGTCCGCTACGAGATCGAGTTCGAACTGATCATTTCGAACAATTTTCAAATTATCATTCAAACCAAGTTCCCTCAGAATGTGAACCAAGTTGTAAGTGAATGAATCATAGTTATCTATGACTAGAACCTTTCTCATATCTTTTCTGCTTCTTCTATCGCCTTCTTCAGTGCCCCCACCTTGTTGTAAACTTCTTGTAATTCACTTTCCGGCTTGGATTGAGCTATCACGCCAGCTCCAGCTTGAAAGCGCAATAAATTATTCCTACTCATAAAACTCCTGATCATGATGGCGTGATTGAAATTGCCTTTGAAATCCATAAAGCCCACCGCCCCGCCATAATACCCACGTGGTTGTTGTTCATTTTCTTCGATTATTTGCATGGCCCTAATCTTGGGGGCGCCAGATAACGTCCCTGCTGGAAAAGACTCAGCTACAATATCCATAAAGGTGGAATTCTTCTTCACATCGCCTGTGACCTTCGACACCATGTGAATCACATGCGAATAATACTGGATTTCCTTGTACGTTTCCACTTGCACATTCTCACAACTGTGGCTCAGATCGTTTCGTGCAAGATCCACAAGCATTACATGCTCCGAGTCTTCCTTCGGGTCTTTTTTCAGTTCTTCTGCAAGTAATGCATCAGCAACATCGTCTCCTGTGCGTTTGAAGGTTCCTGCAATTGGATAAATCGTCGCTTTATCATCCCTAAGCACGACCTGAGCTTCTGGAGACGAACCAAAAATCCGGTGATTACCATAGTCAAAGTAAAAGAGGTACGGTGAGGGATTGATCGATCGCAATGCCCGATACACCTGGAAATCGTCACCTTGGTACGATGCTTCAAACTTCCTAGATAAAACCACCTGGAAAACGTCTCCAACATGGCAATGGTGGATACCTTTTTTCACCATTTTGAGATAGTCCTCGTCAGTAATGTTTGAAGAAATTTCTCCATTGACTCGAAATGAGTATCCAGGCAAATTCTGTTGCTGAATCAAGGCAAGTACTTCCCGAAAAAGAGTATCATCTGGCTCGTCCACAAATGACTCTATGACGTGACACTCGTTTTTGAAATGGTCAAATGCGATGATGTACTGGAACAGTGTGTAGTGAGCGAGCGGAATATCCTGCGACACGTTTTTCAAACTGACACTTTCAAAATGCTGAATCGAATCGTAGTTGAAATATCCAAACAATCCTGAACGGATATAGCCTCCGTCCTTTTGATCATTTTCAAAGGATGTAGTAAAAGCGACAATTTGCTCCTCTAAGTTCGTCAACTTCTCTTTTCTCACCTCCTCAGATGGCATTTTGACCCTAATCTCATCTCCTTGTGCTTTGAAAAAAGCCAGTGGAGAACAGCAGATATATGAGAAACTGTTGTCAGTTCCATGATAATCTGAACTTTCTAAGAGGAAGGAATTTGCGAATCGATCTCGCAACTTCAAATAAGCACCAACAGGTGTTATTATGTCAGCCAGTAGCCTCTCTTGCCTTGTTTTTATCAGTATTTTTCTCATTCGCCTAAAAACAAAAAACCCGCCAACAGGCGGGTTTTTTTATATCATTTGACATATTGTGACCTGTTAGCAAAGACGTTCGCTAATCCACCACCAATATGTTCTGTTGTTCATCATTTGAATGCGAAGCAAAGACAAATCCCTTGAAAAAACAATACCGTCTAGAATAATTTTGAAACTTTTATTTATTTAATAATGTAAGAACCTTGATAATGATCGTTTTTCACTTTTAGCCTAACTTTCCGTTATGTTATCCACAGAAGACCAAATAAGTGTTCTAGTACACCTTTCCAAAGCAGATAAAGTCATAGCCGAAGAAGAATATAGATTGATCATTCAAGTTGCAGATGGATTGGGGATGAGTAGTGATGAAGCAGCTAGAATCATCAATGATCCTAATCCGATCCCAAAGATGAAGGATCTACCGCCGGATGAAAAATTTGAATACCTATACAACGTAGTAAGACTCATGAAGGCAGATGGCAAGATCCATCAAAAGGAGGTTTCATTTTGTGAAAAATTGGCATTCAAACTCGGGTATAAACCCGGCGTCATTTCTGAGTTATCGGCGTACATATATAGAGATCCAAACATCAACACAAATCGAGCATACCTCAGAACAATCGTGGATCAGCACTTGATTCCGATGAATGAGCAAGGAGATTAGGTTCTTGTTCAAGTAAACCCTATGGCTATTAGCTACATGGACGTTGGTACCAGATGTCAGCTACAGAATCCGTCTATAACTAAATCAGAATTGCTTCAGAATTTTATTGGAAATTGCGACAAATTTTTGTTTGAGAGTAAAATTAGAAGGCTCAATAATCTTACGAAATGTGCTATAAGATAAAGTTAATAATTGTTACTTTTTTTCTTTCCATCTCCATCTCTTTCTCACAGAATCTTCAGGGCCAAGCAGAATACAACATTAGTCGAGCAAATTCCTCGATAACGATAGATGGTATTCTTGATGAAGAAACCTGGAAGGGTGCGAATCGATCTGGCGGCTTTTACCAGTCATTCCCTACTGATACACAACTTGCACAAGACTCGACAGAGTTTATGGTTTCCTACGATGATCAGAACATCTATGTTGCAATAATCTGCTATGATTATTTACCGGGAAAGCCAATTACGAGCACATTAAAAAGAGACTTTGACTGGAGAAGGAATGACAATATTAGCTTCTACCTTGATCCCTACAACGACAGGTCTAATGGGTTTACGTTCCAAGTTACAGCTGATAACGTCCAACGAGAGGGATTAGTAATCTTGGGAGGAGAGGTTCAAGATGACTGGGATAATAAATGGTTCAGTGCGGTAACAAAGGGTGAAAATGCATGGTATGCAGAGATGGCCATTCCATATAAAAGTATACGATATAATAGTGTTCCTGAATGGAATATTCAGTTCATCCGCAACAATCAAAAACGAAACGAGCGATCTTCATGGATACGGGTTCCTCAACAATTTCGAGCAAGTGATATGACCTATTCAGGAAAAATGAAATGGGACGTTTCACCACCGAAGGCTGGAACGAATGTCGCGTTGATTCCCTACGTAAGTGGAAGTATTGGGAAAAATCATGAAGATGGGGAATCTACCGTTTCGGAAGGAGAAGTTGGTTTTGATGCCAAAATTGGCCTTACAAATTCCATTAATCTAGATCTTACTTTCAATCCTGATTTCTCACAGGTCGAGGTGGATCAGCAAGTAACCAATTTGCAACGATTTGAAATTTCATTTCCGGAGCGACGCCAGTTCTTTCTGGAAAATCAAGATCTTTTTGCAGAAAACGGCTTCAGAACATCCAGGCCTTTCTTCTCCCGACGCATCGGTATTCAAGGATCTGGGAGCACTCAGCGCAACGTTCCTATTTTAGGTGGAGCCAGGGTCAGCGGGAAAATTGGAAATAAGTGGAGAGTTGGGGTTTTGAACATGATCACCGATGAAGATAAAACTGCTGATGAAACATCCCCAGCGCAGAACTACTCGGTGGCTGTCATCGAGCGACAGATCTTTAGGCGCTCCCGGATCAGCGGAGTTTTTGTTGGAAGGACAAACCTTGGTGAAAGTTTCATTGAATACGATTCCACTGCATTGGCAAACACAGGACAACTCCAAGACCTTAGTGGCAATGAGCTCTCAGCTGAAGATACGCTGATTACTTTGTCAGAGTACAACTACGTGTATGGGCTAGACTACAACCTGGCGACGGTTAACAATCGATGGCAAGGAAATTTTTACTATCACCGTTCAATTGATCCTGAAGAAAAGGACCAAAGTAGATCTTTTGGTGCTTTCTTAAGATACCAGACAACGAAGACCAATATTCGCCTATTTGGCCGAACTGTGGGAGATGGTTATAATGCTGAGGTAGGTTTCATACCCCGTACAGGAGTAACCTCCTTCGGCGGAAGATGGGATGTCAATTATTTTACTAAAGGTAAAGTTCAACGCCATGGGCCATCCATTGGCGGTCGTGGATTGGTCGATTCCAACGGTGACATTCTAGATAGGAATATTTCTGGAGATTACGAAATTCAGTTTCTCAATTCCTCAGAGGTGAAAGCTGAGATCGAATGGCAATCTGTTACGCTTACGAGTTCCTTTGACCCTTCAAGAACCGATGGTGCTGAGTTGCCAGAAAGTAGCATGTTTGACTGGATCAATTTTTCGTTGTCTTACAGCTCAGACAAAAGGAAACTCTTCAACTACGAGATCTCAGCTAATTCAGGGAGCTATTTCAACGGCACCAGATCCAATATTGGTGGCAACATCTCCTATCGAAATCAACCTATTTTCCAGTTAGGAATAAATTTTGAATACAATAAGATTGAACTTCCTAATCCATACAATGATGCTGATCTATTCTTAGTAGGTCCGCGATTTGACCTCACCCTGACCAACAAAGTTTTTTTTACCACGTTCGTTCAGTACAACACACAGGATGAGAATCTGGGACATAATTCACGGTTTCAATGGAGATTCAAACCAGTGTCTGACCTCTTCATCGTCTATACTGACAACTATCTCACAAGTGATTTTTCTCCACGAAATCGAGCACTTGTGGTTAAGCTCTCTTACTGGCTAAACCTGTAAGATTAGGCTGCTTCCGGTAACTCAGCTACTTCCATCTTTCGGAGTTTCCGATTCATGACATAAAACCAAAGGGGTGGCACTGTCGCCAAAAGCATCATACCAGGATACCCTGTTGGCATCTGAGGGCTTTCGTCGATATGGCGAAGGATTTGATATTTTCTACTGGCGATGTAATGATGGTCCGAATGCCTGGACAGCTCAAACAATATCAGCCTACCAATAACATGATTGGAGTTCCAGGAGTGCTTTGGCATAACTCTTTCGTACGTTTCTCCCTTCTTTCCTCTTGATAGACCGTAGTGCTCTATGTAGTTTACCGTTTCCAAAAGAAGAAATCCCATAACAGCAGCTATAACAAAATATCCAGCTATCTCCCATCCGAAAAAGAAAACGATAACTGCTAATAGACCGATTTGGATAAACTGAAACAACAGCATCTGATTATGAACACTAAGAAATGGAAACGCATTTTTTCTCAATCGTTCAGCTTCAATCTTCCAGGCTGAGAAGTAGCTAAAGACAACGGATCGTATCCAGAATGCATACAGTACTTCATTTTTTCTCGCGGAAGATGGGTCTTCGAGAGTACTTACATTTTTGTGATGCCCACGATTGTGCTCAATGAAGAAGTGCATGTACAGCGAGCTGAGCAAGAGGATTTTAGCCATAAACTGCTCATACTTTTTTGTTCGATGACCAAGTTCATGAGCCACATTTATCCCAAGTACTCCACACATCAAACCCATGCTTGTAATCCGTCCAATCCTATCTTCGATAGCAAGTCCTGGTTCTGCAACAGACTCAAGAAACAGATAAACAAATACACATTGCACCGGCACCATCAAGTACACTTGCCAGTCGTATATAGAATTGTCCTTTCTTAGCTCCTCCTCAGTTTCTGAAAGATTCTTGGTGTTAGGTTTTCCAAACAACTCCAGAAACGGAATCAGGATGAAGGAGTAACCAATTGGTAAATAGGTGATAGCGCCATAGCTAGTAAATGAGATATACGTCAAGATTGGAATAATCAAGACGTTCATGTACTTAAGCTTGCTCATTATTCTAGTTCAAGTTTACCGAAGGAGATGAAGTAACCAACAGATATTCCCAGGCTCCATAAATTCGAGATATCGGGAAGTTGGTCGTTGGACAGATCCCCAGCATCAATAAAATTACTGAAACTGTAGGTGAAAAACCCTTCTAGGTGCAATGAACCAAAAGGGAAGTCACGGAAAACTCCTCCACTAAATCGAGCGCCATAGCCTCCTTTCCGATCCCTGTCTTCTTCGTAGGTAGCAAAATCAAGGATTCCCAAATTTGAGGGAGCGTCATCTTTTGACGAACTCAACAGATACTCTGCAAAAAAGCCCCCGCCTAGGAAGTACTTTGTTTTGTTTCCAAAATACCCAAATCCTTCTATGGGAAATTCTAGATAGTTCATTTTTACACTATAATTGGGAATTCCAGTGCCCTTAAAGGACTGAACCCAACCTCTCTGCATGAAATTAATTCCGCCCTGAATTCCAGTATTGAAAAAGGTCTTTCTTTTCTTAGGAAAGTGCTTTATTGTAATTCCTGAATTGAGGCCAGATTTGAACGTGTTTTTTGTGCGGAAGTTGAATACCGTGTGGACCATGTAGGCAGAATTAATCTGTCCGCCTGCTTTAACTCCAACGTATGTTTTTGTTTGGCCAAAAGTACCCAGCGACAAAATGACCAAGAAAACTAAAGTGAATACTCTCATTGAAAATCTAAGATTTACCTAACGGCAAAAATGAAACCAAAAATACCTGAATATTTTGGTGATTAGTCACCCTAGTCACTCATAAATTATAGATTAGCACGTATCTTTTACTTTTTCAACCTAATACAAGATCGAATGAATGAGGCCCTAATAACAAACGATGCAGTAATCTTTGGAATACTCATGCTCATGCTAGGATTGGTGTTTCACACTTCCTCGCTTGATTCCCCCTTCTGGAAAAAATTCTACACCTACGTGCCAGCACTCCTTGTATGCTATTTTCTGCCTTCGGTATTGAATTCCTTAGGCCTGATAAATCCCTCTGAGTCAAGGTTGTATTTTGTTGCCTCAAGATATTTACTGCCTGCAAGTCTCGTTTTACTTACCATCAGCGTAGATCTAAAAGAAATTGCCAAACTGGGTTCAAAAGCAGTAATAATGTTTGTTACCGGTACTGTGGGTATAATGCTTGGTGGCCCATTAACAATCTTGATTTTTTCTCAGTTCGCTCCTGACCTCGTAGGCGGAGTTACTCCAAATGAAGTATGGAGAGGTATGACCACTATTGCTGGTTCCTGGATAGGTGGTGGAGCCAATCAAGCTACAATGAAAGAAGTATTTCAGGTCAACGATAATTTATTTTCCAGCATGGTGACTGTAGATATTATCGTAGGCAACACCTGGTTAGGTGTTCTGATAGCCGGGGTGGCCGTCTCTAAGATCATTGACAAAAAACTTAAGGCAGACTCCTCGGCTATTGAATCATTAAAACAGAAAATGGAAGATTTTCAAGCCAGCGTTACGAGAATTCCAAACCTAACAGACCTAATGAAAGTACTTATGGTGGGATTTGCCTGTACCGGGTTTGCTCATTTCGCCAGCGATTTAATTGTGCCGTTCCTTGCTGAGAATTTCCCATGGCTAGCACAGTACAGTTTGTTATCAGGATTTTTCTGGCTAGTGGTGATTGCAACTACCTTAGGTGTAGTTCTATCTTTTACTAAACTAAGAAAACTGGAAGGCGTCGGGGCCTCCAGAATTGGACGCGCTTTCATTTATATCCTGGTAGCAACCATTGGAATGAGTATGGACGTACTTGAAATTTTCAAAAATCCTGGTTACTTCCTGTTGGGAATTACATGGATATTATTTCATGTGCTTCTGCTAGCGATTGTAGCTAAAATTATCAAAGCACCTTACTTCTTTATAGCCGTAGGAAGTACTGCCAATGTTGGCGGTGCTGCGTCAGCTCCAGTCATTGCATCTGAATTTCACCCTAGTCTGGCTCCTGTGGGTGTTTTGATGGCCGTGTTGGGTTATGTTCTAGGAACGTACGGAGCATATATGTGTGGTCTCTTGATGCAAGGCGTTGCTCCATGATCAAAGAAAATCAGGTGGAGGTCTCAATAAAGGCACCGTACTACACGCTTAATGAATTTACTGAAGATACAGAACGCATTTGGCTTGTATTTCACGGTTATGGGCAACTTGCTCAGTACTTTCTAAAGAAATTCCAATTACTCAATCCAAAGAAGAATTTTGTGATTGCGCCGCAGGGACTTTCAAAATACTACTTGGATGGATTCTATGGTCGGGTGGGTGCTTCATGGATGACCAAGGAAGACCGCCTAACCGAAATTGAAAATCAGTACAGATACATTCAATCAGTCCTTGATGAAATCGGCGACATATCAGGCAAGGAGCTAATATATTTTGGTTTTTCCCAAGGTACTGCTACCATGGGGCGTTTTGCGGCATGGTCCAAGATTGCTTTCAAGAAGATGATCATCTGGGCAGGTACCTTTCCTCCAGATATAGAACCGAACGCATTTAATTTTCTGGCTGGAAGTGAAGAAATCAACTATTTTACCAGTCGAGAAGACCCCTTCTTCAAAGAAGAAATGATCGAAAATCAAAACAAAGTAGTAACAAAAGCCACTGGCCTAACACCAAACCTTCAATGGTACGAAGGTGGACACACGGTGATCCCTGAGCTTTTACTTAATATATAACTTGGCATTATCTGTTTTAACCTAACAACTAATATGAAAAGAATTTCCGCACTCCTATTGCTAATTCCATTGCTTTCTATTTCTCAATCACATGAGGAAATGGTCAAAAGAATTTACGGTGAAACGCTTACCAACAGTCCGATTTATGAAAATTTAAGGGTGTTGTGCAAAGACATTGGAAACCGAATTTCTGGCTCACCTCAAGCTGCGGCAGCGGTTGAGTATACGAAACAGCTGATGGAATCCTACGGTTTTGACACCGTGTACCTTCAACCAGTGATGGTACCACACTGGGTGCGAGGAGAAAAAGAAATAGCCCGAATCACAAACTCCGAAAAGATGGGAGCATTCGAAATGAATACCCTGGCCCTTGGAAACAGTGTCGGAACAGGACCAGACGGTGTTTTTGCCGAAATCATAGAGTTGGGAGGATTGGATGAGGTGGAAACATATGGAAAGAAACTGGAAGGCAAGATTGTGTTTTTTAACGGAAAAATGGATCCGACTGTGATCAACAATTTCTCTGCATATGGAAAGGCTGTGGTACAAAGAGCATGGGGAGCTTCGGATGCCGCAAAGTATGGAGCAAAGGCGGTCATAGTTCGATCGATGACCAATCGTCTTGATGATGCTGCGCATACGGGCTCACTTCGCTACAAGCCACTGATTCCACAAATCCCAGCTGTAGCGATCAGCACGAATGATGCAGAGCGATTAAGTCGCCTACTAAAGGAGCAGGATGACCTCAAAGCATTCATAAGAACAACGAGCGAAATGAAGGAACCTGTTCTCTCTTACAATGTAATTGGAGAATTAAGAGGTTCGGAATTTCCTGAAGAGATAATCTCGGTCGGCGGTCATCTGGATTCTTGGGATGTTGGTGAAGGAGCCAATGATGATGGAAGTGGATGCGTCCAAGCCATTGATGCACTTCGAACATTCAAAGCATTAGGTATCCAACCCAAAAGGACACTTCGTGCAGTCATGTGGATGAATGAGGAAAATGGATTGATGGGAGGAAGAGAATACGCAAAAGTGGCCGAGCAGAAAGGGGAAAAGCACATTGCAGCCATCGAATCGGATGCGGGAGGGTTTAGACCTCTGGGTTTCTCAATGGCAGGCACTGATAAGCAAAAGATGAAAGTAAAGGCGTGGAAGGATTTGTTTACTCCTTACGGAGTTTGGAATTTCGAGCAAGAAGGAGGAGGAGCTGACATTGGACCGCTACAACCACTTGGGACGTTGTTGATTGGTCTAAGGCCAAACACACAGCGCTACTTCATTTATCATCATACCGATAAAGATGTATTCGAAGGAGTTGACAAAAGAGAATTGGAACTAGGTGCTGCATCAATGTCCGCGTTGATGTACCTATTGGATCAGGAGGGCTTATGAGGATAGACTAAAATGAATCCTCCGTTCTTACATATCACTGTATTTCAAGTTGCGAACATAATCACAGTGATGGTTTTGCTTTTTCTTGGCTTTAGGTATTTGGAGACATTTTGGTCCTACAAAATAAGTAAGCCATATGCCTGGGAAAATGCTGCAAAGAAGAAGTTAATCTCAAAAAAACTCCTGAGGATAGAGAAAGGGTTTAGAGATAAGGTGCGCTTCTACCATTTGTGGTTTCAGATTGAGCGATTGAAAAGAAATCAAATCTCAGGCGCTTTTGCTGAACTAGGCGTACACCAAGGGAAAACTGCAAAAGCAATACATCATATGGATCAGGACAGAGCCTTCTACCTGTTTGATACATTCAAGGGGTTTGCAAAGGAGGATCTTTCGCAAGAAACCCAAACCGATGAGCGGTATTCTACCGCAATGTTTGAAGACACTAGCGTCGAAAAAGTTCAGGAGCACATTGATGGAAATGATAACCTTATTTTCAAACCAGGTTTTTTCCCAGACACCTCGGCAGGTTTAGAGGCGGAATCATTTTCTTTTGTTCACATCGATGCAGATCTATATGCACCAACCTTGAAGGCGCTAAATTTTTTCTACTCCAGACTAACTAAAGGCGGAGTGATCATCATCCATGACTACAATCACACATGGGAAGGCGTACCAAAAGCTCTTAACGAATTTATCAGGTCAATTCCTGAGTCTCTTGTTGAGTTACCCGATTGGCAGGGTAGCGCACTGATAGTGAAAAACTCGTAAATCCGTTCCACCAAAAAAAACAGTTCGGTTCAAAAAGATTTTGTCCAAAGCGGCTTTTGGTTGCTCGTCAATGAATTATAGATGTTATTCATTTAACTTTTTATGTTTTTTAACCTATTTACAAAACCAAAAACTTAAACATTATGCCCGAAATTCAACTCAATTTTCTTGCAATAGGTATTGCAGTAGTCGCAACATTTTTTTTCGGATTCCTCTGGTACACCCCCCTATTTGGCAAAGCATGGGCCAAAGAAATGGGTATGGACCCGGACGCTAAGCCCAACGGTGGACAAATGGCCAAAGGAATGATTATGATGGTGTTAGGCAATTTTTTCATGGCCTATGTATTTTCTCACAATCTCGCAGTCTGGAATCCAGAAACATGGGGACAGGGCCCATTGGAAGGCTCAGCATTTATGTTTGCTTTCTCCGCTGCCTTCTTCACATGGTTGGGGTTCTTTCTACCATCTGATATGAGTACTGTAGCCTGGGAAGGGAAATCATGGAAGTTGTTTGGAATCAATACAGTGTATCATTTTCTATCACTACTAATAGCTGCGTTGATCTTGGTCAACATGTAAAAAAAGTTGGAAAGCTGGCCTTTTTGCGGCCAGCTTTCTTAAATTTCCTCTGTAAAATGGATTAGAACAACTCTGATAATTATTACTCCGTTTATAATGAAGTTAACTTTAACATATTAGATTTGTCAACTTAGACCAATAATAAAATGAGTACAGGAACAGTAAAATTCTTCAACAACGCAAAAAGATTTGGATTCATCACACCTGACGAAGGTGGTAAAGATTTATTTGTTCATCAAAGTGGACTGGTAGATAATATCGCCGAGGGGGACAAAGTGTCATACGATGTAGAGGACGGAGAGAAGGGTCCTAGCGCCGTAAATGTTGCGAAAGCGTAATTTTCAACGACATTTTTTGATGAAACCCGTCATTTTTGATGGGTTTTTTTATTGCCTTCTCATAAAAATAAAATCTCCGCCTTCATCCCCTGCCTGAGTTATCGGTCCGTATTGAGGCACTTGACCATTTGGACTGTTGTTTATCACCGCGATCTTGAAAGTCCTAAATAATTGGTCTGCGGAAATTAAAGGAGCAGAATTCGTTTTTAGATTTTTAATTAAATACTCAATAAATACACTTTGGTCAGGTACAGTTTTCAAAGTACCACTTGTCATCGCCTTTCGGCTTGGAAGTTTGTAAAGCTCAAGTATTGCTCTGCTGTCCTCAAACACAGCTCTTTCCTTTAGAATTCCCCCACTAAAGCAAGCATCTGAAATCAAGAGTGTATGTTTTGAGCGAATTCCTCCAACATAATCACGGATTGTGCTGTTGGATAGCCAATGTGACTTCGATTTTAATGAAGCATCGCTGGGAAGCCAATAGCCCTGATTTAGCTGCTCATTCCAAATACCATGACCCGCGTAGAAAATCAGAAGATTGTCCTTATCAGTAACGCTCTGACTTAACCTATCCAATGAATTAATAATAGCTTCTCTCGATGGATTTTTTAGAATTGTGACATCACCTCGATCAAAGGAATACTCATCTACCAACACCTCTGATAAGCGCATAGCATCTCCTACGGGGTTGTCCAGGCTCTGGATTTGCTCATCTGGATAATCGTCAATACCAATGATTAGCGCATAGTATCTACGTTTCCCAAGTTCATTAAGGAGTGCATTTCCTATATCATCTGCTTGATTTATGTCAGCTACTCCATTGCTAGTCAGAGGCTCGCTTTTGGGCATTTTAGGCTTGTACAGCGTAAGGTTCCCGCCCACTGCTGGTGGACAGGTTGTTAACCTAAGGTCTCCCTTCCATTTTCCCTCAAGCGAGTATTGATCCTTCCCTTCAGTGAACTGAAGCACAGAATTGGCAAGACATGCAGCTCCGGTCTTATAGTCAAATCTGATCGGAAAGAGTTTGATCGTCTTTCCATTGACAATTCCGTTAAAAACTACTTTGGAAGAGTCCCTTCCGTTCATGGATTTACTAATGGAATAACCTTCTAGTTGGCTCCCTTTCTGACTTATTATTGTCGTAACGCTAAAATTAGCTTTCAAGAAATTGGAGTTCCCATTCCACTGACCTGATACATCGACTAGATCTTGCGCAACTGAGACAGCACAAAGAGATACAAGAAATAAGTTTAACAGCGACTTCATACTTAAAATTAACTACTAGCGGGTAGTCAGAAGTTATTGACCGGCAGCCGCCTTGATTTTAAGCTCATTCGAGAGTTCTTTACCTAAGAATTTATCAATGACATTGTGGCCTAAATAAATAACCGGAGTCAGAGCAATGGCGACTGTGAACTTGTATATGTAGTTGATTATTCCCACGGAGATCACTTGCGATATCGGCCATCTACTGCCTGCAGGAGCCAAAATGTAAAATGCAATTACAAGAACAACAAAGCTGTCGATAAGCTGCGAAATAAGTGTAGATCCAGTTGCTCTCAGCCAAACTTTTTTCTCACCAGTAATACTCCTAAGCTTTTGAAACACATAGACATCCAAAAACTGTCCAATCAGGAAAGCAATAAGAGACCCAATAATAATACCAAGTCCCTGGGTATAAATTTTATTAAAAGCAAAGTCTATATTGAATGCATTCCCCTCGACATCCTTGCTATTCACATCGAGCCAGAAAGAGGCCGGATCCAATTTCGTAACCACAAAAATCATGAAGAATGCGTAGGCGATGCAACCAACTGCAAGAAAGCTGATTTTCTTAACTCCCTTTTTTCCGAAGTACTCATTGATTATATCCGTCGTCAAAAACACCACTGGCCATATCACTACTCCAGCGGTCAGGTTAAAATCCAACGTATAGCCCAAAATGTGGATGTTAGCGGGATTGAATCCGAAAGTCTCCTCCGCTGAAAAAATCTTAACACCAATCATCTCGGCGAGAATTGCGTTGGTAAGAAAAATACCAGCGAGAATTAGGAATAAAAGCTGTTTCTTGTTGTTTTCCATAGCTAAGAAACCTCGAATTTCGTTCCTTCGACTGCAAGATGAGAATTTGGAAACACTGTTTTAGCTTCTTCCAGAATAACATCTAGCTCTCTATATCTGGCCGAAAAATGACCTAAGACCAGCCTGTCCACCTCTGCCTCCTTGGCAATGCTAGCAGCTTCTTTGGCTGTAGAATGAAAGGTATTGTGCGCTCGATCTATCATATCATCTGCAAAGGTCGATTCGTGATACAGCAAATTCACACCTTTTATTTGCTCAGTAATTTCAGGTTTGTATTCCGTATCCGAGCAGTACGCATAGGAAAACTGCGGATGTGGATCAATGGTTAAAACCTTATTTTCGTGTTTGATAGATCCATCACTGTTCAAAAGGTCCTCTCCATTCTTCAATTTGTTAATCTCCAAGGGCGTGAGGTTTAGATCGGCAAACGCCTCCCTATGAATTCTTCTCCTTTTTTTCTTCTCTTTGAAGAGAAAACCGGAACATGGTACACCGTGATTCATGGGTATTGAGTCAATCGTGATGGCCTGATTTTCAAAAACAAGTTCCACCTCATTCGGAGTCCATTCCACAAAATTGATTTTATACATCAACCATGTTTGTGAGTGCTTCAATTGCAGTGAAATGATCTCAGCCAGGCCCGGGGGAGCAATTAGTGTCAACTCCTTTTCGCGCCCAAAAAGATGCATGGTGGAGAGTAGACCGATTAAACCAAAGTAATGATCTCCATGAAGGTGGGAGATCAAGATATGGTCAATTTTGGAAATTTTAACGTGATATTTCTTGAGGAGAAGTTGCGTTCCTTCCCCGCAATCAATTAAGAAATGTTCGTTTTGAATTTTTAAAAGCTGTGAAGTATGATGCCTTCTATGAGCAAAGGCTGCTGAATTAGATCCAAGGATTTGTAATTCGAAACTCAAATCTATTCCGGAGAGCTCTGACCTTTTTCAATTTCCGTCATAAATACATAGTCAACCGCCTCTTCTTTGGTAGGAAGAATGGTCATCACCTTGTCCAACTGGCTAATTGAAATCAGTTTCATCACATGATCGGTTACATTGTATAGCACGAAAGCACCATTGTCTGTAAATGATCTGTTTCCGACCAAAAAAGCACTCAAGCCACTGGAATCAACGTACTTCACATCCTCCATATCAATGATTATGCTTTTCACACCATCTTGGTTTAAAGTCATAAATTCTGATTTCAATTCGGGGGCTATTGAGCTGTCAACCTTCTCGTCGGAAATCTTAACTATGGAGTAGTTTTCGTATTTGTCAGCGTTGAAATTCATAATGTGTCGGAAATTTGAGCGATGCTATTTTTTATTTGGGCTAATTTATCGTGGTAATCATCCTTAACAAATTTTTCTCCCGATATGTTTTCATAAAGTTCGATGTAGCGATCGGAAATCAACGTTATTCTCTCGTCTGGCATTTCTGGAATTTTCTGTCCTTCTTTCCCCTGGAATCCTTCCGAAATTAGCCACTGCCTCACAAACTCCTTAGAAAGTTGTTTTTGAGCTTCCCCTTTTTCGAGCAATTCTTCGTAGGTATTTTCATAGAAGTATCTAGATGAGTCCGGTGTATGAACTTCATCTATCAGATAAATTTCATCCATGTACTTTCCAAATTCATACTTGGTGTCAACCAAAATAAGTCCTCTCTCCCTAGCCACCTTAGTTCCGCGTTCAAACAACTTGAAGGTGTAGTCCTCTAGCTGCTGATAATCTTGTTTTGAAACAATCCCCTGGTTCAAAATTTCCTCTTTTGAAATATCTTCATCATGACCGTGGTCAGCTTTTGTAGTCGGGGTAACAAGTGGAGTTGGAAATCTATCATTCTCACGCATTCCATCCGGCATAGGACATCCACAAATACTCCTCTTTCCCTCTTTATACTCTCTCCATGCATGTCCAGCCAAATACCCGCGGATCACCATTTCTACCTTGAATGGCTCACACCTTTTCCCAAATGTGACATTCGGATGAGGAGAAGATTCTACCCAGTTTGGAACAATGTCCTTCGTTCCTGCTAAGAACTTAAAGGCCAGCTGATTCAGTACCTGACCTTTGTAGGGTATTGGTCGGGGCAGCACAACATCGAATGCTGAGATTCTATCGGTAGCTATCATCGCAAGTTTGTCGCCAAACTCATAAACCTCGCGGACCTTCCCAACGTATTTGTGCGTTTGATTCTCGAAGGAGAAATCGGTCGACGTTATTCCATCTAACATGGCGGCAAAAATAATTTATGATTGCCTCTTATGCTGGATTAATTGTTTTCTATTCCAAGAAGGAAAACGCTTAGACACAATCCAATCGCAGATCAATGTCTAGAGAACGTTCCCTCTGCCTCTGCAATAAAGATTTGACACTTCTGTTCAGTTCCAACGCATAGAACTTTGAAGCCTCTTTTTACCATCCATTGACCTGAACCAGATTTCTCTAGTCGTAGATCTCTTTTTCCAATACCAATTTTTGATAACCATTTGAATGAATTTGTCATGTTACTTGTCAGAAAAGTAAATAATTCAATTAATGGTAATGCAATTGTACAGCCTTTAGCTAAAGGATTTTAGTAGGATAATCCCTTTAAGTGGATAAGAATTATACCTATGCTTAGAATTCAACTGCATGAGTAAGAATTGCCGTTAGATAACATTATTGAGACAATCCGCACAATTGGCGGATGCTCAATAACGTGACCCATAGCTAAGCCGCTGAAAGACCTTGTTGCATAAATACTTTGCATTTTTCCTTCGTGCCTATGTACAGTATGCTGTACCCTTTCTTCACTACCCAATCGTCTCCGGAATCAGACTTCTGAATCCTAAGTTGATTATTATCACGCTTGGCGAACAGTCTAAAGAGATTCATAATGCTAAAGTTTAAGTGAGTAAATTGTATTTATATTATATTAAACATAAATATAACAATAAAAGTTACGTTTTAATACAATTTTTTATAAAAATTATACCATTTATATACGAAACGTGCTTAACCTTCGATAAATCACATAGAAGCCGATAAAATGATGTTTAGATCACCACCTGATAAGAGCCGAGGCCCAGGTAAAACCGCTACCGAATGCTGCCAAGCAAACGAGGTCACCAGGTTTTATCTTTCCCTCCTGCCAGGCTTCGCTCATTGCAATGGGAATAGAGGCTGCAGTTGTATTGCCGTATCGCATGATGTTGTTGTAGACCTGATCGTCAGATAGTCCAAGCTTTTTCTGCACAAATTGGCTAATCCGTAAGTTCGCTTGATGAGGGATCATCAGACTGATATCCTCAGGTTTGCATTTGTTCGTTGTGAGTGCCTCACCGATGACTTCCAGAAACCTTGTGACAGCATGTTTGAAAACGAAATTTCCATTCATGTAAGGATAGTAGGAACTGTCCTCTGGATCGTTGGCTTCAATTATTTCGGGAACCCAGCGCAAGGTGCTTGGTCCTTCGAGTGCTAGCTCTTTAGCATGTTTCCCCTCCGAATGTAAATGTGTTGAAAGTATACCGTTACCCTCCTCCGAATTCCTTTGTACGACAACCGCGCCAGCACCGTCTCCAAAAATAACTGTCACACCTCTCCCACGCGTGGATCTTTCCAGCCCACCAGAATGATTTTCAGCTCCGATCACCAAAATGTTTTTGTACATCCCTGTCTTGATAAACTGATCCGCTATGGATAGACTATATATGAACCCCGAGCATTGATTTCTCACATCTAATGCACCAATTTCCTTTATACCTAGTTGATCTTGAACCATGACTCCAGGTCCAGGAAAATAGTAATCAGGGCTAAGCGTTGCGAAAATGATAAAATCAATATCATCGGGAGTTAAACCAGCTCTCTCAATTGCAATTCTGGCAGCCTTGGTACCCATCGTTGACGGTGTGTCATCGGTTTCCAGATCAATCCATCGACGCTCCTTAATTCCAGTTCTTTCGGTAATCCATTCATCATTGGTGTCCATGATCTTAGATAGATCATCGTTGGTTACCACATTATCTGGAACATAGTGACCGATGCCGGCAATTTTGGAGCTATACATTTTCGGGGTGTTTTTTCGAATATAAGGATTATTCCTGCTATTCGATAACTACGATTTCTATTCGTCGGTTTAGCTCCCGACCATCTTTCTCATCGTCATTGCTAGCCAGTGGCTTGGAAGAGCCAAAGCTTTTTGCAGTTAATCGGCGCTTTGAAATACCTTTTTTGGTAAGCCATTTCAAAACAGTCTCCGCTCTTTTCATACCCAATTCGATATTAACTTGTTCCCCTCCTACGTTATCTGTGTGACCACCGATCTCCACCCGCAGTAGTGGTTTGCTTTCGAGTATATTTTTGATCGAGTTGAGTGTCGGCAAACTCTCGTCCTGTAAAATACTTGTACCAAAATCAAAGTATATGTTCTGAAGGACGGCAGTGTTGGTACTTCGGAACTTATTTCCCAGGCGGTACAACTGATCGTCCTCAGATACTTGTTCTACGACCTCCTCTGGCATTTCATCAATCGCAACGATCTGAATACTATCCACCTTCTCACCAACCAGAAAGTCCTTCAAGTAGGTGGTTTCTTCACCACCAGTTGCATGAATTTCAAAATCTTCCTGATGCACTGCCATACCATCCTTTAGGATTTCAACCCTGAAGATATCATCAGAATTAATGTTCGCAGAATACTTGCCGGAGCTGTCAATCTCAGAATAGAAGTACATGTCTAAATATTCATATGGCCTAAAAAATATCTGCGCATTCTTCAGAGGTTCACCTGTATTAATGTCAGTCACCCGTCCCTCCATGGTGATTTTGTGAATTTCCCAGAAAAAGAAAATATCGTAGTCACCATTAGTATTCAATCGATTTGTCGTGAAGTAACCAGACGTCTGATCGGTATTCAACTTGAAATGAATTTCGTCATCAGGAGAATTGATTGGAAATCCCAAATTGATTGGCTCTAACCATTTTTGATTTGTCGAGTCAAACGTGGTGACAAAAATGTCGTACCCACCTATGGAGCCATGTCCATTTGATGCGAAGTATAGCGATTTCTCATCAGGGCTTAGGTACGGGCTGTCTTCATTCAGGTCGCTATTGATGGTGAACGCAAAAGATGTTGGCTTGCTCCATTTTCCAGTTTCTGCATCCCTGAATGATTCGAACAGATCCAGGTTCTGTCTTTTCCTTGTACCAACATTGGTTGCGAAGATTATCCGATCCTCATGTTCGTTAATAAAGAAATGTGAGCTTATGTGCGCAGAAGTCACTTTACTATCAAATTCTTCCGGAATTGACCAACCTCTTGTTCCACTGACAGGATTACTGTAAAAAAGATCACCATTTTTCTTTTTCTTCCTGAACTGGAAAAGTTTTCCATCTTCTGCTACTACCTCAATATTCGAATTTTCTCTGCTAAAGGATCCTACGTCTTCGATCAACTTTGGCTCTGTCCAACTGTTGTCTCCTCTGTGAATGGCATGATAAATCTGATAGAGATCGGGGTCTGTCTCGTCCCTATTTGAAATAAAGAGTAGTTCCTCCTTCTCCTCAAAATAAACTGGACTCAATTCTGCCCGGCTAGTATTTATTCGATCTTCCAGGTGATGAATTTCATATGAAAATGGATTATCCATGATCTTTTTGGTCTCAGCCAACCATTCCATCCATCCATTTACTTCGATTTTTATTTCACCACTTAAAAATTCCTTCGTATCCAAAAACTTGATGAAAGCTTCATTGGCCTCAAGCATCTTATACTTACGCAGTAGTATTCGGCCCTTCCAGTAGTTATAAAACTTATCTATTGGAGCGATGGTCTCTTCATAGCTAAGAAAGTTGTCCAGCGCCTTGCTTGGGTACTTGGACAGAAGAGAACATACTTCAGCCTTGTACAGTGTTTCAGTGCTTGGGCTTTCTGCATCCCTAATTAACAACTCGTATAGTTCGAGTGCATTTTCAAAGTCTTCTTCATAGAACGTCTTATCGGCAATGCGAAGGATTTTGCCAAAATCTTGGCTAGAAGCATTGAATGCAAGTAGCGAGGCGGCGGCAAGTGGTATTAAAACAAATAATCTTAGCACTATTCTATAACAACTATTTCAATTCGGCGATTCAATTCTCTTCCCTCTTTCTCATCATCGTTACTCGCAATTGGCTTCGTCGCTCCATATCCTTTTGCGGTAAGTCTGGCACTAGAAATTCCATTGTTTGTGAGCCAATTTAGGACTGACTCCGCCCTTTTCAGCGAAACGTTTTGATTTGCCAGATCATCCCCGACATTGTCGGTATGACCTCCAATTTCAATACGTAGTTTGGGATTTGCTGTTAAGAGATTTTTTATCACATTTAGAGACGGTATGCTTTCGTCTTTTAGATGGCTAGTTCCAAAATCAAAGTATACATGGTGAAGTGCTACTTTATTTGAAGTTCGAAACTTAGTTCCCAGTTCATCCAGTAGCATCTCTTCCGTCACTACTCCAAGATCAGGTTTAGAAGTGTCTATTTCACGCTGCTTAACCTGATGGGTAGCCGTAGCTTCTCCCTTCCCCAAGTAAAAGTCCTTTATGTGTGTTGTTCGATCTCCATCTGCTGCATGAACTTCAAACTCCTCTTCATGAAGCACCTCTCCATTTTTCTTTATCTCCACCTTGAATCGATCACTAGACGGTATTTCGGTTTTGTACTTACCAGAATTACTTAGAGGCGAAAAGAAGTACATATCCAGATATTCATAAGGGCGGAAAAAAATCTCCGCATCCTTCATCGGAAGCCCGGTAGCATTATCAACCACACGGCCCTCAATGTTTATTTTGTTTATTTCCCAGAAAAAGAAAATATCAAAATCGCCCAAGGTGTTCAAACGATTGGACGTGAAGTAACCAGACTTTTGGTTGTGATTCATTTTAAAATGCAACTCATCTTCTGGCGAGTTCAACGGAAACCCCATATTCTCTGGCTCAGACCAAGTTTGTGTCGTCTCATCAAAGATTGATTTGAACACGTCGTACCCGCCCATAGTACTGTGTCCATCGGAAGCAAAGTAAAGAGTGGTTTCATCTGGGCTCAGGTATGGGCTATCTTCATTAAAGTCACTATTTATGGATGCCGCAAACGGTGATGGCTTACTCCAATTTCCTGAGTTAGGATCTTTGAATGATTGAAGTAAATCAAGGTTTGGATTCTTCTTGTTCCCAACATCCGAGGCAAAAATGATCCGATCTTCATGTTCATTGATGAAAAAGTGCGAACCTAGATGAGTGGAACTAATTCGACTATCAAACTCCTGCGGCGGAGACCATCCCTTCAAATCTCCGGAAGGTTCGCTGTAGTACAAGTCCCCTCCTTTTTCCGACCTAAACTGAAAAAGTCGACCGTCTTCATCCACTACTTCAATATTTGCATTATCTCTGGAAAAGAGCCCTTGTCCATAAACGGGAGTTGGAACAGACCACTTCCTATCTCCCTCATGAACCGTATGATAAATCTGATACTCCTCGGGATTAGAATCTCTGTTTGATAAAAAGAGTAGTTCTTCATTCTCAACAAAATACACAGGACTAAGCTCAGCAAACTCTGAATTCACTTCTCTTTCAAGCAAATGAATCTCATAAGAATCTGGAGCATCCATGTAGGATTTGGCATTCGCAACCCAATTCATCCATCGTCTTGCCTCAGCTTTAATCTCATCACTGAGGTATGCCTTGATGTCAAGAAAATTTTGAAATGCTATGTTGGCTTCAGCCATTCGATACTTTCTCATCATCACCCTGCCTTTCCAATAGTAATAGAACTTATCTTCCTGAATCATTTCCTCTTCATATTGAAGAAAATTCTCAATCGGATTATTTTGATATCTGGTAAGAAGTGAGCAAAGTTCAGCCTTATAAAAGACTCTATTTCCATAATTCAATCCACTCTCTACCAGTAACTGATAGTTAACGAGGGCTGTTTCAAAATCTTCCAGATAAAGCGACTCTTCTGCCGTTTTAAAAATTTTGTCATAGTCTTGAGCTGGCGATTTCGAAACCAAGAGTATGAAAATGCTTATAAGTACAATTGACTTAGTCGCCATTTTTCTACAATTAGATTCTTTTACAAGTTTAACCAAATCAGGTTAAATGTCTAGTAATTACTCTGTTATTGGTTGAAATAGCCAACTTTTACGTTAAATCCCACGAAAAGTCCTGTGAATTTCTCTCTTCCAAGCTGAGGAACAACTATTTCGGACATGGATTGATAGCCTACGACTATCTCAGGACGTATATATCTTAGGTAAGGAGTCTCCACCTTGAGCCCAAATTGCCAAAGTTTAAAACGATCACTAGCAAAGTCTACATTAGTATCGTCTCGCTCCCACACCAAATCACCCACCTGCAACATCATCATTGGCGCTGCATTTACATATTTTGATTCCAAAAGATTGTAAGCAAAGTAGGCTCCTCCCTGTGCATAAATCAAACTAAAGAAATTAGGGAAGACCAGTCTTTTCACGTAATCTCCATTAAAGGCTGAAAATGAAACTCCGGCCTCAAGTTTATCATACCTTAGGCCTATTCCAACATTCGATAGCGTACTTCTGTTATCCGGACCCGGAGATCCAGTTAGTCCCGCGAACACATATCCACCAATCAGATGCTTTGGAGGTGGTTTGGGTATAGTATCGGTCAGTAAGGAATCAAGCTCTTGTGCAAATGCACTTCCAGACACAAATAGAAAAACAACTAAGAATTTTCTCATATCAAATATTCACGCTAAAATTAACAACATCATGCAACCCTGAAACTCTTAGTAAGTCTTTATATCGAATAACCTAAAAATTGAAAGCTAGCTCTGTAAATATTCACGCTGATCTGATAGAAAGATGTAGAGATAATGATTCTGCAGCTCAGTTTGAGATATATAAACTTTATAACAAAGCAATGTTTAATACAGCACTAAGAATAACCGGAGAACAACAAGATGCAGAAGATGTTTTGCAAGAGGCGTTCGTAAGTGCTTTTCAAAATTTGAATAGTTATAGAGCAGACGCGGCCTTTGGAGCGTGGTTGAAGAAGATCGTCATCAATAAGGCACTCAATCATGTGCAGAAAAGTAAAAAAGATTTGATGATTGTAAGTGAAAACGAAACAGATATGGAGGATGAATCCTACACAGAGGAGACAGAGCCAAACTATAGTGTCGACTCGGTCAAAAGAGCAATGGAGGATCTACCCACTGGTTTTAGGACGGTGTTATCTCTCTATTTATTTGAGGGATATGATCATAAGGAAATTAGTGAAATACTAAATATTTCTGAGTCAACTTCAAAGACTCAGTACAAAAGAGCCAAAGACAAATTGAAAACGATATTAAAAAAGGAGGTGAACTATGGGTGACCAACTCGAACAATTCATCATGAATAATAAAGACTCATTTAATGATGTCGATCCTTCCGACAATGTTTGGAAGGGAATAAACAAGAAACTCAGAAAGAACAATGGATTCCTTCAGGTTGCCTGGAAAGTAGCAGCTGTGATCTTCATGGTTTCTACCGTCTACCTTTTGATAGAAAAGAATCTGCAGGAAAGCCAAGTTGGAACTCAATTTTCTGAGGAATTCAAGCAGGCTGAGGACTACTACACTCAGCTGATCAGTTTGAAACGGATTCAAATTCAAGAAGAACTCTCTCCAGAAGAACAGGGAGAATTGTTAAAGGAAATTGATCAATTAGACGCACTGTATATCGACCTTAAGAAAACCTACCAAACCCAAGCTGCTGATGATCGCGTACTTGATGCGATGGTTAGTAACCTGCAGCTAAGACTTCAGATACTAAGCAAGCAGCTGAACATTTTGGAAAATATTAAAGATCAAAACGATGAAATTGAGGCAAATATTGAAATATAAATTAGCACTTCTTTTCCTACTCACAGCCAGTGTAGGTTGGAGCAAAGATCAAATAGAGAAAAAAAGGGTCGTAGAGAAATCATACAATGTGAGGTCCACTACGCTCTTAGATATAACCAACAAATTCGGCAGGATTGAAATCAACTCCTGGGATAAAAGTGAATTCTCTATACGCGTGGAAATCATTGGGAAAAGTAGAAACGAAGAACGAGCGCAGCGTATGATCGATAATATAGACATTGACATTAGCGAAGGCAGTGAGCAAATCTCTTTTGAAACGATCCTTGGAAAATCGAAGAATCGAGACAATGACGGTTTTGAAGTGAACTATACGATCTCAATGCCAGAGATTAACCCGCTGGAAATCCGCAACAGTTTTGGAGATGTACTCATGGGCAACCGAGGGGGTGACCTAGACATCCATGTCTCCTATGGATCGATGAGAGTGGGTGATGTTGCTGGTGGCACCGATCTAAAGTTGTCCTTTGGAAGTGGGGAGGTCAACAATATTCAGGACGGAGACCTGACCGTGAAGTACAGTGACTTTAATATTGAATCATCGAAAGATCTGGAACTGAATCAGGGATTTTCGGATGTAGAGATTGGAGAAGTACAAGAACTGGACCTAACAAGTAAGTACGGAGATGTCGAGGTGGATAAAGCTCATATCATTGATGCAGATATCCACTTCTCTGGATTCGAGATAGAAGAATTGACAGGTAAGTTAGAAATGGAGGCTAGCTACGTTGGAGATTTCAGGATAAGACGGCTAGCCAAAACATTTACACTGGTTGATATCGAGGGGAAATTTGGTTCTTATGAAATAGGCCTGGAACCAGGAATGAATGCCAACATTGACGCAGAATTCAGTTTTGCTGATCTTAAGTCTTATTCTGACTTAGACATAGATTTTCACTACCGTGTCAGGGAATCCAATAAAAGCATTTACAAAGGGAAAATAGGAAGTGGAGATGATGGAAAACTTATAAGAATAGATTCCAGCTATGGAAACCTCCGCTTGAAAGAAGATTGATTAAACGACAAAATCTAACGAAAAAGACACGTTCCTACCGATCGTGTCTTTTTCGTTTCTATCCAACTAAATATTTCTTAGCTTTCAGCACAATCAAAGTATGAAAGAATGAAATCAACCATAATCTTTTTCTCACTGGTCCTGTCCTTTTCTATTGCTGCGCAAGAGATGAAAAGTGAAAACAGCAGGGTGCTAGCTGCCGATAAGACTGTCGTAACCAATCATCAAACAACTATAAAAGGAAAGTCAGTTGCTTATCGAGCTACCACCGGAACTCAGCCTGTCTGGAACGATGATGCTGAGGTGATAGCAGCCGTTCACTATACCTACTATGAGCGAACAGATATTCGCAACAAGAACACAAGACCTTTAGTAATCTCCTTTAATGGTGGCCCAGGGTCCGGCTCTGTCTGGATGCACCTGGCGTACACTGGACCGATGATCCTAAATGTAGATGACGAGGGCTACCCTATTCAACCCTACGGAGTCAAAAGCAACCCGAACTCTATTCTTGATGTAGCAGACATTGTATTTGTAAACCCCGTAAATACCGGCTATTCAAGAATAGTCAAAAAAGATGCAGAGCGTAAGACTTTCTTCGGAGTGAACGCAGATATTAAATACTTGGCTGAATGGATCAATACGTTTGTAACAAGATCCAACCGTTGGGAGTCTCCAAAATACTTAATTGGGGAAAGCTACGGTACAACCAGAGTTTCAGGTTTAGCACTTGAATTGCAAGGGAGGCAATGGATGTACCTAAATGGAGTAATCCTGGTTTCCCCAACTGAATTGGGTATTCACAGCGGAAATGGCCGAAGAGAAGGTCCATTAGGTGCTTCTTTGAGGCTGCCTTACTTTGCCGCAGCAGCATGGTATCATAAGAAATTACCATCTGATCTTCAGTCAAAAGATCTTGACGAAGTGTTGGCAGAAGTGGAAAAGTATGCGGTGGAAGGTTTAATGCCAGTCCTTGCCAAAGGAGGTTTTGTTAGCAACGATGAACGAAATCAGGCGGCTAAAAAAATGGCTCGATATTCCGGAATATCTGAAAAGGTGATTCTTCAGTACAACCTCGATGTTCCAACTAGTTTTTACTGGAAAGAACTGCTGCGAGAAGAAGGTTTCACTGTCGGTCGATTGGACTCCAGATACAAAGGAATTGACAGAACAGATGGTGGTGTACGTCCAGATTTCAACTCAGAGCTCACCTCCTGGTTGCATGCATTTGCGCCAGCCGTGAACTACTACTACAAGAACGTTTTGAAATTCGAAACAGATGTTAAATATAATATGTTTGGGCCTGTGCACCCTTGGGACAGAGACGGCAATAACACAGGGGAAAACTTACGACAAGCGATGGCTCAAAATCCGTACTTAAATACCATGATCCAATCAGGGTATTTTGACGGAGCGACCAAGTACTTTGATGCCAAGTATACCATGTGGCAAATTGATCCGAGTGGGAAAATGAAAGATCGACTGTCATTCAGAGGATATCGTTCTGGACACATGATGTACTTAAGAAATGAAGATTTGATTAGTTCAAATGAGCATTTGAGAGAATTCATTCAGAAGTCAACTCCTGCGCCGGGTGCGCCAGCGAAATACTAAATCAAGGACGGCTCTCGCTGTGCGATAATCTCAAAGCCCCGTATACCGGGGCTTTTTTGTTGCCTCCTCTGCACTCACCACTCAACCACTAATCAATTTTTAAGGCAACCCGTCAAATTGGATAAATAACAGGTCATTGATTTCGATAGATTGAAGTCACAACTAATCTAAATTTTGCGCTCATGAGAATATTACTTACCATCCTATCGACTCTTTTGCTCATTAGTTCTAACGCACTCGCGTTGCAGGAACAGGATTCAACCAAAAAAGAAAAGAAGAAAGATCTTGAACTGGAACCAAGTCGAACCTTCTCCATCAAAACCTCCGAAGCTTCATGGATGAGTCTGGATGTAAGTCCAGATGGTCAGACGCTTGCATTTGACTTTTTAGGAGATCTATATACTATGCCGATAGGTGGCGGCGCCGCAACACAACTAACATCAGGTATGCAGTTTGACGCACAACCGAGATTCTCGCCAGATGGAAAGCAGTTAGTCTATACATCAGACAAAAGTGGTGGTGAAGGTATTTGGGTTATAGATTTAGAGACGAAAGAAGACAAAGCAATTACTTCGGGGAAAGCAGATCGATATCAATCACCTGAGTGGACTCCAGATGGACAATACATCATTGCCTCGAAGGCGGGCATGCGGCGAGGTACTATAAAGTTGTGGATGTACCATGTAGATGGAGGTACTGGAGCAAAATTGATGGCTGAACCTAACAATCTCAAAATGACAGGGGCAGCGTTTAGCAACGACAACAGATATATCTGGTTCAGTCAACGACAAGGTGATTGGAGCTACAATGCTATTTTCCCACAATACCAGATAGGTCGCTACGATCGTGAAACTGGTAAGCGAGAAACCATGAGTTTTGGCCCAGGTGGCGGAATACGCCCAACACTTTCACCAAATGGCCAGTGGCTTGTTTATGGAACTAGGTATGAAAGTGAAACAGGTTTGATGCTTCGAAATATGACAACCGGAGACGAACGTTGGTTAGCGTATCCCGTTCAGCATGACGATCAGGAGTCCAGAGGTACTAGGGATGTCCTTCCAGGGATGACTTTCACAAACGACTCACAAGAACTGATAGCGTCTTACGGTGGAAAAGTATGGCGTATTCCAGTTGCTGGAGGTAATGCTGTAGAAATTCCTTTCACTGTAGATTCATCGATCGATCTTGGTCCAGAGCTGCAGTTTCAATACCCTATTCCCGATAGTGCGACTTTTATTGTGAAGCAAATTAGGGATGCAGTACCATCTCCTGATGGGACAATGCTCGCCTTCACTTCTTTGGACCGGTTGTATATTATGAACCTTTCTGACAGAAATCCAAGAAGAGTTGGTAATGGAACATTTACTGAAGCACAGCCAACCTGGTCACCAGATGGCGAATGGATAGCATACAGCACTTGGAATAAAACAGTTGGGCACATCTACAAGACGAAAGTCGCAGGTCGACGTCCAGGAGCAACGGTCCAAGTCACAACTGAAAGTGCTATCTACGAGCAACCAGCTTGGTCCTCGGACGGAAGGAGAATCGTGGCACTAAAAGGACCTGCTACAAACTACGAGAATTCATTAAATCAAGGGGCACCGGGAACAGCTAGGGAAATTATCTGGGTGGATGTAAACGGTGGAGCAGCAACTCGCATAGATTATGCCTATCAAAGGAATAACCCTCATTTCACGAACAGTACGGACCGTAACCGTATTTTTCTAAATAACGATGACGGAGGGCTAATCTCGATTCGTTGGGACGGAACAGATGAAAAAGAACATCTCTCAATCGTGGGAGCAAAGCCCCCTGGGTTTGACAATCAGATTGAAGCAGCACGGATCATCATGGGTGCAGACGAAAAGCAAGCGATCGCTATGGTCTACAAGGATATGTATCTACTTACCGTACCCATAGTTGGCGGAAAAACGCCTAAGATTGACGTTTCCAAAGGAGAAAAGGCCAACTTCCCTGTTAAGAAACTTTCTGACATCGGCGGGGAATTTCTTGCATTTTCTAAGGACATGAAAAAGGTCCACTGGTCTATTGGTAATGCGCATGTGATCTACAGTTTAGATGCTGGAAAAGCGATGGAAGATCAAAGAAAGGCGGTAGAAAAAGCATTTAAGGATCAAGACAAGAAGCTTAAAAAGGACACCTTGATCTATGAACCCGAGGAATTCAGAATTGAAATAGCAGCTACTAGGGATATTCCGAAAGGAACCATAGCACTGGTTGGTGGTAAAGTAATCACAATGAATGGTGACCAAATCATCAACAATGGAGTGGTAATCGTTCAAGACAACAGAATAGTAACGGTTGGACCGGCTAGCACTACGATACCAGCAGGAGCTGAACAAATTGATTGTAGCGGCAAGACAATCGTTCCAGGGTATGTAGATACCCACGCGCACGTTAGACCAGCTTGGAATGTGCACAAAGCAGAAGCATGGCAATTTTGGGCAAATATGGCATACGGTGTAACAACCGTAAGAGATCCTCAAACGAGTTCGACAGATATCCTTACCTACGAAGATCATGTTGTTGCTGGCAATATGATTGGTCCTAGAATCTATTCTACAGGTCCGGGTATGTTTTGGCAAGAGCAAGTAAAAGATCTAGAACATGCGAGAAAATTAGTGAGCAGATACTCAAAATACTACGATACAAAAACAATCAAAATGTATGTCGCTGGAAATCGTCAACAGCGTCAGTGGATTTTGATGGCATGCAAGGAGCAAGAAATCATGCCCACTACAGAAGGCTCGTTGAATTTCAAACAAAATCTGACTCAGATCATAGATGGATACCCAGGGCACGAGCATTCCTTCCCTGTTTTCCCGCTCTATGAAGACGTAACCAAAATGGTGGCCTTTTCGAACACGGCTTACACACCTACCCTTTTGGTAGCATATGGTGGGCCATGGGGTGAGAATTATTTTTATACCAGAGAAAATCCACATGGTGATGAAAAATTAAACTACTTCACACCACACATCGAGATTGACCGGAAGACTCGGCGAAGAGGAAACGGGACAGGCCCAGGTCCAGGTGGTTGGTTTATGGATGATGAGCATGTTTTCGAAAGACAAGCTAAGGAAGTAAATAAAGTTGTACTAGCTGGAGGTCGTGCAGGCATTGGTAGCCATGGACAGCTTCAAGGTCTTGGGTATCACTGGGAATTTTGGATGGTACAATCGGGTGGTATGAGTGAGCACAATGCACTGAAAGTTGCAACGATAATAGGAGCTGATGCGCTTGGTCTGTCTGATGAACTAGGTTCAATAGAGGAAGGCAAACTCGCTGATATTCTGATTTTGGATGGAGATCCATTGGAAAACATTCGAAATACGAACACTGTAAATATGGTGATGAAAAATGGTCGGCTCTATGAAGCAGGTACGTTGAATCAAGTTTACCCTGAGAAGAAAAATGCTCCTACTAGAGTTTGGAACAAAGCGTTACCTGAAGGTTTACCTGGAGAGCGAAAATGATTTCAAAACTGGGACTAATTGAAATTTCCAATACCGACTCATTCTGGTACCCATTGCATTTTAAATCAAACAATGTCATACAAAACATGCCATCAATATGAAGTGACCTAAATGCGTTCAGGTGTACTAATTAGGGCAACACCAAAGTCGCACTAATAGTTAATGACCAGAATGAATCTCAGAAGACGAGTAAACTTCTCTGCCCTACCTTCAGGATTATGTCTTATTGTGCTATGTGGCACCATTTCTTGTACTGCACCCTCAGACTTGAATAAGAGAGTCCTGTTGGTTCATGCCAGGGGTGTCTCTTACTCGCTACTTACGGAGTATTTACAATCCAGGAACACAAAGAGCTATTTAAAGAATAGCCAATCTGATGGGACACTCAGTAAACTGCACCCTATCACCAATGCTGTTACCATATCGAACATTGCTTCATTTGAGACAGGACATAGATCCTCCGAACATGGAATTTTGGGTCATAACTTTGGTTCTTTCGAAAATGGTATTCTCAAAGCCGTAAATGGATTCTTAAAGAGGTATGAGCAGGAAACATATTGGGAGAAAGCGGATAGACATGGGCGCAGGGTTTTAAACATAGGAGCACTTGCCATACATGGAAAGTACGAGGCGCATGAAAATGTTGACTGCCTTGCTCAAGGAACACAAACGAGTCAAAGCAAACTTCTAAAGCTTCTTCCGGAAATTAGCACAGGAAATCAAATCATTCAATATCGTGTAAGCAACGACGAACAAATCACACAAGATTCCAGTGCAGACCCAATTCAGATCTATAAGAAAAGTGCCATATCACCATCGCTCACCATAGATACTGATCTCAACTTTGAGAATGGTACCATTGGCGAGCTGACGGAGGGAGATTGGTTAGAAATAAACACTGGAAGAAAAAATAACTTAAACCAGTCTTTAAGGTTAAAGTGGACCAAATCTGAAAACGACACGATAGAACTATATGTAAGAGGCTCATTTGTCAATCGTGGTTATCCAGCCGAGTTCCTCAGCCAAGTTGATTCCAGCGTCGGTCCTTCAAAAGGATGGCCAAACATTCCGCTTTATTCCTCTGGGCAAATTTCCGAAAAGGTTCTCATTGAGGAGATTAATGCCGAAATGGATTACGTCATGAATGTTTTCTCATTCTCTGCCACTCAAAAAGAATACGATCTTATCATGGTTGATTATCCCCTCATGGATAGATATGGTCATGCTTTTTTACAGTTGAAAAATTCGTCTTCGCGGTATCAGCAATTCTATGAGCGTGCTTTTGATCGCATGGATAAGGACTTTGAACAATTAAGCAAGTTTGCGGCTGAAAACAACTTTGAGTTAATCATCGCATCTGGTCATGGCTTCTCTCCTATTCATTCTTCTATTAATCTCAACAAAGTTTTGCAGGAAGGAGGAATAGTAACTGATCTTGAAAAAGAAAACTGGCAAGCCAGGGCGATCCCGGGTAAGGTCTCCTCGCATATTTACATCAATCGAGAACTGGACGACAATCAGCGAAAAACAGTAGAAGGTAAGATTTCAGCCATTCTCGAAAAACTAACTCTTACCGAGAACGGGAAAATAGTAACAGATAAAATCTACACAAAGGAAAGCCTGGATGAGATCGGTTTGTTGAATGACGATGCAGGTGACATCTTCATCCTGCTTAAGCCCGGATACGTTTTCAGCTCAAATGAAGCACTCCCCATTTTAAGTGTTCCAGTTTTCAAAGGAGATCATGGGTATTCTCTGGATCACGAAGAATCATTTGGCTTTTTAATCTCAGATGAAGATTGTAATCCTTGCTTAACCACAGACATAGCTGGCATTGTTACAAAGAATCTAAAAATCAAGTAACTCCGCAATTTTCGGGTGTTCTTAGATTATTGGCTCCTCTACTTTTACAAAATCATTAATATTAAAGTAGAGAAATGGAAACGCAAAACACCCTTGATTTTAACCGGATAGCTGAAGCCATCGGGTATATACAAGACAATTTCAAACAACAACCAAACCTGGATGACGTGGCGGAAAAAGTCAACCTCAGTCCTTTTCACTTTCAGCGCATGTTTTCAGACTGGGCAGGTGTAAGTCCTAAGAAATTTCTTCAATACATAAGTATCCAACATGCTAAGAGGCTTCTTAAAGAAGACAAAGCGACACTATTTGATACCAGTTACGATACTGGCCTTTCGGGAACCAGTCGACTTCACGACCTCTTCATGAACATAGAAGGAATGACACCCGCAGAATACAAAAACGGCGGAAAGAACCTCTTTATCAACTATAGCTTCGCTGAAAGTCCCTTTGGTAATATCCTGGTAGCCTCAACAGCAAAAGGAATTTGTCATCTCATGTTTGCTGACAATGAAGAGCAGGCGTTCGATGTGTTAAGATCTCACTTTCCAAATGCTGCTTTTCATCAGAAATTAGATCTCATTCAGCAAAATGCGCTTTTCATTTTTAGCCACGACTGGGAAAAATTGAGCGAGATCAAACTGCACCTAAAAGGCACTGAGTTTCAGTTGAAAGTATGGGAAACACTCATGAAGATCCCGTCAGGGAAACTTGCAACCTATGGCCAAATAGCCCACAAAATTGACAATCCCAAAGCGTCTCGAGCAGTAGGTACTGCCATTGGAGACAATCCCGTTGCCTACCTCATCCCATGTCATCGTGTAATCCAGTCGACGGGTACATTTGGGCAGTACCATTGGGGTGGTAATCGCAAAACAGCAATAATTGGTTGGGAAGTGGCTAAGAGCCACGCCAGTTAATCTTTTAGAATGAAAAATAAGATTTCAAATCTGGACTGGGTACAGCTTACAGAAGAGATGCATCAGAAAGGGCGTGCTATTATTCCAAATCTATTGAGTGAATCTCAATGCAACGAACTAATACAACTGTACGAGCAGGAAGGTATCTATCGGAAAACAGTCACCATGGAGCGCCATCGATTTGGCAAAGGAGAATACAAGTACTTTGACTATCCCCTACCTGATTTACTTCAAACTATTCGAGAGAACATCTACCCGTATTTAGCATCAATAGCAAACGCATGGATGAGCGTGCTAAAAATAGGAATTGAATACCCTCCAACTCTGAAAGAACTTCATGGATTGTGCAAAGAGCAAGGCCAGCTAAAACCAACGGTTTTAATTTTAAAATACGGAGAGAGTGGCTTCAATACCTTGCATCAGGATTTGTATGGAGAAGTGTACTTCCCTATTCAAATGGTGCTCTTTCTAAGTAATCCGGATGAAGATTATGAAGGTGGTGAGTTCGTCATGACAGAACAAGTTCCCAGAGCGCAGTCCAAGGCAATCGTCCTTCGACCAGCCAAAGGAGACGCTCTCTTACTTTCCACTAATTTCAGACCTATCAAAGGTGCGAAAGGCTATTACCGAGCAAACATGCGACACGGAGTGAGTGAGGTGAAGAAAGGTCATCGATCAACGTTGGGGATTATTTTCCACGATGCGTTATCCTAATGATTCCGCAACAAGACTTGAATCCCACAAAGGTCAGGGTTAAGATCAAAAATGGAGAGATCGTTTTCGCTGGAAATAGTAAATTGAAAATCTATGGACGACTTGGTTGTTCATCGGGCAAACGAATGAAAGTTAAAAATCGAGTATTCTTCGACAGTGAGGCAGAAGCAATACAACTGGGATATCGTCCCTGCGGCAATTGCATGAGAAAAGCATACCAAAAGTGGAAATATGGAACTCTTTGACAATTACATTGACCCAAACAAAAACCTACTTCCATCCGGCGGTATCGTCAATTATTATAACAAGGTTCTAACTCAGGAACGGGCTGACAATTATTTCCAAAAGTTATTGTCTACCATAGAATGGAGGCAAGACGAAGCGGTGATCTTCGGCAAGCATATTTTCACCAAAAGAAAAGTTGCGTGGTACGGCGACAAACCTTTTGACTACACTTACTCCAATACCACAAAGCAGGCTTTGCAATGGACTCAGGAACTAAAAGAATTGAAAAAACTGTCTGAAGAGAAAACCGGAGAAACATACAATTCCTGCTTAATGAATCTATACCACTCTGGCGAAGAAGGGATGGCCTGGCATAGTGATGGAGAAAAGGACTTAAAAAGAAATGGAGCCATTGCTTCAATTAGCCTGGGTGCCGAACGTCGATTTGGCTTCAAACACAAGCAAACCGGCGAGAAGGTGATGATGCTTCTGGAGCATGGAAGTTTAATGGTGATGAAAGGCGAGACGCAAAGTCATTGGCTACACCGACTACCACCAACAAAAAAGATCAATAAGGCCAGGGTTAACCTAACGTTCAGAACCATTATTACAGACCAATAAAATCACACTTGAATTCTAGAGTAGAAGTTAATTCCATACGTTTGAGTTTCGGAAAGAATATCAACTCAAAGTAAAAAAGTGACTAAACCATCCATAGAGAAATTTACAACTACTTGTAGCGATGGAGTTGAAATAAGAGGGCTACTTATCGTTCCCGATTCGCCAAAAGCTGTTGTTCAGTTTAACTGCGGAACAGCTGCAAAAAAGGAGTTTTATCAACCATTTTTAGAATACCTGGCAGCTCACAACTATGTCTGCTGTTTGTGGGACTATAGAGGCAACGGCGATTCTGCTCCACAAACCTTGAAAGGATGTAATTACACCTTTCGGGATTACGGACAGAAAGATATGCCTGCTATCAAAGATTATCTTTCAAATAGATATCAGAGTCTTCCATTATTTCTGGTTGCTCACAGTGCAGGGGCACAGCAAGTAGGTTTAATTGAAAATTTGTCGGACATCAAAGCCATGGTTTCAATTGCTGTTTCAGCTGGTTATCTGCCTAACATGCCACTTAACTATCGAATTCTTTCCTACTATTTTTTCTACATTTTCACTCCGATAAGCAACGTCATTGCTGGCTATGTGAAAGCCAAACCGTTCGGATATATGGAGAATTTACCTAAAAATGTGGCATTGGAATGGAGAAACTGGTGTGCAAGAAAAAATTATCTGTTCGATGAGAAATTCTACGGAAAAACCGTTTCAAAAGGTCACTACAATAACATGCCATTTCCAATCCATATGCTTAGTGTCTCGGACGATAACATTTGCAGCGATCGAAACATCGAGAATTTCTGGAAGCATATAAAAAGTGATCATAAAATTGGATTCACCAGGATTTCTCCAAAGGACATTGAAGCAAATGAAGTGGGGCACATGGGTTTTTTCAAAAAACGTTTCAAAGAGTCTCTTTGGCCCCTGGCTCTGAACAAGTTAGAAGAGTATTACAATGGCATTTGATACGAAAATAAGGTAAGAAACGTAGTTACTTCGTTGATCAATTCAATTGATGATGAGGACATGATTCCTACTAAATATTTTGCTTGAACTCTCGATTCTCTTGAATAGCATCATCTGGTTGGTTTCTTAGAACACTGTCCAACCGATCCTGTAAATCTTCAATCAACAATTGCTTCCTCCCTCCTTTCATTTTAAATTGATCCCATAACCTAAACCTCAGTTATGAAGAAGATCTTATTTTTTGGACTATCCATCCTACTGCTATCATCACTTACTGCGCAACAAATCGACTCCGAGATCTTTCAGGATCTTGATTTCAGATTTATCGGCCCGGAAGGAAACCGTGCAATTGCAATTGCTGGTGAACCGGGAAACCCTATGGTCAGCTACATTGGAGCAGCTTCAGGCGGGTTATGGAAAACGTCCGACGGCGGCATTCAGTGGAACCCAATCACCGACTCACTCAATGTTTCCTCAGTCGGATCTGTAGCGTTGGCGCCGTCTGATCCCAATCAGGTTTGGATGGGGACAGGCGAAACGTTTGTCATCCGTCCTGCTCACGCGATGGGTGATGGAATTTACAAATCAACAGATTCCGGGAAAACCTGGGAAAGAAAGGGCCTGGAAAAAACGGGAAGAATTGGAAAGGTGGTTGTCCATCCAACGGATCCAAACATTGTCTATGCAGCTGCACTAGGTCATACCTATGGCCCACAACAAGATCGAGGTGTTTACAGAACAAAAGACGGAGGAGACAACTGGGAACGCGTGCACTTTGTGGATGAAGGAACAGGTGCGATTGATATTACAATTGATCCCAAAGATCCCAACAACCTATATGCCGCTATGTGGTCCATTCATATCAACACCTGGGGGCTGCGTAGCGGAGGCCCAGGGGGAGGTATATACCGATCAACCGATGGCGGAGACAACTGGGAACCAATGACTAAAAATGGTTTGCCCGGAGGTGAAAAAAGACCGGTGGGAAAAGTAGCTGTAGCGCTTTCACATAACAATCCTAGTACCATCTATGCCCTTTTCGAAATCAACAGTCCAGAGCTGTGGCGTTCAGATGATAAAGGAGATTCATGGAGGCTAATGAGTCAGGATCACACGATGAATGAACGCGCTCCCTACTACACTCGAATTGCTGTGGCACCTGATAATCCTGAAGAAGTCTACTTCATGAGTGTTCGTTTCAGTAAGTCTGAAGACGGCGGAAAAACGTTAATGAAAAATCCGCCAAGAGGCGGGGGTGATAACCACGACATGTGGATTGACCCAGAAATGCCTGACCGCATGATGGTCGCCCATGACGGATGTGCCAGCGTCAGCTTGAATCGAGGAAAATCCTTCACTCGAGTCGTTTTGCCGATCGCTCAGATGTATCACGTTTCCGTCGATGATCAAGTCCCCTACTATGTCTATGGAAATCGTCAAGATGGCTGGTCGTACCGTGGACCAAGCAATAGTTTACAAGGTTACATCCCGGTAGGTCTTTGGCACGGGGTCGGTGGTTGCGAAAGTGGATTCGCAAAACCAGATCCAAATGATAATACCATTGTCTGGTCTGGTTGCTACGATGGCGGTCTAGAGCGATATGATTTAAAAACCGGGTATGCTCGCGAAGTTCGTGTTTGGCCGGAAGCAAGTTATGGCTGGAAACCAGCAGATCTGAAATACCGATGGCATTGGAATTTCCCACTTAGTTTTTCTACTTCAGTTAAGCACAGAGTCTACGTTGGAAGTCAGTTTGTCCATCAATCAGATGATGGAGGTCAAAGCTGGCAGGTGATAAGTCCAGACCTGACATTGAACTTAAAAGACCATCAGCAAAGTTCGGGAGGAGTTGCGATCGACAACCTCATGACCTTCGATGGTGCCACCCTCTTCGCAATCGAAGAGTCACCGATCGAGCCCGGTTTGATTTGGACGGGCAGCAATGATGGGCAGGTTCAATTGACAAGAGATGCCGGGAAGACCTGGACGAATCTCACAGCTAATATTCCTGACCTTCCGAAATGGGGTACGATTGCCAACATCTTCCCTTCCAAATATCAAAAAGGTACTGTATACATCACGGTAGATCTTCATCAAATGGGAGATTTCGGAACCTATGTTTTCAAAACAGAAGACTATGGTTCAAGCTGGAAAAAGATCTCGAACGGAGTTCCACAAAGCGTTCACAGCTTCGCACACGTCATTATAGAAGACCCGAAGAAGCAGGGGATGCTTTACCTCGGTGTTGACAATGGAATTTACGTGAGTCACAATGATGGAGCGAACTGGATGAAGTTGAAAAACAACCTTCCTCCTGCTCCTGTCTATTGGTTAACAATCCAGGAACGCTTTGATGATTTGGTAGTTGGCACTTACGGTCGTGGATATTACATCCTGGATGATGTTTCAGCACTACGTCAGTTTGATTCAAGTAAGAAAGACGAAGTGCAGGTATTCGACCTCCGTTCCTCCTATCGGTACAGCAACAAAGAAAGTATCAAAACAGATGGTCGTAGTTTCAACTCAGGAAACAATCCCAGCTATGGTACTCCCATCAACTACTATCTTCCTGACACGCTTTCGAAGGAAATTGTGATCGAAATTATTGATGGGAACGATGAAGTCATACGCACACTTGAAGCTTCAAACAATCAGGGTGTTAATCGGGTAATGTGGGATTTACGATATGAGCCAACCTTCAAACCACGCCTACGCACACTGCCCCCGGGTCGTCCCTGGGTTCAATTGAATGGTGAAGGCTGGAGACCGTTGGTAACCTGGGATCTGGATCTGTGGCGTGGCCAATTTGGGCCAAGAGTTGTTCCCGGAAAATATACTGCGAGAATCAAAGTTGATGACCAGACCTTCTCTAAGGAATTGACTGTACTGCGAGATCCCAACACCGGGGGAAGTATGGAAGGTATTGAGGCACAAGTCGCACTTTCTTTGGAACTGAGGGACGCCATGAATCTGGCAGTAACGATGATTAACAAGATCGAAATTATTCGAGCAGAGTTGAATGAATTAACTCCTTCATTGGAGAAAAGAGCGGATATTAAAGAGGCGCAACGACTTTCAGATGTTTCAACGTCTATAGTAGGCACCTTATATGATATCCATCTGACGGGTGCCAGAGAGGATGCTTTCCGATCGCCTATGAAGCTTTATGGTAGGTTGAGTGCACTAGCAAGTGATCTTACTTCTAGTGGAATTGACTTTGCACCAACAGACCAGCAAGGCGAAGTATCTCAAGTGCTTTCCAAAAGATTGGTGAATTCACAAACCCGGTTTGAAAAGCTTGTGGAAGAAGACATCAAGGCTTTCAATGAAAAGCTAAATAAGATGGACATGAAGATCGACTTAGAGAAAAAAGCCGAAGGAGGCGAGTAACATGAGAAATTGTTGGGCTATCCTATTCATATTCACTTCAATTGGTCTGCATTCTCAGGGTATGCAAATCACGGGAAGCGTGTTTGAGGACAAGAATGGCAATGGTAAGCAGGATCGAAATGAATCAGGAATAGCCAATGTTATAGTCTCTGATCAGGTCACTACAACCTTGACAGATCAGCAAGGAAACTACACATTAACCTCCGGTGATGACTTTCCATACCTTTTCATTTCTCAGCCGGAGGATTACGTCGGTACCTATTACTATGCTAAGGAGCAGCAGGTCAATTTTCCACTTCAAAAAACAGCATCCCAAAATCAGTTTAGGTTCATACATGCCTCTGATACGCACATCGATTCTTTGAATCTACCGCGAATGAAACGATTCAGAGAAATGGCGGATTCCCTTGCTGCTGACTTCATTGTGGCATCTGGTGATCTGATTCGGGATGCACTTAGAGTGGATGTGGAAACTGCTAGCAACTACTATGATATGTACGTTTTGGAGATCGATAAATTTAAAATGCCCGTGTACAGTGGCGTGGGCAATCATGAGATTTTCGGAATCGAGAGAGATAAATCACTTGTCAGTTCCGAGCATCCTCTCTACGGGAAAAAGATGTTCAGGAAGTACCTTGGCCCTAATTACTATTCCTTCAATTATGGCGGCATTCATTTTATCTCCATTGATGGCGTAGACTATCAAAACTTGTACTACTACGGCGGAGTAGATTCCGTTCAACTTGAATGGCTGAAAAAGGATCTGGCTGCAGTTCCTTCAGGCGTGCCCATCATCACCTTCAATCACATTCCCTTTATGTCTCCGGGCTTTTCCTTCCAGAATTTTGACAGCCATATATTCTATGGCCCCACTCTCCTTGAGCAGGAAGGTAAAACGGAACACCGGCACATAGTATACAACTACGATAAGGTAAAAGACATAATCGGAGATCGTCCATACCCCCTGGCTCTTTCCGGACACTACCATGCAGCACAAGAAGGAGCATTTGAAGGTTCAGGAACTACTTTCAGGCAAACTTCCGCTATCACGAGACCGGATACGTTTGACTTCAATGGATTCACTGTTCGATCGGGGTTTACCATTTATGAAGTGGAAAATGGTCAGATCGTTTCCAGCAAGTTTATTCCACTAAATCTACCGGATTAGGTTTGTAAATCTGCGGATCGCACATAAGCTAGCGGATAGCAATCACCACCGTCACTTCGAGAGCAGCGAGAAGTCTCCTATATCGAGAGAGTGTCCGAAGTTGTGAGATTTCTCACTCCTTCGTCGTATCGAAATGACGGTCTCTAGAATCGATCTTTACCTCACAACGTCCTTGTCGCTCTTTAATCAAGAAAACTCAATAACCATTAAAAATTCTCGTCATCCTCACTCAGGACATTCTTTTCTTAATCTCCACAAGTCCTGTCATACGAGCCAACGCAGGAAGACTTGCGGTAGCGGTGAAAATGTCCCCTTGAGGGGACCACAGGGGTGTTTCTATTTTTAATTTGATAAAATTTTAAAAAACATCCTCCTAACCTCCGAATCGTCGGACCGCCTCAAGGGAGGAATTGGGGAGAATATAGTCGACGCACCAGGCGAATTAACATTTTCAAGAATCTTATCCCAAACTCACGCTAAATATTTGGCTAGTCGATTTCGCTCGACATGACTTTTGTCAGTTCTTTCCAAAATAATGCAACCTTTGAGCACTGCGTAGGTATTTCTACAATACAACCAAAACCTTGACTCATGCTCAACGACTTAAAATTCACGCTCCGACGTATTTTCAAGAACAAACTTGGAACGGTCATCAACACACTTGGACTGACCATTGGAATCTTTGTTTCTGTGATTCTTCTCAATTACATCGTCCAGGAATCTACCTACGATCATCACCATGAAAAGGCGGATCGGATACATAAACTGATAAGTAAAGTTGCCTTTAGTAAAGAGGGCACGAATACTTTCGGGATTTCGGTAGGGACAATTGCTGAGGAGTACAAAGAAAAATTTCCGCAGGTTGAAAATACTACGCGATTGTATGGCCCTTTTAACATGGAGGTCGACTTAAAGGAGAATCGTCTAAATAATAACTCAGTTCTATTTGTTGACTATTCCTTCTTTGAGTTGTTTGATTTTCCTGAGGTGCAAGCACAGGCATTTAATTCCATCAACCAGGCTGTCATAAGTCGTGAGTTTTCTGAAAAACTATCGAGCGAAAATCCGGTTGGCATGCCAATCAAAATAGAGGGAGTCTCCTACCTGGTAAGTCATGTAGTGGATATTCCATACAATACCATGTTCCAGTTTGACGTCATCGTACCTCTTCACTCTGACCCATTTTTCGAGGAAATCAAAGATGGTGGTCTGGAATTTGAAACATACGTTCTGCTTAGTGAAAACTCCAACAACGCCTCAACATTGGCAACGCTGGCAGAGTATTACAATGACCTGACTGAAAGAAAATGGGAGTTATTTGAATCAGACAATTATCTACTACCATTAAAAGATGTTTACTTGGATACAAGCGTTCGGAACAAGCTTGGTAATGGAAACAAACAATTGCTCACAATCATCCTCACGATCGCAATTCTTGTTCTTGGGTTGGCGCTCATCAACTATATCAATTTGCAAGTAGCGAACAATCACAGCCGCATGCCTGAGTTGAGACTGAAAAAGATCATGGGTGCAGGTAGAAGGATTTTGATAAAACAAAGTATTATGGAATCTCTTCTGATCATCTGTCTTTCGGGAATTACATCTATTCTCCTTCTAAATACATTTTACGGAACCGGGGCTAGTCAACTTCTTGGCAATGAAATCCTTACTTTGGAACATTGGAGTTTTCAGAATTGGGTTGTTTTCACTGCAACAATCCTATTGGTAGGAATCATTGCAGGTGTAATCCCTTCGCTCAAGTTGTTCAACCTCAAGTCAATTACACAGCAGGAAGTCAAGCAAAAAAGACTAGGCAAATTGACCGTTTCATTGGTTGTTTTTCAATTCCTTGTCACAACCTCTTTGCTTACCACCATCCTGTTTGTCAACTACCAGATGGATTTTCTAAAAAATCAACCGACCGGCTATAATTCAGAGCAGGTTGTGATGGTTAACAACTTAAATGACAGTCATAAAGAAAACTACCAGCAAATCAAGACGCGGCTTGAACAGCATTCAACCATTTTAAGTATTGCAGGAACTCAGAGTGCCCCGGGAAATGGCGCGAGTGGTCAATTTGTCCATAGAATAGATAAGTCAAGTGATGAAGGAATCTCCATTGCACACATTCGAACGATCAATGGATACGCCGAAACACTCGAACTTGAGTTTATATCAGGAGGGGATTTCACCATCACATCACTTGGTGGGGAAACGCAATTCATACTCAATGAAAGTGCTGCCAGCAAACTCTTTGCCGACGGAACAAATCCGATTAATCAGGTTGTCGATATGAGCGGACGGGTTGGAAAAGTAGTTGGGGTGGTGCAAGACTTCCATTACAGATCATTCCATCATAAAGTCAATCCTTTGGCAATCAACATTGAAGAGCCATACAACATAACCTTAATGGCTAAGATTGCTCCCGAAAACATTCAATCAAGTTTGGGAGAAATAGAGGCGGCACTTTCTGCGGTTGATCCACTTTACGTCTTCGACTACCAATTTCTTGATGATCAGTTTGATCAATCCTATAAATCTGAGATTCGCACCAAAACCATTATCACATATGCAACAATCATTGCTTTTTCCATCTCAATAATGGGATTATTGGCGCTTAGCATTTTTGTGATCAATTCTAAAATAAAGGAAATAGCCATTCGGAAAACGCTTGGTGGCAGTCATGCTCACATCTTTTGGAAATTATCAGTTCAATTAATGAGTTGGATTATCATTGGAAACATCTTGTCCATTCCAATCTCCTACTTTGTTGCTGAAAGTTGGGTGCAGGATTTTATTTACCAGGTTAGTCTTAGCAATCTTCTTTGGATGGGGCCTGTATCTACCCTGCTCACATTGACGGTAGCGCTGGCGGCAATTACAAGGAAGCTTTATAAAACCATGGTTTTGAATCCGGTTGAGTTCTTGAGGAATGAATAGATCGTAATCGCTACCCGTCACTTCGAACCGCAGGGAGAAGTCTCCTATATCTAGAGGTTGTCTAGAGTTGTGAGATTTCTCACTCCTTCGTATCGAAATGACGGTTCCCGGAATCATACTCTGGCACTAAACTTTGTTCCGTGGCTTTGATTCTATCGGAAGTAATTTCCGCTCCAAAGATCGTTGAAGTCACGGATGTAACATCTGCGCCAAGGGTGCTATCGTCATCCTGAATTCATTTCAGGATCTTCCTTCACATGATTCCTTGAAGATTCTGAAACAAGTTCAGAATGACTCGCGGATATGTTTCGTATGCCTGCTAAATGGTGCACTACCAGTCACTTAAAACCGCAGGGAGAAGTCCCAAACATCGAGTGATTGTCTAAAGTTGTAAGATTTCTCGCTCCTTCGTCGTATCGAAATGACGGTTCCTGGAATCGACCCTTTACCTCCACACCTCTGGCGTGGAAGTTACTTCCGTGCTTGTTATGCCAGCATCGCGGAAGAAACTTCTCCGCAAGTGGGGGAAATCACGGATGTAACATCCGCGTTAGTGGGGGTCAACTTGATCTGAACTGATTGCCTCAGAATCAATAAATCGTTGGCCTAATGTAGGCAACTCTATATACTGTACTCAGCCCTGTAAAGACTTCTGCGTTATCCACACTGGAGACAGGCCCAACAAAGGAGATAGTTCGTCCGAAATTATTCATAAAGGTTGCTCTGCTGTAGTTGCCTCTCATTCTGATTGTCAGTGTTGCTTGCCCAAGTATATGTGTATCTACGTTGGCACGAACGATGACTGTTCCTCTTGGCTGTATAATGACCTTGTAGTCAGTAACTACTCCATCCACCGTTATGCCACCAAGTCCATTTGCACCTACCCGTCCCGGGACAGCTGTTTGAAAAACGAATTGATCATTATCAATCTTGATGAAATTATCTGCAAAAACCTGGACAGATTTCCCAGTTGCCCCTCTTAGAGTATTGGCTTCCAGTACCAGTGACTCTTGATCAGCTAGCCGAACCATTTCAAGAAATTGTGCATCGGCCAAATCGTTCTTGTGCTGCTTCTTTTCTGCACGTTTGGACACAGTTGCTTCAGTGGTATTTCTGTCTGTCTGAGCTTCAACAAAACTCGACAGACCAACCATTAACAGAGCGATGAGAATAATTCTGGCTTTTTTCATAGTTGCATAATTTACAATATGACTTGCAAAAATAATACCACCCTAACAATCCCATAGGAGTACCAAACAAAATCTTACCCTGGCGCGGAACTTGGTTCCGCGGCTTGATGCCAGTTGCACGGATGTAACATCCGCGCTAGAGGGAGTTTCTACCCTGCTCACATTGGCGGTAGCGCTGGCGGCAATCACAAGGAAGCTTTATAAAACCATGGTTCTAAATCCAGTTGAGTTCTTGAGGAATGAATAGATCGTAATCGCTACCCGTCACTTCGAGGGCAACGAGAAGTCTCATTAAATGAAGCGAGATTCTTAGTACGTCACTTCGAACCGCAGGGAGAAGTCCCAAACCATCCTCTCTGGTGCGGAACTTAGTTCCGTTCCTGTTATACTAGAGGCACGGATGAAACTTCCGTGCTAGCAGAGGATTTTTGGTGCATCCATCCGCGTAGCACACTCTAGGCTAGGATTCTTCCGCGATTAGTTGAACGATCAGCTTTTGAATTTCTTCCGCCTCAGCAACTTTTTTGTCACTGGCTGAGCGGTTTGTTTTTGAAAGTGTGTACGCTTCCTCCTGAAGTTTTTTATACTTTTTCTGAAGTGCTGGTAGCTTAGATTTCTTACTGAAAAGATTAAACATTTTGTTAGTTGACTTTATCCAAAGAGTGCAACTAATTCAGGGGTAAGATGTTTTGGAAAAGCAGTGAAAATTGACGGAATGGCCTTTTTTTGGGCCTAAATCATACGACAATCAAAATGGGGTAAAGAAGAACGCACGCGTTGCAAACGCGCGCTAGCGGGGGCTAGCCGGGGGTAAGCGAGAACAAGCAATTGTTTATAGCCATTGTTAGCAGCTTTTACAGCATGTACAAATTAGAAACATAAACTTCGGAGTCTTCAAAAGTTTCAAAGACCCGCACTTCTATATCCCTGAATTTACATTTAGTTCCATCCCATGAGTCTCCAACTTGACCAGCCTGGCCCATTTGGAACAAAACAGATTCCACTCCATCAAGTAATATGTTCGCATCATAAACAATCTCCCATACATTTGCACCCGCTTGATGTCTCATATCGCCTTGAATAACTTCCTCAAAGGGATCATTATCAAAGTTAAAAGGACCATTTTGATGTCCCCAAAAATACGGATGTCTCGTAATCGAGCCTTCAACCACATGCTCTGTTGTTAAATCTCCAATGAATAATATGTATTTATTGCTATAATCTCTATTAAAGATTACAGTTTGTTGAATGTCGGTAGAAACTCCATCTTCGTATTTTATAACATAGAATTCATTTCTACCATCATCGGTTTCATCAACACCAACAGTATTTCCATTTCCATTGAAAATCCAAGATTCTCCCGTATTAAATCCAAGAGGATTTGACAGTAAATTCTTCGTATAGCCGGAGATTCTATAATCTCGTTCATCTCCATTCTCAGCAACCACAGTTACAATAAAGTCCTCACTTGACAAATCTATCATGTCATCTAAACCTGAAGCAATTGTAGCATTTTCAGATATCGTAATTTCTACAGCTAGGTTTTCTAAATCGGTATCATCTGAATATTCTATCAGAATTGTAGAAGTTAAATCATCAATGTAACCCGTTACAGTCTCATCTTCTTCAGTAAAACCAAATGCTAGTACTGAGTTTTGGTTACTCAGTTCATTCTCATCAACTGCATCGTTGCTGCATCCATTCAATAGGATTATCAAGAATAAAAATCCAAAATTTCTCATGTGATTAACGCTTAGTTAATAAACTAAATTAAAAATTTATTGTGTTTTTATGGTAATTACTGCTAACGTCCAACTGTCATTCGCAACTGAACTTTTCAAATATTCATAAAAAGTTGTTGATTGCATTCCCCACGGCTGTCGCAAGTTTGCAACTTGTGGCCCTTTAAATCAGGATATTCCTTTCTTAATCTCTACAAGTCCTGCTATCACTATTCTGGCGCGGAACTTTGTTCCGTGGTTTTGATCCTTTCGAAAGTAATTACCACTAAGTTGAAATCACGGATGTAACATCCGCGCTAGAGTGAGAGTACGTCAGGATTTTACAGCGTTATCAAATCAGAATCAGCATGACTGAGACATCGGAACCGACGGACAATGCGATTGCTGAAAGAGTCAATGGAATCTTAAAGGAAGAGTATCTATCTCACTATCAAGTTGAGACACTTACTGAAGCAAAAGAACTACTGAGTCAATGCATTAAGCTCTACAATGAAGATCGTCCACACATGAGTATAGGACTGTTGACTCCTGAACTCGTTCATCATCACAATATCAAAACAGAAAAACTATGGAAGATCTATCCAAGAAAAAAAGCGACATTAGTAACCTGATTCAAACTGTAAATCAATAGTTAAACCTGTAAACTTTTTTCAGGACGAGACAGGGGCTAGCTGGAGGCACCCTACTTTTTCCCTATATCGAAATAATGTAGCAGAATTTGATCAATAAAATTACGCACCACTTTTCCAGGATTTTCTTTTACTGTAATAACGTTCGCTTTTTCGTTTTTTTGATTACGCCTCCACGCTCTATTTTTTACCCCAAAAGAAAGTTGATCATCCCATGTTCCTATATTCATCAAGTCAATTTGAGGTTTGAGTTTTTGAGAAATACCTTTATCTCTCGCTGTTACATAAAGCTTGATCTGTGGTTTTGATTCCCAATTGATTCGTTTCCCTGTTCTTTTGTCCACGCCATCTGCGCCAAGAATCGAAAGAGGTTTTGAGTACTTGAACCTTTCAAAAAAGAAGATGAAACCCATTCCTTCGTGCCGGGATTTATCATAAACACCCAAGTTAATATACCAAGTGTTTGACACTTTTCTATCCTCCAATATGTCAAGATATTGGCTGAAATTCAGCGGCTCATACTCTTTAATATTGAAAGTTAGATTTGGTAAGTAGTCGTTAATTTCTCTCAGATTTTCAGCCAAAAGAGCCTTGAATACGGAAATTTGATTTTTCCAAACCTCATATTGAAACGAATGAGTCTCCTTGGCTTTCTGATATTGACTTTGAGAGATTTCCTTGTACTTTGATTTCCAAGACTTCTGACGTTCATCCTCATTAACTAACTCTTCATAGATGCTGATAGAATCGCGTATTGTATCAGTCAAGAGCTCAACCATTGGGCTAATATTTCCTTTATCAGCCTCTATTAATGCATTATAGTACCCATCTCTCGTGGATATCTTTATTACTACTTCTGGATATCCTTTTTGCAGTAAAAAGAAATTTAAAAACAATCTTGAAACCCGACCGTTTCCATCGCTGAATGGATGAATCCAAGTTAGCCAATGATGAAGAATCGCGCCCATCAACAATGGATCATACTTATGATTATTTCTATTCATCCACTGAAACATCTCATCAACGTATGGTTCTACATCGTTGAAATGTGGCGGTACATGATCCGATTCCTTTATTTTAACCTCTTGCTTTCTAAAACATCCGTGATCAATGGAAGGTATATCCTTCATAATCAACCCATGTAATTCCAGCAAAGTTCTCTTTGTCAAAGCCTCACGTCCATCAATAAGTTTGTATAAATAATCCGTTGCTTTTGCAAGAGATTTGGCTTCAATCTCATCTTTTAAAGGGCGTTCGTTAATAACCATACCATCGAGTATCAATTCCGTCTCACGAATTGTAAGAGTATTTCCCTCAATAGCATTACTATGATAGACTTGGGAAATGAGAAGTTGCTTTTTTAAGTTTGCTTCTAACTCTGCACTTAACCCCTGATCCCGACGGTGATTTAAGTCGTCAATAACTTTTCCGATATTGTCGAGATTCTCCGTAAGATCAATATCTAATTCAGGACTTGGTACAATATATTTCATGTCGATAATGTGCTACAACACCTGTTTAACACTCAAAAGTTGGGATTATTTATCATTCAAATTAACCAAAGTTCCCGTTTATTGCGATATCAGGGTACTAAAAGCCTGCGCACAACAGAAAAAATACCCTAAAGTGGGTATTGTACCATCGAGATAATCACTCTACTATTGCAAAGAATTACAATTCACAATTCTTTTCAACCACACCACTGGTTAACCACTCCACTCGCAATTAACCTAAGTCCTCCAGGGCATCACCACGGTTAAATGTTTAATTTAAATGTTAAGAAAAATGTCTCAGGAAAACCTGGTGTCTATTCAATTGACACCAGAAAACGTGGACAAAATGGGATCGGCAGTGGACGATCTAAGGGAGGTGTTAGAACCTGTTCTTATCTCACTTACACCCGACAAACGAAGAGTGATCCCAAAGATGGGAGATGGTACGGAACCCTTTGTGGCGAAGGCACTGGATTATGCGATAAGCAATCCGGAGTTTGCACCGCCATATCTGAACGTTCCGGAAATGGAAATTGATTTAAAGGCAGTCAATGATCTGCTGGATGTGTATCGACCGTTGCTCCAATTGATGCAGAAACTGGATGACAGTATCATGCTATCTGGCAGCGAAGCATATGTAGCCTCATTGGCCTACTACAATTCCGTAAAGATGGGAGCGAAGATGAATATCGGAAACGCGAAATCGATCTACAATGATTTGAAGAAACGTTTTGTTAAATCATCCAGCCCCGATGAGAGCAGCGAGGAGTTTGAATAGTCAAAGCCGATGCTCGCAGACCCTCCCGAGGGGTTCGGAGATGCTTCGTTGATGCAAAAAGCTAATAACTAAACTCAAAAAGCTGCAAGCGAAGCTCTTTTTTGTGCAAAGGAGCATCTTTTGGAATCCACTGAATTCCAAAATGATGCTCCTTTCCTTCTTTTAAAGTCTCCGGCGAACGATTTTCGTGATCGCTTGCGGCAATCTTTATCAACACTGCGTCATTTCTTCTCAATCTTGCGTCTTTTCGGCTCAACTCTGCGTCTTTTTGAATTTCCATTGAGGCTTAGCGGAGATCCCTTGAAACTAATTTCTTATAGATTGATACTTTGAAGTACCTACCCCCACTTCAGAGGTACCCCTCCCCACTTCCGAAGTACCTACCCCCACTTCGGAAGTACCCCTCCCCACATCAAAGTACCTCGCTTGATACATTGAAGTCCCCTTGTGATTCATCAAATAATGGAGGAGTTAGCTGATATCCAACGTCATTGCGAGGAGTCCAGTAACTATCTGGCGGCCATAGCAATCATGAAGGATCAATGCTTCACTGTCATGCCTGACTTGATCAGGCATCTTACTCCTGAAAAAAGGAACGAAGATACCGTGTCAAGCACGGTATGACATAAAAGACTAAGGCCAGCATTCTCATTCTGGCTCAATTCTAACACCAAATTTCTCGCTACCTCACCACACCAATTCCAGCGTCATTCAACAGCTTGTTATAGGTTGGGACATCCGTTTCCATAATCTCCACAGCTCTGGCATTAAGCTTTTCCCATTGGGCATTCAATTCATCTCTGCGCTCCTTCGAAGGGTTATTGACCTTGGGAATATCACTCTCTGTTGAGTTTATGAGGAAGATGTACTCTGCAGTGAACTTGTTAAGGAAGTTTTCCACATCGTCGTACGCCTTGGATTTTCGTTGAACCATGTCCTCATCCCAAGCCTTCATTTTCTCAACCAGTTTCTCCCCCGTCTCTCGTACAGATATTAGATCTTCATCTTCTGGTAAATCCTTGATCACTTCCTTTATCTGATTTTGCATTTTCATCATGGCGTTAACCTTTCGATGCATTTCACTGAAGTTTTCTTCGAGTGCACTCATAAATGTATGATACTCTGCGTAGGTCTCCGTCGAAGTTTCATACAGTGGGTTTGGCAAAATCTTAAATGCCTGACTTCCACTTTGATCCCCGGCTTTCAAGGTCATCGTATAATCTCCAGGAGAAGCTTTATGTCCACGGAAACTTCCTTCGATGTAAGCCTTAGGAGCGCCTATCATCATAGGGTAGCGCAAATCCCAGACAAATCGATTGATACCTTTTTTCTTGCCAATTGTAGGTTCTGGTGATGGTCCACCTGCATACCTTTCGAAGGTCTTATCTTTCTCTGAACGTAGAGATCTAACCAAGTCACCGCTAGAATCTCGAATTTCCAGGGTGATCTCAGCGTCTTCATCAAGCTTGGGTAACTCATAGTAAATAACAAGTCCGTTGGCAGGATTTAAGCCAACAAAAGGATCGGTTCCATCTGTCGAATTGCCATTCAACGGGCTTCCCCAATTGCCTAACATTGCATCCTCAGGTTTAAAGAGTGTAACCGCACTATTCCCTTTCTTGTATTGTCTCAACAACTCCAGGTCATCCAAGACCCAGAAAGATCTACCCGCTGTTGCAACCACCAGGTCTCCATGACGTGTGATCATATCGGTCACAGGTGTTACTGGAAAGTTCAGGTTGAATGGTTCCCAATTCTTCCCTCCGTTCCATGAAATGTAGATTCCAGTTTCAGTACCCGCGTAGAGCAAATCTGACATCTTCTCATCTTCCCGAACTACCCTCGTATATGCCCCATCAGGAATTCCATTGGTAATGTTTGTCCAGGATTTTCCGTAATTGGTTGTCTTGTAAAGTGCCGGAGATAGGTCATTGAATTTGTATCGGGTTGTAGCAATGTAAGCAGTGGCCGGATCACTCGGTGATAGCTCGATGGAATTAATCAAGGTCTCAGGAAGTCCTTTTGGCGTAACGTTTGTCCAATTTTCACCACCATCTCTGGTCAGCTGCACCAGACCATCATCGCTACCTGTCCAGATTACACCCTTCTCATGCGGAGATTCTGCGATGTAGGTAAGTGTTCCATAGTTTTCCGCACCGACAGCCTCGTTGGTGTAGGGGCCTCCTCCTTTTCCTTGCTTCTCATCTTCATTTCTTGTCAAATCAGGAGAAACTTCATCCCAGGTGGTACCAAGATCTCTCGTTCGTAATAAGAGTTGAGCACCGTGGTAATACGTTCCTGGCTCATGCTTTGACCAGATAATTGGAGAATTCCAATTGAAGCGGTATTTCATGTCCCTGGTTTCCCTTCCCAGGTACTGGATTGGAGCCGTTGGTATTCCTGTACTCGCTAAAGCATTCATATCCAACACCTCAATCGAGCTCAGGTAGCTGCCGCCCATAACGTATCTCGGATTATCTGGATCAAAAGCTAAGAATGCGCTCTCGCCACCGGCTGAGTACGTCCAATTTTGGGTTGTAATACTTCTTCGACCCAACGCAGTACTTTGAATTCTAACTGAGGAATTATCCTGTTGCCCCGCATAAATTCTGTATGGGAAATTATTATCAACGTTCACCCTATAAAATTGCGAGGTGGGCATATTTTGTTGCGTCGACCAGGTCTTTGCGTAGTTGAAACTGATAGCAGCACCTCCATCATTCGCTATGACCATATTGTTTGAATTCTCCGGATTGATCCACAGGTCATGGTAATCGCCATGCGTTCCCGTCAATCGCTCCCAAGTCTTGCCTCCATCGATTGATCGAAGAGCAGGAGCGCTAAGAACATAAACTGTATTTTCATCATTAGGATCCACGAAGACTTCGATGTAGTACCATGCCCTTTGCACTAGTCGATGGTCGCTACTTACTTTTGACCAATTTTCACCGCCATTTTCAGAGACAAATAGTCCGCCCTGTTCTTTTTGTGTATCACTTTCAATTAATGCGTACACTTTCTCTGAATTAGATCTGCTGACAGCGATAGCCATCTTTCCCATTTCCTTTGGCAGGTCATTGTGAATCTTTTTCCATGTTTTACCTGCATCGGAGGTTTTATACAATCCACTGCCAGCTCCACCACTTATTACTTTCCAGGGTAATCGCTGGTGTTCCCACATCGCGGCATACATCACATTTGGATTGTTGGCGTCCATTGAAAGCTCAGAGCATCCAGTCAGGTCATTTACATAGAGCAGTTTTGCCCAAGAATTACCCCCATCCGTTGATTTATACACTCCCCGTTCTGGGTTCGGCCCATTGATTGCCCCTTGAGCGGCGACATACACAATGTCCGGATTCTTTGGATGAATGATTATTCTGGAAATCTGACGCGTTTTTTCAAGGCCTATTTTTTTCCAAGTCTTACCAGCGTCTGTAGACTTGTACATTCCATCTCCATAAGAAGTCATGACGGCCCTGGGGGCATGTTCTCCCATTCCAACGTACACCACATTCGGATCGCTTGCAGAGACGGCAACCGCTCCAACCGAGCCAGTCGTGAAATAGCCATCTGAGATGTTAGACCAACGCTGGCCTGCATCATCTGTTTTCCACAGTCCTCCACCTGTTGTACCCATATAATAGGTAAGCGGGTCTCCGATCACACCAGTTGCGGTAACGGATCTTCCACCACGGAAAGGACCAATATTCCTGTACTTTACTGAACTAAAAATGCTGTCTAATGTCTGAGCCCCAAGGCTAATTGCCTGTAGACTGATTACGATCAAGATAAGAAGATGCTTCATTTTATTCGGAGGTTAGTGAGTGTACAATATAGTTCCAAAAAAACATCACAACAACCAGGTTGTTATGATAGGTTTCTCTCTTATTTATGCAGTCGAAAAACTGCTAACTTAGTCGCAACCAAAATATCTAACCATGCGCCTAACATCAGTTTCATTCCTCTTTCTAGCTATTTTATTCTTTGCTTGTAACAACTATGAATATCCGGACTCCGATATTCAGGTACTCAAAGGTGCCACAGTCTTTGACGGAAATGGTCGAGTGATAGAAAACGCCATTGTTATAGTCGAAGATGGACGAATCAAATCGGTTGGCGGATCTAACGTCACCTTGCCAGTTAGAGCCTCGATCATTGACGTCACGGGAAAATTTATTATGCCTGGACTGGTCGATGCTCACGTCCACTTTTTTCAGACTGCTTTTTTTGATTCACGACCGGATGCTGGTGATGTAAGAGACTCTATCTCATACATCGAAGTTCAGGCATTCCAGAGGGCGAATCCTGACAGGTACTATGAAGCATATCTCCGATCTGGGATTACTGCCGTTTACGATGTTGGAGGGTTCAATTGGAGTGTTGACCTCCAGAGGACTGCTGAAAATGATCTGAATGCCACCCACGTCGCAGCAGCTGGAGTACTGATAACCCCTGCATCAGAGCAACAAATTGCCACTTTCAATACACCCAATGAAGATGTCATGAGGCACCTGGCTACCGAGGAAATTGGAAGAAAGGTAGTTCAGGAAAATAGTTTAAATGGCTCAACTGGTATCAAGATTTGGGCAATGTCTCCAAACGACCCTGACTTTGTCAAAAAGATTGAGGGAGTTGCTGACGAGACAGTATTGCAAGGCAATAAGCTAATTGTTCACGCAACAGCACTAGATCAAGCTAAACTGGCTTTAAGGCTGAATGCCAAACTACTTGTTCACAGCGTTGAGAATGAAGAGGTAGATGACGAGTTCATCACATTGATCAAAGAAAATGAAGCTGTTTATACTCCTACTCTCATTGTTTCCAGAGGATACTACAATACCTACCGAGCCATAAATGGTGACCCGTTCGTTATAAAGGATCCAAATCAGGTCGTAGATCAAAAGACCAAAGACCTACTCACTAATGCCGCAGCATTTCAGCGATTTTTTGATAGTGAGCAGCTGGAGGAAAGAATCGAAAGATTTGAAACCATTCTAGAACAAAGAGACAAGATGATGGCAACCAATCTCAAGAAGCTCTATGATGCGGGAGCATTAATTGCGGTGGGAACAGATGCTGGAAACCCAGGGACACTCCATGGAATCTCAATCTACGACGAGATAGAAGCAATGCAGAAAACTGGAATTCCTGCCTCAGATTTGATCGTCATGGCAACTAAAAATGGTGCCATTGCAATGGATCGCTTGGGTGATTTCGGAACGCTGGAATCAGGCAAGATGGCTGACCTCATCGTTTTAAGTAAGGATCCGTCAACAGATATAAGTAACACAAGATCGATCACGCATGTGATGCGAGGTGGATTACTTAGAAAAGTAAACGAAGCATTTCAATAGCCTTCAATCATCGGTCAAGCCCAGTCGTAAAAGAAGATCGCAGTTTGTATCATCCATCACAATTATTCCGCTGAAATCAAGTTAACATAGTTTAACTGCCGCTCATATAAATTAAGAAGCATTAACAAACACCAAATTGTCTTTGCCTGTAAACTTGCACAATTAAATAAAATCTCAAAATGAAGAACCTTCTTATCTTAATCCTAGTCTCAATCTCACTAAGCTCAGTAGCTCAGGATCCCTACAAAGTAACCATCGATCTGACTGATGTACGAAATGATCAGGTACCTGTCGAAGTACTTGTGCCTAAAATAGAATCAGATGAAGTTGAGTATCACCTGGCTAAGATCGTACCAGGCACCTATAGCATTTCTGATTTTGGTCGGTTTGTAGTCGGCTTTAAGGCCTTTGATAGTGAAGGGAATAAAATGGACGTTGAGAAAACATCAACAAATCGATGGACGATAAAAGATGCCACGAAGCTTAGCAAGATCACGTACCTAATGGAAGATTCATTTGATGAATTCAGTGGGTATGGGAGTAACAAGGTTTTTGAGCCAGGAGGAATGGGAGTTGATGCAGCAAACAAAATTTTTGTGATGAACACGTTTGGGTACGTAGGCTATATCGATGGATTAAAGTTCAACCCTTATGAGCTTACAGTAAAACATGAGGAGTCAGTTTACGGGGCAACCTCGTTGAAAAGGTCTGCTTCTGAGAAAACATCAGACACGTTCCTTGCAGAGAATTTCAATTTCCTGGCAGATGCGCCAATAATGTATAGTGAGCCTGATACGGTTACAAAGACTATAGCTGGCGCGGAAATTTTGGTCTCAGTTTACTCTCCGAACAAGAAGCTATCAGCCAGCGATGTGATGGACAACATCGATGAGTTAATGGAGGCTCAATCAAAGTATTTGGGTGGAAAACTGCCCGTTGATCGCTACGCCTACTTAATCTATCTTTTTGATGGTCCGAGCATCTCCAATGCATGGGGAGCATTGGAACACTCTTATTCATCCCTTTATACCCTTCCTGAGATGGATCCTGAGAGAATCAGTCAAACAGTGAAAGATGTTGCCGCCCATGAGTTTTTCCATATTGTGACTCCGTTGAACATCCATTCGCAAGAAATACACGACTTCAACTACATAGAACCAAAAATGAGTCAGCACCTTTGGCTGTACGAGGGAGTTACGGAGTATTCCTCTCATCATGTGCAGGTAAAGTACGACTTGTATGGACTTGAGGATTTCCTGGGTCAGATGAAACAAAAAATGGTGGAGCAGGATCAGTTCAATGTGGACATACCCTACACGGAATTCAGCAAAAACATCCTGGAACCGAAAAATGAAAGAAGATATGGTGATGTCTATAGCGGTGGAGCATTGATCGCAATGTGTCTAGATCTCACGATCCTTAAGTCTACCAACGGAGCTCAGGACTTGCAAGGTGTCTTGCGGGAAATGGCTAAGAAATACGGACCTTTCAAAGCATTCAACGACGATGATTTATTTGATGAGATCGAGAAGATGACAAACGCTGAGGTTGGAACTTTTCTAAGAAAGCATGTAGGTGGAACTGAGCCTTTGCCATTTCAGGAAGTGTTAGGCTGGGCTGGCATTAGCTACACTCCAGAAAAATCCAAGATGGTTGCGACTACTGGCAGGTTCAGCTTTGGTGTTAACGAAGATGAAGAGATCTTTATAAGAGATGCCTCAGGACTGAATGATTTTGGCAAAGCCATGGGATATGAAGAAGGAGATATTTTCGTTACATGGAACGGTGAGGATGTAACTTTGCAGTCTATCAATGGTATACTAGATAAGCACTATGGCATCACGAAAAAGAATGCTAAGGTAAAAGTGGTAGTCAAGAGAGAAGTTGAAGGAGAAATGAAAGAGGTAAAGCTGAAGGCTAAAGCTGTGTTGGTTGAAACAAAAGACAAGCACACGATTGAGGTTAATGAAACTCTCTCTGAAGATCAGAGAAAAATTAGGGATACCTGGCTTAGTAGCAAGTAGTGGAATTCTAACTTAAACACCAGTAGGTAATCAACCCCCACTCGTGGGTATGTGTCCTTTACTTCAGGAGAGTAATTAGCTGACCTGCGTTCATTAAATAATATTGTAAAATCAATTTTTGATTTTGGATGATGAATTACAGCTTCAACTTTCTCATTCCCTTGAAGTAAAGCCACATCATTTTGAGTTTTGACCCTCCCTTTTTACGGCCCATCTCCATTGCGTCCCATAGTTCCTCGGGTATCGCTTCGAGCATGTTAAACTCCCCCGCTCCTTTAAGCCATTCACCTCCGTCGATCGTGATCACCTCTCCATTTACATAGGAAGAATAATCAGAAACCAGGTAGGCAGCAAGGTTAGCTAGCTCCTGATGATCACCAACCCTGCCTAAAGGCACCTTTTTCGCTGGGTCATATTTCTTTTTGAGATCTCCCGGCAAAAGTCTGTCCCAGGCACCTTCAGTAGGAAATGGTCCCGGGGCTATTGCATTGCATCGAATTCCGTACTTGGCCCATTCTACAGCCAGAGATCTGGTCATAGCTAAAACCCCAGCCTTTGCACAAGCGGAGGGTACTACATAGCCTGATCCTGTCCACGCATAGGTAGTGGTGATACTTAAAACATTGCCTGCATGCTTGTTTTCGATCCAGTCTTTGCCCAATGCCAATGTGAAATTGTAAGTCCCTTTGAGTACAATATCTACAACCGTATCAAAAGCTCTGTTGGACAATCTCTCTGTAGGGCTTATAAAGTTTCCAGCCGCATTATTCAGAAGCACATCTACGTTACCAAATTTTTCCTTCGTCTTTGAAATCACCTTTTCCACCTGCTCATAATCTCTAACATCACAGGCCACACACAATACTTCATTCCCGGATTTACTTTTGATTTCTTGAGCTGCCTTTTCAAGCACCTCCATTTTTCTGCTTGTAATCACCAGGTTGGCACCTAATTCGGAGAAGTAACTTCCCATTGACTTCCCCAATCCAGTGCCTCCACCGGTTACAATGATTGTTTTTCCCTTTAGAGAATCTGGGCTGAGCATTCCTGAGGTATGATTCATAGGAGTGTTTTTTTAGCAAGATATGATTTGCAGGACAGGGACAAAAAAAAAGGCTGACTTTTTAGCCAGCCTCTCCATCTAACTAGGGTGAATAGAGCGGTAATTTTCTCAAGTATAAAATTAGATGAAGAGTACATCTGCGACAATACCCACTTTAGGGTATTTTATGACCTACGCCAAAGTTTTAAAATGATCAAGACACAGCTAGCAAAAACAACCAGTAATGCTGCGAAAAGCCCATAATTACCATAAACAAGATTACCAATCGAGAACAATGCTGCGTAAACCGCAATCGATCCTACAAAGACACTAATTAAGCTGCTACCAAAATTTCCAGATGATTCACCCCCGTATTTCTTCCAGCCGATTCCAGGTCTGATTTTCTCAACAAATCGCCTAAGTATATCCTCCTCTTCCGGCTTGGATAGAAGCGCAGTCGCAATCCATGCAATAGAAGTGATGAGTGTAGCAAGCAAGAGTTTCGTTGCAAACTCGTCTACGATCTCATTTCCCAAAGCTCCTTCAGGAACCACGAGTACCAAAACAAAGGCATTGATGGTTGCGACGATCATGGCAACGATCTCCGTCCAAGCATTGATTCGCCACCAAAACCATCGTAAAAGGAAAATAGCTCCTGTCCCCGCACCTGATAAAAGTAGAATGTTAAACGCCTGAGTGGCATTTTCCAGAAATGTCAATGCCATAGCCCCTGCGATGATCATTAACATGACCGTAGAGATTCGAGCAACCAAAACCTGTTCCTTGTCAGAAGATTCAGGTCTTAGAAATCTTACATAGAAGTCATTTACAACGTACGAAGCTCCCCAATTCAAGTGCGTACTTATTGTTGACATAAATGCCGCAATCAAAGACGCCAACACAATTCCTAACCAGCCTGGGGACAAAAGTGTCAACATCACAGGATAGGCAATGTCTTCTCCCAGGTACTGTTCACTGATTCCTGGGAACTGTTCCTGGATCGATTGAAGATTCGGAAATAGTACTATGGAAGCGAGCGCGACAATGATCCAGGGCCACGGTCGCAATGCATAGTGAGCAAAATTGAATAGCATAGTAGCACCAATGGCATGTTTTTCATCCTTTGCCGCCAGCATTCGTTGAGCGATATATCCGCCACCTCCCGGCTCCCCTCCCGGGTACCAGACAGACCACCATTGCACAGCGATTGGAATAATAAACATGGAAACCAAAACAGATGTATTGCTGAAATCCGGAACAATGTTCAGTTTACCAGCTACTGCTGGATGATTGATCAGTTCTTGTAGTCCGCCTATTTCTGGTTGAGAAACTGCTACATACGCTGCATAAATAGCGCCTGTCATTGCAATAATGAACTGGAAGAAATCTGTCCAAATCACTCCCTTAATTCCACCAATGACTGAGTAAGCAACAACGACAACAGATCCGATCAAAACAGTTTGCATTGGCGTGATTCCAAAGAGTATGGTTGAAATCTTAATAGCAGCCAATGTCACGGATCCCATGATTAAACAATTGAAGAATACACCCAAGTAAAGAGCTCTAAACCCTCTGAGAAAAGATGCAGCTTTCCCTCCGTAGCGAAGTTCATAGAACTCAAGATCTGTCATCACTCCCGACCTTCTCCAGAGTTTAGCATAAATGAACACAGTCACCATTCCCGTAATTAAAAACGCCCACCAAGCCCAATTTTTTGCAACGCCATCTTCTCTAACAAAGCCGGTTACCAGATTGGGCGTGTCAGCTGAAAAAGTGGTAGCGACCATCGAAATACCAAGCAGCCACCAGGGCATCGACTTTCCTGCCAGAAAGAATTCAACAGAACTCTTTCCCGCCGACTTCGAGGCAGCCCAGCCAATTACAAGGACAATAATGAAAAATGCAACTATGATGAGCCAGTCAACAGAAGTCAGGATCATGGATTCGTTTTTTTGTGAAGATATCTAAAAATGATTGAGCAAAACTAGCAAGCACAATTCTTCAAGCATAAACCTGTTTTACAGATTAGCTCCGAATTGTTCTCTTTCAAATTGTCCCCAACCATAGGGTTTCAATTGCCTCTCAATCAAATTAATTTACTAACTATAAATACGTATTATGCAAGAATTCATGCTCTTAATGAAAGGTGACGATTCAAATGAGATCACGCCCGATGAAATGCAAAAAAGGATGCTCGACTATAGAACCTGGATGGAAGGGGTAATGGGCGATGACAAATATTCAGCTGGTCAGCCATTGCTTCCCACAGGAAAACATTTAGTGGACAAGGAAACTGTTCTGACCGACGGGCCATTTCTTGAGCCCAAAGAGATCATTGGCGGCTACATTATCATCAAGGCAAATGACATAGATGACGCCGTGGAAATTGCAAAAACATGTCCCTTAATTCGACATTGCGAAATATTCGTCAGACCAATTATGAATGTCCCTGAATAAAGAAAAAGAAGTTACTAAACTCATAGACCACCTTTTCAGGGAAGAATATGGGAAGGTGGTTTCTTATTTGACCTCCAAATTCGGTTTCCACTTTCTAGAAACAGCTCAGGACATAACTCAGGACACTCTGGTCGAAGCTTACAAAAACTGGAGTTTCAATGGCTTACCAGATAACCCTCAAGGTTGGATATTTACCGTTGCAAAAAACAAGTCTCTCAATTGGATAAAGCGAGAACAGTCCAAGTACGCGGTATTCCAAAAAGTTAAATCTGATGACGCATTTGTCGAGGAGCCAGAAAACCTCTATTTAAATGACGAAATACAGGATAGTATGTTGAAGATGATCTTTGCTTGCTGTCAACCAACAATTTCCTTTGAAAACCAGATTGCTTTAATCTTGAACATTCTGTGTTGATTCAGTCGCAAAGAGATTTCAAGCGCCTTTTTAGTCAAAGAAGAAACGGTAAAGAAAAGACTCTTTCGTGCTCGTAAACAAATTCGAGAGCAGCAGTCGATTAGCACTGAGGAGGTATCCTCTGACCAAGAAAGCAAAATCGACGCAGTGTGTACAGCCCTTTATCTCATGTTCAACGAAGGGTATAATTCCTCTCATGATGACGACCTAATTCGAAGAGGCCTTTGTCTGGAGAGCATTCGGCTGCTCAAGCTAATGATCGAGAAATTTAAGGAAAACACCCGTTTACATGCGCTGTTATCTACGATGAACTTCCATATTGCAAGGTTTGAAGCAAGGATCGATGACAAAGGTGCAATCGTTCTTCTAGAAGACCAGGATCGGAGTCTTTGGAATCAAGAGTTTATCAAAATGGGACTATACCACTTATCTCAGGCATCAAAAGGTGATTTAATTTCTCCCTATCACCTGGAAGCAAGTATTGCAGCTCAGCATTGTCTTGCAAAGGATTTCGAAAGCACAAATTGGAAATTAATCTCGAGGTTTTACAAAAAACTCCATTTGATAAAGCCCTCTCCTATCATACAATTAAACTTGGCAATCATCTCGGGAATACTGAACGGTCCGGACGAAGCAATTGCACAATTAAGTGAGCTAAAAAACACTAGCAAACAACTCGAAAATTACCATCTACTTTATGCGGTACTTGGCCATTTTTACTTGAAAAAAGAGGAAAAGGATTTGGCTATTGACTACCTCAACAAGGCCAAATCCCTCACGTCCTCTCAAAAAGAGATTGATTTGCTTACTCTAAAAATACAGTTAGCACGAAACTAGTACTGCCATTTTTTAGTGCCTGTCTCCAAAATATCTGGTAGCTGTGAAACCCATTTGTCCTTCACCTTAACATCTGCGAACAAAAACAGCTTATCGTTGTGAACATACCAACTAGTGGGATCCGATGTAGCTGTAAAACCCTTACTAACAGCAAATGCACAGTAACCTCCAAATTCCGGTTGGAATTTTTCGGGATTAGCTTTGAATCTCTCAAGCCCTTCTGCTGTTGCGAAATTCCAATTGGCATCTTGCCACTCATATGAATAGTCCGCATTCCCCTTAATCGCTTGCTTCTGTTCAAAGAATGCCACAGGATCAAATCCACCAATAGCCAGTTCGTTCTTTTGACTAATCTTCTTGTGCATTTTCCATGACAATGGGGAAACTCCCTTTGTTTTGGCAATAACTATCATTCCGATAATCAGCAGTACCAATACTACTCCTACAATTTTTAAAATCATTTTTAGCATTTTTATGTTTGGCCTTATGACAATCGGATTACAGAAATGGGGACAGGAGTTTTCTTGTGGTTCACTCTTCACTTGAGTGTCATCTGCCTTCATAGATTATGTTTTGTTTCTCCGGATTCGTAACCTTTTCCAAATAAGGAAGTAGTCTCTGCAGGTTGCATGCAACCCAATCAAAACTTCTCTGTCTGTTAAACCAAACTCAAACCTTAAGGACATGCTTCGTAACTTCTTTATTATCACCCTTCGAAATCTTAGAAAAAACAGTCTTTACTCTTCCATCAACATAGCAGGGTTGTCAATTGGCATCGTCTGCAGCGTGCTTATTCTTTTGTGGGTTGCCGACGAAGTGTCGTTTGACAAGTTCATTCCCAAATCAGATAGGCTCTATCAGGTATGGATGAGTTCTGAATTTGATGGGAAGGTTAATAATTGGAGATCAGTCCCCCTACCCACTTACGACGCAATGAAAACAGCTGACAGCAAAATCAAAAATTCGGTTGTGACAGGCTGGGGCGCAGATCGGTTAATTTCCTACGAGGACATAAGAATTGTAAAACCTGGATACTATGTGAGTGAAGAGTTTCTTGACATGTTTGAATTTCCGTTGGTCTCTGGGTCAGGAGATATTGCTCTCGACGATCCAATGTCTATTGTTCTTTCGGAATCACTCGCTAAAATTCTCTTCGGTGATGAGGACCCCATGGGGAAAATGGTCCGAATGGAAGATGAAGGAACATTACAAGTGACAGGAATTGCAAAAGACGTGCCTAAGAACTCCACTTTCCAGTTTGATTATCTGGCAACTTGGAAATACCGTGAAACAGTTAATCCATGGGTAGTTCGAAACAGGACGAACTGGGGAAATTCTTCTTTTCAGGTGTTCATTGAATTGGATGGCTCCGGGAGCGAGGTTGATGTTGAGGAGGCCACCGTTGACATGATTATAAAGAATAAAGAAGATAATGGAGTACCCAGCTATGTTTTCCTACATCCCATGGAACGATGGAGACTTCATTCCTCCTTCGACGATAAGGGCAATGAGAGCGGCGGTATGAGCGACTATGTCCAGTTATTTACGATTATAGCAATGTTTATTCTGATCATTGCATGCATCAATTTCATGAATCTAGCTACAGCCCGATCTGAAAAGAGAGCAAGGGAGGTAGGAATTCGAAAGAGCCTGGGATCTAAACGAGGCGAACTCATTGCTCAATTTATAGGAGAATCCATTATTATCACTGGAATTGCATTTGCCATTGCGGTCATTCTAACAGAGGTCGCCCTACCCTTCTATAATGAGCTGGTGGACAAAAAACTCTATATAGATTATCTATCCTCCACTTTTTGGTTGGTATCACTAAGTGGTATTCTTTTGGTTGGTATCATTTCAGGGAGCTACCCTGCCTTTTTCCTTTCGTCTTTTCAGCCGGTTAAAACGCTCAAAGGATCAATCAAAATTGGAAAAGGAGGGACAACCCCTCGCAAAGTTCTCGTAACACTTCAATTTCTTTTCTCTATTCTTCTGTTGATTAGTACGGTTGTCATTGTACAACAAATCAACCATGTGAAAAACAGAGATCTCGGTTATCGACAAGAAAACCTAATATCTGTTGAGATTACAAATGATATTAGTGATAACTATGAAATATTGAAACAGGATTTACTTCAATCAGGAGTGGTTGGGTCTGTAACGAAATCAAATAGTCAGATCACCTCTATTAACTCGAACAACTTCCTGGGCTGGCCGGGAAAACCTGAGTCCCAACACGTAATTTTCACTACTATCGCTGCGGACTACGACTACGCTGAAACAATGGGAATTGAGGTTCTGCATGGACGAGATTTTCTAAAGGAGTTTGTTAGCGATACAGATGCGATTGTCATTAATCGCGCTGCTCTTGAATTAATGAATCTCGAAGATCCAATCGGGACTCCATTGGACTTATGGGGAGAGAAAAGAAATCTAGTGGGTGTTTTGGAAAACTCCTTAATGGGCTCACCATATGAACCGGTAAAGCCAATGTTCGTGATGATCGACGATTGGGGCGGCTACGTTTCCATCCGCCTTAATAAAACAAACGACTTGCAAGCTTCACTCGAAACAGTAGAGGGGATTTTCAATGAACACAATCCTGCCTATCCGTTCGATTACAATTTTGCCGATGCTGAGTTTGCCAGAAAATTCACTACCATTTCTCTTACCAAAAAGCTAGCGAGTTTGTTTGCCGTTCTTGCTTTCATCATTACTGGACTAGGACTCTTTGGTTTAGCTTCATTCACTGCTGAGCAGCGTATCAAGGAAATTGGTATTCGCAAAGTATTGGGAGCTACGATATCAAGCCTGGTCGGATTGATGTCAAAAGAATTCACAAGACTTGTGCTTATCTCATTCGTGTTGGCAGCGCCACTTGCCTGGTATTTACTGAATCAATACCTGGAACGCTACACCATTAGAATAGAGATCGCCTGGTGGATCTTTCCTGTAGTTGGTCTCACAGTGCTCTTGTTTGCACTCGGAATTGTATCGAATCAGGCAAGCAGAGCTGCGAAAGCGAATCCAGTCCAATCGTTGCGAAGCGAGTAGTTAGTTCAGTCGCGAGGCTCATGAATTACACTTTGTCTCCCAAACTAACTACATCACCGTGAACCCTCAATCAACTGCGTCACCTCGAACCCTCTTGGGTGAGAGGATCTCATTAAGTCCATCACTGCACTGCTTGATGGGACTTCTCAGTCCTTCCTCCTTCGAAGTGACGGTTATGTTTGATGGAACCTCCGTTATTCCAATCCTTCGTACAAATCATTCCAATGCTGATTCATTCCTTCAATCAACGCAATCTTCTTCTCTCTTCTATACTTCTTCACCTGCTTCTCTCTTTCTATTGCTTCTTCGATGGAATGAAAAGCTTCAAAGTAAACGAGCTTCTGGATGTTGTATCGAGCTGAAAAACTTTTAGGATAGTGTTTTGTTTTATGCTGATAAATTCTTGTTATGAGATCAGAGGTAACACCAGTATAAAAAACCGTGTGATAAGTGTTTGTCATGATATATACTGCTCCTCCCTTTTCCACGGAGGGAAAATAGAAAAGAACGAATTGGATTGCAGGTTGGTTCGGGTCTACAACTTCTATACGGTTGAATTGATCCCGACACATCAACTCGAATCCTTCCCTAATCACGTCACCTCGATCTCCTCAATTCATCCACTGCCTTCTCTTTGGAGATTTCTCACTGCGTTTCGAAATGACGGTTATGTTTGACGGGACTTCTCTGGTCGTTCCTCCTTCGAAGAAGGTATATGAGAACATCTCGACTCTCATCAAACAACGAACACGTCACCTCGAATCCCTACCTCAACCACGTCACCTCGAAACCCTCTTGGGTGAGAGGTCTCATTAAGCTCAAGCAGTCATGACTTTAGAGGATTTCTCACTGCGTTCGAAATGACGAGGGTGTTTGACGAGGATCGCACCTGTAGCACATTCCTATCTAGATTCCCAATTGACCTTTAAGGCTTGCCCACTCACCAGACTTGATTGCATCAAACTTTTGAAGGTGACTAGTCAACTCCGCTGACAGTTCTTCAAACACCTGGTAAGCTGCATCGGTTGGTTTAGCATCACCTCGCTCTACACTTCTTCGTAGAGAACTTAACCTATTGTTCAACTTGATGGGGAAATTTAATGGATCTTGGGGGCTCTGATTTTGGGTTTGATACAAGTCATTCTCGATAGCAGTGATCTTGCTCATTACTCCATCAGCCGAAGCTTTTAATTCAGGATTCTTATCCAAGCCTTCTTTGATTGCTTTTTGCATTTGCCGTATCTCTATAACCGCTTCATTCGCCAGACTTTCTTTCTCAATAATTTTCATAGCAAGATCAAATTGCTCTTGCAAGTCTTCCTTGGTAACTCCTTTCAGATTAGGATTCATAAGCAACGAAAACTCCTGAGTTACCTGTTCCCCGTCTACTGTTAGTCTTACTTTGTAGTCACCTACCGGCGCAATCGGACCTGTTCCTGGTCTACCACTCCAGATAATCATGCCTTCAAATGTAGTAGCTCCTTCGTACCTCAAATTCCAATTAAATGAATTGAGTCCGGCAGCAACGGTTGGTTTTCCACTTCTTCCGATTCTAAACCATGAAAAATCAGGTTCAGGCTTGTACGTAGGGTCTTTTCCTACAAATGAATTGATCACCTGATCCTGACCATCCAATAATTCAACCAGTACTGAATCTGCCTGATCTTTTAGATAGTATTGAACTGCCAAATCGTATACACCACGAATTGGATCTGCCGGATCAAACAAGACCGTCTTTTCATTAAACTTTTCCAGGGTCATTTCTCGCAATGGACGGATATCATCCAAGATCCAGAATCCTCGTCCATGAGTTCCGAGTACTACATCATTGTCTTTAACAACTAAATCTCTGATGGGAGTGTCCGGAAGGTTCATTTGAAGTGACTGCCAACTATCTCCGGCATTGAAAGAGACATATGCTCCGTGCTCTGTGCCTAGAAACAACAATCCAGCCTTGTTCGGATCTTCTCGTACCGCTCGTGCGAAATGTCCATCAGCTATTCCGCTAACAATCTTCTTCCAGGTTTTACCATAGTCCGTAGTTCTAAAAACATACGGCTGTCGGTCGTCCACCTGGTACCGATTAGCTGCCACATACAAAGTACCTGGATTGTGAACGGATTCATCAATGATGCTCACACGTGAAAATTTTGGAAGGTCTTTCGGCGTGATGTCCTTCCATTTCTTACCTCCATCACGGGTAATATGAATCTTCCCATCATCAGAACCAGCCCAAATAGTGTTTACGTCATGATTTGAGGGCGCAAGTGCGAAAACAGTCGCGTAAATTTCTGGGCCGTTCATATCCTTCGTGATGATTCCCCCTGTTTCACCCAATGTTTCCGGATCTGCATATGTCAAGTCTGGACTGATTTTTTCCCAACTCTGCCCGTCATTCGTTGTTTTCCAAACATGTTGTGAGCAGGTGTACATAATACTGGCATCCTTCGGCGCAAACATGATTGGGAAGGTCCACTGCCAGCGTTCAGGAAGCGAACTTGCAGGTTCTCCTGAGAAAAATCGTGGGTACACCTGAATGTCCCTCATCTGTCCTGTATTTCTGTTGTATCTGGTCAACAAGGCACCCTGGCTTCCAGCATAGAATACATCCGGATCGGTTGGACTCTGTGTGATCCAGCCACTTTCTCCTCCCCCTACCGCATAGTACCATCCATGGTTAGGTCCTCGTGCCTGTCTGTGGCCCCAACCTTCGCTCGGCATAGCCAAAGTGGTATTATCTTGTTGTGCTCCTGCCACGTGATAGGGAACATCGCTGGTCGCCATCACGTGATAGAATTGAGTGGTCACGTAGTCTTGTTCGGTCCATGTTTTCCCACCATTCACGCTGACTGATCCACCTCCATCTGTTGAGCTGATCATACGCATGGGGTTATTGGGATCAATCCACAGATCATGATTATCTCCATGTGGTGGTCTGATCTGCTCATCAAACGTGACACCGCCATCCGTGGATTTCCAGAAATTTACATTTAAGCCATAGACTGTCTCGGCATCTAGCGGATCAGCATAAATGCGGGAATAGTAAAAGGCTCGCTGACGAAGCTTACGTTCATCATTAGTTCTCTTCCAGGTCCATCCACCGTCATCCGAACGAAAGATTCCGCCTTCATTTGCTTCCACTACCGCCCATACTCGTTTTGGATTGACTGGAGAAACAGTCACTCCAATTTTACCTATTGGTCCTTCAGGCATGCCCGGATTTCCAGTTAGATCTGTCCATGTTTCACCTCCATTCTCTGATTTCCAAAGTTTACATTCAGGGCCTCCTCCCCACATTTTCCAGGCCTTTCGATAAACCTGCCAGGTGGAAGCATAAAGAACATTTGGATTTGTTCTATCAATAATCAAGTCTGCTGCTCCTGCTTTTGGCCCGACATACAATACTTTTTTCCAATTGTTTCCTCCGTCTGTAGATTTAAAAACACCACGTTCCTCATTGTCTCCATAAGGATGACCAAGTGCGGCCACATAGACAATGTCAGGGTTGGTTGGATGTACGCGAATTCTTGAAATAGCTTGTGTCTCCTTCAGCCCAAGGTCACGCCAGGTTTTTCCGCCATCTACGGTTTTATAAACACCATCTCCCTGCGTAATACTTCCTCGCAGCTGCGTTTCTCCACCGCCGATATACACGACATCCGGATTGGTCTCTGCCACCGCCACCGCGCCAATGGAAGAGCTCGATATCTTACCGTCTGTGACAGGAAACCACTCGGTTCCCCCATCAATTGTTTTCCATAGTCCTCCGCCCGTAGCTCCGAAGTAGTATTCATTGACCCGCCCTGGACTACCTGCACTTCCCAATGACCGACCTCCGCGATTAGGTCCAATATTTCGCCATTCCATGTTACCGTAGAATGAGGGATCAATACTTGATGTGCTAGGCTGAGCATTTGAATTAAAAGCCTGTGTAGCAACAAAGAGACAGACAAGGATAGATTTAATTGAGAGGGATTTCATAGGTTACGTTTTAGGTGTCATCAATAGTATAGATTAAAAATCAAATTATCAATGAGATTTTGCATGAATGGCATTCGGTATGTCTGTTAGTGATGACATGGCATCTGTATCGTCTTTTTGGTATTGCAAGGTTTAATAAGAATTGCTCTTAAGTAACCTCGACTCCCGTTAGAGTGAAAGGTCTCGCTAGTTCATGGAGTCAGAGTGATAAGGGGACTTCTCACTTTGTTCGAAGTGACGGTGAATTTGAAAGTCCCTCACTTCAACATCGACTGGATGCCAATCAGCTTCCTGGCATCTGGTTCATAGGTTGTCCCCATTCCAAGTTTTTCTTGTCGAATAGGCTTTCGTATGGAAAAATGAAGGGCATCAACACCTGTTTGAATCAGTTCACCAGCATTGCCAGCATTAACTCCACTACCAGCCATGATCTGAATTTTCCCATCCCCCTGTTGGACAAGACCCTTAATTACCTCAATACCATCTATCGCAGTTCTAGCCTGACCAGAAGTGAGTAATCGATCAAAATCAAGTTCAATAAGTTGGTCCAATACACTTTCCGGATCTTCCACAACATCAAAGGCTCTATGGAAAGTAGCTTCCATTCCGAACGACTTGCTTATTTGAAGTAACTCCTGGTTCGCTTTTAAATTCAGCATTCCAGATTTCTCCAGCACTCCTAATACAACACCCTTCGCTCCCTTTTCGGCCGACATCTCAATATCCCGTTTCATCAATTCAAGTTCTGAGGAACTGTAGGCAAAATTTCCTGGCCTTGGTCTTATAAGCACGTGCGTTTCAACAAACGGGAGACTTGCGCATGCTTCGATCAGTCCCATGCTAGGGGTAAGCCCACCTACATCCAGTGCGCTGCAAAGTTCAACTCGCTTCAATTTATGAATGGAAGCGACCTTCGCTTCTTCGAGGGACTCAACACATGCTTCAAGTTCTAACATCGAATTGCTCACATTTCAGATCAATTATATCGAACATAAAAATGAAATTACAGTTCAGCTAAATTAGCATTGTTAAAAACCGAAAAGACAAAAATTCATGACTTCACACGAAATAGATTACACGATACAGGGAGACGATATGCAAGTTGTTTCCATCCAACTTGATCCAAAAGAAACAGTAATTGCCGAAGCAGGCGCTATGAACTGGATGGATCGTGGCATCGCTTTTGAATCTAAAATGGGTGACGGCTCCAAGCCAGATAACAGCATGTTTGGAAAGTTACTTGAGGTTGGTAAGCGAGCCCTGACAGGTGAATCCATCTTCATGACCCACTTTACAAACACAGGTTCTGGTAAAAAGGAAGTGGCATTCGCGGCCCCCTACCCTGGGAAAATCATTCCTATAAACCTCAATGAAGTCAACGGCGAGATTCTCTGTCAAAAGGATGCATTTCTATGTGCAGCTAAAGGGACGGAAGTCACCATCGCTTTTGCGAAGAAGTTGGGTGCCGGATTCTTCGGCGGAGAAGGCTTTATTTTACAAAAACTACGTGGTGATGGCCTGGCTTTTCTTCATGCCGGCGGAACCATTGTCAAAAAAGAGCTAAACAACGAATCACTGCTCATCGACACAGGATGTATCGTAGCCTTCGATCAAGGCCTCGATTATAGCATTGAGCGTGCAGGAAATCTAAAATCAATGTTCTTCGGAGGAGAAGGCTTATTCCTTGCAACACTACAAGGAACAGGAACCGTCTATTTGCAAAGTTTACCTTTCTCCAGACTGGCAGATCGCATCATTCAGCATGCACCTAAAATGGGTGGTTCTTCAAAAGGTGAGGGATCGATTCTTGGTGGGATTGGCAGAATGATTGATGGAAGTTGATCTGGTAAGTCGATGATTTGAAAATTACTTGAAAGGTAAAATTCCCCGAGAGCAAATTTGTATCTTGTCTTTCTAACCTAACCATTCAAACTATGAAGTATCAATCTAGAGGGCTTGCAATTGCAATTTTCCTACTTACAGCTTGTCAGCCAACCAAACAACCACTTGCTAACAATAGCGTAGTCTCCGCAGCTCATCCCCTGGCAACCAAAGCTGGGATTTCCATACTGGAACAAGGCGGAAATGCCTATGACGCTGCTATAGCCACTGGTTTTGCAATTGCTGTTGTCGAGCAAACCATGAACGGTCTTGGCGGCCGTTTGCAAGCTATTATTCATCACGAAGACGGAAAAATCACTGGTATTGACGCAACAACGCAAGCGCCTCTCTCCTACGATCCAGAGACTGCTACGATGGAAACCACAGGATATCCTTCTATAGGAGTGCCAGGAGTTGTAAAAGGTTTGATGACAATTCATGAAAAATACGGATCCATGGATTTGGCAACTGTTATGGCTCCTGCAATTGATTATGCAGAAAATGGCTACATCATGCTTCCGGAAGCAGCCAAACGGCACGCTTCTGTAATCGAGTACATTAGAAAATATGAAGGCAGCTCACAGTATTTTCTAAATGGGGACACCACTTACGTCGCTGGTGAGCGATTGGTGCAGAAAGATCTGGCAAACACCTTGAGAAAAATTGCAGAAACTAAAGGTGAAGCATTCTACACTGGAGAGATCGCTGAAAAAATGGTAGCCGATATACAAGCCAATGGTGGGTATGTGGATATGGAATCACTTGCTGCCTACGAAGCTAAAGAGTCAAGAGTACTTACTGGAAGTTACAGGGGTTACGACATTAACACACTCTTCCTTCCGGCTTTTGGTGCAATCAACTTGGAAATGCTGAATTTCATGGAGAATTATCCCCTGAGCGAATACTCAGATGCTGACTGGGGAAAGGTATTCTTCCTTGCAAACACCATTGCCTACAAGGATAGGAGAAGACAAAGTGAGGATGGTGCCGTCGAAGAGATTATTTCCAAAGAATACGCAAAACAAAAGGCTGACAGTGTGAATGCCCTGGATCTTAAAGCAGCGGCCATGGCCTATTCCGGCGGGTGGGCTTCACCTGATGGACATACAACACATTTTACTGTCGCCGACAAGAACGGTATTGTTCTGGCAGTCACTCAAACTGTCGGAAACACATTAGGTTCTAAAGTTGCAACGCCGGGTCTGGGATTCGTTTATGCCCAGACATTAGGAGGATACTTAGGTGATATGAAAGCCGGTGATCGAGCTCCATCCCACATTTCCCCAACAATTGTTGCTAAGGATGGAAAACCCTTTTTGGGATTGGGCGCTGCTGGAGGAAGCAGGATTCCAACTGCTATCGTTCAGGCAATAAGTCGTGTTATAGATAGAGGAATGAACTTACCTGACGCACTTGCGGCGGGAAGAATTCAGTCAATTGATACGGCGATGTACATAGAAATGCACGAAGGAACTACCTGGACTCAAGAAGATATTGATGCGCTGGAATCATTTGGATTCAAGGTGTACCCAGTTGAGGAAAAAGCCAGGTTCGGCCGCATCCATGCGGTTCACTACGATGTAGAAAACCAGAATTGGACTGGTGCAGCCGATCCTGATTGGGAAGGCACTAGCGATGGAGTAGAAAAAGAGTAATTCAAATGGGAACTACGGATACATTTTCCGTAGTTCCTTTTTTAAGATCTTACCTGTAGCCGTCATCGGAAGACTATCAACCAATTCTATGATACGCGGGTATTTATAGGCTGCAATGTGCTCTTTCACCCACAACTTCAACACATCAGCTTCAATGGTCTGATTGTCCTTTAAGACCACGCAAGCCTGAATTTCCTCGCCATGTTCCTCATGAGCAATCCCAATTACAGCGACCATGCTAACTGCTTCGTGCTTCATCATAACCTCCTCTACTTCACGTGGGTAGACATTCAATCCACCGCGAATGATCATATCTTTTGTTCGGTCCACTATGAAATAGTACCCATCTTCATCTTTGACTGCAATATCTCCCGAGTGAAGCCATCCATTTTGTATGGCCTGAGTTGTGGCATCTGCATTATTATAATAGCCCTTCATTACATTGTGTCCTCGATAAAGCAATTCTCCTTTTTCGCCAATAGGAACTTCTGCCCCATCACCGTCAACCAGCTTCACCTCAACACCCCAAACAGGTATTCCAATAGAGCCAACTTTGCGACCAACATTCATGTGGTTGAACGTGACCACGGGAGATCCCTCGGACATGCCATACCCCTCGATAATTGGTACCTGGAATTTTTCTTCAAAGTCTCTCAGTACCTGCTCTGGTAAAGACGCGCCGCCAGAAACGCATATTCTCAATTTGTCGCTGATCTTCGCCAAGTCAAATTTCTCACTCTGATGATTGATAAGTCCCCAATACATCGTCGGTACTCCGGCAAAAACTGTGACCTGATGTTTTTGCATCAAACCCAGGACAGCATCGGCGTCAAAACGTGGCAGCAAAATACTGTGAACACCCCTATACAGACCGGCAGTCATTAAGAACGTCATTGCAAAAATGTGGAACAGGGGAAGCACAATCAACTGCGTATCCTCACTGGAGGTGCTTGCCAAGTCAGCGGAGACAATTGCGTTGGCTAGAAGGTTAGAATGGGTCAACATCGCACCCTTGGGATGTCCCGTCGTTCCTGAAGTGTAAATAATTAAGGCTGTATCAGAAGCAAGTGTGGCCACCGACTCAAAAACCGGAGATTGATCCTTCATAAGATTACCCAGCGTATCGGTTCCCAATATTGGACTCGTCATGGTTGGCTCTGGCATGATGACGAAAAATTGAGTACACGTTTCAACTTCACTAAATCCTTCAAAACCCATCTTTCCCATGGGCAGTTCTTCCGTACCAATGAAGCAAAAGAAGGCTTTCGCTTCACTGTCTTTAAGATGGTATGCAGTCTCATCTTTCTTAAGTAAAACGCTCAAGGGAACGCAGGCCGCTCCTGCCTTTAATATCCCAAAGAAGATGATAGGAAAAAAAGGAAGGTTGAGACAGTTCAATGCAACCTTATCTCCGGGTTTAATTCCTCGTTCCACCAGGCCATTAGCCACCTGATTTGCAGCAGCGTTGATCTGAGCAAAAGACATCGTAATATCACTAAAGGTGTATGCTGGTTTTGCACCATATCGACGGGCGCTGTCTTCGAGAAGTACGGATAGATTTAGCATGTTATAAGCTTAGGGTAATTTAATTTACAAATCCTAGCCTTAATCCTATTGAAAAACTTTTAAATTTTAGATCATAAATCCAACATCATGAAAAAACTTGCACTTGTACTGCTCATTAGTTTCATCCTTCCACAGGTAGGAAATTCACAGGATAATAGATTATCGAAAGTAAAAACACTCGACAGTACTATTGAAACGCTCTATGGCGTCATTTCCGGTGAAGCTGGTGAAAAGCGAGATTGGGAGTTATTCAAATTTCTATTTACTGCCGATGCGCGATTAATTCCTTCCGGCCCGAATCCAGAAGGGCAAGTTGGTTACAAGTCAATTACTACTGATGGTTACATTGAAACCTCAGGCAACTGGCTGGAGACGAATGGTTTTTTTGAGAAGGAAATCTACCGCGTAACAGAGACCTTTGGTTCTGTAACCCACATTTTCAGCACGTATGAATCTTACTACTCTGAAACAGATGACGAGCCATTCACTCGTGGAATCAACAGCATCCAATTAATGAATGACGGAAATCGCTGGTGGATCGTAAATATCTACTGGACGGGAGAACGAGAGGATAACCCAATTCCAGAGAAGTATTTACCTAGAAAATAGGCACCATGAAATTGGTGATGAAGTAGTCAGCTACAAGAATTAGAATACTGCTTTGCACGATGGCCCTTGTATTGGACTTCCCTACCTCTAATGCTCCTCCCCTTGTATTAAACCCACTAAATGCGGAGATAGAGGAAACCAGAAATCCATAAGAAAACGCCTTTACGAAAACAACAGAAACAATAAACTGGTTGAATTCATATCTGATCCCGGTAATGTAGTCAGGGCCTGTGATCAAGTCCAATAGCATTACGCTGAAATAGCCACTCGTGAGTGATAGAAAACAGGCAATTACAATTAGTACAGGGACCATCGCGATTGAGGCCAAGATGACTGGTAAGGCTAGAAACGAAATGGAATTAACACCCATAACTTCAAGTGCATCAATTTGTTCACTAACCTGCATTGATCCGAATTCTCCAGAAATCCTTGAGCCTACCTTGCCCGCAAATACCAACGCAATCAGGGTTGGTATCAAAGCAAACGTGGTGTCTCTAACCACCATCCCAATGACATAGTCTTGAATGTATGGGGCGGAAAGTGCATACGTTGTCTGTATGGCACTAACACCTCCTGTAAATATTGCAACAATCGAAACTATTGGAAGTGAGTTACTTCCAACCTTCATGCATTCTTTGAAGAAAGCATCCATCAAAAGCCCATAGCTCTGAATTCTCAGAACGGACTCTTTCAAGAACAAAACATAAGAACCAATTAGATGCATGAGTGCAAGGGACTGCCCGACTAAGATAACTGAATTCGATTTGTGAAAAGACCGTAATTAGACCTATTCAAAATCTCTAAGTTTCTGTTACTTTGCGGCCTTACGATCAAACATGGTAGACCAAATAATCACCAAGCCTAGCTGGCCGAATGTAAACGATGCTTGCAAGCAACTTGTGGGCGAGATCAATCAGCAGGGTCATAACATCCAATACATTGTTGGCATTACAAGAGGGGGCCTGATTCCAAGTGTAATCATTTCTCACTTGATGGGCATTCCCACGGTAACCGTCTCCTATTCCTCGCAATCTGGTGCTGGAGATAACAAATTCTATAACAATGAATTGCCGGATATTCAATCTACCATGCATCGAGATAAAGTTATCCCTGGGTTCCCGGAGATATTGGTCGTTGATGACATTTGTGATTCTGGAGAAACCATGGCTGATGTGTGCTCTATCTATAAAGACAAAGGACACAAAGTTCGCTCCATAGCTTTATATCACAAGGAAGGCAGCGTTTTTACACCAGAATTTCACTGGCAACAAATCCCGAAAGACAGCGGATGGATTACCTTCCCGTGGGAGGTGTAGAAAACTTAAGGTGATCTTCTAATAAATTTTGCACCTTAGCTGTGCGAAATTGTGTTGATAAAAATCAGAACGTTGCGTCTTGTTACTTCCATTTCCGTACAAACCACCTTAAGACATAAGGTTATTCGTCTATCTGTGATGGTCTTAGCACTTGTCCCAGCAACTGTGTATGCTCAAAACAATCCATCAGATACACCTGCTGGCATTGAACAGTTGAAGTCCAAAACAGGAACACTCAGCACTCCAGAGCTGGTGATGTCGATATCACAAAGATCCTTGATCATGCCTTCCTACCTGGCAGAATTGAAAGCACTTACCGCTCTCCAGGCTTATAATTTTTGGAGTGCAAGCAATGCCGACCCATACGTCTCCCATCTGAATGTTTATTCTGCACTGCATCATGCCAACAAGGCCTTGGGTTTCGATTCCACTCGAAATAGAGCCTACAATCAGGTGGGTGCACACACAAACAAAGTGACCTCCGTGGAATTCGGTTCGGATCCCTCTTTCTATTACTCTTCCTCAGCCGATGGAACTGTATTAAAATGGGACTTGCGAAACCCAAAAGCACTACCTGAAACCATATACGAATCGAAGCACATCATTCGATCAATTGATGTGTCCGATGACGGGAAATGGTTAATGGCAGCTTTTTACCAAACGGGTGTAGCATTGGTTTCGCTTGAAAAGAAGTCTGGTAACGACATCGTAGCAGTTGAAGATCCTGAACCGGTTCTAACTGCCATATTTATGCCCAATGAGCAGAAGTACTTAGGTGTCTCGTATGATGGGGAGTTAAAAGTCAAGGGCTTTCAAACAGAGTCAAAACAAGTTGGAAAAACCAAGTCTACAGTTGTGTCTCTGGAAGTCGACGAAAACGACGGGACCATTTATGCTGGGACAGTGGAGGGTCTGCTAGAAGGTTGGGAAGAACAAACCTACTTTGGGCATAAGCTTGGAAGGCCGTCGATCCTTTGCCTGGACATAAGTCCAGATGGAAAATTCCTCGCTATTGGTAGGGAAAAAGGAGATGCCATCCTTTGGAACATTGAGAAAAAAGCACTGGACAGAGTGATCTCGGGACATCAAAGTGCCGTAACGGATATTGAGTTCAGTCCAGATAACAAATTACTTCTGACTACAAGTCGAGACAAGACTGCTAGGCTTTGGGACTTAAGTGATTCCAGGAAATTGCCGATCATTATGGATGATCACGAAGATTGGGTATTGACCGGATGCTTTGATCCTTCGGGAACCCAGATCATTACAGGAAGCCGTGATGAATTTATTCGAACCTGGCCCATCGATCCCAAGTACCTGGCTGACCGCATTTGTCTACTCCTCAACCGGAACATGACCAAAGAGGAATGGAACGAGTTTGTAGGATCGGATATCCCTTATAGAGAGACCTGTACCGATTGAACAAACATCGGAGGTTTCCTTTTCGCACATGTAATTTTTAATTCACAGCACTAACCACCTCCGGTAGGATCATGTGAAACTGTG
>JBDVJN010000083.1:0-171781 GCA_039961455.1 Cyclobacteriaceae bacterium | reverse complement strand
GACCAATGAACGCGGCTGTTACCAGCGTACTGGGGCCAAAATATTTCTTCAAAAAACTCATGTACGAATGTTGTTCAGGATAGAGGTTAGGTTATGGAATTGTGTTGGTGTCCTCAATTTAGAAGATTCCTACGATTTTCTCACGCACAACAAGCTTTACAGCCTCTGAATGGTGTCGTGGTTTGAGAGGAATGAACATCCAACGTCATTGCGAGAGGCATGATCAGGCATCTTACTAACAGGAGCGGAAGATACCGTGTTAAACACGGTATGACACTACATGTGATTCCAGCAACCCTCCACACATCCTGTAAGTTCTGACAGAAGTGTAGAGGAGTGGCAAAGTACAGAGAACTCAGTGGTGAGGTGTTCGGGATTCCGTCGCTACACCTGCCTGTGGCAGGCAGGCTCGGAATGACGAGGGTTGTTTCATCGGAGACGGTTGTGTTGAGATTTGAGAGAGGTGACCGATCAAAACGTCATTGCGGGGGAGGTACGACCGTGGCAATCTCGTCAATCAATACTTTGTCTGTCATGCCTGACCTGTCTGCCACAGGCAGGCTTGATCAGGCATCTTACTAAATAGGAGCGGAAGATACCGTGTTAAACACGGTATGACACTGCATGTGATTCCAGCAACCCTCCACATCCTGTAAGTTCTGACAGAAGTGTAGAGGAATGGCAAAGTACAGAGAACTCAGTGGTGAGGTGTTCGGGATTCCGTCGCTACGCCTGCCTGTGGCAGACAGGCTCGGAATGACGGCTCTGTTTTTTATAAATATCCGATTTCTTCTGAAAGGGCAATCTTGCTCTTGGCAAAATTTCCTGTTCCGAATGCAATCTCTTTACCTGCCTCGTTGAATAGTCTAGACTCAGCGGTATATAAGTTTTTTGACTTATAGCGGACTTTGCCAAAAGCTGTTATAATGCCGTCATTGGCTGGGCGAACCAGGTTGATATTGAAGCTAGTGGTCAAGACAAAAACGTCCGTGACAATGGAATTTACCGCAAAGAACGCAGCATCATCCAGCAATTTGAAATAGACCGAGCCATGAATGGCGCCCAAGGCATGGAAGTATTTTTCAGAAATAGTCAAGCCAATTTCCGCCTCTTCGTCGCTAATCTTCACGGTGGTGGTATCGTAGATGTGTGTGTTCATATTTGCATGCAAATACATCCGCTCAAGTTTTTCAAAATGTGTGCTCATCCTTCTAATTTTCTATCATTGAGATCCGGCTAAATTTAAAAAAAATAAAAAAGTAATGTGTTTAAATTATCTCAAGGCAGGTTTTAGCAAGCCCTCAAAAACACCTCTCTCAACATTTCCTTTTTGGTTTTGTCCTTGAGCCGGACGGGCTCTTCATTTTTGGCTTAGCCCAAAAACGAATCGCAGCGGCGAACCGTCAAAAAAACCCAAGAAAATTTAATGCTTCCTCCCACAAGGCCTTCACACACCTCGCTAAATTTTCCTGCTACCCTCCTGGGTGTATCAAAACGAAGTGAGGTGGCATGATTTTCCCTCGGGGTCAACAATTTTCTATTTGAAATGAATGTCTGACCGTCTTATCCTCTCGGTTACCCACCGGATAACTTTTTTCCTCAAATTCCACATGGCCATCGTAGTCTATTGTTATTGCTGTCGAGCAGCAGGTTCCGTAGTTCGGAGTGCGAATGCACATGGCAGAAACCGCACGTTCCATATCGACTGGCAAGCCCGTCTGAGGAAGTGCATCGTCCTCGGCCACTCCTTCGTCCTGCATCAAACTGATTAGGTCTTGCAGCTCAAAATCGCTTGCTATTTTTCCCTTGAAATGGTCCTTGGCCTTCTCCACCTTGGGCCATGAAGTATCTAACAATGCATTGCTAAGACCGTAAATCCCGGAATCCAGTCGATTCACTTTGTTTTCGTAATTGCTGAGATGTGTCATTTCCTCGTCAAGAGCCAGCAGGTTAAAGCCATTGTACTTGTCAGCATTCTTCAACACTTGTTCCGAATACACAGTGGATGAGTGTCCATTGAGCAGGAAATCAACTGGCAAGTCTCCACGCGATTTCACATCTTCCCGAATACCGGAAATGTCCCGGTAGTTTGTGACTGCCGCAAATCGTCCTCTTTTATCAACCCCCATCCAGGTACCTTTTGCTTTCAGGTCTCTACCCCCCAGAATGTTCGGGTGATCTTCCCACCAGTCGGCGGTGGTCGTTGGCCGATCATAGAACTCATCTCTGTTTGCTGCTAAAATCAGCTTATAGTCAGGATGGGTGTTGTATGCGAAAACGATCAGGCACATTGTATTAATTGAGAATTTAGAATTACGAATTGAAAATTACGAATTAATTGGTCACATACTGATTGCATATAAATCTTTACATTCGAGTCACAACACAAAATTGATGCAGGCTAGTTCATGAAGACTGTTTGGAAGTACATAACTGATTATCAAAAGGAGCATTTTGACTGGAAAGTCTACTCGACTATTCTCATTTTTCTGGCTATTTGTATTGCGCTGAACTATCGCTTCGATTTTGAAGACAGCGTCATTGACTCGTACTCGGGAAGGCCAATCAAGTGGGTTTGGATGTTCCTCTTCCAGGGTGGTCCATTTCTGGTGGTCTGCTTAATCCTGTACGCATACAATAAATCAAGTGAATGGCTCACCAGCAAGAATTTTTGGCTAAAGTTTTTTGTGGGATTTGGGCTACTCGCATTGGACCGCTCCTTCTATGGATTTAATTTTCTCCGAGGATCATTACATAAACTGGATGCTCCTTTTATCATGAAATGTATCAACTGGAGTTCCAGCCTGCTCCTGGTTGTCATTCCCTTGTTACTTCTCTATCAATTTCTTGAAAAGGATGATCCCAAAAACTGGTATGGACTGAGCTGGAAAAAGTTCGATCCAAAACCTTACTTGTTCCTGCTCGGTATTTCTGCTGTTTTTCTTACCATCGGATCGTTCACTGCCGACATTCAGAATTTTTATCCAAAGTACAACCACTCTGGCGCAAGTATCTTTATGCGGCACAATGGAACTCCAGAGTGGGTAGTGGCGAGCATCTTCGAGTTTTGCTACGGTAGCAATTTCATTTCCGTTGAACTGATCTTTCGCGGATTCATGATCTTCGCATTTTCAAGAACACTCGGAAGCTGGGCTGTCCTCCCAATGGTTGCGTCCTATGCTTTTCTCCATTTCGGCAAACCGATGGGAGAGACCATCAGCTCGATTTTCGGTGGATATGTACTGGGCATTATCTCGTACAACAGTCGCAATGTATGGGGTGGGATTTTCATTCATCTCGGGGTTGCCTGGCTGATGGAATTGCTTGGCTGGTTGCAAAACCTGAAATAAACCCTTTCACCTTCCCAAATCTCTGTTTCTGTATTGTAACCCCCTAAATGGGGTCTATTATCAGAGATGTCAGCCAATGTACAAATAGGAATATATCAAGAATAAATTGAATTATAATAGTTTGCTAACGTTATGTATTTAACGAACTAAACTTTTAATATCATGAACAAATTATTTGGACTATTCGCAAAACGAGCATCAAAAAATGGATTAAGAATTAAGAAATCGCGAACCGGTGACAACTGGGAAGTGCGTAAAGGGTTTCATGTTCTTTACATCGGAAGCAAAGAGAAATGTGAGATCTTTTTTAATAGGACGACCATTTAAAACCCTAGCTCGTCTACTGGACATCTCACTCTGAAGAGATTTCTTGTGGCATGTGCAGGGGAATTGACGTGAGAGCCTCTGAATAAGGAGATTCCTACGACTTTCCACCCGCCTTCAACCCAGAAGTCTCTGAATAGACGGAACCAAACTAGTTTTCCTAAAACGTTATTTTTGATACATGTCAGAAGAGATTGTACGATACCTATGGCAAGCCTCTGAAAGCAAGAAAGCTTGCAGGGTTACCCTGAAAGGAGAACCTTTTCCCAGGGTAATCCATCCATATGGTGTTTGCAAAAGCTCAGCAAACAAAATAATTGTGGTTTGCAAGCAATCTGCCGGATTTACCAAGGGTGGTGGTGGTGCCGGATATCGAAACATACTTCTGGCGAAGATCACAGAAGTAGAAATTATCGAGGAACACTTTTCTGTTTTGGAAGATTTCGACCCAAACGATAGCCAATATGTAGAGTGGGTATATCATATTTGAGTTAGTATGTCAGATGGAACAAATAGAAAAGATATTCAAGTAGGCGACCTGGTCGAGGTGGTCCAAAAACATCATCAGCGAACGGGTGAACTAACCGAGGGGTTGGTCAAACGTATCCTGACAAAATCTGCCACTCACCCGCATGGGATCAAAGTCATGTTAGATTCCGGCATCGTAGGCAGGGTGAAAAATATCGTGCCGGAGTAACCCGATATTTCAGCACCCTAAATTTCCTCAACCTTCAAATTTCCTGATTATAGATTCAAACGAAACCTGGTAAATGTTTCGTCGGCCGTCACTTATCCTGGTAAAGTAAAGCGTTCGTCCATCTCGGGATACGAATGGAACCATGTCACAATCCTCTGAGTTAATGGTGGGTCCAAGGTTTTTTGGATCGGTCCAATTACCATTTTTCCGGAAGGATATATAGAGATCACAACTTCCATATCCCCCTTCGCGATTGGAATAAAATATCATAAATCGTTCGTCGGATGATACGAATGGATGTCCGTCCCACGCTTCCGTACTTATCTGCCCTCCAAGTTTTCGTGGTGTATCGAATCCTCCTCCTACTCTTTTTGCCTGCCAAATATCCTGCTCGCCATGACCAGGGGTATTCGATCTGAAAAAATACAGATTCCCATCGTCCGTGGTACTTGGAAAACCTTCCGTAAAGGATGTGTTGATAAAATCAGGCAGCCTGTATGGGGCTGCCCATTTATCCTCTGTAAAATCTGTTACCCAGATGTCAAAATCTTCCTTCCAGCCGTCCTGTTCAGCGTTTCGATTGGTCATAAAGTACATTGTTTTCCCATCAGGCGTAAGTAATGGATCCGTATCATCAAATTTTCCGGTAAACGAAACAGCTTGAGGCTGACCCCACTCTCCATCTAAGAGATTCGACATCATAATTGCATCTACTCCTTTCTCAGAAGTTCTGGCAAAATACATCGTTGTACCATCAGGTGACAGGGTGGTGCAATAGTCACTACCTGTTGAAATGACTCCTGGCGCCACTAGTTCTGGCTTCTTCTGCGCACCTGCAACAGAAGAAGCAAAGATTAGAACAATTAAAATGATTTCACTCTTTGATCTTTTCAAGAAATCCATGTTCCTAATTTTTTGGTGGTGAAATCATAATATGTGCCCGATGCGTGCCCGGATCCATAATCCACGGATGACCTTTGCCTAGTGCACTTGCAGGAAGCCCTGTAGACTCTTCGGTAGCATAGGGGATGTACACAACGTATCTCAGATACTGATCATCAATTTCACTTGTTTCGTCATTGATCGTTCCATGCAAAACAAAAAGTGTTGTCTTATCTGGCATTTTCAATTTGCCGGATTTTACTTCCTCTTCCCTGATATCAAACCGCTCCTCGAACGTTTTCCCCTGAGCTTTCAGCTCTCTCCCTCTCTCCATAAAAGCATCCAAATCCTTGTGGTATGCCGCGGCCTGGAAACCCTCTTGGTTTGGATCATCCGCCAGGCATATGTATTGATTTGTCCCCGGTCTTAATACTGTCAATTTTCCATAATCATCGTAGCCATATACCATGGCATTTTCCCGGAACTTCTCCGGCGCTGCCAAGACAGCCGTTTTGATTTGCCAGCCTTTGGTTTGCTTCTTTTGGCCACACATGACCAAAGAACATACGAGCGAGAGCATCAGAATAGTAAATTTCATAAGCGTATCGTTATAGTTTATAAGGTTTAATGATCGAACCTGATCTGCTCAAACTAACGCGAGTACCTTGAAGGTGGCTTTCAACAATCTATAAAGCGGTGGGACAAAAAGTTCATACGAAGGAATTCACTGGTAGTCCGTTTGCCTTCAAATTGAATTGTCAATAAACTTTCTGAGGTTTTCCTGGTACGTTCTACTTGCCTTGAGTTTTTTTCCACTCTTCATGGTCAAGTAGAATTCTTTATTAATGTGTGGCTCAATTTCTCTCACCTCAGACAAGTTTATGATCGTCGACCGATGAATCCTGGTGAATTTCTTAGGGTCAAGTTTTTTCTCTAACTCAGCCATTGAGTCATTGATAAGATAAAATTTATCGCCTGAATACACCTTGACATAATCTCCATATGCCTCAAAGCAGCTGATCTCATCGACCTGAATGATCAGCAATTTCAATGTCGCCTTCACTGCCAGTCGTTCCAGGTACTGACTTTCCGAACTTTCAGTCTTCATCTCATTTAACCCGGTCCAATCCACCAGGGAAAATGCTCCAATAAGTATCCAGTAGACTAAAAGGTCTATGTGAAATTTCTCCAGTAAAAGCAGTAGGACGTCTGAAAAAGTCACATCATCAACGAAGAGATTCCAGAGCAAATACTTTAGAAATCCACTGATAATGAGCTGCACAAAAGCAACTAGAAGGCTAAGGCCCAGGTGAATCAGCAGGAAGTCTCCTCTGGACTTTGATATGATTGAAAACCTCTTATAAATAGAGTATACAAGAGGAGTAAAGAATGCCCAGACCAACCATCCTATGGAAAAGATGATGTTTTGAATCCAGACCATTCCCTCGGGAACATTTTCCAGCCCCTTTTCAATAACCATTACTGTGGCTACAAACATCCACAGCAAAATCGCAGAAATGAAAATGTATTTTAGCTTGATTTTAGGCATTGATGCGGGCAAATAAAACCATGTGCCGTTGTGCGTTGGCCCAAATGTAAATCACGATAGGGGTAGATCCTCTGTAATTCTATAGAACGATTGGATAAGAAGCTTAGAAGAACGAATATCCCGTCGACCCGAGACGGAAGCTGCTCTTCAATTTGTTGGTTACTCTTTCACAATTTGCAATCCCCACATTTCAGGATCTGAAGGTGGTGAGGCATTCCATCTTCCATAAGAATGGGATCCATCTGAGCGATATGTAACTCGATATGTCCCCTTTCTCAGCGTAAGTCTCTCGTTAAATTCTCTATTCTTCGAAGAGCCTCCTGCATGATCTGAATCACGGTATTCCATTTCCCATACAGTCCTTCCCGACTCGTCTCTGATGTAGCCATAGTCGTGCATATCTCCATCTGATCCCTCACCAATGGCTAGGATTCTAACATCGGTGTCCTCGTCGAGGGTAAAGGACTCACGGATGTACTCATCATCACGAACCATCAGTATTTCTACCAACGAATTTTTGTTTACAAATTCAGAAGGCTCAAAGGCTGTTACATTTCTTAGATCAGATTCGTCTGTAGCCCAAATCGTGATTCCCCACATTTCCTCTTCATGCGGCCTGGTGCTATTCCAATCATTGTAGGCATGCGACCCATCTGTTGAATAGTAAACGATATAATCACCAGCAGGAAGCGTGATCACTTCTGACACCTTTCGATTCTTACTAGCCCCGCCTGCATGATCAGACCTGTATTCTTTCATCTGCCAGACTTTATCACGGGTGTTTGCATTCATGATCCAACCGTAGTCAGCCATTCCGTCACTTCCTTCCTCTCCCAAGCAGAGAACCCGCACATCCATTTCTCTCTTGATTGAGAATCCTTTTGATAGCAATTCGTCATCGCGAACCCTGGTGAGATCCACCAAAGGTTTCAATGTTTTTGGTTCCCGAAAGGCGACAACATTTTTGCTGTCACTCTCTGACGCTGGCCAAATGGTCGCACCCCAGAACTGTGGATCATCAGGTGGAAGCGCATTCCATTTTTCGTATGAATGCGAACCATCGGATGAATAGCTGGCTATGTAGTCACCAGCGTCGAGGGTTATAATTTCGTCAAATTTTAGGTTCTTCTCCGCGCCTCCTGCAAAGTCAGTATTATCATATTCTAATTCGAAGACTACCTCCCTGGTACGAGCGTCATAGATCCACAGGTAATCAAAAGTTTCTCCTCTACTTCCTTCGCCAATGCTGTAAACTCTTACATCCGTTTCAGAAGTAAGGCTGAACCCCTTCTTCTCAGATTCGCTGTCTCCCATTCTGTTAAAAGACAGAATCGAGTTACTCAGATTCTTGTTTAGAAGTTCGCTCATATCCACTTTTCTGAGATTTTCAGACGAAACCCGCATATAAAAATCGTCGGAATAGCTACTTCTATATTTCTGTCTGTCCCTAGAATCAAAAATCTTGTTCACTACGTCATTGAAATTCTTAACCGCCCAGGTATTCCCCCAGTCGTTCCAGTCATTTCCGTTACTGTATGCTGCAGCAAAGTATGCTTCGTAATCTCCCTTCTTAAGGTCCACGTCCACATTGAAGTCTATCTGACCATCTGATTCCCGAAAATCCTGATCCTTCATTTCATCAAACAGATGCCAAACAACCTTTCTGGTCTTGGAATCAATAATCCAGCCGTAGTATACGATTGCTTTCCAGTCTTCATAAAAGACGGAGCCTATACCTTCTATCTTGACGTTTGAATTAGAGGTCAGTGTAAATCCTTCACTTGCCACTTCTTCCGGATATACATCGTCCAACATGATTGATTGTGAATTAGACGTCATGGCAATTAAAATTGCGATTGTTAAAAGGGTAGTTTTCATGATTTCAATGTTTGCTCATTACTATTGATCAACTATTGTGCCTGACCAAAAAAACGCATCATACGTTGTCTAAGATTAGTTTTTCGTAACTGCTAGTCTTCGAAATCGAACACCTTTTTTGAGGGAAATCGGACAGTTTATCTGGAAAAGATTGAAGAGATTACGTATCTCTTTTTATGAGGCTTTCAAAGAAATCGATGAGCTGTTTTTTGCCTGTCTCCCGGGTTTGCAGGTTCTCCAAAAGGGTGAATGCTTCATCATAGTAGCTATTCATCTTGACTCGAGTCAATTCATCAATACCAATTTCCTGATAAATACTTTTAACAGCTTCCACCTTCTCCGCATTATCAAAATCAGTTTTGCTCAGCCACCTGTTCAGCTCTGACTTTTGAGTTGTATTTGCCAATTCAAGAGCCTTAATTAACAGGTATGTTTTCTTGTTGGAAACAATGTCTCCTCCCACTTGCTTGCCAAATTTTTTCTGATCTCCATATACATCAAGAAGATCATCCATCAATTGAAAGCCAATGCCCGCTTTTTCTCCGATTTGTTGCAGTTGCGCTTGCTCCTCTCCACCCATGCCGGCAAGCAAACCTCCGTATTCCAGGCTGAAGCCTAGTAATACCGCAGTTTTGAGACGAATCATTTCTATGTATTGCTCCTCACTGATGGTCTCCTCACTTTCAAAATTCATGTCCAACTGCTGGCCTTCGCAAACTTCGATCGCACATTTATTGAATTTCTGAATTGCCAATGATAACCTATCGGCCGGTGTTTTTAGCAGCAGATCATACGCCTTTACCATCATGGTATCACCACTTAAAATTGCAACCGTGTTGTTCCACTTCTCGTGAACGGTTGGCTTTCCTCTCCTGAGTGGAGCTTCATCCATGATGTCGTCATGCATCAACGTGAAATTGTGAAAGACCTCCACGGCCAGTGCCTGATCAATTATAGATGTTGGATCATTCTCTTTCAATGTATATCCAAGCAAGACAAGCATCGGGCGTAGGCGCTTTCCTCCAAGCGACAAAATGTAGCGAATAGGATCGTAAAGGTTCTGTGGCTGTTGCCCCAGAGGTAGTTGCTGAAGGCGATCTTCAAGTAGCGGGAGAATATCAGTCATGCGGCTGCAAGTTATTCAGGATTGAAACTTTGAGAACGCTATTTATAATCGAAAAAAGAGAAAATTGTTCAAAATTCTTCCAGATCAAGCCAAAAGGTTCTCAAGGAAATCTCCGATGAAATAGGAAAGGGTAGCCGCTGCTCCTCCCAGAATCAAGGTCTCAAGGACACCGCGAATTCGTGAAGTACTCGTCACAGCACTTTTTAGAAAACCGATAGAGATAAAGCACAAGGCTGTCAGTACGGATGAAATGAAAAACAGGTTCTGGCCCGTCGGATTAAGGTAGTCAATCACATAGATTAAAAGTGGTACGAGCCCAAACAGGCCAAACGAAAGAAAAGTCACACTTCCCATGGCAAATGGAGACTTCGTTTCCTCGGCCATTTCTAGTTCTTCCTTCATCATAACATCCACCCACCGGTCTTTGTCTGCGGTGATGGTGTCTACTACCTGCTCCAGCAGGTCACCAGTGAAGCCCTTTGCCTCATAAATTTCGCGGATTTCTTCACGCTCTTTCTCTGGCAAATTGTCTACTTCCCAGTATTCAATTGCTTTGTGTTTCTCGTAATTCTGCTTTTCCGTTTTCGTAGACAAGAAACTTCCTACGGACATTGCAAAGCCATCGGCGATCAAATTGGCGAATCCCAAAATGATAATAATGGAACTTTCAAGGCCCGCACCCGCTGATCCTGCAACTACTGCAAACGTTGTCACACTTCCGTCGATACCACCATAGACGAACTCTCCCAGGTAATCTTGAAACTTCTTGAAAAAGCTCTTTTCACCGTGGATTTGATCCTCAGCATGCGCATGCGAATGATGATGTACATTCATAACGGAAAGCTACTCGGATAGCAGTTAATAGTCAATTTAAATTGGACTCCTGTGCTAGGAAATACCTTTACGGGAACTCGCGCTCAACACTTCCTCGCTGTTCATGATCTTGTTTTGATGATCGATGGATTCTTGGTGCACAGCTTTCAGGTACCTGATCATAAACTTCTCCGAAAGCCCCTGAAGCGCTCCATTTTCTGTAGCCTTTGCGATTATCTCCTCCCACCGCTGAGTTTGAAGAATGGTAACTCCCTTTTCTTTTTTGACAATGCCAATATTTTCAGCAACCTGCATCCGTTCTCCTATCAATTGCAGCAAATCATTGTCTATGATATCAATCTGCTGCCTTAACATTTTGAGCTGAGTATTGAGGCTTTCATCAGATACAGTTGGTTGGCGAACCACAAGTTTATCCAATATCCCTTCCAGCACATTTGGCGTCACCTGTTGAGCTTTATCACTCAGCGCAACTTCAGGATTGATGTGTGATTCCAGCATTAAGCCATCAAAATCTAAATCCAACGCCTGCTGCGAAACTGGGAGCAGAAGGTCTCTCTTACCCGTAATGTGACTTGGGTCACAAATCATTGGGATATCGGGGAATCTTCGTTTCATTTCGACAGCTAATTGCCATTTCGGCTCATTGCGGTAAATACTTTTTCCATGTTGGGCAAACCCCCGATGAATCATGCCAAGCTTGGTAATACCGGATTTGTTTAGCCGCTCCAGCGCTCCGGTCCAAAGTTCTAAGTCAGCATTGATTGGATTTTTCACGAAAACAGTTGCATTCGTGCCTTTCAAAGCATCGGCAATTTCCTGGACAGAAAAGGGGTTAACTGTGGTGCGTGCTCCAATCCACAACACATCTATTTGTTGCTTCAGCGCCTCGAATACATGGTTGAAGTTGGCGACCTCAACGGAGACAGGAAGTCCCGTCTTTTCCCTGGCTTTTACCAGCCACTCCAAACCAACTGCTCCGACTCCTTCAAAGTTGTTGGGCCGTGTTCTTGGCTTCCAAATTCCAGCTCTCAGTAGATCAACCTTCCCAGTTTTGGCAATGGCCTCGCATGTACTCAATAATTGTTCCTCTGACTCGGCACTGCAAGGCCCGGATATTACCACAGGTCGCTTCTGCTCAAAAATATCTATCTGCTCTATCTTCATTTTAGTTCTTATTCTTAGTTAATTCTGTCTAGTACTTCTTTCAATATCTTCGGATGGCTACAGAGGGAAAAACGGATGTACTGATCACCAGCACTTCCAAAAATCATCCCCGGGGGCACAAAGAATCGATACTCATTTAACAATCTGTCTGCGAAAAGTTCTCCGCTTATTTCGTTATTGGGAATCCTTGCCCATACAAACATCCCGACTTGATCCTTCTTGTATTGGCATCCTAACTGATCCGCGATTTCAAGTACTAAATTTTTTCTTTCCTGATATTTTTCATTGATTGAATCATACCATGACTGCTCTAAGCTTAGCGCTTCGATTGTTGCTTGCATCACTGGTTTGAACATCCCTGAATCCATGTTGCTCTTGAAGATGAGGACCTTTGAAACCAGGTCAGCATTTCCACTCAATGTACCAATTCTCCAGCCAGACATATTGTGTGACTTGCTCAGGCTATTGAGCTCTAGCAGAAGCTCTTCCTCCTTTCGACCCTCCAATATACTGCTGGGTTTCTCCGTCATGGTAAAACTATAGGGGTTGTCGTTGATCAGTATGATTTTATGTTCACAGCAAAACTCACGGAGATCTTTAAAGATTTCTGTGGATGCGGAAGTGCCTGTCGGCATATGGGGATAGTTCACCCACATTAATTTCACCCTGCTTAGGTCACTAGACGCTAATTCGGATAAGTCAGGAAGGTAGCTACCCGCTTCATTCAACTCATAAAACCGAGGAGTGCCTCCAGCAAGCTTTGCAGCTGAGGCATACGTAGGATATCCGGGATTCGGAATCAAGACCTCGTCGCCCTCATTTAGAAATGCCATACAGATATGCATGATTCCCTCCTTAGACCCTATAAGTGGAAGTACTTCCGAGTCAGGATTTAACGTGACATTATAAAACTTTTCGTACCAGCTCGAAAATGCCTCACGTAGTTCAGGAATGCCTTTATAGCTTTGATATCGATGAAACTGAGGGTCATCAAGGCTTGCTACTAGCGCTTTCTTTACCGCTTCAGGTGGTTCCAGGTCGGGACTCCCAATGCCTAGATTGAGCACGTTATGACCTTTCCGGTTTAGCCCGTCTATTTCACGGAGTTTCTGCGAAAAGTAATATTCGCCGATTCCATTTAAGCGATTTGAGGTTAGTTGATCAACCATGTGTTTCTCCTTTCTTGTAGACACCAAGGATCTGATAATCGATGGTCATTGCTTCGAGTAGTATTTCCAAATGTTTAATCTGATCAAGGGCTTCGAGGTCAAGTGTGGCAAAGAACCCATACAAAGAGTTTTTGCTGGGAACCGGGTGTGACTGAAGTTTTGAGAGATTAATACCCAATCCGCTAATGACTGAAAGAAGCTGCGCCAACGATCCGGGCGAGTGCTTTGTCTGAAAGTAAATCGACATCTTATTGGCCTCTCCAGCAAGGGGATCTGCGTCCTCTTTTTTCAACACCAGAAATCGGGTGTAATTCATTTTGTGATCTTCTATACCTGCCGCCAATACATTCAAGCCATGTTCGGATGCTGCAAGGTTTCCTGCAATTGCCCCGACACCTCTTAAGTTATTTTCGAGAATATGTCTCGCACTGCCCGCAGTATCGAATGCTTCCACTATTCTTTTATCAGAAATCGTATTTAAGAAAGATCCGCACTGTCTTAACGCCATTTGATGCGAATGAACTTCATCCAGACCTTCAATGGACTCGCCATCCAAAGCCAGAAGGTTGAGTTTGACTCGGATGCCAACTTCTCCGCATACCTCCAAACCAGATTGCCTCAACAGGTTGTAGTTGGGAATGATACATCCCGCAAGGGAATTCTCGATGGCCATGACTCCATAGTCCGCATCTCTTTTAACCGTGCTTTCCGTAACATCGCTAAACGTGGTACACTCCAGTAGCGAAATATCATTTCCGAAAACATATTGAGACGCCTCATGATGGAAGCTTCCTCTAACTCCTTGAATTGCGATCTTTAATTCTTTATCCATTTTTTCTTGTCCAAAAAAAAAGCCTCCCGATGGGGAGGCTTTTATATTTTTTCTGCAAATAATATTATAGCCGCCCCTTTATCCGGAAAGGAAAAAAGTAAAAGCTAAAATAAAATGTTGCTGTTCTGTTCATATTCGATTCAAATAAAGGGGAGAATTATTTTAAAACAAACAAAAGGGAAATAAACTTTAAGAATCTTTGACTTCCACCAACTCGATAATCAAGACCTGACCTTCGTAGTTATTAATGACCATTTTCACAAAACCATAATCATGATTGAACCAAAAATCATGAATCGAAGTCCCGAAATCAGCGGTTGTGGTCCCCTTAATATGCCACGCCTCCAGATCCTTGAATTCAGTTTCCACATGTTCAAAATCCAATACTTGATAAGTCGTATTCATCGTATGATTTGACCATCTACCCCAGTTTTCATAAATATTCAAACTTGACGTCCATTCGGTTCTTCTTTCCAGTGGAAGTTTCACATATGGGAAAGATGCGACTTGAGTAAAAAGATATTGATTGGACCTGAATGGATGCATCCAAACTGTTTCTTCTGTCTCAATGATTCCAGAAACTTCTCCCTCTCTCCATCCGCTGGAAAATTCTGGGTTGATCGTGTACTGTTTGATGAAATCAATCTTTGAACTGTCTACTGCATACTGAATCGCAATCTCATCCTGCGATTCAGGTTCATACGCCCAGTCTCTTCCTGTGGCCATCATCCAGATATAATCATCAGAGATCAAATTAAATTGATTATCCCAGTATCTCGCTCTGTAAACGTATTCCCGACAAGGCTTGAAGATTTTTCTAAGATTGGTATTGGTCGCCGAGAGTCCTTCTATGCACTCAACTTTCCTTTCAAAGGCATATTTCTCTTGATTGCAAGCAAAAGCCGCAACTATAATAAGTAGCAGATATCCCGAGCGCACTCTAAAAATCGCAGCTTCCTATTGGAGAGCCATCCGGAGCTTTGATCACATTACCAGATTTGTATTCTGAAGGATCATCTAGGAATCGATCAATCTGATCAACTACGTACTTATAGTACTCCCCATCTTCGTTTGCGCGTCTGCTGGTTCTTCCTGCAGCGTAGGCTTGTACATTTTTTACACCTGCTAAGGATTTTGCTCTAACCTCGTCGTATGCTCGATCATTCACTGTCAATCGCATTAAATGATTCAACATTTCCATTTCCACAACTCGCTGCAGCGTTCTTTCCAATCGGTCGCTGCTTGGTTTTTTCCAAACTGAATTGATTGTATGCTCCAGAACCAAAGAATAACCAGGTTGCGAAATCGGCTGACGTGCCTTGTATGTTACCAATCGATTTGCTCTGTCTGCATTGAAAAGAAAATTGAAGGGCAAGCTCGCAGCTGTCTCAACTGCAGCCAGGTAGTCAAAGGCCGGCCCGGTTTTAGATTGGAATGTTTCTCGAGTTCGAGGATAGCCAAATGCTCGTGGTGGGATCTTTCCCATAAGTGTTTCAGGAAGAACTAAATTTTCAACCTTCACTGTGTTAAGTAGTGCGTCCAATGCTGAAAGTTGTCTTTTGCTGGTTAAGAAGCTCGTGGTGAGCTGACCATCACCCCTAATCGCATATGTGTATTCCAACCCTCCTACTAGTTTCGAAGTAGCATCCACCTGATATCGGTGAAACAAGTACATCGGAACTAGTACTTCTTCTATTGAACTCATCGGTCTTCCTGTACGAATGGCTTTCTCGGAAAAATCATCCAGAATTTTTCTTCGTATATCCATCATTCGATTGAGTTCTCCCTGTGCACTGTTTCCATTGTCCCACAAATGGGCTCCAGCGTGCAACCCGCTCGCAGGTCGAGCATCCTGATCGGTGATGTATTTTAAGCCAGACGCGAATGCATCGTTTAGCACTTTGCTCAACTTGTCTTTGTTCTCTCCATCCGGGAAATCACTATACCCGTAGGTGATCGTCACTTTATCCCATGCCCCAATTTTGTCATCATATGCCTCACTGAGATCAATGTTTCCGTCATCATCCAATTTCACGTATGGATGCGGATAGTCCATAACAGATGCTCGGTTATTCACGCTAGAGGCAAAATTGTGTGCAAGGCCAATCGTGTGTCCTACTTCGTGGGCTGACAACTGACGTAGACGTGCCAGCGCCATTTCTGTCATCGGGTTTGCAGATTCATCTCCGTTTTCAAAGGGCTGAAGCAGTCCTGTCGCAATTAGAAAATCTTGTCTAACCCGCAACGACCCCAAGCTTACATGTCCCTTCATTATTTCTCCAGTTCGTGGGTCCGTAACACTGCTTCCATAACTCCACCCCCTCGTTGATCGGTGCACCCATTGGATCACATTATATCTCACATCCATAGGATGTGCTCCTTCGGGCATCACTTCTACCTGAAATGCATTGCGATATCCTGCAGCCTCAAAAGCCTGATTCCACCAACGCGCTCCCTCAATAAGTGCTGATCGAACAGGTTCTGGAGCACCTCTGTCAACATAGTAAATGATCGGTTCAACCGCCTCACTTACTGCTGCATTTGGATCTTTCTTTTTCAGCCGGTGTCGTACGATAAATTTCTTAACCAGCGGATCTTCAATTGGTGTCGCATAGTCCTGATACGAAATGCTGCCAAACCCGGATCGTGCATCAAACTCTCTCGGAGTATAGTCATCATCTGGTAGCTCAATTAATGAATGATGTGTTCTTACTGTAATTGAGTTGTTACTTGGTGTAACCGATCGAATCCATCCGCCTTGTGCTGAACCCCCAAATGTGAGTAAAGATTCAAATTCTGTGTTTTTCGGGAAATTGAATGTGGCGTTCATATAGATCGCGGATCTGCTTTTATCCAATGAGTAGCTGCCTTGCTTCGAATTTTTCAATCGCCCACTCACGTTGTGGGAGTCTCTCATGAGAAAATCTGTTATATCAATCAAGTATGCAGATGCATTTTTCGATTTAATCTCAAAGCCTCCGATAACGGAAGAAGCAAACGCTTCTGCAACCGATTTGACTTCATCATTATTATCACTAACTGCTCGATAATCCTGATTGGGCTGAATGAGCAATAATTTGTTTCCATGTTTCTGAAATTTCACAACACGCTCCTGTCCCAATTGTCCTCTGTCTAAACCAATGTCGTTTGACCCTATACCCGCTGCCAACGAATTCACATAGAGAAATTCAACATCTACTTTGTCAACTTCTAGAAAGATCCTGCCAATTTCTTCATCGTAGTAGAAATTGAAGTAGCCTTCTTGTTTATTCATTCCGCCAGTGAACAGCGCAATACCATCGGAATTTGTAGGTTTGGATGGTGTAGAAGTAGAAGGCGTGTTGGCTGTCTGACAACCTGCAAGCGCAAAGAGTAGGAAAAAGATGCTAAAGGTTATGGAGTGTCTCATTTCATTATATTTAATGAATTAATTGTAATTCTGTCAGTGTGATAATCTTGTCACATTGAGGTTCTCGAAATGTGTCATTTTACGAAGGTTTCGATAAACTCAACCTGACAACTTTGTATCTCGGTCGATAATTTTTAAAAACGAAGGCTTAATATAAAACATTGGTTACGACAATCATCATAGTAATTGTATCTATCTATGTTATCACCAATGTAGCGGCGTATTTCTTACAGGAAAAACTTTTGTTCAAGCCGGAAAAGCTACCGTCAGACTTCAAGTTTAAGTATTCAAACCAGAAAAGCGAGGAGCACAATCTCTACATCGGCGATGATATTCGGATCAATGGCATCCATTTTAGCATCCCCGAACCAAAAGGAGTTGTCCTCTATCTGAAAGGAAATTCAAAGTCGATCAAAGGGTGGGGAAAATTCGCTGTTGACTTTACACGACTGGGTTTCGATGTCGTCATGGTCGACTATCGTGGCTTTGGAAAAAGCAAGGGAAAGAGATCCGAAAAGGACATAAAGGATGACATGCAAAAGGTGTATGACATTCTCAAAAGCAGGGTGGATGAAAAGTACATCGTAATTTACGGTCGCTCCATGGGTTCGGGTTTCGCGACTAAACTCGCCAGTCGTAACGACCCAAGAATGCTGGTGCTGGAGTCTCCCTATTACAGTATGACTAAAATGGCTAAACGCTACATACCTTTTATGCCTGCTTCTTTGATTCTTCGTTTTCCGCTTAAAACCTATAAATGGATTCAATACGTCACCTGTCCGATCAAAATCATTCATGGCACGAGTGACAAGTTGATCCCTTACAAAACCAGCCTATCTCTATCGAAGATAAACCCTGAGGTTACGCGTATTTATTCTGTAATCGGAGGTGGCCACAACAATCTGCACACCTTTGAGGAATATCACAGAATGCTAGAGGAAATTATGGCTTCCAAAGATTTGAAAGCTATTAACCCAGAGGAAACCAGTTTAACTTTTAGTAGAAAGCCGTCCAAAGCAGATAACAAATTGGAGAAATAACAACATCAAACTCTTGACATTTTTAAAAATTACGTTCATTAGTCTAATTACCCTTTACATTGTTGTGGGGCTAGGAGTTTACTTCCTTCAGGAAAAACTCATCTTCCTCCCCGAGGAGTTAGACAAAGACTTTTCCTACGATTTTCCTGCTGAATTTGAAGAGCATTTCTTTGAGATGGGAGATGGTGGGGTGATCAATGTACTTCATTTTAAAAGCGATAGTGCAAAAGGTCTGATCTTATATTTTCATGGCAACGCCGGCAGTTTGCGCCGTTGGGGTGATGTGACTTTGCCATTTGTTGAAAAAGGTTTTGACGTGCTGATTATGGATTATCGTGGGTATGGAAAAAGCACTGGAAGCCGCACCTATCAAACGTTGTTATCAGATGCAGACAGGTTATATGAATTTGCTTTGACCTTTGCACCTGAAGATCAAATGATCATTTTTGGAAGATCTTTAGGATCCTCATTTGCCTCGCACCTGGCTGGTAAAAACAATCCTTCCATGTTGATCTTGGAGACACCATTCTTAAGTTTAGGTGATATGGCTAATCGGGTTGCACCTATATATCCACCTAGCTATTTTCTCCGATTTAATTTCAAGAATCATGAAGCTTTGAAAGGAGCAAAATGTCCGATTTATATTTTTCATGGAACGGAGGACAATGTTGTGCCATTAGAATCCGCTCAAAAACTGTACGATACGCTTGACCCCAATCAGGCTCAGCTATTTATCATTGAAGATGGGGGACACAACAACCTGTCCGAATTTGCCAGATATAATGAAGACCTGAACAAAGTTCTGCGGCAGTGAGCGAAAGCCTCTACTTCATTGCCATCGTGCCGCCAGAAGATATCCAGGACAAGATTACGGAGTTCAAGCACACTATAGCAGAAAAATTTGGTAGCCAGCATGCACTGAATGCTCCCCCTCACATTACCCTACATATGCCCTTCAAATGGAAATTGAAAAAGATTGAAAAGCTTCACGAGACCACCCAGGAAATTAATTCTGAAGTGCATTCATTTAGTATCGAACTAAATGGATTTGATTTTTTCGAGCCACGAGTAGTTTTTGTAGATGTGGTAGAAAACGAAAAATTAAAAAATCTACAGAAGCTCGTGGTAGATAGGTGTAGAAAGAAGCTAAAGCTAGACAATGGAAACTACAAGAATCAAGTATTTCATCCACACGTTACGATAGGCTTTCGAGACCTGAAGAAGCGCATGTTTTATGAAGCCAAGGAGTATTTTGAGGGAAAAGATGCAAGTTTCAAATTTCAAGTAAAGAAGGTGGAATTATTGAAACACGATAGAGAGAGGTAGACAATCCTAAAATAATTGGGATATACTAATATTTTTAGTATTTTTATACCTGATGAAGAAATCAGGATATGCAGATTTACCTCTACATGGCGGCCATGTTCCAAAATGGCTCTCCGAAAGAATGGCTCTACTGGGTGGAGCGATCACAGAGGCCATACTTATTGAATACGGAAAGAAGGAATTTATCCGACGCCTAAGCGACCCCGCGTGGTTCCAGTCACTTGGCTGTGTGATGGGGATGGATTGGCATTCTTCTGGCATTACCACCTCCGTAATGGGTGCACTCAAAGGTGCCATAAACCCAAGAGCCAAAGAGTTCGGCATCTACATCTGCGGCGGAAGAGGGAAGCATAGCAGAAAGACTCCTGATGAATTACTGCGAGTAGCTGACAGAACCGGATTGGATGGACACGCGCTTGTTCGAACAAGCAGGCTAACTGCGAAAGTTGACAACACTGCGATTCAGGACGGCTTTCAGATCTATCTTCATTCATTCGTGGTGTCAGACGAAGGAGATTGGTCAGTAGTTCAGCAAGGCATGAACTCGGAATCAGGATATGCACGTCGCTATCATTGGTCTTCAGATAACTTGAAAAGCTTCATAGATGAGCCACACACTTTTGTGTATGGCAAAAATCAAGGTTACATATTGAACCTCACACATCGCTTTGCAGAGGAAACCAGAAACAGAATCGTTTCGATCGGCAAGGAAGATCCAACCAAAATGGTAAACGAGATTCGGAAAATGCATCTTCCTCCTCATCATGATGTGCGACAAAAGGACGTCGACTTAAAAAGGTTGGGAGCCGTTCTTGCCCTTTCTCATGAGCTTCCTACAGATGACTTCGAAGACCTTTTGCTCGTAAATGGTTTGGGTCCTAGAACACTGCAGTCTTTGACACTAGTGAGCGAAGTGATTTACGGGACAAGCTCACGGTTCGCCGATCCAGCAAGATTCTCTTTTGCGCACGGAGGCAAGGATGGTCACCCATTCCCAGTTCCTACAAAGGTCTATGATGAAAGTATTCGCGTATTAAAAACTGCCGTCGCGCGTGCCAAGATTGGAAGTTCAGATAAATTGAAAGCACTCAAGTCGCTTTCGAAAGCTGCTGAAAAATTGGAGTCAAACTTTCATCCAAATGGAAATCTGGAAGAGGTTATTCAAAAAGAAAGAAATGATTCATGGAAGTACGGAGGAAAGACGGTCTTTGGAGATGCGAAAAAGCCAAGAGCAATTCAGGGGTCTTTATTTTAATAGGCAGTTTCTGTGAGCAAATGGATGTCACTGATCCCAAACAAATACCTCCTGATCTTCTCCTTTAAAAAGGCGTGCGCTTTTTACCTTGTCGAATGCCCGGAAGTGAATAAGGTTTTCCTGATCGTCAAAAGTTTCATGAAGTAAGCTATTCCGAATGGTAATTGTCCGAAGCTTTTTCACCTTCTCGATTTCCATGTAAGCCCACATCACCTCCCCCTCGATTTCGGCACCAAGGTAGTTCACCTCCAACTCACCTTTTTCATTATAAATTTTGAACTTTTCAGGTATGTATTTACCGAGATTTTCACTTATGAGTTCCCAATTTTCCTTCAGAGTGATGTCCAATGTTTTATTTCCTGAGTATTCCTGAATAGCAACTTCAAGGTCGTCTAGAAAAATCCGAACGCTTATCTGAATTGCTTTTTCCTCCTCCTTGTATTTCACTTCAGACACACTGACGTGAAAGGGGTGGAGCAGCGATTGAACGACAAAAAGTACTGTTGAAATCATCTCTCAAAGCTAAGCAAATGTCATACCTGATATCAATACCACTCATCAAATGATTTTTTCATTATGCCTAAAATAGATGCGATCATCTTCATCCTTAGCCTATATTCGCTGTCCCATGAGTGAATTTACCCTGTACTATGGTCTGGGATTGGATCATATTTTGGATGTAAATGGTTATGATCACATCCTATTCGTAGTTGTTCTTTGTGCGCTCTACCAATCGTCTGACTGGAAAAAGGTTCTTGTTCTCATAACTGCCTTTACCATCGGTCACTCGATCACACTCGCTCTGGCCACATTAGAAATAATCAGGTTTAATGCCGACTTCATTGAATTCCTTATTCCGTTAACAATCCTTATCACTGCTGCTTCAAATCTTTTTACCAAAGAGCAAAACATCACGAGTGGAAAATTGTATCGGAATTATGTGTACGCAGGCTTTTTCGGGCTCATTCATGGAATGGGCTTTTCGAACTACCTCCGCGCCCTTTTGGGTGGAGACTCCTCAATAGTTCTTGAACTATTTGCCTTTAATATAGGCTTAGAGGTCGGTCAAATAATAATTGTTGGAATATTTATGGTTGTGAGCTTCATTTTCGTTTCAATTGGAAACGTCAGCAGGAGAGATTGGAAAATGATCATCTCCTCTGCTGCAGGTGGAGTTGCCCTTATGTTGATGATGGACACAACCTACTTGAACTAACCGGCTCGCCGGCACTATAGATGATTTTAAAATAAATTAAAGTTTTAACCGATGAAGAATAATTTTCTACTATTAGCTGCTTTTTTGATTGGATTCACTGTGGTAGCGCAGGATCAAAAGCAAAAAGACACAGAATGGGAACGAAAGTTCGAGCAGTTGGGTACTACACTCCCAACACCCAACTCTTACCGGACCGCATCAGGCGCTCCAGGAAAGGAGTATTGGCAACAAAAAGCTGATTACAAAATGAAGATCGTTCTGGATGATAAGAATCAGACCATCACAGGAAGCCAAACAATCACCTACTACAACAACTCTCCAGATGATCTCGAATACCTCTGGTTGCAGTTGGATCAGAATATGCGAGCCGATGATTCTGACTCTCCGTTGATCGGTGGAACCACAATCGATGGCACCATGTCCGCGTCCAAAATCCTAAACATCACCGGGGATCCGGATTATGATGGAGGATTTAAGATTAAGTCTGTTAACCAAAATGGAAAAGGAATGGACTACACCATCAACAAGACGATGATGAGAATTGATCTGGAGAAGCCACTTGCATCTGGAGCCAACATGTCGTTTAGCATGGATTGGAGTTATGCAATCAATAATAGATTCACTAATGGTGGACGTTCGGGTCTTGAATATTTCGAGAAAGAAGACAACTATCTATACACCATTGCTCAATTCTTTCCTCGCATGGCTGCCTATATGGATAATGAGGGCTGGCAAAACAAACAATTCCTAGGTAGAGGTGAGTTCACATTAACCTTTGGTGATTATGACTACGAGTTGACCGTTCCTTCTGACTTCATTGTTGGAGCAACAGGCACATTGCAAAACCCAAAAGAAGTTTTGACAGCTGAGCAAATGGAGCGCTTCGAAAAAGCAAAAACGACTTATGATAAACCTGTCATAATTGTTACCGAAAAAGAGGCAAGGAAGAATGAAAAAACCAAGGCAACGGACACCAAGACATGGAAATTCAAAGCCGAAAATGTACGTGATTTAGGATTCTGTGCTTCCAGAAAATTCATTTGGGATGCAATGGCTGTCAAACTTAGTGAAGGAAATGAACCATTAGCAATGTCCTATTATCCAAAGGAAGGAAATCCGCTTTGGGAAGAGTGGTCAACAGTGGCCGTAGCTCAGACACTAAAGACCTATTCAAAATTCACCACGGAGTATCCGTATCCAAAAGCGATTTCTGTTCATACAGCTTCGATTGGAATGGAGTACCCAATGATTTGTTTCAACTTCGGCAGACCTGATGCCGACGGCTCGTACACAGATGCGAAAAAATTCGGTATGATCTCAGTAATTATCCATGAGGTCGGCCACAACTTTTTCCCTATGATCATCAATTCTGACGAGCGTCAGTGGACGTGGATGGATGAAGGTTTGAACACTTTTGTGCAATATCTAACTGAGCAGGAACTTGATCCCACCTATCCATCAAAGCGAGGCCCAGCCGCCAACATCGTTCCTTACATGAGTGGGGATAATGGTCTGGTTCGACCGATCATGACAAATTCTGAGCAGATCAGACAATTTGGAAGCAATGCATATGCAAAACCTGCAACGGCGCTTAATGTGCTGAGAACAACGGTGATGGGCCCCGAGCTTTTTGACAAAGCTTTTAAAACCTATTCGGAAAGATGGGCATTCAAACACCCAACACCAGCAGACCTTTTCCGAACCATGGAAGATGCCTCCGCAGTTGACCTTGACTGGTTCTGGAAAGGATGGTTTTACGGAACAGACAACGTAGATATTGCACTCGATAATGTGAGATGGTTCCAGATGAAAACTGAAGAGAATGGGCTGGAAACAAGAAACATCAAAGGTGGTGACCAGGCAATTGACGGCAACAATATGGTTGAAAGAAATTTCGGAGATGCGCCCGAAACATTTGAGTTTGAAGAATCTCTAGGTTCCAGCGAATACCGTCAGACCTACAACAACGATAAGGTTAAGAAAAGTGTAGATGGTAAAAACTTCTACGAGCTCACATTCAAAAACAAAGGTGGACTTGTTACACCAATTGTGATCGAATGGACATACACCGATGGAACAAAGGAGATTCAACAGATTCCTGCCGAAATCTGGAAGATCAATGAAAAGGAAGTAAGTCAGGTATTTGTGAAAAGTAAGCAAGTCGCTAAAATTGTAATTGATCCAAACAAAACAACTGCTGATACTTTTGAAGACGATAACGTATTCCCTAGAACAGAGACTGCCGATCGTTTTGAAAAGTTTAAGAAAGGCAAATAATTAAGATCCTACCTAACTTATTTGGAAGGGATGCTTTTTAGTGTCCCTTTCTTTTTTGATTCGTTGATTACCTTTGAATTAAACCCATCTCTATGAAGCAACTAGCATTTCTTTTCATTAGCGCAATTGTCCTGTTCTCCTGCTCCAGAAATACAAACACCGAAGACAATTCTGGGTCTGACGAAACAGGCGAATATGTAGAATATAACAATCCCCCAGCAGAAGGATTTAATCAGGAAGGTTCTGACCTACTAGCAACGTTGCTGGCAGACAAGGTCATGAATGCAATGGGTGGAAGAAAAGCCTGGGACGAAACCAGATTTATATCATGGACCTTCTTTGGTAGAAGAAATCATGTATGGGACAAACAGACGGGAGATGTTAGAATTGAGGATCCATCAAAGGAACTAGTTATCTTGATGAACATCAACTCCATGGAAGGCAAAGTTCAACTTGCGGGAGAGGAATTCACAAATGCAGACTCCGTATCAAAGTATCTCGATAGTGGTAAACGCATGTGGATCAATGATTCCTACTGGCTTGTGATGCCGTTTAAACTGAAAGATTCCGGGGTGACTTTATACTACATTGGTGAGGATACGACAATGGCTGGCACGAAGGCTGATGTTATCCGATTAACTTTTGAAGATGTCGGAGTGACCCCAGAAAATTTCTATAACATCTGGGTTGACTTCGATAGCAAGCTTGTGACACAATGGGCGTACTATCCAAGTATAGAAAGTTCAGAGCCAAGCTTCACAACATCTTGGGGCAATTACAAAAAATATGGAGGAATTCTTCTAGGAGATGAACGTGGAGATAGACCTGCCATTAGCAACATTCAGATTCTCGAAACAGCGCCAGAAGGTACGTTCACTGCCTTTCAGCTAACTACGCAGTAACAATGACCACATCACCTGTTTGTTGAGAATAAAGTACTAACAGTCTCTACTTTAGAGAAACTTTCTCAAATTTAAGGCTCACCATGCTTAATCAGGCTTCCTCCATTATCCTTGTTCAAAACATTGCTCAGGCGACGTTAGCCTTTATAGTGATGTTTCTTCTTAACCGTTTTTACAAAAACTATCAGAATAAGTACTTTCAATATTGGTCCTGGAGTTGGTTAGGCCTTATGGTCCACATGGTTGGTTCAACCATCACTCTCGCAAGTGTTATTCATTTAGGGCCATACAACTCATTCAGAACACCTATATCAATAATCACTGTAATGGCTGGTCTATTCCAATCCATGTGGTTATTGATTGGGTCCTACGAACTTTCTCGTCAAAGAGAATTTGATAAAAAGTGGGTACGCCTCAGCTCAGTTCTGATCTTTATTCTTGCCTTTGTTCTAGTGCTCCTATACAATAAAGATCCCGATTCAGGTCTCCAAAGAATCTTTCTGCGTGTTGGTGTTAAATCTCTGTTCTCAGGCTTCACGTTTATTTTCTCAGCTATACTTATTTCCAGGTTAAGGCATTCTGGGATTGGGGTGAAGTTTATTTTCGCCGCATTCCTAATTTTTGGCTTAGAACAAATCAATTACTTCCTTTCCTTCCTGGCACCTGTGGCTGGCTTCAGCCATATTTTTGAAACTCCCTACTACTTAGGAATAATTGACTTTTTATTGCAGGCAGTCATGGGTATTGGGATGATTATTAGCGTCTTGGAGCTTGAGCGCGATAAGCTAAAAAAAGCAAATAGCGAACTTGATACATTCCTTTATCGCTCCTCGCATGATCTGAGAGCTCCTCTTACAGCGATTCTTGGATTAACCAATGCCATCAAAAGAATGAAGGATCGAGAGGATGTGAAGGAATTCCTGGATCTTATTCAAATCAAAGTCCAGCAGGCGGACAAAGTCATCAAAGACATTATCACCCTAAGAAAAGGGCAGCAGGTTGGTTTAACTATTTCAAAAGTCAATGTGACCGAAACCGTTTCTCGTATTTTTGATATGTTGAGCTCTCCAGCAAGCAAAAAAATTAAACTTGACTTAGCATCTGTGCAATACATGCTGGTGACGGACCAAGAGAAATTAGACACTGCCCTCGGAAACGTCCTTTCGAATGCCATTAAGTACCATAATTTGGATCAGCCAAATCCTAAGATTAGCGTCTTGATCAAAAGAATTGAAAATGGGCTAGAGCTAAGAATAGAGGATAATGGGATCGGAATTGAGGAGAAGTACCTGTCCAAGATATTCAACATGTTTTACCGCGCCAACAAAAATTCACAGGGATCAGGTCTTGGACTTTACCTTACAAAAGATGCAATTACACAAATTGGTGGAAAAATTGAGGTCTATTCAACAATAGGTGTCGGAACAACTTTTAAACTCACGTTGAAAAATCTTCAGTAGAATTTGTCAAGCAAATGACAACAAAAGCTTACCACTAAACTTTTTCTCTCAAAAACACCTTTATTTGAAAAACCGTAAAGACACAAAATGAAAGCAATCTGGAATGACCAAGTAATCGCCGAGAGCGACGATACAATTGTGGTGGAAGGCAATCACTACTTCCCCGCTAACTCCATAAATCAAGAGTACTTTAAGGACAGTGAAACCCATTCGGTTTGCCCATGGAAGGGTCAAGCAAATTACTACTCAATTGATGTCGCTGGCCAAGAGAATACAGATGCTGCCTGGTACTATCCGCAGGCTAGTGAGCTTGCTAAGAACATTGAGGGTTACGTCGCCTTCTGGAAAGGTGTCAAGGTTGAAAACTAATCGGCAACTTTTCTTCTGAAATCATATCCGATATAAAAGGCTCTTAACACCATGGCCAAGACCAGTGGAACCAGTGGCATGCCCAAGGGTTGCGGAAGAAATGCCCAAACGATCAGAAGAACACAATACCAAGACGCTGTTACCTTAAAGTAGATTTTCATAAACTTCCTGAATTTCGCTCGATTTATGAAAAATGCAATAGGTAAATGAAGTGGAATTGCCCATAGGATATTTAGGTTCCCTTTTGAAAGATGCTCGGTACCAAACCAGAGAAAAACAACCCACAATCCTATAAATCCTACAAAGGAGAATAGCACCACATCTATCCAATTTGACCTCTTCCCTGTCTTGAAATCCTTGTTGGTGATAAATCCGACCACAAAAAATAAGATGATAAATACATTTAGGGGAGTCAAAATAGTATTCTCATTTAAACCCCCCACAGGAGTAAACACAACTTCTGTTTTTGAAACTAAAGGGACTTCTGTACTGTCTGTTTTCAATTTTGCCTTTGCAAAAGCATTGAATATAAAATCAGGTAAGAACATATAGTCATATCCCGGTGCCTCTTGATCAATCTGCTGTCCAAGGCCAAGATTTATTCCAAATTCACCCCACGGTTGGTAGTCGAGATAGTCATCCATGAGGTCACGAATGGTCTTCCCTTCCTGCACATAAGACATGTCAAAAACTATGCGGCCGGGATAGAGCCCCTCAGTTATGTCACGAATCTTGGTCGCGCAATTGTCATACACGTAATTATAAGTGTACTCTGCGTTCTCAGGCTTGACATTGTTCTGAAGGAAGTCAAAAAATTGTTGCTTCTCTCTCTGATTCAGATTCAGGTATTGCTCTACGATGGATCTGTTTTGTGAGCCATAGTACCGTACCACGTTATCATAGTTTCCAACACCAACTCGGTACTTGAGCAAACCTTTAGCAAAATTTACAAAGAAGTTCTCCTGTTCAAAATCATATAGGCCATAGTTATAAAACCAATTGATCTTATTTACAGGATCGTAAACCCGGATCCCACTATGTCCAAAAGCTGACCACACCTCGCCTTGATAAGGACCGAGAGTAATAATTGCGATTTCTGCTCTTTCAGAAAGTCTAACCTGCGAAAAACCAAACAGGCTCAAGAGAAAAAATGTTAGAGACAAGGTAAGTTTTGATCGTTTTCGCATTACTTCTTTCATTCTTTTCTATTTGCATCGGCCTAGCCGATCTTTGTTACCAATGTTTGTTGACCTAAACGATACAATTTCAATTGCTTCAAAACTAACGCCAAAAAGAGTAGCAAATGCCTCCCGCATTTGGACCTCTTATGTGCGATCACATAAAAGCAAGATTTCCAATATTAAAGGACTACCAATAAGCATGGCCATCGAACCTACCACTGCTTGCAATTTGAGATGTCCCGAATGCCCGAGCGGGTTAAGATCTTTTTCCCGACCAACAGGCAAGCTAGATACATCCCTTTTTGAAAAAGTAATCCGCGAGGTGAGTGATCATCTTCTGTATCTCACATTCTATTTTCAGGGTGAGCCGTACCTAAATCCAGATTTCTTAGATATGGTCAAGGTTGCCAGTGACCGAAAGATCTATACAACTACATCTACCAATGCTCACTTTCTCGACGATCAAAATGCCAGAAGGACGATTGAATCCGGATTGAATCGGCTGATTATTTCGATCGATGGGGCCACACAAAAAACCTACGAATCGTATCGAAAGGAGGGGAAGTTGGATAAGGTGCTGGAAGGCACTCGAAACATCATTCATTGGAGAAAGAAACTAAAAAAGTCCTCCCCGAAAGTAGTTTGGCAATTCTTGGTTGTGAGGCCAAATCAACATCAGGTGAAAGAGATAAAGCAACTTGCCAAGGAATTTGGTGTAGATAAGGTCGCTTTTAAGACCGCTCAACTCTATGACTACGAAAATGGCAATGAGCTGATGCCTACGATAGACAAATACTCCAGATACAAAGCAAACGGAGATGGGACATTCTCAATCAAAAACAAACTCGAAGACAAATGTTGGAAAATGTGGAACTCCTGTGTAATCACCTGGGACGGACAGGTAATCCCTTGTTGTTTTGACAAGGATGCTACTCATAGCTTTGGCAATGTTTCCAACACGGAATTTAGAGATATCTGGTTCTCGAAGCAGTACCAGACATTCAGAGATGCCCTCCTAAACTCACGTTCTGAGATAGAAATCTGTAAAAACTGCACTGAAGGTCTAAAGGTTTGGGCATGATGCACTTATTTCGCAGTTCCAATTGGTAAACATGAAGTTCGAGCGAAAATCCAGATCTAATAAAGAGTTACTTAATATTTACAAGGAACTCGTAACTCCACGTCTTATAGAAGACAAAATGCTGATCCTCCTTCGTCAGGGTAAGATTAGCAAGTGGTTCTCCGGAATTGGGCAGGAAGCCATTTCTGTTGGAGCCGCCCTGATCCTGGAAGAGGATGAATACATTCTCCCTATGCACAGAAACCTAGGGGTGTTTACTTCAAGGGGGGTTCCCCTAAAAAACCTATTCTCACAATTCCAAGGTAAAGCAAACGGGTTCACGAAGGGTCGTGACAGAAGCTTCCATTTCGGAACGCAGGACTACAACATCGTTGGGATGATTTCACATCTGGGTCCACAATTAGGGATCGCGGATGGGATCGCCCTGTCACATCTACTTAAAAAGGAAAAAAAATTAAGCCTTGTTTTCACTGGCGATGGTGGTTCAAGTGAAGGTGATTTTCACGAAGCAATCAATGTTGCCTCCGTTTGGAACCTCCCCGTCATTTTCGTGATAGAAAACAATGGATATGGGCTTTCCACGCCAAGCCGTGAACAATTTAACTTTGATTCCTTTGTCGTTAAGGGACCAGCATACGGCATTGAGGCTTACAGCGTCGAGGGGAACTCGATTCTCGAAGTACTAAATGAACTTGAAGATGTAGCAAAAGATATTCGGAAAAATCCAAGACCGATCATATTTGAGGCAAAGACTTTCAGGATGCGAGGACACGAAGAAGCTTCGGGAACGAAGTATGTCCCAAGCAAGCTAATGGATGAGTGGGCGAAGAAGGATCCCATTTTCAACTACGAGAAATTTCTGATTGAAGAAAAAGTCTGCCATGCAAAAGACATTGAAGAAATCCACAAGGAAATAAAAGCTGAGATCAATAAAGCTGTGAAGGAAGCATTTGCCGAGGATACCATCACTTCGGTACAAGAAAATGAGCTCTCCGATGTTTACTCAGCTTTTCAGCAGACGATAATCCCCGCTACAGGAAAAGAGAGCGAAATACGTTTCATCGATGCAATTTCAGCAGGTTTGAGACAAAGTTTTGAGAAATATCCAGATCTAGTACTAATGGGACAAGATGTCGCAGATTATGGGGGGGTCTTTAAGATTACAGAAGGTTTTACCGAGGCTTTCGGAAAAGAGAGAATTAGAAACACACCTCTTTGCGAGTCTGCTATTGTTGGCACAGCCCTAGGGCTAAGCATCGCCGGAATAAAGTCAATAGTCGAGATGCAGTTTGCTGACTTTGTCACCTGCGGTTTTAACCAGATCGTAAACAATCTAGCCAAGATTCACTATCGCTGGGGACAAAACGCAGACGTGGTGGTACGTATGCCAACAGGCGCGGGAGTAGGCGCCGGGCCGTTTCATTCTCAATCCAATGAAGCTTGGTTTTTTCATACCCCTGGTCTTAAAATTGTTTATCCTTCGAATCCTCACGATGCGAAAGGTCTCTTGAATGCTGCTATAGAAGATCCAAATCCGTACCTATACTTTGAGCATAAAGTACTCTACCGTTCGCTTAACGGAAATGTGCCAGATGCATATTATACTACCGAGGTGGGAAAGGCCGCTGTAAACAAGGCGGGAGCTGATGTGTCCATAATTACATATGGAATGGGGGTCCACTGGGCAAATCAAGTTGCAGCCGAATCATCTCATTCAATCGAAATTATTGATCTGCGGACGTTATTGCCATGGGATAAGGAGACAGTGGCAGAGTCTGTGAAGAAAACAGGCCGTGTTTTGATCCTCCACGAGGATTGTATGACGGGAGGAATAGGTGGTGAGATTGCTGCTTGGGTTTCGGAACACTGTTTCGAGCATCTTGATGCACCTGTAATGCGTGAAGCCAGCCTCGATACCCCTGTTCCATTTGCAGCAGATTTGGAGAGAGATTTTTTACCTAGTTCAAGATTAGAAGAAAAGATAGAGTCTTTAGTTTCCTACTAAAACTTAACACCAAGGTCGATAGAAACGACAGTACTTCTTATCGCTAAATCATCAATGGCAGCATTTGATGTCCTAATCACATTTGTCAGTCCTCGTTGATACGAAAATGCCGCAAAAATTGTGGTGCTCAGGCCAGCCCGATATTCGATGCCTGCAGCCAAGATGACGGGAACATCCACTGGATTGAACTTCTCTATTAGGGTATATGTAGGATCGAGTGGCTCATCGAACACCTTTATTTCCAGTGCTCCACCCACTTGAAAGTAAACCTTCAAATCTGGTGCCAGTTCATTCGTGAACAACTTAACCGTCAGGGGTATTTGTAAATACTGAACTTTGTATTCCTCCATTGTTCCAAGACGTGAATCTCTAAAGGCCGATCGTTTTGGAACATAGATAAGCCCGGAGCTTAGCATATAGTTATCAGCAAATGATTTGTCAGCAATAAGTCCAATAGACATTTTCACAACCGATCCATCATTTTTTGCTGTTAGCGAATCATTGGCGGCCCGATTCGAAACAATCACAGGTGCTAATTTCAATCCCAGTTGCACCTGCGCAGAAGCGCCTATTGAAAAAAGAATGAAAGCGCAGAAAAGAATATTTCTCATGGATCGTTTACTAAATATTTTCATAGTGAGTTTTATTGAACGAAAATTGCAGACATTATGCGACCTTTCGTCGGATCAACATTGATCTAACTTGGAGCCAAAAATAGATATTATGCGAGGAGTACTCCTAATGATTGTTCTTGTTTTGTTAAGCGCCTGTTCGAGGGAAACCTGCAGAGATGCTGTTGATCCCGTTGAAATAGAATTGGATGTAGAGAGGTTGGAAGAAAAGCTTTTTCAGTCAAAAACAGCAAAGGATGTGGAATCCTTTCTCAGTGCAAATAGGGAGTTCTCCAATTATTTTCTTGATGCAGATCAATACCCATCAGATTCAATTCTTGCGGGTAGAATCTTTAACCTAATTTCCAACCCCTCAATCGACACATTGTATCAGGAGTCCATCGGAGCTTTCGACGACTTTGATGTAGTAGTTAGAGAAATCGAGTTGAGTCTAGGTCGCCTCAAGTACTACTACCCACAAGCTCCAACTCCAAAAATTCAAACCGTGGTGACTGGTCTATACAAGGATCTTTTCATATCCAACGAACACATCATGATCGGCATGGATTTTTTCGTTGGGGTTGATGCCTCCTACAAGCCATTAGATATTCCTAATTACATTCTAAGACGATATAACACGGAGCATTTGCCTTCTATCATCATGCAATTGATCTCAAGTCAGTATGCACGTCCAGGAAAAGGGGAATCGATGCTAACCGAGATGATTGACTTTGGAAAGGCCTACTACCTCCTTAGCAAGATACTACCCTGCACTTCAGAGCGAATTTTGATTGGCTACACAGAAGAAGAGTGGAGCGATACATTCGAGTATGAATCTATCATATGGGCGAATTTCATTCAGAACGAACTTCTATATGAAACCAATCACACCATCAAGCAAAAATTTTTAGCAGAACGACCAAATGTTTACGAGATAGGCGACAAGTGTCCTGGGAGAATAGCCGCTTGGTTGGGTTGGCAAATCGTAAATGCCTATGCGGAGAAAACTGGAATCTCTGTGCAGGAACTAATGGTAGAGACGGATCACAACAAGATCTTTACTCAGTCTGGATATAAGCCTGGCTAAGCTGTCAAAATATATACCTCAGAATCGTTTACCTCGAACTTGTACTCATTGTTGAGAATCTTCAAAAGTTTGGTAACCTGAATGTCTTTGTCATAGTACAGCTCGGCGAGTTTTCTTCCATTCTTTTGATACTTCTGCAGCATCTCAGCATTGTTGAGAAAGACTCTAAGTTTTCTCACGAAATTTTCAGGTGACTTTGGGTTATGATAAAAGCCACATTTATTTCGCTCGAGCATATTTTTCAACCATCCTTTGAAATTGATGATTGTCAATTTTCCAGCAGCTAGGGAATCAAAAAATTTATTTGGGCTTCCAGTATTCAGCACATCTACATCTTTGAAAGAAACATAGACAGCATCGCTTTCATTTAATAGACTCTTTACCCCCTCCTTGCTCGTGTGCTCATAAAAAGAAACGTTCCACAACTTTCGATAATGACTCTTAAGTCGCTTTATCTCCGAGCCTGCTCCCAAAACGTTGAAATGAACAGGTAACTTTTGCTTCTTTGTTTCGAGAGCTGCTTCAAGAAAGAATTCAAGCTGATTTGCCTTTCCTACAGCACCACAATAGGTGATCTGAAAGTTGTTTCGATTGCTATAATCACCGATACGTATGCCTGCATCAAAAAAACTGCAATCTGCCATATTTGGAATGACATAAACCTTTGTGTTTGGCGAAACCTTCTCGATGTAATTCCTCATTGCCGGCGACAGCGCAATAACCTTATCTGCCTCGAAATAGAACTTCTTTTCTAGCCCATACAGCCATTTCTTCAGAAACCTGTTTTTGATAACACCCATCTGTACTGGTGCCTCTGGCCACAAATCTCCGACCTCGAAATAGTAGGGAATAGAAAGTGTCTTCTTAAGGTGCAACGCGATGAAGCCCGTAGTCAAAGGAGTTGTCATCACATACGCCAAATCTATCTTGGGGATAGTAAACGCCACTTTCCTAGCAGCCCTGACAAAGTTTAAGAACGCCCATACACGTCTAAAGAATCCGTACTCGTTTTTATATGAAATTGGCAAATAGTGAACTTTGATGCCATCTACGTCAACAATTCCTTTCCTCTCATTATGAGTGGTTAACAACACCACCTCATGACCAGCATCAACCAATCCTTTGGCTAGGTAGTAGGAGCGGATAGACCCTCCTTCCTCGGGTGTTTTGAAATATTGGTGGACATACAAAATCTTCACAACCTAAAGATGATAGCTTATTGCCTAAGTAACAATTTTTTTCGAAGAACACCTTAATCCTTTCGGTGACCTAGGTTAAATTCTTCTCGAAGTACTTACAAAAATGCGTTATTTGACATGATTCGCACTTTGGTTTTCTAGCCAGGCAGGTATATCTGCCGTGAAGAATAAGCCAATGATGTGCTCTGGAAATGAATTCGTCGGGGATGTGGCGAACCAGCTGTTTTTCAACCTCCAGCGGAGTTTTAGCAGTCTGTGTAACCAAACCCAGCCTTTTGGACACCCTAAAGACGTGAGTGTCCACAGCCATAGCAGGCTGATTGTAGAGAACTGAAACAATAACATTTGCTGTTTTCCTTCCAACCCCTTGAAGCTTGATAAGCTCCGAAATTTGATTCGGTATTACTGAATTATAGTCCTCCACCAGCTTAGTGCTTAGTGCAAGTAGATGTTTCGTCTTATTATTCGGATAGGACACACTCCTTATGTAAGGAAACAACTCATCAAAGTTGGAGGCCATCATATGTTCAGGGGTTGGAAAGTCCATGAACAATCTGGGCGTAACTTTATTGATCCTCGCATCTGTACATTGTGCACTTAACACAACGGCCACGAGTAGCTCAAACGGATTGGAGTAGTGAAGCTCCGTTTCCGGTTCTGGGTAAGATTCTGAAAAGTATGCTACAAACGCTTCAAAACGCTCCTTCTTGGTCATTGCCTAAAATTAGGCAGTCCTGAATTTATTTCAGGACTGCCTAAGGAATTCAACCAATTATCTTAAAGGTCACCCTGAACTTGTTTCAGGGTCTTCCTCCCTTCAAACGTAAAGATTCTTAGATGCATAAAGAATTCTTGAAACTGCTGCTTCAGGCGCTTTCATTACAAAAGCATCAAGCAATTCCATTACTCTTCTTAGCTCTGTTATCTTGTTTTGGAGTTGAATGTCTGTCAATAGGGATTCTCTAATTTCTTCCCGTTCATCTTCATTTACTTCGTCATAGAGAAATCTTACAAGGTCATTTTCTGTAAAGGTTTTTATCATAGGCAATTTGATTCTGCTCAAACTTTTTTCTTAAGTTAATTAAAGCATACCTCATCCTACCCAAGGCGGTATTGATGCTTACATCAGTAGCATCGGCAATCTCCTGAAAACTCATTCTCATGTAGTGTCTCATCATGAGCACTTCACGTTGAGTGTCGGGAAGTTCCTTTATATACCCCTTCAAGAGGTTGTGGGTATCCTGTTTTACGTGTTCATCTTCAATTGACGTTTCAGAAAATTCTAACGAATTGAAAACGCTGCTCCCATCCTCCATAACAATAGTTGGGTAGCGTTTCTCTCTTCTGAAATGATCAATGGATAAATTATGAGCAATACGAAGAATCCATGGTAAAAATTTACCTTCCTCGTTATACCTGCCAGACTTAATCGTGCGAATAGCCTTAATGAAAACCTCTTGCATGAGATCCTCTGCAGTATACCTGTCCTTTACTATTAAATAAATGGTAGTAAAAACCCTGTCTTTGTGACGATTGAGGAGTTCCTCAAATGCCTCTTCGTTTCCTCCAATGTAGAGGGACAGCAATTCGCTGTCGTTCAAACTCGTATTAATCATGTAATTCACCTGTTTGTTAACGTAGAGGTCTATATCATATTGTGTCGTTTGGGTTTTCTAAAATTTGTTATCAAGAATCTAATTTTCAAAACAATTTGGAAAAGCAGTATACCTATTTTTGCCTCCGCTTGAATTGAAATCTCTTGTGTTTAGTTTTCATTAGACAGCGATACCCCCAAAATGGTTGGAAAAATAGAAAACCTAGATCCAAAGAAATACATCATCATCAAAGGTGCTCGGGTGAATAACCTTAAAAATCTTGATGTGGCGATTCCGCGTGATAAGCTGGTGGTGATCACAGGCTTGTCTGGTTCTGGTAAATCTTCATTGGCCTTTGACACCTTATTTGCTGAGGGTCAAAGAAAGTATGTGGAAAGCTTAAGTTCCTATGCCCGCCAATTTTTAGGCAGAATGGAAAAGCCAGAAGTCGACTATATAAAAGGTGTCGCTCCCGCAATCGCAATCGAGCAAAAAGTAAGCTCCAGGAATCCCAGGTCCACGATCGGTACCACCACTGAAATCTACGACTATCTAAAGTTGCTTTTTGCAAGAATTGGTAAGACTATTTCCCCTGTCTCTGGCAAAGAAGTAAAAAAAGACACTGTAACGGACGTTGTGGATTTTATCCTTTCACATGAGGAAGGATCTAAGTTGACAATAACCACTCCACTAAAGCTCAAGGAAAAACGAACCTTGATAAAGGAGCTTGAAATTTTGTTAAGCAAAGGCTACACGAGAATTGTAATTGACAATGAAGTCACCTTCATTGAAGATGTTCTTAACTCCAAAGAGAAACCTAAAGGCAACATCGAGATATTGATTGACCGCGCAGCTGTCCAATCTGATGAAGCAACGCAATTCAGACTAGCAGACTCTGTGCAGACCGCCTTTTTCGAGGGAGAAGGTGATTGTTTTGTCTCCGTTGTTGGTGGCAAGAAAAAGAGCTTCTCTGATCGCTTCGAACTAGACAACATTCTTTTTGAGGAGCCGAGTGCGAATTTTTTTAGCTTCAACAATCCGTATGGTGCTTGTAGAAAATGTGAAGGATTCGGTCGTGTATTAGGCATAGATCCTGACCTGGTCATTCCGGACAGAAATCTCTCTGTCTATGAAGGAGCCATCGCTCCGTGGAAAGGTGAGACAACAAAAAAATGGGCAGAACCGATCATCAGAGATGGAATTAAGTTTGATTTTCCAATTCATCGCCCAATTGCCGAGTTAACCAAAGAAGAGTACGAGCTACTCTGGACGGGAAATGAATACTTTGATGGCCTGAACGCATTCTTTTCTTTCCTTGAAACCAAGCTGCACAAAATACAGTATCGCGTTATGCTTTCGCGTTATCGTGGCAAGACTACTTGCCCTGATTGTAGAGGGACAAAGCTTAGAAAAGATGCTTCCTATGTTAAAATAGCTGGTTACTCCATCACCGACATTGTTCTTCAGCCGGTGAAAAAACTACTGCCCCTGTTCAATGCATTAAAGATCCCGAAGAACGATGAGAAAATCGCAAAAAGGATTTTGGAAGAGATCCGAAATCGACTTACTTATCTCGACAAGGTAGGTCTCGGATACCTTACACTCAATCGGTTGACCAACACACTTTCGGGTGGTGAGTTTCAGCGGATCAAACTAGCTACTTCGCTAGGTAGCGCCCTAGTGGGGTCAATGTACATCTTAGACGAGCCTAGCATTGGACTTCATCCACGAGATACTGAAAGGTTGATCGATGTTCTGAAGTCTTTGCGAGATGTAGGTAACTCGGTGATCGTGGTGGAGCATGAAGAGAAGGTAATGGAGGCTGCCGATCAGATTATTGATATTGGCCCAGACGCTGGTATATACGGTGGCCAACTAGTCTTCCAGGGCACAGTAGATGAACTCAACGGAAAGGATGATTCGTACACCACCCGATATCTAAAAGGTGAAGAGACGATCGAAGTTCCACAAAGACGTAGACCATGGCGACAATCCATTCAAATAGAAGGAGCTCGTGAGCACAACTTAAAAAATATCAATGTAGAAGTTCCACTTGGAGTAATGACTGTCGTCACGGGTGTAAGTGGATCCGGCAAGTCGACATTAATTAGAAGAATTCTGAACCCTGCAATTGGGAAACTGCTCGGCATTGCGGGTGAAACCACAGGAAAATTTGACAACCTGACAGGTAACTACAAGAAGGTTACTCAAGTCGAGTTTGTAGACCAAAACCCTATCGGCAAAAGTTCCAGGTCAAATCCTGTGACTTATGTAAAAGCCTATGATGCAATTCGTCAGCTTTTTTCTGAGCAGACTATTTCTAAGAAGAATTCTTTTAAGCCAGCTCACTTCTCTTTCAATGTGGATGGTGGACGATGTGAGGTTTGCGAAGGTGAAGGAACGGTGAAAATTGAGATGCAGTTTATGGCAGACCTCCACCTGACATGTGAGAGCTGTGGGGGAGAACGATTCAAAAAGGAGATACTTGAAGTCACCTACAATGATAAAAACATCTCACAGGTGCTAGATCTATCTGTTGGGGAGGCACTGGAGTTCTTCGAAGGGAAAGCAGCAATCACCAACAAGATTCAACCGCTATTTGACGTTGGACTTGGTTATATCAAATTAGGGCAAAGTTCCAACTCACTAAGTGGTGGCGAAGCTCAAAGAGTCAAACTCGCTTCCTTCCTTGGGAAGGGAACAAAAGCGAACAACACAGATCATATCCTTTTCATTTTTGACGAACCTACCACAGGCCTTCATTTCCATGACATCAAGAAATTGTTGGATGCGCTGAATGCGCTGATAGATGGTGGCAACTCAGTTGTCATTATTGAGCACAATACGGAGATTGTCAAAAATGCGGACTGGATCATTGACCTGGGACCAGAAGGAGGGGATGAAGGTGGAGAAGTTTGTTTCGCCGGATTGCCAGAAGATTTGGTCAAATTAAAAGGGAATTATACAGGTAGATTTCTAAAAGAAAAGCTTAACAACTAACTTTTTGTAAAAACCCACTTCTCCAATCACACCTTATACAGAGTGGTTATAGTATTTCTTCATTCGATATGATACCCTACCCAAATTTGTCACCGTGTCTGGGTTACTTTCAATAATTCCTGACAAAAACCCAACGGCTTTCTCTTCAAAACCAAGCGTCTTCGCCACCCTCTCACAAAATTTAATTTCACTGAGAAGAACCTTCCCGTCAATCTTCATGAGCTTAACGGTATAAATCAGGATATCAATTTTATCATCAAAAGTTAAGGTCTTTACGTGGTCCCCGGTTTTACCACCATTTTTAAGTTGTTCCTTTAGCTCACTCAGAGATAGACCTTGGAGTTCTGCCAAATGGCGAATAAATTCTTTCTCGGAACTATCAAACTCTCCATCTGCCTGCGCGATTCCAACCAAGGCTCTGAATTTCACTACGTCTTTCATAGAATTAATGCATTACAATCCTGCAAGATGTTAAAATTCTATTTTTTATCCACGATGTTGTCGACGAAACAGAGATATAAGCCTGTGAGTATCTAAGTGTTGCTTCAGGTAAAAGAAAGTCACAATCGGTAGCAATTATAAGTCCCGTGCGCAAATGCTTATTATCATTGCAGGCTAATAAATCACAAGGAAATGAGAAAAAAGATCGTCGCCGGAAATTGGAAAATGAATTGCACACTTGAAGAAGGTAGAAAGCTCGTGTCTGAAGCAATGGAAATGTCCAAGAAAGAGCTCCAAGGTAACTGCGAGCTGATCTTTATTCCACCATTCATCCATTTGCCTGGATTAGGAGCTCAAATTGGTAAGGGAGGTAACCTCCACCTCGGTGCACAAAACTGTCATCAGAACGAAAGTGGTGCATTTACCGGTGAAATTTCAACAAGCATGATCAAATCCTGTGGTGCTACGTATGTCATTGTTGGTCACAGCGAACGCAGGGAATATTTCAAGGAGTCTGATGAACTTTTGATGGAAAAAGTTAACCAAGTCCTGGAAAGTGGACTAACGCCAATCTTCTGTTGTGGAGAAACATTAGAAACTAGGGAAGCGGGTAATCAGGAAGTAGTGGTGGGCGATCAGATCGAGAAAGCTTTGTTTGCGCTGCAGGATGCAGAAATAAAAAAAATCGTAATTGCCTATGAGCCCGTTTGGGCAATCGGCACTGGCAAAACTGCTTCTGCAGACCAAGCTCAGGAAATGCACGCGTTTATACGATCAAAAATTGCAGATCAGTATTCACAAGAAACCGCTGACTCAATTTCTATTCTTTACGGGGGCAGCGTAAAGCCGGATAACGCCACGGAGATTTTCTCCAAAACTGACGTGGATGGTGGTCTGATTGGCGGAGCTAGTTTGAAAGCAAGAGACTTCATAGACATTGCAAAAGCTTTTGACTAGGCTCAAGCTGTGAACTTCGTAACCATTTCTGTAAAATGCGATGCTGATTTCAGCGATGTTATCATTGCTGAACTTTTTGAAATAGGATTTGATTCATTTCAGGAATTCGACGATGGATTTGAAGGAAGTTGCGAAGAGGCTGTATTCAAAGAGATTGAAGTAAAAGAAATCTTGAAACGGTATCCATCTGCTACCTTCAGCATAAAAGAACAGGAACGAGTTAACTGGAATGAAGAATGGGAAAAGAACTATGACCCAATCATTGTAGACAATAGGTGCCAGGTGCGAGCCACATTTCACAAGGCAAATCCAGCTTTTGAGTACGACATTCTCGTCAATCCAAAAATGTCCTTTGGGACCGGACACCATGCAACAACATACCAAATGCTTGCTTATCAGATGGACCTGGATCATCAAAACAAAAAAGTCTTAGATGTAGGATGTGGAACCGGCATACTTGCCATCATGGCTGCAAAGCGTGGAGCCTCACAACTAGTGGCAACTGACATTGATGATTGGTGCATAGAAAATAGTGCAGAGAATTTTTCGTTAAATGAAATAGACGATATCCAATTGGTAAAGGGAGAAATTGGTTTAGTCAAAAAAACTGATTTTGATATCATCATTGCCAATATCAATAAAAACGTCCTTATGGATCAAATTCGAGAATATTCCTCACGATTAGCTGCGAATGGGTTCCTCTTACTAAGTGGTTTTTATAAGGAAGATGTGGATGACTTGCTCGAAGAAGCAAAGATGCATGGACTAGTCAAGCAAAATGAAACAGAAAAAGATCGCTGGGCCATGCTTGCCCTGTCTAAACCGAAAACGTAAAACTATCGTCTGTTCACTGTAGACTATCTACTATTAAATATCTTTAAACCCTGATGCGATCGCTGCTGCTTATATTTTGCCTGTCAATACTGACTCTTGGAGGAGTTCAGGCACAGCGATTCTCTGAGGATAAAACCGAGTTCCGCGCTCAGGCAATTTCAAGACTTCGCGGTGTTGGAACAGAAGCCGCCATTAAAATTGGGTTTGACTTTCAAAATGCCTGGGATGGCAAGTTCACTTCTGCCCAGCAAGACCAGATTCATTTAATAGCCCTGCGAATGCAGCGAAAAGGCTATTCTTTTTATCCATTCTTTTACCACTACTTCAGCTATCTAGCTTACTCGGTTGCGCAGGAGAATTTGCAGAGGCCCGAGCTCAGCAGTCTTTTGGATATCAATGAGCAAGTGCTGGAAACGCTCCCAAAAAGTGAATACAAAGATTTCGTGTTTGGGTTAAACATTTACTTCGCCAGAAGGTATTTGAGCTTAGAAAAAACACTAGTTGTACAAGCACCTGGTGGGTCCTACTCGTTTAAGTTGTTGGATGAGATCATTGAGATTGATGAAGATGAACCATTCGGTGAAGAGTTGATGGAAGAAGATACTTCAGGCTTCATCAGTGACGAGGAGTTGGCAGCACTGAATTCCGAACCCATTGACCCTTCTGCCGATCCCTGGGCAGATACAAACAGCGATCCGTTCGATACTTCAAATAGTGATCCATTCGCTACTGCAAATAATGACCCCTGGGCCACCGCGAATAGCGACCCTTGGGCAACCGCAAACAGTGATCCCTGGGCCACTGCGAATAGCGATCCTTGGGCAGACACTAGCAACGACCCATGGGCAACATCCAATGATGACCCATGGGGTGACAACAATAGCTTTGACGACAACTCCAATACCACCTATGAGCCACCACCACCAGAAAGGCCTAACTATGCCGTCTCGGTTGTTGATCACCTAGCCACCGTCCGTAACAAATATTTCGCTCCTGAATTAAAAGGTCCGGTTATCGAGATCACGGGATCGGAAATGTTGATTGTGACACCGAACGACTCAATGGTAATCAACAATGTCGATGGAACATTTTTACTCCAAAACAGAAGTTTTATAGGTTCTTCTGGCACGGTAAAATGGCCGGGGCAGAATAGAAAATTTAGAAGCGCCGTAGTCCAACTTGGTGATTTCAATTTTCGGAAGGATCGTTCAGATTTCTGGACACCCAATGCAAAAATCAGATACGACACCCTGTTTGGTGGTGAGGTCGAAGGTGTTTTTACATTTAAAAGCCAGAACCGACCCAAACGAGCACCTAGTAACTATCCTGTTTTTACCTCAAACGAAAATGATGTAAAAGTGAAATTCTCAAATGAGAAACTTTCATATGTAGGCGGGGTTGAAATTAGGGGCAACAAACTCTTTGGCAGATCTGTCTCCAAAAAAAATGGTACTCTCACTGTTTTGGACGGCAAGGGTAATCAAGTAGTTCTTAAGTCCAAGAATTTCCAACTTGGCGACTCGATTGTTTCAATGGAAAGTGGCTCTATTTCGATATTGCATGGTAGTGATTCGATCTTTCACAAAAGTGTTAAGGCGAAATACCATCTCCCAACCAAAACATTATCTGTTCTGAGAAATTCGAGCGTCATGCCTTATCAGTCTTCCTATTTTGACATGACACTCAATTTGGATTTGATTATGTGGGATATGGAACAAGATTCCATTGGCATGAAAATATCGAGTGGCACTGACCTCATTCCAGCAACATTCGAATCGCTTGATTTCTTTGATGAAGTCCGCTTCCGAAAACTTGCAAGGTTTCTGAATTTCCATCCAATAAGTAGCGCAGTCTTCTATGCAAGAAAATATGGGCTTACTGAATTCTATGTAGGAGAACTTGCCCTTGAATATGAGATAGATGAGCGATATGCAAAGGGAGCTGCAAAAATTCTGAGTCAGTATGGGTTTGCTGAATATGACGGAGAGAGCGGCCTAATCAAACTTGGAGATAAAGCATTTCACTACTATGATGCCTCTGGCAAAAAGGTAGACTATGATAACTTAATGGTTCCGTCAAAAATCTCTGATGGACCAAATGCCTTCATTGAGCTCGATAGTGGTAAACTGAACATAAAGGGGGTCAATCGATTCTACCTCACTAGTGATTTCAAGGTATACGCTGCGCCCTATGATAGCACAATTACGCTGCTGAGGGGAAGGAATCTCGAATTTGATGGGGTCATTCACGCGGGTGACTTTGACTATCAGGGAGTCGGCCACCTCTTTGATTATGAAGAATTCCTATTCAGTATGGGAGAGATTGATTCCCTGAGGATTACCATCCCATTGAAAGACACAACGAAAGCGGATGTGGGCTTCGAAAAAACTACGCTCGCAAATCAGCTTACCAGCACATCAGGAACCCTCTACATCGACAAGAAGGAGAATAAATCAGGACTTGCAAAAAACACAAGCTATCCATTCTTTGTGTCTGACAGTGAGGCTACTGTCTATTTTGATGGTCCCGAAGTGCTAGATGGCGCTTATGACAAGTCGGTCCGTTTCATCATTCCTCCTTTTGAAATCGACAGTATTGAAAGAGAAGATGGGCAATCCATACGATTCGAAGGAACCTTCAACTCAGGGGGTATTTTCCCCACATTTGAAGAAACACTGCACCCGCAAGAAGATCAGTCACTTGGGTTCGTCCATCAGATTCCTCCGGAAGGGTATAATCTGTATGGTACAGAGGCCAAAACTTATGAAGAAATCCGACTGTCAAATCAGGGCATGCGTGGCTTTGGAGAAATTGATTTTCTTACTACTACCATCTACTCTGATGATTTCATTTACTATCCAGATTCTGTAACGACAGATGGAACCAGTGGAGTAATTAGCCCAGGAAGCATTGGCAACGCAAGCTATCCTGAGGCCATTCTCGGTTCTTATGATATGTACTGGCTTCCGAGAAAGGACAGTATGTATCTACGAACTGTTGACGACCCTTTCAAATTTTACAACTCTACTGCAGAACTCACAGGACATGCAAATATTACCACAAATGGCTTGTATGGTGGTGGAACGATGCTTACACGAGGATCGAGAGCAATTTCGGAGGAGCTCCATTTCGAGGAATTTGAGTACGGAGCAAGACATGCTGACTTTGAAGTCCTCACGGATAGTATTGGCAAACCAGCCATGGCCGGGGATGATATTCGACTTGACTTTGATCTCACAAGTAATACTGCTACAGTTCGACCAGAGAAAGTAGGTGTCGCAGCTATTTCATTTCCATACGCACAAATGAAAACGTCCATTACCGAGGCAGTATGGGATTTGGAGGATTCAGTGGTGGTCATGACCAAGCCAGCCAATGTTGCCATCGAAGATTCCTACTTCTTTACCACCAGAGAGGATCTAGACTCACTCGCATTTAGCGCAGAACGTGCCGTCTACGACATCAACTCTCAAAAGCTAAACGTTCAGGGCATTCCATTCATAACCGTCGCTGATTCCCGGATTATCCCTGAAAACAACGAAACCACAATTCTTGCAAATTCTGTTTTGCAAAAATTCGATAACGCAGAGATCATCATCGACACCTTGAACGGATACCATTATTTAGACAGAGCCTCCATTCGAGTTATTTCGAGAAATAAGTTTGAAGGCAATGCCTGGTACAAGCAAATAATTGGCCTGGATACCTTTGATATTCGGTTCGATAGTTTCGAATTGGTTGAAGTCCCTGTCGGTGAGCCAGATCGAAGAGGAAACGTTCCAACGCAACTTATGACTGTTTCTGGTGGAGAAGTATCACCAGATCAAAACTTAGTCATTTCAGCTGGGTTTTTATACAAAGGAAGCGTCTCCATGTTTGCCTATAAGAAAGCACTTGAATTAGATGGGTTTGTAAGTCTCGATCTTGAAGGTCGAGAGGAGTGGATCAGCTTCAATAGAAATGATGAAAATACCGAAGTTCAATTGTCTTTCGACAATGCCACTTTTGAAAGTGGTGGGCCTGCCTATGCTGGATTGCATCGAAACATCCGAGAGGAGATGTACACAACATTCGTGGAGAAACGGCAAACGAATTCTGACCACGACTTTTTCAGAGCCAGTGGGGAGTTGACCTACTCTGATTCTACTCAAACATATAAGATTGAGAGCCCCCTGAAAGCGACCGGCCAGTCATACGCAGGAAGCACCATGATCTATGTGGACAGTTCAAAGTCGGTAGTATTTGAAGGGCCTTTGAACTTCTTCAAGCCCTCCACCACTGATATGACTATTCAGGCCTCTGGGCTGGGTGTTGGAAATACAGAAAGCGGAGAATACCAGGCGGATGTTATGATGGCCCTTGATTTCAAGGTAGCCCCAAGCATTCTGGATTTAATGGCATTAGATCTAACCGACATCATTGATAGAATAGGTCCTGCTGCCGCAAACAATGTGTCGATTGAGTTGATGTATAAGCTAGCAAGTCTAACTGACGATGCTACCACTAGGTACTACGAAGAAACAAGCCTTAAAAATTATACACCGCTGGTCTCCGCATCGAGATTGCTGGAAAAACCTGTGGTAATATCCGGCGTCAAAATGAAATGGTCTAAGAAACACAAAGCGTGGCACAACACTACGAAGCTGGGCTTATCACATGTTGTTCGTGATGACCTGAATGCCAAACTGGATGGTTTCATTGAGATAAAAAAGGATGAAACCGGTGAAGACGTGCTTAATCTTTTCGTCCAGGCTGCTCCCGGTGTTTGGTACTACATCGGTTATTCCAAGCATCAGCTGATCATGTTCTCCTCTAACAAGAAATTCAATGAAGAGGTGGAAGTAAAATCGAACCTTGCGAAGGCAAAACCAGGCGAACTTATTTTCGTCAAGGGTGAAACAAATGAAACGCTCTCATTTATTAATGACTTCCGCCTTAAGTATTTTGGAATCTCAGAGCCGTACAATCTCGTTTCCCCGGACGATGTCAGCCTCGAGGATGAGAATTTTGATACCATCAAAAAGAAGGATGACGATGGTTTTGGGTTCAAATGACTCACGATTGAATAATCATCAATTTTCTGTCCCTTGATGCATCAAACGAATTAAGTTTGCCTTAAACCCAATTTGACCCATGAGTGCAATCAATTTTATAGAAGAAAACAAGGATAGATTTCTTGAGGAACTTCTTGAACTACTCAAAATTCCCTCTGTAAGCGCAGATTCCAAATACGCTGCTGATGTACGAAATGCCGCCGAGTACATAAAAAAGAAATTTGAGGATCTAGACACGCATGTTGAAGTCTGCGAGACAGCAGGTTATCCAATTGTCTATGCGGAAAAGATCATCGATCCGTCGCTACCCACTGTGTTGGTTTATGGCCATTACGATGTTCAGCCAGCAGATCCTCTTGAACTCTGGGATTCTCCTCCTTTTGAACCGGTGATAAAAGATGAAAAAATCTACGCACGTGGCTCTGCAGATGACAAAGGACAGATGTACATGCATGTTAAAGCATATGAATCTCTTTTAAAAACAGACTCAGTTCCATGCAACCTCAAATTTATGATTGAAGGTGAAGAAGAAGTCGGATCTGATAATTTGGGAATCTTCGTAGCAGAGAATAAGGAAAAACTGAAGGCAGACGTCATCGTCATTTCAGATACCAGCATCATAAGTAATGAAACTCCTTCCTTAACCGTAGGCCTGAGAGGACTCAGCTACCTTGAAGTTGAGGTGATAGGACCCAATCGTGACCTTCATTCGGGAACCTATGGGGGAGCCGTTGGAAATCCTATCAACATCCTATGCCAGATGATTGCCTCATTGCAGGATGCTAACGGAAAGATCACGATTCCTGGGTTTTATGACAAAGTAGAAGAACTTTCTCAAGAATACAGAAACAAAATGGCAGAAGCTCCCTTTGAGCTAGACGAATTCAAAAGCCATTTAGATATTGAGCAAACAAAGGGCGAAGAAGGCTTTTCCACTATTGAGCGAATCGGGATCAGGCCTACACTGGATGTAAATGGAATTTGGGGAGGTTACATAGGCGAAGGAGCTAAAACTGTCTTGCCTTCGAAAGCTCACGCCAAAATTTCCATGCGACTGGTGCCGCATCAGGTCAGCCAGGAAATTACTGACCTTTTTACGGAGCACTTTAATAATATTGCTCCGGAATCTGTTAAAGTAAGTGTAACGCCACATCATGGAGGAGAGCCCTCTGTTATCCCAACAGATTCAATTGGCTACAAAGCCGCTGAAAGAGCAATGGAAAAAACATGGGGAAAAACGCCAATACCAACTCGCGAAGGTGGAAGTATTCCAATTGTTGCACTGTTCCAAAAGGAGCTGGGGCTTGACTCAATCCTGATGGGGTTTGGGCTCAACGAGGATGCCATTCATTCTCCGAATGAGAGTTATGGCCTTTTCAACTATTTCAGAGGAATTGAAACAATTTCACACTTTTATAAGTTTTTTGCGGACATGTCCAAATAGACTCATGAGAAAATTCCTCTTCCTTTTCATCTTAACACTTCCCATTATTGGCTTTAGTCAAATTCTAAAGCCCATTAGTTGGACAGTAGAGTTGAGCAAGGAAGGCCCTGTCGTTGGTGACGAAGTAGAGATCCAATTCAATGCAATCATTGATGCAAAATGGTATTTATACTCGTCAGATTTTGATCCGGATTTGGGTCCCATGGTCACGGAGTTCTTCTTCGAAGAAAATGATACCTATGAGCTGCTTGGAGAAATTGTTCCGGTAAATCCAAAGAAAAAATTCGACTCGCTCTGGATGGGTGACTATACTTATTTCAGTGGAAAAGGCCAGTTCACACAAAAAGTGAAAATCTTAAGCGAAGCTTTCCGGATCGAAGGAAGCTACACCTATCAGGTTTGCTCCGATATCGATGGGAAGTGTATCCCTTTTGATGATGATTTCTCCCTGGGAGTAAAAAAAAAATCGACTAGCGAAGCGGTCGAAGAGGAGCCCAAAGTAAGTGAAGGTCTCTTACGACAACGAGAGTCTACAGACCCATACTCCCTCCTCTCCTTCATGGTGGTAGCATTCCTAGCAGGACTTGCGGCGCTACTAACACCTTGCGTTTTCCCGATGATCCCTATGACGGTCACGTTCTTTGCCGGTAAGGATAATCAGAAGAAAGGGCGTGTACGAAATAGCCTGATATACGGAGTCTCGATCATTCTGATCTATACCTTCATCGGTAGCATTATTGCTCCATTTATGGGTCCAGAAACAGCCAATGACCTAGCCACAGGGTGGATTCCAAATGTTATCTTTTTCCTTGTCTTCTTGATCTTTGCCTTGTCCTTCCTTGGACTATTTGAAATCACACTGCCAAACAGCTTTGTCAACAAAGTCGACGCAATGGGGGACAAAGGAGGTCTGATTGGCGTCTTTTTTATGGCGCTAACATTGGTGCTTGTTTCTTTCTCATGCACAGGCCCACTGGTGGGTAGTATTTTAGTAGAATCGGCTGGTGGTATGGTCATCAAACCAATCATGGGGATGCTGGCATTTTCGGCTGCATTCGCAATTCCATTCACACTCTTTGCTTTATTTCCCGGGTGGCTGTCAACACTTCCTAAATCTGGAGGCTGGCTAAATTCAGTAAAAGTGGTTTTGGGCTTTTTGGAGCTTGCTTTTGCATTCAAATTCTTAAGCATCGCAGATCAAGCCTATCACTGGAATATTCTTGACAGGGAAGTTTATTTGGCCATTTGGATCGTAATTTTCACTCTGTTAGGATTTTATTTGCTGGGTAAATTGAAGCTCCCAGGTGATGACGAAGGAACAAAAACCTCGGTTCCCAAATTGGTACTTGCTATCATTAGTTTCAGCTTTGTCACCTATATGATTCCAGGGATGATTGGAGCTCCGTTGAATTCCCTGGCAGGTTATCTTCCCCCACTAACAACCCACGATTTCAATCTCAATAAAATCATCAGAGACAACAGCAATGCAGATCAAGTTAGCGAGATATGTGAAGATCCTCTCTATGCTGATTTCTTGCATTTGCCTCATGGATTGCAAGGGTATTTTGATTTTAATCAAGCATTGAATTGCGCCAAAGAGCAAGGAAAGCCCATTTTTATTGATTTCACTGGGCATGGATGCGTGAACTGCAGAGAAATGGAACAACGCGTCTGGGCCGACCCACGAGTGTTATCGAGACTTAACGAAAACTTCGTAGTCGTTGCGCTTTATGTCGACGATAAGACGCAGCTTCCAGAAAAAGATTGGTATAGATCCTCGTATGATGAGAAGCTAAAAAAGACCATTGGCAAGCAAAATGCTGACTTTCAAATCACGAAGTTCAATAACAATGCTCAGCCCTTTTATGTGATCCTCAATGAACAAGAAGAACTTCTCATGGCCCCGACGGCTTACGACCTGAACGTTCCTCGATTTGTTGATTTTCTGGATCAGGCATTGAAAAACCATCGAAAAAACGCAGCTTTGCAGCTGGATTAGTTAAAAGCTGTTTTGAAAATTACATTCTGGTCAACCCTTACCGCCCTGACAATCGTGGTTGTCTCTTACTTCTATCTGTCTGATCAGAAGCAAAAAGTCGAGACCACATCAATCGTTGTTACCGAACCAACTCCTCAACCCACATTGCTATACGGTTTCCCAATCGACTCTTTTGAGGTCACGAAGGGTAAAGTGAAATGGAATCAATTTCTTTCTGAAATTTTATCTGAATACAACGTCTCGGGCCAGCAACTACATGAACTATCGAAAATCTCGAAAAAAGTGTTCGACGTAAGGCGATTGAAGGCTGGAGCAGAATATGCAATCATTCATGATAAAGATTCACTTAAGACCGCTAGGCAATTCGTTTTTGAGCCATCAATTACAGAATACGTGGTGTACAACTTTGAGGATTCGATCTACGCAGAGCTGATTCAGAAACCGATCGATGTGGTCGAAAGAACGTTGGCTGTAGAGATAAACTCTTCGATGTACGAAGCAATTCTTGAGCAAAATTCATCTCCAATTCTTGTGCAACGACTCGTTGATGTTTTTGCATGGCAAGTTGACTTCTTTAGAATTGCCAAAGGAGATAGGTTAAAGGTTGTCTTCGAAGAACAATTGGTTGATGGACAAGTTTCCGATATAGGTGATATCAAAGCAGCCTACTTTGAACATGTAGGAAAGGAGTACTATGCAATTCCCTACGCCCACAAAGAGAAAATCGACTATTTCGACGAAGAAGGTAAAAGCTTACGCAAAACTTTTCTAAGAGCTCCATTGAACTTTAGTCGAATCAGTTCGCGCTACTCACCAAGAAGGTTTCATCCTGTGCAAAAAAGATACAAAGCTCACCTAGGCACAGACTACGCTGCGCCAACAGGAACCCCCATACGAACAGTAGGAGATGGTGTAGTCCTGGAAGCTAGATATCATGGTGGAAATGGTAACTACGTTAAAATCAAGCATAACAGCAACTACACTACTCAGTACCTTCATATGTCAAGGATTGCCAAGGGTATACGTCCCGGGGTAAAAGTGAAGCAGGGAACCACCATTGGCTTTGTTGGAAAAACAGGATTAGCGAACGGCCCGCATTTGTGCTTTAGGTTTTGGAAAAATGGTAGACAAGTTGATGCTCTAAAAGTTGATTTGCCAGCGTCCAAGGGAATCGATAGTGAAAGCCTAGCCGTATTCAAACTGCACGCAGACTCCGTAAGAAAACAGCTCGATTTGATCAAATTCCCAGAGCCAGAACCGCTTCTTGCATCCATAAAATACCCATTGCCAAGCGTAGATTAGGACGTGCTGTCTTAAAAGGTCAGCCCAATGATGGTCGATTCTTTCCCTAATTGATTTATTTTTGAGTAAACCCTAATAATCACATGCTTAAAATAGCTTTAAGACTTTCTTTAGTCCTGTTTATTTTTCAAGCAAATGCGCAAGTATCTACCGATACTCTTGTAAGTGTTTCCGGAAAAGTATTAAGTGCTAAGGACTCCTCGCTTGTTAGTGCTAGTATCCTTTATGAAAAGCTTCCATACTATGATGATATGGGAATGATCACTAGCTCCGCCAACGGAACTTTTGAAGTTCCACTTGTCAAAGGAAGTACGTACAACTTTTCAATCACCAAAACTGGTTTCACAAAATACGATCAGGAAATCGTGATTGCTGGAAGTTCTGCATTAACTCAAAGTGAAGAATTCTACCTCCCTGTTGATGAAATTGAATTGATCAAGTTAGAAAATCTAATTTTTCCCTCTGGAAGAGCAACGATTTCAAGTGAGTCACACAATGAACTAGATGAGCTCGCTGTTTGGATGAACGGTAATCCCACGATTGTTATTCAACTTGAAGGCCATACGGATTTTAGAGGAAATCCGACAGCAAACATGCAGTTGTCTGAAGCGAGAGTGGTGGCCGTAAAGGAATATCTGGTTGATCAGAAAGTAAAGAAGGCAAGAATTCTCACTAAGGCATTTGGTGGTACTCAACCCCTTTCCAGAGACGACACCACGGAAGCTAAGACGTTGAACAGAAGGGTAGAAGTACGAGTTATTCGCCGCTAATTAAATTTTAAAATGAAAAAAATTACATTATTACTCTTGAGTTTTGCATTCGCCGGTGCTCTTTGTGCTCAAGAAACTGTTGTTTGGGGAGCCGAGGTTGTTGATGTTTCAACAGAGTTTTCTCCATATGAGTACTCTGCCATTCAGGCGCTGCATCGTCCAAATGTTCTACCAAGGGGAGGTGAAAGCCCCAACGCATGGCGTCCAAAACGAACGGACAAAGAAGAGTACATAGTTGTCGCTTTTACCCAACCATTGAAAGCACAACAAGTAGCGATAGCAGAGTCGGAAAATCCAGGTGCAGTAAAAGAGGTTTACGCTTACGACACGGAGTACAACGAATACAAACTATTTGACCTCACCCCTCGGAACTTACCTATTGAAGCAAGACTTCTTAATCTCTTCTTCGAAGAAACAACTTATGCAATCCAAGCTATTAAAGTAGTACTAGACGGAAGTGCTAACCCAGGATACAATTCAATCGATGCGATAGGCATCTCCGCGTCTAACATTCCAATAAATGTCCTTATCAAACTTGCTCCAGGAATTAACAACGAAATTGAAGCCGACAAGCTCAGCGCGAATGTAAATAGCACGTACCCGGAGCATAGCCCAATCATTTCACCAGACGGGAAGAAAATGTATTTTTCCCGCCAGTACCACCCTGACAATGTGGGTGGAGCAAATGACTCTGAGGATATCTGGGTGTCTGAATTGAATGAAGAAACAGGTGAGTGGGAAATTGCTAAGAACGTTGGCCCTCCGTTAAACACTAAAGGTCCAAATTTCATTAGCTCAATAAGCGTCGTGGACAACAAGGAAGTCCTGATTCTAGGAAATCGATATGGAAAAGATGGACGTATGTTCACAGGAGTTTCCACTGCTACCCGAGAGGGAGACAGTTTTTCGACGCCTGTGGATGTGGAAATTGAAGATGAATACAACTACTCTCCGAATGCAGATTATTTCCTTATTCCTGGAGGAAAGGCAATGTTGCTTTCAGCTGAGCGAGATGATTCCTATGGCAAGCGAGACCTTTATGTAAGTTTCAAGCAAGGTAATGGTAAATGGTCCGTACCAAAAAATCTTGGAAATGAGGTTAATACCACCGGAGAAGATGAATCTCCATTTTTGGCTGAAGACGGTAAGACTCTTTACTTTTCCTCTGATGGCTTCAACGGCTATGGCGGATCGGACATCTATGCCACCACCAAACTGGACGATACCTGGACTAACTGGTCCCCACCTGAGAATATGGGTGCTAGTATAAACAAAGAGGGCGATGATGAGTACTTCAGCATCCCAGCTGGAGGTCAACACTTGTTTTTCACCAGAGGTGAGAAGGGTGAGGATACGGATATTTACAGTTTCAAGGTTGAGGACTTGTTCGTTGAAGAGTCACCGCTAATTTCTTCGGTAGAACATTTAATACCAAGACCGGTTTTTGTGACAGTTCGAGGTAGAGTAATAAATGCCAAGACGAATGAACCCGCAGAAAATGCTCGGGTAATAATTGAGAGACTGCCCGAAGGAGAAGATTTAGATAATGTAAAAGCCCACCCTAAAACAGGAGTGTTTGACTTCACCGTGGGTGGAGGGTTCCGCTATGCGACAGTTGCTGAGGCAGATGGCTACCTATCACAAGATGGAGATTTCGATTTCCGAGACTATAAGGAATCAGATACCATCGAAAAAAACTTAATGATCGTACCAATCGAGGTTGGTGAAAAAATAGTTGTTCGAAATGTTTTCTTTGATTTTGACAAAGCTAGTTTACAAGAAGCCTCATTTCCCGTCTTGGAAAGACTCGCTGGCTATTTAAAAGATGACAAAATTGAACGAATAGAAATTTCCGGACATACTGACTCGGTTGGCCCCGAAGCTTACAATAAATCGCTCTCAGGGCGAAGGGCACAAGCGGTAGTCAATTTTTTCATTCAAAAAGGAATATCGAAAGACCGTCTTGAATCTCTGGCTCAGGGTGAAAGTCAGCCAATCGCCACAAACGACACTGCTGATAATAGAGCAAAAAATAGAAGGGTTGAATTCAAAATCTTAGAATAACATCTTCACATAAAACACATTGAAAGTCAGCTTTTATTAAGGCTGACTTTTTACTTTTATAGAATGGACACCTTGGCACAATCACGGATTCGGGAGCTTTTTGAAAATTGCAAAAAGAAATCCATCGAACTGAGGATTTCAAATGCACAAGAGCGAAGAGAAAAACTGAAAAAGCTTGAGAAATGGATTTTGGACCATCGTGCTGAAATTCATATGGCCATATATCAAGATCTTCAGAAACCTACGCAAGAAACTGATCTGACTGAAATTTTTGTGGTCTTGTCAGAAATACGAAAAGCCAGAAAAAATCTTAAGAGTTGGATGATGCCTGATCGTGTAGGTAATAGTATCGTCTTCCTCGGCACCAAAGCGGAGGTCTATCCCGAAGCAAAGGGTGCTTGTCTGATCATTTCTCCATGGAACTACCCGTTTCAACTTGCCATTGCGCCACTAGTATCTTCGATTGCCGCAGGCAATTCAACGATAATCAAACCATCAGAATTCTCGGAAAACACATCTATTCTGATTCAAAAGATGTGCGAAGAGGTATTTGAAAAAAACGAGGTAGGAGTTGTTCTGGGGGCTGTCGATGAATCTAAAGAGTTGCTCAGTTTTCCTTTCGATCACATTTTCTTTACTGGTAGCCCGCAGGTAGGAAGATTGGTTATGGAAGCAGCAGCGAAAAATTTGGCATCTGTAACTCTGGAGCTTGGTGGTAAATCTCCAACCATCGTTGATGAAACCGCAAACATCAAAGACGCTGCAACAAAAATATCGTGGGGCAAGTGGCTAAACGCTGGTCAAGTCTGCATTGCTCCTGATTACTTGTTGGTGCATGAAAAAGTGAAAGAAAAGCTCATTGAAGAGTTGATTGTTCAATCAACGAAAATCTACGGTGAGGATAAAAATTACGCAGCAATTATCAGTAGGCAACACCACAACAGGATTAATGATCTAATGGCTGATGCCATTGAAAAAGGTGCTGACTTGGAGTTTGGTGGTAAATCCGATAGGGACAATTTAAGGTTCACACCCACACTTCTAAGTAATGTCTCGTCAAGTTCAAGAATTATGGAAGAAGAAATTTTCGGTCCAATTCTTCCACTCATTACATTTAGCACCATCGATCAAGCACTGGAAGTAATTAACAAGAAAGAAAAAGCGTTAGCCTTGTACATTTTCTCAACTAGCACCAGAAATATCGAAAGAGTTAAGAAGGAGACCACTTCAGGAATGATGGCCATCAACGATACTGTTATCCAATTTGGTCATCCTAACCTTCCCATAGGTGGAGTAAACAACAGTGGTATCGGCAAGGCACATGGATATCATGGTTTTTTAGCGTTCAGCAACCAAAAAGCAATTCTTAAGCAAAGGATTGGACTTACCATGGCAAAAACTGTCTACCCACCGTTCGGGAAGATCAAAAATTTCACCATTGATTTTATGTTAAAGTATTTTTGAATTTGAAAAACACATGAAAGCAATTTTTCCTTGTTTCCTATTAATTCTGATCGTCTCCTGTACTTCTAGACCAGAAAAGCCAAGACCTACCGACTGGCAAGGAGTATGGAAAGCACAATGGGAAACTCCGCCAGAATCCTACCCTGAGATAGAAGCAGAGTTTACCATGACAGGGTTATTCACATTCAATGGAGATAGTTTGACGGTCCAGGCCAATGGATTTGACGGCTGCATTTTCCATTCAGACACATTGATTCATACTCAATCCTGGTATGTAGATCAGGATGCTGCGCTGACAGACTCAGCATTAGTCCTTTTCAATGATCCCACCGCGCCAGGCATGACATATCGGATAAACTCCAAATCCGCCAATATGATCAAACTTCAGCTCCTGGAGGACATTTTCGTAACGTTAAGTAAATAATCCACCGTTAAAATTTATAATTCCAGCTATTAGTTAGCTGCCATTCTCCGTAACTTGGTAGTAAATTCTTAAGTCATGAAAAAAGTTCTGATCATTCTCGGCATTGTCTTCGCGCTACTGGTAGTAGCCGTTATTACTATCCCAATCATTTTCAAAGATGACATTCAGCAAGCTTTAGATCAGGCTATGGACGAAAATCTAAATGCCAAAGTCTACTACGATACTGATCAGTTTACACTATCGTTGATTAGCAATTTTCCTGATTTCACAGTAGGAATGGGGGATTTTGGAATTGTCGGAATTGATCAATTTGCTGAGGACACACTTGTATCTGTAGGTAGATTTCAAATTACCGTGGATGTAATGTCCGCAATTTCGGGCGATCAAATTAAGATAAATGAGGTGTTGCTTGAAGAGCCAAAAATCACGGTTCTTGTACTTCCAAATGGGACAGCTAACTATGATATCGCCAGGGAAAGTACTGAAGAAGCCACACCAGAAACCACAGAAGCGTCTTCTGAAGAGGAGTCAGCTGAAAGTGACATTAGCATTGGGGTAGAAAAGTGGGCCATTGTTGAAGGACAGCTTATCTACATAGATCAATCAATGAACCTGAGCACCTCCGTCTTAGGGTTAAACCATGAGGGTTCAGGGGATTTTACCCTTGATGTCTTTGACATGAAAACAGTCACCAGCATAGCTAGTGTTTCGCTCGCATTTGAAGGTGAGGAGTTTGTATCAAACAAAACATTTGACGCCAACTTAAATCTCAATATGGACTTGGGGCAGATGAAATTCAAGTTCCTTGAAAATAGGATTGCCGTCAATGATTTTGCGATGGTTGCTGATGGGTTTGTGAATATGCCAGGGGAAGATATCGAAATGGATATAAGCTTCGGAGGCAGTGAAATCGATTTGAAGAGCATTTTGTCATTGATCCCAGGGTCTTATCAGGAGTACTTAGATGGAATCACTGCGTCTGGCACAATTGGGTTCGATGGTTATGTGAAGGGAGTTTTCAATGAAACCTCTATGCCACAAGTTGCCGCAAGCCTATCAATCGAAAATGGTGGTATATCATACGCGAAATACCCAATCCCAATTGAGGATATTGACATTGAAACCAGTTTCAATTATCCCTCAGCAGATCTGAGTGAGACCAGTTTCAACGTTGACAAATTCCACATGCTTGTCGATGGAGAGGAGTTCTCCTCCTACTTAAAATTTAAAAATCTTGATAATTTCAATTGGGATTTTGGTTTTGACGGGAATGCCGACTTAGAAAAAATAACAAAAATCATTCCCTTGGAAGGAATGGAGCTTAAAGGGAAAATAAATGCGAAGCTGAATACAGCTGGACAAATGTCAGATGTTGATGCAGAAAGATACGATCAGCTACCAACATCGGGAAGTATGAGCATCAACAACTTTTCGTTTATCAGCGAAGATCTCCCTCAAGGTTTTGGGATTGCCGCTGCCACGCTATCCTTCAATCCTGCAGAGATAAATCTATCTGAATTCACTGCCACGCTTGGCAATTCTGATCTGAGTTTAACAGGCAAGGTCACAAACTATTTGGCATTTGCTCTTAGTGAGAATGAGACCATTGTTGGTAATCTGAACTTCAATTCAGAACTGCTTGATCTAAACGAGTGGATTCCAGAAGAAGAGACTGAAGTAATAGAAGACACCACATCCGCTGAACCTCTGGAAGTAGTAAAAATTCCAGAAACAATAGATTTCACACTACAGGCTAGCATCAAGAAAATTGCTGTGTCAAATCTTTCAATGGAAAATTTCAAGGGTAAAGTTCTGGTCAAAGACGGTGCCATCGTATTAGATGAAAATAACTTCAATATGCTCGATGGTACCTTCGGTTTGACTGGTTCATACCAAACAAAGGATTTGGATAAGCCAAAATATGACTTTGCTTTCGACATCAAAGAGCTTTCTATTGCTAATGCCTTTAATGCATTCGAAACTATTCAAACATATGTTCCGATTGCTGAGCAGGTCACTGGCAAGTTCTCTACGACTTTCACAGTGGATGGAACGCTCGGTGAAGATATGATGCCTTTGATGGACGAGATGAACCTTTCTGGCTTAGTAAATATTGCTGAGGCTGCACTGGAAAAAGGCAACTTCATGAACAAGCTCTCAACAGTGACGAGTTTCAAGAGTGGTGCTTCCAGTGGTGGTGAAAAAAAGAGTATCACCCTAAAGGATGTGCTGGTTTCAGCGGCCATTAAAAATGGTAGGTTGTTTATTGAGCCGTTCGACCTCAACGTCGGTGGTCAAAAAGCAACCCTTGGTGGGAGTAACAGTCTAGATGGCAAGCTCGACTACGCAATGCAGTTAAAAGACATCCCAACAGGGGCAATCGGAAGTGCATTAAGCGGTGCTTTGGGATCCTTGACTGGAGGCAAAAAGTTAATCTCCGACAAAATCAACCTGAACTTAGGAATTGTTGGAACCACAGATGATCCAAAGGTAAATCTGCTAGGCTCTAGTCCGTCTTCGAGTGGGGAATCAGCTAGCGCAAAAGCTGCCTTCCAGAAACAGGTGAATGATAAAGTTGCAGCGGAAAAGGCCAAAGCCGAGGCCGAACTTGCCAGGAAGAAAGCTGAAGCTGAGGCAAAAGCTAAAGCAGCTGCAGACTCTGCCAAAGCAGCTCTTGCAGCCAAAAAGAAAGCAGCGGAGGAAGCAGCCAAAAAGAAAATTGAGGAGGAGAAGAAAAAAGCTGCAGAAGCGGCGAAAAACAAATTGAAGGGTCTTCTTAAGAAAAAAGGTGGTGGCAACTAGCCCCAGGAGCGTAATGATAACTCGAATTTGGCATGGCACTACCAAAGCGCGCGATGCAGACGCTTACTTGGAATTTCTTGATAAAACCGGAATTAGAGACTACCAAAAAACTGCCGGAAACCTCTCCATCAAGATTTTAAGAAGACTAGAAAATGACACATGCCATTTCTGGACCGTCACGGAGTGGGAAAGTCTGGAACACATAAAGGCCTTTGCTGGTGAAGATTTGGAAAAAGCTCGTTACTACCCTGAAGACAAAGACTTTCTTTTGGAGTTTGAGGAGAAAGTAATCCACTGCGAAACATTTGAGTACTAGTAGTTGATCTTCAATCGCTACTACCAGCGCTGAAGCACCTGCATGCGATGTGCGTCTAGCTTTAAAAAGATAAAAAGCAAAAGCGTAAACGCCCAGAGAGAGGATCCGCCATAGCTGAAGAAAGGAAGTGGGATTCCAATGACGGGAAACAAACCAATCGTCATTGCAATATTCACCGCGAAGTGAAAAAAGATGATCGAAACCACACCATATCCATAGATCCTTGCAAATATGGATTTCTGCCTTTCAGCAAGCATCAGTAGCCGCATCAGCAGTGTGGTGAAGAGACCAATCAGAAATATGCTACCCAGCCAACCATGCTCTTCACCAATTGTACAAAAAATGAAATCAGTAGTTTGCTCAGGCACAAAGTCAAATTTCGTTTGAGTGCCTTGTAAGAATCCTTTTCCCATAAAGCCGCCAGACCCAATGGCAATTTTTGATTGCGTCACATTCCACCCAGCTCCCAGCGGGTCAATGTTTGGGTTTATTAAGGATAGCACTCGTTTTTGTTGGTGAGGCTTGAGCACATCTGTGAGAACAAAATCGACGCTTCGAATAAGACCAATCACTATGACACCAATGATAAATACCCAGCCCAGTCTTCTTGGACGTTTCGCATTAAGACCAAGTCCCAGCAAAATACCAACAGCAACTATGACTAAAAGTACCGTTTGATTGACCATCAATGTTAACAAGAAGATCAAGACAATTCCGATTGCTCCAATTGGGAGTAATGGTGGTAGCCCTTCTCTGAACATTGAAATAAACAAGGCAGCAAAGACCATAGCGGTCCCTGTATCTCCTTGGAGGACTGTGAGAGACATTGGGAGCAGAACAATTACCAAACTGATTCCCAGAGTTTTTAGGTCAGTCAATTTTTTCGTAGCATGACCCAGGTACTTGGCAAGAGCTAGGGCGGTAGCAAATTTTGCAAATTCCGAAGGTTGCAATCCAAAGCCTCCAAATCCAAACCATGAACGGGAACCGGCCACCTCTTTTCCACCGATAAGAACAAACAAAAGGAGTGCAATAACAACTCCATAAATTACAAAACCAAAAGAGTCGAAGAACCTGAAATCAAAAAAGAATACTCCCCAGGCTAGTAGAATTGATGTGCCAATCCAAATGAGCTGCTTCCCAGAGCTTGTTCCAAAATCAAAAAGGCTTTGATTTTGCGCTGGATCATATTCTGCCGCATAGATATTTAACCACCCTAGCAGAACAAGAGCTCCAAAGAGTAACACTGTTACCCAATCAATTTTCTGCGATAACGGGTCTTGGCGCATGCCTTAGATATAGTTCCTGAATAACATAATTTTCCAACCAAGGTCTTTTCGTCTCTCCGAAGATGTACCTCTCAGCAATCAAACTTGCCACTGATACTGCGGCTCTGCCTCCTTGTCCCGCATTTTCAACGTATGCTGCAATAGCAATTTTTGAATCATTTTTTGGTGCAAATCCCATAAAACCAGAATGATCTTCACCATGCGGGTTTTGGACCGTGCTAGTTTTTCCACAGAGAAACAGACTGTCCAAAAACCCTCTTCTTCCTGACCCTTCCCGAACTACTTTCTCCATACCGTCAATAATTGTCTCGTAATGCACCTTGTCAAAGGGCAAAATTTCCTTTTGGATATCTGGATTGGGCCAATCATTGACTTTGTCAACCACGTGAGGTGTTATGAAAAACCCACGATTCGCCAAAATAGCTCCAAGGTTCGCCATTTGTAATGGCGACACGAGCAATTCCCCCTGCCCGATGCTTAGAGATCCAAGGTTCGAGTACTTCCAACGATTTGCTCCATAAAGTCGATCATAATAATTTATACTTGGCACATTTCCCAAGATCTCATTGGGTAGGTCTACACCTAATTTCCTCCCCAATCCAAACATTTTTACGTACTCGCGCCACTGCTCATACCCAATTCGGCTATCTAAAAAGGCGCTCTCCTCAATTCCTTGCTGCACCATACGTTTCATTACCAGGTAGAAATAATTATTTGAAGAAAACTGAATCGCCTTCTCCATATGATACTTCCCAGGGGGAGCCAGATCACCAATATTAGAGCCATCTGTTGTGATCTCTTCATTCTTGCTCACAACTCCCATGTGCATGGCAATAATACCCTGCAACGTCTTGAACATTGAGCCAGGCGGATACCTAGCTTGTAGAGGTCTATTAAACAATGGTTTGTTTTCATCCTGAATCAAAACTGGAAAATTATTACTTAGGGATTTTCCACTTAATAGTGCTGGATCATATGATGGGGCGGAAACTAAAGCTAAAATATTACCTGTGGAGGGCTCAATTGCAACCACGCTACCAACTTTTCCCTTCATCAACTTCTCTGCATATTGCTGAATCTCAAGATTTATGGTGAGCTTCACATCAAGGCCTGGGTCAGGAAGAGTGTCGAATCTACCTTGCCTAAAATCATCTTTAATAACACCTTGTACGTCGACTACCTTGTAGGTCGCACCTCGTTTGCCCCGTAGGACTTCTTCATATGCCTTTTCCAAGCCACCAATTCCTATATAATCACCAGACCGATAGTAGCGAGTAGTATCATTTTGCAAAAAATTTCCACTAACCTCTCCTACATAGCCAAGCACATTGGCAAGCCCATCCGTCTCATAGGACCTAATTGTTCTTGGAAGAACATAGAAGCCTGGATAATTAACAAGTTTATCCTGAAGTGTTGCAAAAAGATCATCCGAGATCTGTTCAACAAATTGAGATGCCAGAATAGATGAAAACTTCTTTGCCTTCTTCATCTTACTTTCAAACTCCTCCCTTTCGATTTCTAATAAGTTGCAGAACTCCAAAGTGTCCGCTACCCTCGCCTCCTTCGGCACCACCATCAAATCAAAGACTGGCGAATTAAACACCACCAAGCTATCTCGGGAATCATAAACCAAACCCCTATATGGATACTGAATAATCTTCTGGACAACGTTGTTTTCAGCAGCAATTTTATAATTCTCATCAAGTATCTGAATGCTAAAAAGTCTGATAGAAAAAGTCAGGACGACTAGAACTATAAATGCCTGAATAACAAAAACTCTACTGCTCATGCTCGTCTTGATTTTGGAACTATCAGATAATTAAGCACGAAAATGATCGTGAAACTGAAGAGTGCGCTGAGTATCGTTTTTGAAATTAGCATACCAAATAGATGAACCCCTCCATTCTCAACGAGAAAAATAATCAAATGGTGGATCAATACTAGGGGAAATACATAAAGTAGTAGTCCTGTCTTTTTGAGGCTGATATGATTCAAATTGGTCAATTCCTCCGTGTCGTCAATAACGATTTTCAACCAAAGATCTCTTATGTACATGACAAGCACGCATGCACAAGCATGAATCCCAGGAGTGTTAGAGAACACATCCACAAGGAGGCCAGCAAAAAATCCTGCTAGCAAGAGATAGGGTCTGCTGATTCGAAAAGGGATTAGCAAAAGAAAACCGATGTAGAAAAAGCCAAATACGCGATCGCCAAGTGTGATTCTATAAAGTAGCGGCAGCTGAATCAAAAACAGTGCAATGAAATTAAATATCTGCTCTCGGATGCTGATTCTATTCATAACGCCTCAAGACTATCTTTTTCCAACTTCGTTTCATGAACCACAACAAAAACACTTGGCAATGAAGTGAAATCAACACTTAACTTGACATTGGCTTCATAAAATGTCATATGCTCCTCCAGGTTTATATCTGAAACCACTCCAACATTAACATTTGGTGGGAACACAGAATTGTAGCCAGATGTAACTATAGTATCTCCAACCCGGAGTCCGATATGTCTTGGGACAAATTTCAGACTGGCTAGGTCGTAAGACTCCTGATCCCATTGAACGGAGCAATTGGTCTCGGTTCTTTTGACCGTTGAGGATACCATCACCTTGGGGTGCAGAAGGGAAAACACAGTGGAGTACCGGTTTGATACCGACTTCACTTGACCAACAACTCCCTTCGCGGAAACAACTCCCATTCCTGGGGTAATCCCCTGGTCACTTCCTGCAGCGATGGTGAGGAAATTTGACGAGCGCCTAAAAGTATTGTTAATAACTCTCGCCCCCATCACAGAGTACGATTCAGACGCCTGCACAACGCTATCCGGAAAACTGATTTGATCATTCAATTTTGCCTGCAGGATTTCATTCTCAACCATCAGTTGTTTGTTGATCTCCACTAAATCAAAGTAATCCGAAATGTTTTGTGAACTCGTAGATACCCTTGCAGAGAAGGCATTGCTTGAATTCAAAAAATCTGCATTTTGTCTTTGGTTGTAACTGACGATTAGCCAGATGCAGACAAATTCCAAACCAATAAAAGTGGCAAATGTTCTTCTGCGGTATAGAAAGTCTAATAGCTTTCTCATCCGCCAATTATGTCATCAAGACAGGCTTAAAGTGAGCAAGGTTTTTCAGCGCATGGCCTGTTCCACGAACCACCGCTCTTAGCGGATCCTCAGCGATATGAATCGGCAGCTTCGTTTTCATAGCTAGTCTTCTATCCAGCCCCCTTAACATGGCACCACCACCAGTTAAATAAATACCGTTGTCATAAATATCGGCAGAAAGCTCAGGAGGGGAAATCTCGAGTGCCTTCAGAACTGCCTCCTCAATCTTCGAAACAGATTTGTCAATCGCAAAAGCAATCTCAGAATAAGAGATCTTTATCACTTTGGGTATTCCCGTCATCAAATCTCTACCTCTAATTTCGTAGTCTTCGGGTCCATCCTCTAGTTCCGTTAAGGCAGAACCCACTTCAATCTTTACCTTCTCAGCTGTCCTCTCACCAATCAGCAGGTTGTGCTGCCGTCTCATGTAATCGAGAATGTCTTTGTTAAATGAATCGCCGGCAACTCGGATTGACTGATCGCAAACAATTCCGCTTAAGGCAATTACAGCAATTTCAGTTGTTCCACCTCCAATATCAACCACCATACTCCCAACAGGTTGATCGATGTCAATGCCAATTCCAATTGCTGCCGCGATTGGCTCGTGGATCATATAAACTTCTTTGGCACCAGCATGCTCAGCTGAATCTCTAACCGCCCTTTTCTCTACCTCGGTGATTCCAGAAGGAATACAAATGATCATTCGATGTGAGGCTGGAAAAATGCTCTTCTTGCCGCCATCCATCATTTTAATCATACCACGAATCATGTGTTCTGCCGCATGGAAATCTGCAATCACACCATCTTTAAGCGGTCGAATAGTCTTAATATTTTCGTGCGTTTTCTCATGCATACGCATCGCCTGCGTTCCGATCGCCAAAACCTTGTTGTTCGTTTTGTCAATTGCAATGATGGACGGCTCATCTACAAGGACAGTGTCCTTACTGATAATCAGTGTGTTAGCTGTACCAAGATCGATAGCGATGTCGCTTTGAAAAAAATCGAAAAGACCCATTAATATTTGCTCAGAATTTGCCTCGAATTTAGTGCGAATTTGCTTAATGAGGGGTATTCATAATCATGGAATGTGATTATTGATTCGCACTCACGAATTTTTAGCTGCCAAAGCCTTTATTGTTCGCATTCTCCCTCGTAGTTCGCCAATTGTTTCTTTTGAAAGTTCCATGTAAATACGGAAGCTATCATTGGCTACCAATTCTTCACTGATTAGCATTTCGAAAGCCCGATTTTGAGAGCCCTGCACAAGCTTTATTTTTTCAAGGCCTTCTTTAATGTTGCTAATTCTTGGTATCGCATTCTTAACTACCAACAACTCTTCATAAAACTCATCAACCTTATCTTTCTTCTTCTGAGTTTGCCATTTCGTAAGTGAGATCAATCCTCCAACGATTGCTATTACTATCGAGAAAACCACTCCGCCTAATTCTGCATAACGCTCCAAAAAACTTGGTTCATCTCTATCAAGGAAAACCCTGGCCCCCTCATGAAGTGGAAAGTTTAACTTCGACTGATCGAAGTCTTCGCGCATACCGTCATATAGCAGTGGATCAATTGGAGCAAACGTTTGACGGTTTCTGAGCATTGTTTTAGTCAAATCCGTAACGGCAATATTGCCAAGACCTGCTCTTACCATCATCACAACATCAACCGAAAGTGTTACCACCGGCTGGTTCGTAAAACCTCCATATGTCTTTCTTGGGATTACAAAGGGATCAATCCTTGGATATTTCAAAGCGATCCCCTCCACTGATGATCCCCCCATCCCAAACGTTCCAATGTCGTCAAAAGAGTAAAGCTTAAAATCTCGAAACCCTAAAAGTTCATCCTCGGAAAGCAATGTAGAAAGCAAAACAATAACCTCGCTCTGCACAATATTGAAGCTAATGCTTATGCGATTCTGATCTAGACCATAGAAACTGAAGAGGTCCATCATCATGTGATAGGACGGAGAACCTTGTCTTCCGACAAACACTACTTTATCATAAATCAGCTCCTCAAAGGAGGCGGGACTCAAATCTTTGTCGTAAAACACATGAAGCACTTCCTTATAAAAAGAAAAAGCAGAATTTACTCCTTCGCGATACGGAATGTAGTTTTCAACAAGTGCAAAATCCACTTTCCCCGCAATCAAACTATCAATGTTTGCATTGGTATGTACTCCTTCGATCAGCTGAAAATCCACATTAAACTCATCCTCGAGCACCCGTTTCATATTTCTCCCGATCTCAGGGTTTGGACCCTCAGGGTTATATACTAACGAAAATTTGACAGTCGTCGGATTACAAGAAACCAAAAACAGTAGTACCACAAGAATTGGAAAAAACGATCTCTTCATATCCGATTTTTACGCAAAAATTAAAATTACCGACAAATAAATTGTGTCAATGTGTAGACACATGGTAAATAATCATTTAAAAGCCGTTTTCCATTAAATTGCAGTATTTTAGGAGTTATTTAAACACCGCTGGTAATCTAACAAGACTTTTTAATGAAAAACGTTTCCTTCAAGGATAAGCTCAAGTACAAATTCGACAGTTTCGTTTCTCAGGGCACCATGAATATGATCAAGGGACTGGGTGTTGTAACGCTCATTTTTGTCGCCCTTTTTGCCCTTATTTTGCTTGCTTTAGGACTACACCCAGATCATCAAATTCTTAATAATGATTTTGGAATATTTGAGTCCATTTGGGTAAACCTAACACACATGTTAGACCCAGGTACTGTCGGTGAACATGAAGACAACTGGCCGTTTCAGCTATTCATGATGTTGGTAACCATCCTTGGACTAGTTATCATTAGTACGTTGATTGGTCTGGTTTCAAATGGTATCCTTCAAAAACTAGATATCCTTAGAAAAGGTCGATCTTTTGTAATCGAGGAAGATCACCTTCTCATTTTGGGTTGGTCATCAAAGATCTTTACAATTATTCCTGAAATCGTGGAAGCCAATGAAAATCAGAAAAGAGGCGTGATTGTCATTTTGGCTGATATGGACAAGGTCGAAATGGAGGATGAGATTAAAGACAAAGTGGGAAGTACAGGAAATACAGTAGTAATTTGTAGAACTGGTAATCCAATTGATGTTCATGATTTGCAGATTGCAAATCCATATGACTCCAAGTCAATTATAATCTTGGATAAGGACAATGAAAATTCTGACAGTCAGATTATCAAGACTATCGTAGCGATTGTAACGAATCCAAAACGTAGAGAAGCTCCATACCACATCACTGCGGAGATGGAGGATAAGAAAAACTTTGAGGTGGCTAAAATGGTCGGTGGTAAGGAAGTGGAGCTCATTCTTTCCGACGAGATCATCTCCCGAATCATGGTACAAACAAGTAGGCAATCAGGGCTTAGTGTTGTTTACCAAGATCTCATGGACTTTGATGGGGATGAGATTTACTTTGAAGATGCCCCTTCGCTTTACGGAAAGTCTTTTAGGGACTTGCTGTTTGCTTATGAAGACTCCTCGATTATGGGAATTCAATACGCTGATGGAACGGTTGAAGTGAACCCTCCGATGGATACCATTTTTGGTGATGGGGACCGTGTCATCGGAATTACCGCTGATGACGACACTCTGATTGCAAACGCTGATCCAAATTTGGAACTCCATGAAAGTAATATCATTTACACCGAACCTGAACCAGGTGACCCCGAGAAAATACTCATCGTAGGATGGAATGACCGAGCACGGTATATCGTTCGTGAATTAGATAATTACGTACCTCTAGGTTCTGTGGTGAAGGTGGTTTCAAAATTTGATGACGCAGGTGAGATTATTGAAAAACTCAAAGAGTCTGTTCAGCATATCAAAATTGAATTTGAGGTGCAAGACACTACCGATAGAGAAACCTTGCAGCACATGCACCTTGAGAATTACAATTTCATAATTCTCTTATGCTATCAGACCTATTTCCCAATTCAAGAGGCAGATGCGCAGACATTGATCACACTACTCCACCTTAGGAATTTCACCGAACAGTATGGGTATGAGTATAAGATTGTAAGTGAGATGCTTGACATTCGAAACCGCCAGCTTGCTGATATCACTAGTGCAGACGACTTTATCGTTAGTGATAAACTACTAAGCTTGTTAATGAGCCAGGTAAGTGAGAACAAGTTTCTAATGCGTGTTTTTGAGGATTTATTTGATGCTGATGGTTCTGAAATTTACATCAAGCCGGCGCGCGAGTATGTGCAAGTAGGGGAACCAATGAACTTCTATACAATCCTAGAGTCTGCTGCAAGGAAGAACGAGGTTGCGATAGGGTATCGTGTAATTAGTAAAGCAAGAAATGCTGACGATCAATACGGGGTAGTACTGAATCCAAAGAAATCCGATACGTTCACATTGACCCCTGAGGACACGGTGATCGTATTATCAGAAGACTAGCTATCTAGGAGCGCCTCTCTAATTTGTTTCATTGCACGTCTTCTATATAGCTTTTTGCTATGTGGGATTGGTCGGATGTTTTTGACATAGTCAAGCAAATCTGACTTTTGATTCCCATTTAAAGATCGCACAGAAGAGAGTATCTCAATTTCTAGATTTAAATAACTCATAAGAAAAGTGGTTTATATTCTCTATCTGTAATGTACGTTTCTCTGTTTAGTTAGTTTTTACGCCAATGTTTTATTTAGATTAACTCCTTGAATTAATAGACAAGCAGTTTTTATCAAGACATTAATAAATTGCAACTAATTTTATTTTCTCAATGAATCCATATTTAACCAAGATTACCCCAACAGATGTCTAATCAAGCAGAAATCGAAGCTTTTGTTAAAAAGGTTACCTCAAAAAACCCCAACGAGCCTGAGTTTTTACAAGCCGTTCAGGAAGTAGCCGAGAACATTATTCCTTTTATCAATGACAACCCGAAGTATAAGCAGGGAAACCTTCTAGAGATGATGTGCGAGCCAGAGCGCGTATTTATGTTTCGGGTACCATGGATCGATGATAATGGAGACACGCAAATCAATCGTGGGTACAGAATACAAATGAATTCAGCTCTTGGCCCATACAAAGGGGGCTTGCGATTTCATCCTACGGTTAATCTAAGCATTTTGAAGTTTTTGGCCTTTGAGCAAGTGTTCAAAAACAGCCTTACAACGCTACCACTTGGAGGAGGAAAAGGTGGGGCTGACTTCGACCCGAAAGGTAAGAGTGATATTGAAGTAATGCGCTTTTGCCAAAGCTTTATGACTGAGCTTAGTAAGCACATTGGCGCCAACACGGATGTCCCTGCTGGAGATATTGGAGTTGGAGGCCGTGAGATTGGGTTTTTGTTTGGGCAATACAAGCGAGTGCGGGATGAGTTTACAGGAGTTCTTACCGGAAAAGGATTACAGTACGGTGGTAGCTTAGTTCGTCCTGAAGCAACAGGTTACGGATGCGTCTATTTCAGCGATGAAATGCTTATTCATGCAGGAGATACCCTTAAAGGAAAAACATGTTTGGTTTCAGGTTCGGGCAACGTTGCTCAATTTGCTATTGAGAAGCTAATTCAGAGCGGTGCCAAACCAGTTAGCGTGTCAGACTCTTCCGGTTCAGTCTATGACAAAGATGGAATTGATGCAGAGAAACTTGCTTTTATCATGGAGCTAAAAAATGTAAAACGTGGCAGAGTTAGCGAGTATGCAGATAAATATCCGAGTGCAGAATTCCGCGCGGGCAAAACTCCGTGGGATATTAACTGTGATTTAGCCTATCCATGTGCTACACAAAACGAGCTCCAGCTTGATGATGCTAAAGCACTAGTTGGAAATGGTTGCAAGGGTGTTTTTGAGGGAGCAAATATGCCGTGTACTATTGATTCAGTAGAATTCTTCAAAGAAAAATCAGTTCTATTTAGCCCTGGTAAAGCTTCAAATGCTGGCGGTGTGGCGACCTCAGGTTTAGAAATGTCTCAAAACTCACAGCGACTTTCCTGGACAAGAGAGGAAGTAGATGAACGATTGAGAGGGATCATGAAAAATATTCATGAGAACTGTGTCGAGTTTGGGAAAACAGACTCTGGCTATATCGATTACGTTAAGGGAGCGAACGTTGCGGGCTTTGTAAAGGTCGCCGAGGCAATGATGGCGCAAGGCTGCGTCTAGACTTTTCTTAGCGCAAAAAAGCTTTGTGCTCTGGTTTCATTCTGCACTAAAGTCTTCAAGGGTTCGACAGGTTCGAACCCTTTTTTAATTTCATTGTAAAGCTTGTTCGTAATTGCAAACCGCACGGCACCATCTGGAAATTCATATTTGCCATTTCCAGACGCAAGTCCAAGGTTGTTATCAATCATTGAATCCATGGAAACATAAAGAATTCCATTTGGAGCTAATCTATCAGATAGATTTCTCCACATTTGATGGAAACCCTCATCCGTATTTACGAAGTGCAGCACACGACTACAGATGACAACATCAAAGAGTCCCAGCTCCTGCAAATTACCAATATCTCCCACCTCGAATCTGGCTTTGGAGGTGGAAATATTGTTGGCCATGTATTGAGCCAATTGGATCTTTGATTGATCCGAATCGATACCCAGATAATCATAACCTTCTCGAATAAAAAAGATCGCATTCCGTCCTTCTCCACATCCCGCATCTAAAACTGTTGCTTTTTCCGGGATTTTTCCCTTAAGAATTAGATCTAGTAGGAATAGGTCTGTATCCCCAAAATAGTTGTTTATGTCTCTGACTTTACTCAACGTGGAAATCAGAACCTTAAGATGTCAATTTCCTTTCGGAAGCCTCCATTGACCTCGTTGAACGGCATGATAATAATTAACAGATCATCTTCATATCCTGCAGTTATGCCATTCAGCGCTACGTCAGCAGAAATCTTCTCAACCCCCAGTAGTGTTGGGATCTTAGCATCTCCCATCTCTATTTTTTGATATATAAGTAGACTCTCGCCATTTACCTCCACTTTTATGTTATCTGGATCAACCGAGGGAATGCTTACCTCAAGCCTATAGTGATCTTCCTGTTTGAAAGTATCAAATGTTGGGAAGATCGTTCCTCCATTCACCGTGTTCAGCATATCCGCCGACTTGGCGAGGTTCTTTGTCATTATATGATTAATTCTCATAACTTCTCTTTCTCGTCCGATTTATCCTAATCAAATCTCATTCCAATCATTAAACGAGACACTTTGGCCGTTTAGTTTCTCAGATCCTGTCATCTTGACTGAAAATGTCCTTTGAACAACTGATCGTGCAAAAAAAGAAACGTCTGCAAGAGTTTGTTGTCTTTGAAGGTGAAATTCAAAATCAATTAACAAAATGAAAAGGATACTTACAATTTTTTTTACGGTAGCAATCTTCGGACTTTGTGCCCAGAAGTCTCCCAAAACATTGATTGATACTGACCCGGAGGAAATTTCCGGCTTTGGTGCGGCCTTGTTTTCATTCACCGGTATTGATGGCCAACTCGCAACGCTTACCGGCGGAGGCGGTGCAGTCATCTTTGATAACACTTTCTTTATCGGCGGGTACGGAATGGGAATGAGTGGCGACAGAAAAGTAACGATCGAAGGCGTAGAACAAAATGCACACTTTGGTCATGGTGGGTTTTGGCTAGGTTATGTCATGAACCCCGTGGAAATGCTCCACTTTGGAGTAGACACCAAACTTGGGTGGGGCGAAATCAAATACTCAGGAAATGATGCGCTCAATGACAAGGTTTTTGTGTTCTATCCACAATTCAATGGAGAAGTTAATCTCTCTTACTGGATGAAGATCAACGCAGGAATCGGCTATCAAAAGACCATAGGTGTAGACGACTTTCACTTCAGCAAGACAGACTTTGACGGGGTTGCATTCTCTCTGTCTCTCCTATTTGGATGGTTCAAGTAGCTGACTTAAGGAAAACCATGCAATGGAACAAGACTACAAAATTAGCGTCAGCAAAAAATAAGCTCCGATCCCAAACAGCATGATCCCTGGTACTTTGTGGACAAGAGATTTATTGTCAGCGATCTTGGTGAACTGACCTCCCAATGCATTTACAGTAAGCAGCAGGCAAAACGTTCCGGCCGAAAGACCTATAAGGTACATCCAAAAACAAACTCCGTCAACAGAAACAAGGCCATCGTTTTCCAAATAAGTGGTGATCGCTAACCAAAATGGAATCGTCATAGGATTGAATATCCCTAACAATATCCCTCTGAGGAATCCGTGTCGCCCTTTTTCTCCTTTCACGATTACTGATTCGGAAGTCATCTTAGAGAAGATATTCCAGAGGCCAAGACCAATTAAAGCGAGCGAGGTAGTGATCTTGAAATAAGTTGCCAGGGTAGGATTGCTTGTAAGCAAAATGTGAAACTGGACCGTGAATCCAGCATAAACGAACTCGATAGCAGAAGCCGCAAAAGCAAGAAAAATGGCAGCTCTTCGTCGTTTTTGAATCGCAAGCTGCATCACCGAAACGTTGATCGTTCCAGGAGGAATTGACCCGATATAGCTTACCACAAATGCAACGATGAGCGTTTGTAAATTCATTTCTTGTAAAGAAGTCGGTTGTGATTTTTATGGCTTGTCCATTTTTGATAGCCCTTCGTAAATGACCAGTATGGAGTCCCTCCTTTGTGATTTAGAATGCTAATATCAGCCAAAGCGCGCAAATGCCAAAGGATATCCTTGTAGGCTCGGAATAGCGAATACCCAGGCTGATATATGTGGCCGGGTTCAGCTCCAGCTCCATTCAGTTCAAGTATTTTGAAGTTTTTGAGAGCTCGCAGATCCTCCAACGAGTTACATTTCAGATCAAATCGTCCAAAATAGAAATCTGGAATCTCATCAGCAATTCGGCAAATGGCTCTTGTTAATTGGTCATCAATTTCAGACTCATCATTTAAAAACTTCGTTCCCCTACAGTGATTTCCAATAGGCTCTACTTGAACCTCCTCACCTTTCTCAGGGACACTGTTTCCCTTCTCTCTTAAAAAATCGCTAGATAGGTCAGCAGTAAGCATTGCCCTGGTACTATTCTCCAAAAGCTGCCGAATAGTTGTCTTACCATCTCCCTGCACAGTCAAAAACTCTTTCCGTACAATAGATGTTACCTGTCCCGTTTTTCCGGGATATTTTATGTAAAAGACACCTAGTTCGATTGGGAAGTTAACCAGTTCCTGAAGTAGGAAGTCTACCGGACATTGTCGTGTATAGGTCTCAAGTTCTTTTTCAGTATTGATTTTGCTTACCCAGATTCCCCGTTCTCCGATATCGGGCTTAGCGATCAGCGGATAGCCTGTCATTTTTGCCTTTTGTCTGGCTGATACAAAATCTCCTTTTTCGATTAGTTCGGTTATCGGAAGGTATTTATCTGGAATGATATCGAAGATGTCCGATTTTCTTTCGCCGAACATCCCTCCAAAATCAATGGATGGGTTTGAAGCGGTAAAAAAGAAAATCGATCGGGCTCTGATTGTCAGCCAGCCAAAATAAAAGAAGACCGGAAAATAGAGAATCGAAAAGGGCCAATACTCCCAATTAGCCAGCTTAGTTTTCAACCTAGAGAGCCAGGAAATCTCAGGCATTGGAACCTGCCTGGTACCTTACGGTTGAAGTGGCAACTCCGAAATTTTCCGGTAGTTCAATGTAATCGAGCGATTGTTTTACAGCTACTTTCAAAAGTGCCATATGGTGAATTGCATGTTCAATATTGTATGCTAATTCACGACTGAAGCTGCTAGGCATCTTTTGCAGTTCCCCTTCCTTCAACGTATAATTCGCCTCAAACGAAACTGGAAAATCCGTCGTCTGTGTTGATAAAAATTCTTGAATAGATTCAATAACACTTATCGCCAATGCCGGATCGGTCTCAATGAATTTATCATGGTTTCGATTATCGTAGTTTATCAGCCCTTCGTTCTTTGCATCGAATAGGCAAATGAAAAACTCAAGGGTATGACGAACATGTTGACCAAACGTAGAACCACTTAGCACTGGCAGTGGTTTGGAAAAGTCCTTCCCTTTGCAGTTTCGAATAATTTCTTTCAGTTGATCGAGTAGGTCTGTAGCTGATGCTTGGAGCATGATTGATTTTTGAATCCACAAAAATAGAAATTCTAATCACAATGAGCCATTTCTATTATTGATAGATGTAAAAAGAACGACTATTTGAAACTAAGGTTGGTTTACGGTCATCTTCTGCCCGAAAGTCTTTATTTCGTGGCTAATTGATTGATTGCTTTCCAGATCAAGTCTGACTCAAAGCCTTTATTTCCCAGATAGGCAAGTGTCTTCTGTTTCTTTTTTGCATCGTCCTGCCCCTCTAGCATACTCCACTTCTTGCTCGCCAGATCTACTACTCTTGCAAAGTATCTGGTTTCATCAATTCTCTTCAGGGCGCTCTCGATGATATCAGAGTCCAATTGGTGCAGAAAAATATTGGCCCTTATTTTCTGTTTCCCCCAGGAATTAAACTCGAACTTGTCATAGCAATAGGCATTTGCAAATCTCTGAGGGTCTACAAAACCCTCATTAATAAGTTCATTTAGTGCCTGATCTGTGTATTCGTGTGGTAAGCCCCAGCTTTTAAGCTTATCTAATACTTCCTTTGGTGAACGCTCCTGAAATGCACAAAATCTTCCTGCCTTCTGCTTTGCTTCAATCAACTCGATCTTTCGAGCCATTATTTGGTATAGCCTTTCCTTTTCAGGACTGCTTCGATGAAGCTGATTTCGTTTTTGTTGTTGAAGATTTTGAATGGCAGATGTATTAATTGGGCCTTGCTAAGAAAGAATACAAAATCTTCCTTCCTCTTCATGACTCTTTTGATTTGATCCCACTTAATGGGCATTCCCTGATTCGCGCTAACCTTGAGCATGATTTGCTGAGACGAAATTTCATAGGAGAGTTTCTCAAACATAAATTTTCCCTGCTCAAGTTGCGTAACCCCGGCAAACTGAATCAGCCAGAAAAGCAAATAAAGCACAAGGGCTATACTAGCTCCAATGATCCACCAAGCATTGGGAATCCAAAAGTAGCCAGCGCAGATAGTAAGATAGATGAGAAGCACCCACCACTGCTGCTTCAAAACAGCCTTAAAAGCTATTCCGATATACTTTTTTGTGGGAAGTTTATATTTCTTCGTTCGTACAATCATTGATTCAAAATTCTTTCCGCAAAAATGGGATGATTCTTGCCTATTAAAAAGCTTTTAAGCTCATATCAAGACTCTTGTAGGAATGAGTAAGTGCCCCTACTGAAATAAAGTCAACACCTGTCTCTGCTATCTCTGCAATGTTCTTTTCAGTAATCCCACCAGAGGCCTCGGTTTCGAAGCGGCCAGCGATCATTTGGATAGCCTGTTTAATTTCAGAGGGTAACATATTGTCCAACATCACCCGATGCACCTGACCCACTTCTATGACTTCCGCCAGCTCAGATAAACCTCGAACTTCAATTTCAATTTTCAACTCAGGCTTATTTTCGGTAAGGTACTTCACAGTATCCTTGATTGCCTTTTTTACTCCCCCGGCAAAGTCTACATGATTATCCTTCAACATAACCATATCGTAGAGACCAAATCGATGATTTACTCCACCTCCGATTACTACAGCCCATTTCTCCGCCAATCTAAACAGCGGCGTTGTCTTTCTGGTATCAAGCAATCTTGCGCGGGTCCCCTTAATTAGGTTGGTCATGTGGTTGGTATAGGTTGCCACCGCACTCATTCTTTGTAGACAATTGAGCACCAGACGCTCGGCCGACAAAATGGATCTTGAATTTCCCGAAACCATAAATCCAATTTCTCCATTTTCAACCATGTCTCCATCTCCTTTATGGAATTGTAGTTCCAAGGAGCTATCAACGAAATTGAAAATGCGCTGCGCCATATCCAGGCCTGCAATCATGCCTTCATCCTTGATTAACAAATGTGCTTTACTAGTCGATTTCTCCGGAATAGAGCCTATCGATGAGTGATCTCCGTCACCAATATCCTCGGCGAGAGCATTCTTTATAAAATTCCTGATATTCTTATCAGTGAGATATGGTGGATTCATTTTGGCGATTAAAACAGCGAGGCAGCGAAATAAGTTACTCCTGACTGAAATTCAAAGTATCGATGAGGTAATTATCCCCAATTTTTTTAATAAACATCACAACCCGGTAGGTACCCTTGTCATGTGCATATCTTCCAATATTGTATTTCAGACCCTCGGGAGAGGAGCCTTGATGAATGTACGTGAAATTTTTTGAAGGGTTCTTTGTGAAAAAATTTCGTAAAACAACCTCTGCTTGAGCTTGACTGTAATTTGAGCTCTGACCGTCGATCTTGATTTCAACCGTTTCGTTGCAGTATTTTATCAGTTCCCTTGAACTGCCTGATTTTAAGGCAGTTCCTATTTCACTGATCGTAGCGTCCTCGCCCTGGCCGAAGAACAAACACAAAGAAACAAGTATATACTTCATTGATAAAAAAGTTAAGCTCGCTGAATTGAACTAAAACCATGCCGAATTTACTTATTCAAAGATCGACATCAAAGCACACACATCTATATTTGCCGTAAGGAAGACCTTAATGTAGTTCTCTGGATGTTGAGACTTACCGTTCCTTGATAAAAAGGGTTATTGCTGTATCCTTCCGAAAACGAACAAAAGCACATGAACAAGAATGTACTGCTAATGATTCTGGATGGCTGGGGAATTGCCAAAGACAAATCTGTATCCGCAATCGATGCGGCGGATACTCCATTTATGGATCACTTACTTGGAAAATATCCACATAGCACTCTGGAGGCTTCAGGACTTGCTGTGGGGCTGCCTGAGGGTCAAATGGGAAATTCGGAAGTTGGTCACATGAATATTGGTGCTGGTCGCATCGTATACCAGGATCTTGTCAAGATCAGCAATGCTGTAAAAGATGAGTCAATAGGAACGAATGAGGTCCTTCAAAATGCTATAAATTATTCAAAAAAGGAGAGCAAGGCTGTGCATTTGATCGGCCTGGTTTCTGATGGTGGCGTGCATTCCCACATCAATCACTTGAAAGGTTTGCTTGATGCTTTAGGAAAAGAAAAAGTCGAGAACGTTTACGTTCACGCATTCACAGACGGGCGTGATACTGATCCTCAAGGAGGTGTAGATTACCTCGCTGATCTTCTAAGTCACATGGAAAAATCCACTGGGTCGCTTGCCACTATTACGGGTCGATACTATGCGATGGACCGTGACCAACGATGGGAACGGGTGAGGTTAGCCTATGATGCTCTGGTAAATGGAGTTGGCAACAAAACAGATGATCCGCTTGGGGCCCTTCGTAAATCCTACGACGATGGAGTCACTGATGAGTTCGTAAAACCTATTATTTGCTCAAATGCCAAGATTGAGGATGGAGACGTTGTGCTTTGCTTCAATTTCAGAACAGACAGGGGAAGGCAAATAACCCAAGCATTGACACAAGAGGATTTTCCTGCGCATGGAATGCGTAAAATGAATCTTTACTATGTGACTCTTACCAACTATGATGACTCATTTCAGAAAGTTAATGTCATGTATGACAAAGACAATCTTGCAAAAACCTTAGGAGAAGTGCTCGAGGGAGAAGGAAAAAAGCAAATCCGAATTGCGGAAACAGAAAAGTATCCACATGTGACATTTTTCTTTTCAGGTGGTCGTGAGAAACCATTCGAGGGTGAGACCAGAATTCTTTGTCCATCTCCCAAGGTGGCTACCTACGATCTTCAGCCCGAAATGAGTGCAGCAGACATACGAGATAAAATTATCCCTCAGCTAAATGCGAAGACAGCGAATTTTATCTGTCTTAATTTTGCCAACCCAGACATGGTGGGCCATACTGGTGTTTTTGAAGCAGCGGTAAAAGCCTGCGAAGAGGTTGACAGATGTACCGAAGCTGTGGTGAATGCCGCCATGGAAAATGAATACTTGACCATCGTCATCGCTGATCACGGCAATCCAGACATTATGCTCAATCCAGACGGAAGTCCAAACACTGCTCATACCACGAACCTTGTTCCTTTCATTGTGGTTGATAATGAATTCAGCGGCAACTTGAAAAGCGGAAAACTTGGAGATCTTGCACCAACCATTTTGAAGTTCATGGGAATCGCTATCCCTAAAGAAATGACGGGAGAAATATTAATTTGACAATGAATCGATTTGAAGATTTGAGGATTTTATGGGTTGCGATTGCGCTCCTATCTTCTGCCTGTGAGCGTATGAAACCGGAGTCAATAGGCATTGCTTCCTATCCGGAGATTGATTTGCTACTTAGCTCCCAGACTTCTAGGTTACAAAGCAGGGATTTGGACAAACAAGTTTGGCTTGACGGAAAAAACGAAAGCAAACAATTGCAAATGGATTCACTCTCATGGGCAACAGAATTGTCATTTCTTAAAGAAATAAACCCTAACCAGCCAGAGTACGTAGGCGCCTTTGACAAAGAAGAATCTGAAGATTTGATTGTTTTAATACTTGGTGAAAAAGAGAGTGGGAGCTTAAATTCCTTTTCATTCACCAGTGAAAAGGGTGGCATCACCTCCATTAAAGCCACCATCCATGAAGATAAAGATGTCTATGTACATCATCGGGATATCAACCTCACATTGACTGAGGGAAGTATCAGTCGGTATCAAATTGATGGATATCAAAAGATCATGTTGAAAGACACGATCAGGTTTCGAATTCTAGGGTCAATAGTAGACTAACCGCGAACAGATAGCATCCCTAAGGCAGTGGCAGCAGCTTCATCGCCTTTGTTACCATGCTTCCCTCCGGCTCTATCTAACGCCTGTTTCATATCATTGGTAGTCAGCACACCAAAAACGACAGGTTTATTGAACTTCAATCCAACATTGGTAATACCATGTGCAACAGCATCACAGATGAAGTCAAAGTGCTTGGTTTCTCCCTGAATCACACAGCCCAAGCAAATCACAGCATCCAGTTCCTTTTGTTCCGCCATCCATTGCGCGCCAAGGCTTAGCTCGAAGCTTCCCGGAACATCCATACGCTCAATGTTGTTGCGGGAAACGCCGGCATCAACCAACGTTTTATGAGCGCCTGCATAGAGTGATTCGGTGACTTGTTCGTTCCATTCGGAAACTACAATGCCAACTTTAAACTTGCTGATGTTCTTAGAGTTGGAAATCTTTATGTCGCTAAGATTCTTTTCTGAGGATGCCATGAAACAAAAGAGTGTTAAGTTTCTCTAAATAAAAAATGTCATCTCACAGAAGCGATCTGTAAGATGACATTGTTCAAAATTTTTGGTTTCTAAAGCTCCGCTGCCAAGGCCTGTAATCTCGTCCTATGCTTCTTAGCCTCATGAATCATCTCCGATTGGGGGTAATCATCAATAATCTCGTCATAGGCCGAAACTGCACCAGCCAGATCTCCTCCATTTTCCTTCGCAATTGCCAACTTCTTCAAATATACCGGAGAGAAATACCTGTTTGCCTTATAATCAGATGCTTGTCTGTAGTAATCAGAAGCGTTTGTGAAATCGTCTTGCTCCAGATAGGCGTCGCCAATCAGCGCAAAAGCTCTTGCTTGAACCAGGTAATCAGAGCTGCTAAACTCTTTAAGGTGTCTGATCGCTCCATCAAAATCTCCAAGTCGGAGATAGGAAGCTCCAGCATAGAAGTAGGAAAGGTTTGCAACTTTTGTCCCTGGAAACTCACTGATAATCTCCAAAAACCCGTAACTGTTTCCATCACCATTAAGGGCAAGTCCCAGACTATCTGCCTCAAAGTAGAACTGTGCCTGAAATAATTCCTCTTGAGCCGTATTGTTTTTGTCAGAGATGTAGTAGTTGTAACCTGCAATTCCTACCACTACAGCTGCCAAAAATGCTCCAATTGTGAAGACTATGGTTCTGTTCTTTTTGTTATCTAAAAACTCGTTGGCCTTTTCAACGATTGCATTTGGATCTTCGAGGATCTCTATGCCGTCATCTTTCTTTTTGCCTTTTGCCATTTTATTTAAATGTCTTATTTATCAACTATACTACCTCTTAATTATGCAAGGTGAAATTTGAGCACGCAAAGATATATTTATTTATAGAGAGTATGAACGATTTGGCTAAATCAAGTGGTTATGTATGGATAGTCAGATTCAATGTAGTTGTCATTATAGGCTTCAGAGGCATCCGGCCATGGCGACTCTTCAGCAAACTTTACTGTTTCTAATACACGTTCTTTGATCTCTGTATCAATTGCTTTTAAGTCTTCTTCTTTTGCCCACTTGTTTTTAAGAATGGTCTGCTTTACCTGTTCAATTGGATCTTGCTGTTTGTATTCTTCCAACTCTTCCTTGGTTCTATACTTAGCTGGATCAGACATTGAATGACCCTTATACCTGTAGGTTCTGAACTCTAAAAATGTCGGTCCATCTCCTTTCCTGGCTCGATCGGCCGCCTCTTTAACTGCCAAATGCACATCCTCAACTCTCATTGCATCCACAGACTTCGATGGCATATTATATGCTTTCGCCAGTGTATCCAAATTTGTAACATTGGAGGTTCTTTCCACTGACGTGCCCATCGCATAGCCATTATTTTCCACCACAAAAATGGTTGGCATTTTCATCGTCATAGCCATGTTGAAGGTTTCATGCAAAGCACCCTGACGCACAGCTCCGTCACCCATAGAGCAGATGCAAAGATTTTTTGTCCCTTTGTATTGCTCAGCAAAACCAATGCCTGCACCCAATGGAATCTGGCCACCAACGATACCGTGCCCTCCAACAAAGTTCACTTCCTTATCAAACATATGCATTGAGCCCCCTTTTCCTTTCGATACACCGGTTGCTTTTCCAAAAAGCTCAGCCATCACTCTATCAGGATTAGTTCCCAAAGCGATTGGGTGTGCATGATCTCTATAGGCTGTGATATGTTTATCGTCCTTTTCCAACGCAGACACAGCGCCCGCTGCACATGCCTCCTGTCCAATGTACAGATGACAAAACCCTTTGATCTTTTGTTGTCCGTAAAGTTGTCCTGCCTTCTCTTCAAATCGTCTCATCAAGAGCATCGAACGGTACCATTCCATGTATTGAGCTTTTGAGAAAACAGTCTTTTTTGCTGTTGATTTAGCTGCCATGAGCAAATGTTTTATTTATTGGCAATATAGCCTCTATAATTGCTTTGGGGTTGCGAAATTAAATCAAAATCAATGATCCTAAAAAGCCTGAAGCTTACCCATTTTAAGAACCATGTAAATGCCACGTTCAATTTCAACGATGGGATAAACTGTGTGGTCGGGAAGAACGGGACAGGAAAAACAAATTTACTTGATGCGATTTACTACCTGTCCTTTACAAAAAGTGCCCTAGGATCTTCCGATCGTTTGGTGATAAATCATGAGAAGGACGCATTCACCATTTTCGGGAACTACGATGATTTTACGGAAGCATTACAGTTCGAAAAAGGCAAGGCTAAAATCATCAAAGTAGATGGAAAAGAGCCCGAGAAACTCAGAGACATGATCGGAAGGGTTCCATTGGTTATTGTACTGCCTGACGACACGTCCATGATCAAAGAAGGAAGTGAAGAACGTCGTAAATTCTTCGACGGTGCCCTTTGTCAGTTTAATCAAGAATACCTGGAAATGTTGTTGGGTTATAACAGGCTTTTAAAGCAGCGCAATTCGCTGCTCAAGCAAAACGATGGAAAATCGGTTGATTACAAATTAATTGAAACGTATGATGATCAGCTAATCCCGTTTTCAAAAGAAATCTCAGCATGCAGATCTGAAATTGTTTCATCTTTTTTGCCTTTTCTCGAAAAGAACTACAAAGATTTACACGATGGGAGAGAAACTCCCGGCTTAGCGTTCAAGACACAAGTGAGTGATGATTTTGAAGAAATATTTAAGGCCAACTTCCCGAAAGACCAAGTCATGCAACGCACAATGCTGGGTTGTCATAAGGATGATTTCGAGTTCACACTTGATAGTCAAGCCATCAAGAAATTTGGTTCGCAGGGACAACAAAAGACATTTATCATTTCCCTTAAACTAGCCCTCTATGACTTCTTGGCTGACAAGACTGACAAAAAGCCCATCCTGCTTCTGGACGACATTTTTGATAAGCTGGATGATTCACGTATTGAATTACTAGTTGCATTGCTTCTGGATCAAAAGAGGTTTGGGCAGATCTTTATTACCGACGCAAGAAAAGACAGAAGCAAAGAGTTATTTAATACGGACAAAGAAGTCAATTTTATAGAACTTACCACATGAGCGAGGATTCAATCAAAAATTTCCGCACCGCATTCAATCAATTTCTCAAGGAAGAAAACCTTGAGCATACCTTCAAGCAAAAGCAGCTAATCACCAACTGGGAAAAAGTGATGGGTAAAACAATCGCTTCTCGCACAACTCAGATTTTTTTCAAGAAGAAAACTCTTTTCGTCAAATTGAGCTCTGCTCCACTCAAGCAGGAAATGCAAAACTCCAAGGACAAGTTTCTTGATTTAGTAAGTGACGAAATAGGAAAAGGTGAAGTGGAAGATGTGAGATTTTTATAGGCTCTAGGTGTTAAAAAGTTTGGACATATGCTGCCAAATCTTCCTTCTCGGCTAGTCCCAGTTTTTGCTTCAAACGGTACCTACTCATTACTACGCTTCGCTGTTCAATGCTGAAAATATTTGAGATTTCACGTGTATTGAGATCTAGTTTGATCAATGCTAACAACCGTCGCTCTTTCTGGGTGAGGTTATCATGCCGCTTCAGCACCTGAATATTGAAGTTTGGATGGATTTTTGAGAAATGAGTTTCAAGTTGTTCCCATTCCCTTTCGAAAGATCGATTAACGAAAATGTTGTTTAGCAACGACTGAACATCCTTTCCAAGAACCATTTCTTTCTTCTTCAGCGACTTCAATCCCGTTTCGATTTCCTGAATGCTATTGTTGAGGTTCATCATGTGAAGTGTCTGTTGTTGTAGGGCAGCTTGCCCCTTCTCTATCTCGCTTTGCAAGCTTAACCGCTTGTTTCTATTTCGATATATCAAAAAGATCGTAATACCCAAAGAGAGTATAGTTATCGCAACGATAACCGTGATATATAGCGCTCGGTTAGCTTCGTCGATTTCGCTTTGCTTCTGTAGAATTTCAATTTCCTTTTGCTTCTCCAGGGTTTCCAGTTCGATCCGAAGATTGCCAAATTTTCTATCATTGGATTCGTTGTAGATTGAGTCCTGATAGGAATTGTATTTTGACAGATAATGGTACGCAGAATCAAATACTTGCAGATTCCAGTAGGACTTCTGTAAATATTCGTACGAATTTCTGATTGCTATTCTGATGTTGTTACTCGTTGCCGGTAGAAGGGCTTTTCTGGCGTATTCAATGGCTTGTTTATACTCTCCTAATCCAAGGTGATTGGCTGCTATCATATTGGCAATAGTTGCTGATTGACTTTCATTTCTTGGATGCACAGATTCCAGCAGATTTATCGCTTCTCTTTGTTTTCCCTGGGCAGTATAGATATTTGATATATTGCTGAGAGCCCTTTGAACAACGGAAATAAATTGTGGATCATCCTCCGCTGATTTAATACTAAGATTGTAGTAATACAGGGCACTGTCATACTTATCACCTAGGTAGTAAATCCCAGCGATAGCGTTGTACGATTTGCAAATCGACAATTGACTACCAGACTCTAAGTCGTACTGCATTGCCTTTTTTGCGAAATCTAAGGCTTCATCATTCAGCCCCATTCTTCCGTACACCAAAGCAATATTATTTGATACCTCGGCAAACCTTAATCCTGACAAATTTCCATCCTCTGCAATTTTCAATGCCTCCAAAAAATATTCCAACGCTCTTGGGTAATCACCTTGTCTTCCGTACACGGTACCTATGCTTGAGGTTGACATGCACAGGTAATTGTTGTCACCAAGACTTCGAAATATAGATTGCGCTTTCGTAAAGCTTGACAGCGATTTTTCAAGGCTACCTAATCTAAAATATATTTTTCCATGTGTGAATTTTGCAATCCCCTCTTCCATCGATTTATCCTTTATGGCTTCTATTTGACTTGTTAGCTCCAGCAGGCTCCTGGAGGCTGAGTCCAATTGATTCTTGTTAAATAGAATTGATGCCTTTATCAATTTACTCTGAATCAACCCCCAGTCATAGTTCGACTCTCGGCTAAGAATTCTGATTTCTTCACTCAGGTTATATGCAGAATCTGGGTGCTCAGGTGAGATACGCTGAGCTTGAGAGAACAATGAGTCTATTGTTTCAATTCCAGAAGTTTGCGCCACAATTTGTGCGCAAAGAATCAGTGAAAATAGTGGGGAAAAAAAGTATCTCATGATAGACCAATTTGACTCATTATTGTCAATTGATAAATCTAGTCACGTATGGCTGTTATTGAAAGTTATTTTTTTCACATGAAGCGTATCAAACTGTGGGTCGATGCGATCATCCTTCAAAACCGACTACCCTTTTTAATGCTAATGAGAAAATGAATGCTGCTAAAAAGTCTGGACATACAAATCCAAGTCCTCACTTTCTCCTAGCCCCAATTTTTGCTTTAATCGATATCGGCTCATAACAACACTTCGTTGCTCAATACTCAGAATCCCCGCAATCTCTCTTGTATTTAGGTCCAGTTTTACAAGAGCCAACAATCGGCGCTCCTTTTGGGTGAGATTATCATGTCGCCTTAATAGCTGGCTGTTGAAATCTGGATGGATTTTTGAAAAATGTGTTTCAAGCTGCTCCCACTCCCTTTCAAATGACCGATTGACAAAAATGCTATTTAGCAAAGACTGCACATCCTTACCCTGAACCATTTCCTTTTTCTTCATGGATTTCAACCCTGATTCTATTTCTTGAATGTTGTTGCTCATGTTCATCATGTGCAGTGTCTGCTGCTGTAGTGCAGATTGTCCTTTTTCGATTTCATTTTCGAGTTTCAATTGCCTGTTTCTATTTCTCAGGATCAAGTAAACCGTGATTGCCAGGGAGAGAATAATTATCGCAATAATCGAAACAACTAGAAGGGCGCGATTTTTCTCGTCGATTTCAATTTGCTTTTGTAGCACTTCCACTTCTTTCTGTTTTTCAGATGTTTCTAGTTCGATCCGGAGGTTATTATATTTTTCCTTGGTTGATTCATTATAGATTGAATCATGATATTTATGAAATAGTGATTGGTACCGATAGGCAGAATCAAATCGATTCATGGCAAAAAATATCTCAGATAAACGTTTCGAAGCGTCTCTAGCACCCGGTTTATCGTTGTTCACTACAGCATCAAGAAACGCGCTATTTGAGTAATAAATTGCGCTATCAAACTGTCCAAGCTCCTGTTTGTATTGCGCAATTAGGTTATAGGCATCATTGACTTGATAATTCTCATTGCTTCTACGCAACTTCATGGAGGACAGTAAAAGGGAGATTGCTTGCTCCAACTCTCCTTGTTGCGCGTATATCTGGGCGATAGACTGATGAGCTCCGTAGACTATAGGTGTGTATCTCAGATAGTTTGATGGCTTTAACTGCAGGGCCTGGCCATGATAAAACAATGCGCTGTCGTACAATTCGTGTTGAAAGAAAATCTCTCCAATAATATTGTAAGAATTCCCCATTGCAACTGTATCTCCGATTTCCTTTTTAAGTTGTAAGCCTTGCTTAGCAAAGTCAATTGCCAGATTAGATTGCCCCATGGCAGAGTAGACCTGAGAAATATTGGTAAGTGCCCGGGATAGTCTCCCTCTTGCTCGCGGAATCTCCCCGTCTAACGCGATATCGCGAACATTCAAGAAGATCTCCAACGCCTCCGAATACTGTCCCCTCATCGCATGAATGACCCCAATATTATTTAAGCTCATCACGTAGTGTTCCTTCTTGTTCAGAGGCTCAAACACTTGAGCTGCCTGACGAAAATTGTTCTCGGATTTATCAAAATTATTAAGCCGTTGATAAATCAAGCCAAGGTAATTTCTTGCTCTTCCTTCTTCAAAGGACTTTCTTTCAAGAGCTTCGACATCACCGACAACTTCCAGCAAAGTTTTCGCCGAACTATCCAGTTCATTCTTTTGATAGAGGGCAATTCCCTTGATCAAATTACTTTGCAGAAATCCCCACTCATAATTAAACTCTCTACTCAAAATCTCAATTCTCTCAGCAATCGCCCAGATTGAGTCCGGAGCTCTTCTAGTTTCCTGAGCATTGTAGAACAAAGTGTCTATTTGTTCGATTCTATAAGCTTGACCAGAGGTGGAGAAAACAGCAACAAACAATGTTACAGCATGTAGCACTCGCTTCAAAGTGCATAGATCGGGATTGCATAGGGCTATAAAGTGATTCATCGGATTTTGTTAGTAGTGTGATGTTCTTATCAAGTGACAAGAGCTCGAATAGACGAGATTTTTAGCTGTTTACGCTGAAAACCATGGTCTACAAAATGTCTACCTTCTCCAAAATTTTGCACTAAAAGCAGAAAGTCAGTCTACAGATAAAATGATCCACTTCGACCATCTCTAACTCTCTATCTCCACTGAATCCAAGTTCAAAAACTCAATCTTATTCTGATCTGAAAGCGTAATCCCGATAACTGAATCCTTCTTGATCGATCCATCAAGAATCGATTTTGAAAGCTCATTTAGTATTTCTCGCTGAAGGACTCTTTTCAAGGGTCGAGCTCCGAACTGCGGATCAAACCCAACCTGTCCAAGAAATTTCAAGGCTTTTTCATCTGCCTCTATCTTAATTCCACTTTCTTCTAATCTTCTTTGGATCAACTTAAACTGAATGCCTACAATCTGCTGAAGATCCTCTTGACTCAGCGGTCGGAACATAATTGTTTCATCCACTCGGTTCAGGAATTCCGGCCTTACAGATTTCTTCAATAATTCGAACACTTGCGCCTTTGTCTCTTCAATCACTGGCTCTGGATTCTTCTCATCCAACCGCTCGAAGCTTTCCTGAATTAAACCTGATCCAATATTCGTCGTCATGATCACAATTGTGTTCTTGAAGTTTGCCACCCTCCCTTTGTTATCTGTCAGCCGCCCATCGTCAAGCACTTGAAGCAAAATGTTGAATACATCCGGGTGCGCTTTTTCAATCTCATCTAGCAAAATCACACTGTATGGTTTTCTTCGAACCGCTTCAGTGAGCTGTCCACCCTCATCATATCCGACATATCCCGGAGGCGCTCCTATCAACCTACTGACCGCATGACGCTCCTGGTATTCAGACATATCAATTCTGACCATGGAGTTTTCATCGTTGAATAGGTACTCGGCCAAGGCTTTCGCCAACTCTGTCTTTCCAACACCGGTTGTCCCCAAAAAAATGAAGGACCCAATAGGTCGTTTTGGATCATGAAGCCCTGCTCTGCTCCTGCGCACTGCATCTGAAACTGCTTGAATTGCCTCTTCCTGCCCAGCCACTCTTTTTCCAAGTTCCTCCTCCAGGTTTATCAGCTTTTCCCTGTCTCCTTGCAACATTTTCGTCACTGGAATACCTGTCCATCTTGCGACCACTCCTGCAATATCTTCAGCGTCAACCTCCTCTTTCAACAAGCTTTCTTCACCCTGCATTTCTGAGAGTTGTTTACGGAAATCTTCCAGCTGCGCTTCTGCTTCCCCCAACTTTCCATATCGAATTTCCGCAACGAGTCCCAGGTCTCCACTTCGCTCTGCATTTTCTGCCTCATTCTTCAGTTGCTCAATATTCTCCTTGGCACTTCTAAGTCCTTGAATTACGTTTTTCTCATTTTCCCACTTGGCCTTCAGCTCATTCCTCTCACCCTCAAGATCAGCGATTTCTTTACTCAGCTCAGATTCCTTATGCTTGTCCTTTTCTCTTCTGATCGCTTCTCTTTCGATCTCCAACTGCATTATCCTGCGATTCAGTTCATCAAGCTCCTCAGGCAACGAGTCAATTTCGATTCTCAATTTTGCCGCTGCTTCATCCATCAGGTCAATAGCCTTATCTGGTAGAAATCGGTCAGAAATGTATCTGCTTGAAAGTTCCACTGCGGAAATCACAGCATCATCCTTGATTCGAACACCATGATGGAGTTCGTACTTGTCTTTTATGCCCCGTAAGATTGATATTGCGTCCGGAACGGACGGCTCATCTACCATCACTGATTGAAATCTTCTTTCCAGCGCTTTATCTTTTTCTACATATTTCTGATATTCTTTTAGTGTCGTAGCTCCGATTGCATGAAGTTCTCCACGCGCAAGGGCTGGCTTTAACAGGTTGGCAGCATCCATAGCACCTTCGCCTCCTCCACCAGCACCGATCAATGTGTGGATCTCATCGATAAATAGGATGATTTCTCCATCACTGTCAGTCACTTCCTTAATAACCGCTTTTAGTCTTTCTTCAAACTCCCCTTTGTACTTTGCTCCAGCAACCAATAATCCCATATCCAGGGAAATGATCGTTTTAGATTTGAGGTTTTCAGGAACGTCTCCGTCTACAATCCGCTGAGCCATTCCTTCTACAATTGCTGTTTTTCCGACACCTGGTTCTCCTAAAAGGATTGGGTTATTCTTAGTTCTTCTTGCCAGTATTTGTAGCACCCTTCGAATCTCCTCGTCTCGCCCAATGACGGGATCGATCTTGCCTTTCTTCGCCAAGTCGTTAAGGTTTTTAGAGTATCGCCCCAGCGACTGATACTTGGCTTCCGCGTTTTGATCTGTCACAGATTCTCCACCCCTCAGTTCTTTTATTGCAACAACCAGTTGTTTCTTGTCAAAACCTTCGTTCTTGAGAATTTGAGCAATCTTATCATTTCCATCCAGCAAACCCAAAATGATATGCTCCACCGCAACAAATTCATCTCCGAATTCCTTCAAATGTTTCTCGGCGTTTTGGAGCGATTTTGCCGCATCGTTAGATAAATATGGCTGGCCTCCCTGCACAATTGGAAAACCCTCAATTACCTTGTCAATTTGCTGTTCAAGGGAGTTCTTAGTAACTCCCAATTTTTTAAGCAAGAATGAAATAAGGCTTTCATCAGACTGTAAAATAGCCTTCGCCAGATGAGCTGTTTCTATCACCTGATGTTGAAAACCAGATGCTATTTCAGTTGCTTTCTGAAGTGCCTCTTGTGATTTGATTGTATAGTTGTTGAAGTTCATAGCCGATCATTTTTAATGTACAATCGGGAGGTATCAAAAGCTATTCCAGTCGTTTTCTTGCACTATTTGCAGACAAAATGTCACTAAATCTGAAGTAATTCACATGAAATCTGACAATTTGGCTTTAGCACAGAATGATAAAGGGGCTGATATCACAACAATTAGTTGTCCGTGTTTTCCTTGGCTTTTGGTTCCGGCTCAACCTCCTCTTTTTTTCCAAGATACTTTTCTTTTTTAGCCTTGAGGCTTTCGCTAGCCTCTTCTAAATTGAGACGCGCCTTCAATCTATTTAGAATCCCCTGTCCGATAGAAAGAGCTCGATCACCAAAATTTAGGTCTTCCTTTTTTACCTCCTCAGCAGGAGGTTCAGCCACAGGTGCCCTTTTTATGATATATTTATTTGTAGATGCTGTATCCACTACGATCCTCTGTGCCGAGGATGCAAAAGAAATTGCAGCTGCAAGTAAACATATGATAATAGATTTGATCCTCAACGCAACGAACTTCTTTCAAGAATTATCAATAATAGCATAAAGAGAAGAAATTGGAAAGGATTTGCAAAAACTGTGAACTGAATCTGGACCCCGGATTTAAGTTCTGTCCAGATTGCGGCCAAGAGCACAAAGACAAGGTCGTTCATTTCAAGCAATTTATGCTTGATTTTTTAGGTGATTATTTCACCTTCGATTCACTAATTATCCGAAGTGTACGTCCATTGCTATTCAACCCAGGGTTTTTGACAAAGGAGTTTCTGGCTGGAAGAAGAGTTCGGTACATTCCACCATTGCGAATGTTCATTTTTATTAGCATCATCTTCTTCCTTGTGCTAGGATCGGTTGATTCCTCCATTGAAATCGAAAAGAGCGACGAGGGGGAATTTCTGGATTCCTTCTTTAATGTCTGGTTTCCACGTCTATTCTTCCTTCTGCTCCCACTCTTCGCATTGTTTCTTTTCATCATGTTCAGAAAATCTGAACGAATCTATCTTTCACATTTTATCTTCTCCATTCATTTTCATGCGTTCATTTTTGCTTTGTCTACGATTTTCGTCATACTGATTGACTACATTTTTCCCTCCAGCGTTTTTTTAAGTCAATGGGCATTCATCATTGCAATAGGAGTGCTGCAGCTCTACTTATTAATAGCACTAAGAAAAGTCTATCGGCAGAGGTGGTCGACAACAATCTTCAAACTCTTGTTGATTGACATAATGTACACCTTCACGGCCATGATCATTTTCGCTGGAGTAGGAACACTAATTTTTTACCTGTAACGGATCTTCTGTCCATATAGAAGTTCCATTTACGTCATTGGGTGCTACTTGACTAACTTAGATTTATGAGTCCAACCTCCCAACATGAGTATCCTCTTAACTGTCCTACAGGGAGATGGACCTTGATATCAACGATTCTGGCCTCTAGCATGGCATTTATTGATGGGACGGCATTAAATGTGATTTTACCCTCCTTGCAAAGAGATCTCGGAGCGACAGGGTCAGATTTATTTTGGGTGCTCAATGGATATCTACTAATGCTTGCCGCATTGATCATTGTAGGCGGAAGTCTAGGTGACAAATTGGGAAGAGTGAAAGTCTTCAAGTTCGGAATATTGATTTTCACAATAGGCTCGATACTGTGTGGCATCACGCCATCCATTCAGCTTCTCATCATTTTTAGGATGATTCAAGGAATTGGTGGTGCGCTAATGATTCCGGGAAGTCTTGCAATCATTTCTGCTGTCTTCAGCAAAGAAGAAAAGGGAAAAGCTATTGGCTCATGGTCTGCTGCAACAACCATTGTTACCATTTGTGGTCCCGTTCTGGGAGGAGCGTTGGCAGATATTGGCTTATGGAGATTTATCTTTTTTATCAATGTGCCTCTCGGCCTTCTATCAATCCTCATTCTCCATTTTAAAGTTCCTGAAAGTAGGGAGCCAGGTGCGTCAAAAATTGATTGGAGGGGTGCTGTCTTGCTGGTCCTCAGTCTTTCACTCATCACCTTTGGTTTTTTAGAAATGCCCGAAGTTGGATCTGAGAACCCGATAGTCGTTACGAGCTTAGCTATTGGCTCTGTTTTGATGGGAGTCTTTATTTGGGTAGAGTCCAAAGTGAGCCAGCCTATGATTCCGCTGGAATTATTTAAACGAAAGACCTTTTCTGGTGTAAATCTCCTCAGCTTCTTTCTCTACGCAGGGCTAGGAGCCATCATGCTTTTCTTGTCTTTGAATATCATACAGGTGCAGGGGTACTCTCAGCTTCAGGCGGGCCTCACCTTCTTGCCCTTTTCATTCGTCATGATTCTGTTGGCAAGAAAGATGGGCTCACTCTCTGACAAACTCGGTGTCCGAAAGTTTCTAATCATTGGGCCCACCCTCACTGGCATAGGAATACTATGGCTTTCTTTCATTGGGATCACATCCGGGCCCGCCGAATATTGGACAACATTTTTTCCACCATTTATGCTCTTTGCCATTGGTATGTCCATTACTGTTGTCCCTCTTACAACCGCGGTAATGACCTGCGTCGATTCAAGTCAATCGGGAATCGCATCAGGAATCAACAACAGTGTCACAAGAATTTCAGGGACCTTCATGAATGCTGTTTTGGGCGCGGTGGCGATCCTGCTTTTCACAAACTACTCTATGCGTGAAATTGAATCTCTGAATCTTTCTCAGACTCAAACGAAAGAGTTGCTTGCAGAAACAACCAAATTGGGGGAGGCACGTGCACCCCTTGAATACAGTGCAGCCTTGCAAATGAATGTAAATACAGCTTTTAAGAATGGCTTTATTGCCACCTACAAATGGGTAGGGCTCCTGAGTTCTGCGCTGGCTTTTCTGTCAGCTGCAATAGCTTTTTTCATGGTTAAAGAAAAAAGATCTGGCTGATGGGGAAAAGGCAATTAAGTGCGATCATGTTTACTGACCTTGCTGGCTACACTGCGATGATGCAAGAGGATGAAATCAATGCAAAAGGTCTTAGAGATCGCCATAGAAAAATTCTGGAACGTGAGATTTCTGGTCATGACGGTAAAATTCTTCAATACTATGGTGACGGAGCTCTCTCCGTTTTCAATAGTACAATTTCTGCTGCGAGTTCAGCCGTTTCAATACAAAAAGAATCTATCTCAGACAAAATCCCGCTGAGAATCGGTATTCATACCGGAGATGTAGTGATCGAAGAAGATGGGGTTTATGGTGATGGTGTAAATATTGCCTCTAGAATTGAATCGTTCGCTACCTCCGGCTCTGTGATGATTTCTGACAAGGTTTATGATGACCTGAAAAACCACCCCTCTTTCCAGCCTTCGTTGATGGGAGAATTTGAGCTTAAGAATGTTAAACGCCCGGTGGAGGTTTATGCATTGACGAACGACGGGCTAATTGTCCCGCAGCGAACGGAGTTGAAAGGCAAGGTCAAAGAGCGGATCAAAAGTATTGCCGTACTCCCCTTTATTAACAGAAGTGCGGACCCTGAAAACGAATACTTCAGTGACGGAATCACCGAAGAGATTATAACTGCTTTGGCAAAAGTCGAGGGAATCAAAGTAATTTCCAGAACAAGCTCTTTTGCATTCAAAGGCAAGAACATGGATGTTCGAGAAATTGGCAAGCAGCTTGAGGTTCAGTCCATTTTGGAGGGAAGCGTGCGAAAGTCCGGCAAGAAAGTACGAATCAGCGCACAGCTTAGCAGCACGTTCGACGGTTACGAGCTTTGGACAGAGACCTATGACCGACTACTTGAGGACATTTTTGAAGTTCAGGATGAAATATCACTTAAGATATCACATCAACTAAAAGAGAAGCTTACAAGTAGTTCGCTGGATTCCACCGAAAAGACGAAGAACGTGGAGATTGAAGCATATAACAGCTATCTCCAAGGACTTTTCTACTACAACAAGTGGACTCCTGATAATGCGGCAAAGGCCACAAATGCATTTAAACATGCGATCGCGATACAGCCGGATTATGATCAGGCCTACGCTGGCTTAGCACTTGCATATTCACTAATGTCATTTACAGGATTTCTAAAGCCTGGAGAAGGATATTTATTGACCGAACAGTCCGCAAATAAGGCATTGGAGCTTAATGATCAATGTGAAAATGCCTACCTGGCACTTTCATATGTTCAATTCTTCTATCATTGGGATTTCGAAAAGGCCAGAAATTTTTCAAACAAAGCCTTAGATATAAACCCCCGATCCCCGGATGCCAACCTAACAAGCTCACTATATCCCATGGTATTCGGAAAGTTGGATGAAGCGCTTCTCTTCATTGAAAAGACCAGGGAAATTGATCCACTTTCTTCGCTTACAAACCGTACGCTTGCAGATGCCTACTATTTGAAAGGAGATTACAAAATGGCCGTTGAAGTTTATGATTGGCTATTGGAGCAAGATCCAGAATTCATGCCTGCTTTTGAATTTAAGGGATGGGCCTATTTAATGAATGGAGACTATGATGAAGCAATAAGGATTTTCGAAGCGATTGGTGGCGAAGAGGCTCTGCATTCAATCAAACCCTTTGTTCAGCTCGGATATGCATACGCTCTAAAAGGAGATACGGAGGTAGCACTGGTTTACTTAGATGAATTAAAAAAAGATGCCGACGCAAACCCGGATGGAGCATTCGAATTGAGTTTTGCCACGTTGTACTCCGGTCTGGGCATGATCGATGAAGCCTTCCAGTATTTGGAAAAGGTCCTTGATTTAAAACTTGGTGCCGCTGTCATGATAAAATCAAGTCCAATTTGGGAGCCTTTACGATCCGATCCTAGATTTGAGGCTCTACTTAAGAGGGTGGGTATCTACTAAAGGTTTCAAGGGGTTTCAAGAATACCCATGTCAAGCTTTTTTAAACTATCTGTAACCTTCTCGCCCCTAGCAGGTAACTTATCAGAATTTACCCAACGTTGCTGGTTTAAAATTTAGCTAAATATTAATGCCGAACTATTCGGTTGACTGGATTTGAATTTGGAAATCACGGATGAGCATTTGATGGCTCAAGTTAAAAGCGGACAGCTTGATCAGCTGAACGAATTATTTAGCCGCTACAGTAAGCGGATATATAATTATTTTCTAAAGTCGACCATGGATCGTGACGATAGTGATGACCTCACTCAAGAGCTTTTCATTCGGGTGATGAAGTATAGGAAATCATACAAGGAAGGTCAGGCGGTACAATTCTGGGTTTTTCAGATTGCTCGAAATATGGTGAAGGACCACTTCAGAAAAATGAAAGTTCATAGGGATCAGTTTAACCCTGTGGAAGTAATGCCTGAAGTGGTAGAAGAAACATTCGATGAAAATAGAGAGCGCGAAAAACAATTATATAAAGCAATGAAAGCATTGCCTGATGAGAAAAGAGAATTATTAGTGCTAAGCAAATTTGAAGGGTTGAAGTATGAGCAGATTGCTGCAATGCGGGAAACTTCAGTTAGCAACATAAAGGTGCAAGTGCATCGGACATTGAAAGAACTGAAAGAACTCTATTTCACCACGACTAGGCTAGGTTAACTGCGGGGTACCAAAAGTTTTAAAAAATGAAAAAAGAAATTACAGACGAAGAACTACTCGAGTTGATTGAGGGAAATCCCAATCAAGAGTTGGAACAACTGATTTCGGAAGATAAAGGTCTTGGCAAGAGATTCCAAGAATTGAAAGAAGTCCTTGTCACGATTAGCGATGCCAAAAGTGTTGACGTTCCCGCTCACATAGAAATGAACTTTCGTGAGGCAATTTTCAACGAGCAGTCAAGGCAGGGAACCACTTTTTCGTGGATGCACATCGCTGCTGCTGTGACCATATTAATTCTAGGGTTCGGCTTGGGGCGTTTCTCTGAAGGCTCCAGCTCATCTGAGCTGGCAAGTCTAAAAGATGAAGTCAATGCACTCAAAGAGGTAACGCTAACAAGTGCTCTGCAAAGATATTCAGCCAGCGAGCGTATCATGGCTGTGAATCAAATTGAAGCTTCAACACAAAAGGTGAACCCCGAGCTTATTTCAACATTGATTAACACCTTGAATTCGGACGAAAGCCCCAACGTTAGATACGCAGCTCTCCAGGCATTATCCAACTACATAGATAATACGGACGTTCGTGCGGAGCTCGTAAAATCATTAGAATCACAAAACGATGCGTTGATACAAATTTCGCTCATCAGCATATTGGTCGAAGCTGAAGAGCGCAGCGCCATTGCGCCATTGAAAGATATAATTGATAAAGAAGAGATCGCTCCTGAGGTAAGGCAACAAGCGGAAATTGCTATTCAGGTTTTAACATAAAATCAGATCAAAACAGAGTAAAAATGAAAACGATAAATACATATAAAACGAAAACGATTCTAGCAGCAATGCTGCTGATAGCATCAGTCGCATCTGCGCAGGACTTTAGCTATTCTGTAAAAGGAAATGCTACAGAAACGGTCGTTTGGATTAATCAGCTATTCGGGGATATCAGAATAGAAGGTATTTCTGGATCGGAGATTCAAATACAAGCAAGCGATTATGAAGGTCTACCCGAGAAAGCCAAAGGGTTAAAACCTCTTTCTGGTGGAGAGCCTGAAAATACAGGGATTGGACTCAGTGTTACACAAGAAGGTAATACGATCTCAATCGCAGGGGCACATCGTGAGGCAGATGATGCTGAATATACGATCTCTCTGCCAAAAAATGTAATGCTCAAAATTGACTACAACAGTTGGCAAGCAGACGATGTGAAAGTGGTTGGAATGGAAAATGAAATAGAGGCAAAAAGTCAGGTTGGTGATCTTACGTTTGTCGACGTAACTGGCCCAATTGTCGCCCACACTCTGAGCTCGGATTTAGAGGTGGTGTTCTCCTCTGTAAATCAGGCCTCCCCGTCGTCCATCACATCAACAAGCGGAGACATTGATGTAACTCTCCCATCTGAAACTAAAGGAACCTTCAAAATGGCAACTGTGTCAGGGGGCATCTATACGGATCTGGATTTTGATTTGGGAGAGGATGCCAACAAACGAAGAATCATGGGTCAATCTGTCACAGGCAGATTGAGCGGTGGAGGTGTCGAAGTATCTCTCAAAACGGTCAGTGGTGATATATACGTACGAAAAGCAAACTAATCATGAAAACATTAATCACAATGTTGTGCCTGGCATCCGTTGGGCTGTCCGCACAATCTAAGAAAGTAACAGAGTTGGTTCAATTGACAGACCAAACATATCTTGATCTTGAATTTGATTTCGCCAGCAATATTGTCTTCAAGACCTGGGACAAGAGCGAAGTATTGGTAGAAGTTGAGGTCGAAATAAACGATGGGGAGTATAACGACATATTTACCTTAAGTTCATCCAAAACATCTTCCATTGTCTACATTGAAATGGATGAGGACATGTGGAACAAAGTAGATAAGAAAGAATGGAGAAGAAACTGCAACTGGGAATCGACCATTAACTACACCGTTTATTTGCCCAAGAAAATGGAAGTTGATGCAAATACGATTTCAGGAGACTACGAATTCGAGTATTACGGTACCTCTATGAATCTTAAAACAATTTCAGGAGCGATTGACATGACCATTCCTGCTAAAATGGGCCTTGACTTTAGGGCAAAAACAATTTCAGGAGAAGTTTTTAGCGATCTTGATATTGAGTTCCCATACGGGAAAGATGGTCTTCGACAGATTGTAGGGCAAAAGGTCCGGGGCAGAATTGGAAATGGTGGATCAGAATCACAGTTTGAAACAATTAGTGGAAATATTTATTTAAGAAAGGGATAATTACTTGGGTTTCATGACAAGCAGCATGTCGTCCATCACCGTCCCGACGAAAAGAAGGTCTTTATATGGAGCGGCAACACTACTGGCGGAGACTAAGCTTCCGTCATTCTCAAAAACTTTTTCAATCGTCTGATCAGGTCTGATCACAATCACTTCAGAGGGAGCTGATTCATTGCTCCCATTTGCATATGCAGTAAAGGCCAGCAAGCTAGGGTGACAACCTATCCAAGAATTTCCATCTTCATCAAATTCAATGTTGTCGACACCAGTCCCCACGTAAAGATCTCTCCGAAAGTCAAGCCTTCCATCATCCATAATTTCGTAATACTTTACCTTGAAGTCTCTGGGTGATGCTACCGCAAGTTCAGATTTATCCCGATCTATATTTAGGCCATTAGCGTATGCAATGTTCTTTGCTGCGATCGTGAAATTCCCATCAAAATAAATCACGTTGGATACCTTGAGGCCCAGGTAGTTTTCTGCTAAAAGTCCCCACTTGCTAGTATAGCCGTGATCATTTGTGAAATAAAAGGAATGCTCATCTAACGCTATCACGTCATTTGGGCTGATCATTGTTTCATCCCTGTATGACTCTCGATGAACCAGGCTATCTCCAAAGAGCTCAAATCTTTCAATGGTATGTCCCTTGGCATGATTCACAGCCAAAACCTGATAATGAGCTGAATCTAATTTCAAAAGACCGATTCCATGCGGATAAAAATCAGTGAGGAAATCTGATATTTCTATAGGTTCAAACCGATCGTTTGATAGATCCAGGTAGTACAAACCTCCTTTGCGTTTTCTCCCATTCGATCTTGCCGCTCTATCATCCTGCGAAATAATCATGAAATTATCTTCGTAACTGATGCTAAAATCTTCTGCCCCCTTCATGGGGATTTCAGCAATAATCTCATAGCTTTCGGTGTTATTAATATCTCGGAAAAATCCTGTTGAAATAAATGTGTACGCAATGAATCCCAGCAGAATAACAACAAATCCGACAAGTACAAATAGATTTCTCTTCATTGGAAAGGATTACAAGTAAGCATATCATCAATTCAATTAAATGTAAGAAGTTTCTTGCAAATTGGTCTTTGTTGGGACTATCAATTAGCATGTGCCTCTTCTGGTCGAGTTGTGGCAAGAATGAAATACAGCTGCCAGATAAAAAACTGCAGGGAACTGTGGACGGTGAGGAATGGGAAATGAAATTAGCGAACGCTTATATTTATTCTTCTGACTTCAAGTATCAGATCAAATTTTTATCAACCCTCGAAGGCGCAGAAGATCCATGCACAGTGCCTAGCACCTCAAACGCGCACGTTTCAATAATTATGCAGTTGCAAAGAGGAAGTTTCTCCATTCCGCTTCCAATCATCGACGAGTCTGCAAGATTCCATTGGACCAACGGCGGTTCCGCCATTGCCGCAAGTGGCTTTCTCGAAATCTTTGACATCGACAATTCACGAATCTTTGGATATCTTCAAGCCCAGCTGGATGATGAGAATACAGTAGAAGGATCGTTCGAGGCTTTTATTTGTAATTGATTCACTCAATTCCTTACTTCGTACCTGTAAGACTCACCATACTCACCCATGAATCTCATACCACTGTTTTTCCTGCTACATGTATTGCCAATTTCGGAACCTGAAGTCAAAGAGCTCAAGGACTTGAAACAGGTTGAGATCTTAAATGCAATTGATGATTTTAAGCAATATCATACCAACAGTTTTAAGGTAAACCTATTCCGTCGAGTTAGTTCAGCAAACAAGGAATCAAATGGATTTCGTATCGTGAATTATATCATAGGGATTGTTACCTACAGCCAGTCTGATTCTCCACTTTTGTTTGAGGTGGGAAACTTTGACAGCCCTCAGATTACTCGTTCCCGTAGGGAAAAGGAAACGTTGTTTCTTTCCATCGAGCACGGGAAAGAACATCAGAAAAAAAACATAACACTCCTTGTAACGAAAGACGGGGTCTCCTTAAGGGACTAGCTTCTACAAAGCTATGTTCCAGTGAATGTTACACTATTTTAAGCTTCCTCGTATACATCCACTGGCAAGCAACTGCAAACAAGATTTCGGTCGCCATAGGCATTATCTACTCGACTAACAGAAGGCCAAAATTTGTTTTCCCGAACGTAATCAGCAGGGAATGCAGCTGTCTCCCTTGAATACGGATACGACCATTCATCGGCTACCAAGGTTTTGTAGGAGTGTGGCGCATTCTTAAGTGGGTTGTTCTCTGCATCGGAAATTCCGTCTATCACCTGTTGCACCTCGACCCGTATCGAGATCATTGCCTCACAAAATCGATCAAGCTCCTCGCGAACTTCACTCTCTGTTGGTTCTATCATCATCGTCCCTGGAACAGGGAAAGAAACTGTCGGTGCATGAAATCCATAATCAATCAGTCGCTTGGCAATATCTTCAACCTCAACTCCGGATTTTTTAAACTCTCGACAATCAATAATTAGTTCATGTGCGTTTCGGCCTTTCTCATTCGCATACAATACAGGGTAGTGATCCTTCAGCTTGGCTGCGATGTAATTGGCATTGAGTATTGCCAGCTTTGTAGCATTGGTTAATCCCTCTGCGCCCATCATGGCAATGTATGCATGAGATATAGGCAAAATGCTAGCGCTGGAAAATGGAGCAGCCGCAATCGCGGCATTGCTATTTCCTTGAGAAACATGTCCTGGCAGATATGGTGTGAGGTGTTCTGCAACACCAATCGGACCCATTCCCGGACCTCCTCCTCCATGTGGAATGCAAAATGTCTTATGAAGATTCAAATGGCAAACATCCGCTCCAATAATTCCCGGTGAGGTCAGCCCAACCTGCGCATTCATGTTGGCGCCATCCATGTAAACCTGACCGCCATTCTGATGAATGATTTCACAAATCTCAATGATCGATTCTTCAAAAACTCCGTGAGTCGATGGGTAGGTGACCATCAGTGCCGCTAACGTTTCAGCATTGGCCTCCGCTTTTTCTCGCAAATCCGCCACATCAATATTTCCGTTTTCATCACATTTCACAATGACCACATTCATTCCTGCCATCACAGCACTCGCAGGATTAGTTCCATGCGCAGAAGACGGAATCAGCGCCACGCTTCGTCCTGGGTGACCAGTGCCTTCCAGATATGACTTGATAACCATCAATCCTGCATACTCTCCCTGAGCTCCTGAGTTCGGCTGGAAAGAGACAGAATGGAATCCAGTGATTTCGACCAGCCAATCATGCAGTTCGGAGATCATTATTTTGTACCCCTCCGTTTGATCGTTTGGTGCAAATGGATGAATATTTCCAAACTCAGGCCAAGTGACAGGAATCATTTCCGTTGTTGCGTTCAATTTCATTGTGCATGAGCCTAAAGAAATCATCGAGTGAACCAACGAAAGATCTTTGTTTTCCAAGCGCTTCATGTATCTGAGTAATTCATGCTCAGAGTGAAAGTGATTAAAAACCGGATGAGTTAGGAATTCTGTTTGCCGATTGATGGATTGTGGAAAGTCGCTGGAAAATTTCTCCTGAATGGCTGTCGCTTCAGAACCTACTAACTCAGCAAAAAGACCAACAACACCATTGGCATCGCTTACTGTATGTGATTCGTCAAATGAAATACCTACTCCGACTTCAAAGTATCTGAAATTTACATGTGCATTGGCACTGAGGACTTTCAGTTTCTCTATTTGAGAAGAACTCAGATCAATTTTAAGTGTGTCAAAAAATGTTTCGTTCTGGTTTTTGAGACCAAGGCCAGCTAAAGCCTTTGAAGTTTCTGTAGCTAATCCGTGTGTGCGGAGTGCAATTTGCTTCAATCCCTTAGCGCCATGATATACTGCATACATAGAGGCCATGACAGCCAAAAGGACCTGTGCAGTACAGATGTTTGAAGTTGCACGCTCTCGTTTGATGTGTTGCTCCCGCGTCTGAAGGGCCATTCTGTAAGCATCATTTCCTTTGGCATCTTTAGAAGCTCCAATAATTCTACCCGGTATTGCGCGTTTAAAGTCTTCTCTTGTTGCAAAGAATGCTGCGTGTGGTCCTCCGTATCCCATGGGCACACCAAACCTTTGAGAAGTTCCTACCACTACGTCGGTTCCCCATTCACCAGGGGCAGTCAAAAGAGTAAGCGACAGAAGGTCTGTAGCACAAGCCGTGAAGACATTATGCTCCTTCGCTGAAGCAACAATTGAAGACAAATCTCTAACTGCACCTGAGTTATTTGGGTATTGAAACAGAATGCCGTAAACATCGGCTGCTGTGATGTCCGCGCTTACTAGGTCAACAATTTCCAACTCAATGCCAAATGGAATAGCTCGCGTCTTCAGCACATCGATTGTTTGTGGAAATACCTCACTATCGACCAAAAACCTGTTGGCGGTTTTCTTCTCTCCTTTTCTGGACCCATGAAGCATTGACATCGCTTCTGCAGCTGCTGTGGCCTCATCCAATAGAGAAGCATTCGCCAGTTCCATTCCAGTAAGGTCGATGACCATTGTCTGAAAATTGATAAGCGCCTCCAACCGGCCTTGAGCAATCTCCGCTTGATAGGGTGTGTATGCGGTGTACCATCCCGGGTTTTCCAGTATGTTTCGCTGGATAACGGTTGGAACAACACAATTGTAATACCCCTGTCCAATAAATGAGGTATGGATTTTATTCTTCGAAGCAGTCTCCTTTATGTTAGATAGATATTGGAATTCATTCAGCGCAGGTGGTAGGCGAAGCTGATTCTTTTGTCTGATCGCCGTCGGTATTGCTTCGTCCATCAACTGATCAACAGAATCAACTCCAATGGTTTTGAGCATTTCCACATGATCAACGTCTGATCCATTGTGTCGACTTTCAAAAGTCACTCGGTCGTTTAGGTTAATTTCCATCAAAGGGGTGCTTTTTCGTTAAATATTTAAGGGCGCAAATTTATAGTAGTCCGCTCAGGACTGAAAGGTTTTGATTCTAACCATTCATACAAATAAATAGTTTTCCCAACACTGAATTCTTGTAGTTTTATCCCCACAATAAATGTAAGAAAAACATAAAATGAAGAAAATTATTTACTCACTGACGATCTTAATTGGCGTGAGTGCCCTAGCTCAAGACAAACAGGCTGTGAAGTACGCCAAAACTATAAAGTCCGAAGATCTTAAGGAGCACCTTACAATTCTTGCTTCAGACGAGTATGAAGGCAGAGAAACAGGTACAAAAGGACAAAAAATGGCAGCTGAATACATTGCCAATCAATTTAAGAATCTTGGTCTCGAGGGGCCGGTCGAAGGCTCTTATCTTCAGAAGTTCAATTTGGCTTCCTCCTCCATCAGCGCTTCGTATTTTCGAAAAGGAGATGAAAAAAAAGTAGTCTTTGAGGACTTTGTGTATTTCTCAAGATCAGAAACGGCGGGAGAGGAGTACATAAAAATCATAATCGCAGATGCGGAGGACTCGAAGATTAAAACTTACAAAGACGCATACGTTGCTTACCCGGTAGATTCATATACAAATTTGCAAGAGCGTATGGACAAGGCAATAGAGGCTGGAGCTAAAGGGTTTATTGAAATTATTGAGCCCATTGAGGAGTTCAACACCACTTTAAAAAGGTACTCAGCATTCATGCAAAGACCCGGTCTCGAATTGGGTGGGAGAGACAATGAAGGAAGTAAGATGATCATAGTAGGTAAAGAAGTGATAGCCTGGATATTTGAGAAGGGCTACGATCAACTGATGCCAGGAGATGAAGCAGAAATCGTTTTCAGTGCCGATTATCTTGATAAACCTATATGGACAGAGAATGTGCTCGGCTTCCTAAAAGGATCTGAAAAGCCAGAAGAGATTGTTGTCATTACTGCCCATTACGATCACATTGGAATCACCAATGGTGAGATAAACAATGGTGCTGATGATGACGGATCGGGCACAGTAACGGTGCTGGAAATTGCAGAGGCATTTACCGCAGCGGCTGCTAAAAATAAGGGGCCAAAAAGAAGCATCCTATTCATGACAGTGACCGGAGAAGAAAAAGGATTGTTAGGATCTAGGTACTATACCGATTTTGATCCTGTATTTCCGTTGGCAAATACGGTAGCAAATTTGAATATAGACATGGTTGGCAGAGTAGACGAAAAACATGAAGGCAATCCTGACTACATCTATCTTATTGGATCGGACAAACTATCCCAAGAGCTACATGATCTTTCGGAAAATGTAAATAAGACCTATTCGAACCTGGAGTTGGATTACACATACAACGATGAGAGTGATCCAAATCGATTTTACTACCGATCGGATCATTACAACTTTGCAAAAAACAATATCCCAATCATATTCTATTTCAATGGCGTACATGCGGATTACCACAAACCAACAGATACAATAGAGAAAATCAACTTTGAGAAGATCGAAAAAATAGCAAGACTAGTTTTCCATACAGGATGGGAAATTGCGAATCGTGAAGAGAGAATAAAAGTGGATTGAGGGCTGAAAAATTGGAGAGAAAGTGATCATTGTGGGGCCTTTGCCCCACAAGATCTTTTCAACCAGCTATGGAAAGAAAGACTATAACATCTATCTTTCTATTACAAGTATATGTCTTTTTTCGGTTTCCAAGAAGGATGACACACTGACTTTTAGAGATTTTAGCAAAAACGCAATTATATTTTAATATTCTCAATTGATAAAGCTTTTTATTCCTAAATGAGCGTAGCAAACAGAATTTACTTCTCTCATTTATTTGAACCAATGTCATTTTAATCTGACAGTTTTTAAGTATGAGTTTCCAGAATACTCCAATTAAAACATAAATTAATCCAAAGATGTATCTAATAAAGGGTGCCAAAATAGTAAACGAAGGGAGAATATCAGAGCAAGATCTCTTAATCAAGCAAGACCGAATTGACCGAATTGACAGTGGTATTCGCGTTGATGGGAACATCCAGGAAATCAATGCTGAGGGTATGTATCTACTTCCAGGAGTGATCGATGATCAGGTTCATTTCAGAGAGCCAGGGCTTACGCACAAGGGAAACATTTATTCAGAGTCCAGGGCTGCCGTTGCGGGAGGAATTACCTCTTACATGGAAATGCCGAATGTAAATCCGCAAACGATAACTCAGGATTTGTTGGACGCTAAATATCAAATTGGAGCGAAAAACTCACTAGCTAATTACTCGTTCTACATGGGCTCCACCAACACCAATTTGGATGAAGTCTTGAAAACAGATCCCAAAACTGTTTGCGGAATCAAAATTTTTATGGGCTCATCCACAGGCGATATGTTAGTGGATGACCCTGATACGCTAGAAAATATTTTCCGAAACGCGCCAATTCTCATCGCCACTCATTGCGAAGACGAGCAAACAGTAAGGAAAAACTTAGCGGTCTACCAAGAGCTGTATGGTGATGACATCCCAATGAAGTTCCATCCGGTTATCCGAAATGAGGAAGCCTGCTACCTATCCTCCTCCAAGGCCGTAGAGTTAGCAAAAAAGAATGACACCAGGTTGCATATTCTACACATATCCACTGGAAAGGAAACCGGCTTGTTCTCCAATAGCGAGCCATTAGGGAAGAAGAAAATTACTTCTGAGGCTTGTATTCACCATCTGTGGTTTACTGATTCGGACTATGAGGAAAAAGGTACATTTATTAAATGGAATCCCGCAGTAAAAACCGCCGACGATCGTGATCAGATATGGAACGCACTCTTGGATGATAGAATCGATGTGATTGCCACGGACCATGCTCCACATACGCTTGAAGAAAAGCAGAACCTCTACACCAAGGCACCTGCAGGTGGGCCCTTGGTTCAGCATACCCTGAATGCAATGCTTGATTTCTACCACCAAGGTAAAATTTCGTTAGAAAGAATCGTGGAAAAAATGTGTCATGCACCAGCAAAATGCTTTGATGTAGCAGAAAGGGGATACCTGCGAGAAGGCTATTTTGCAGATTTGGTCTTGGTCAATCTTGACAAACCTTGGACGGTTACACCAGAAAACATTCTTGCACATTGTGGCTGGTCACCATTTGAGGGTCATACTTTCAAATCGACAGTGGTCAGCACTTTTGTTTCAGGTCACCATGCTTACAACAATGGAACACTGGATGATTCCACTTTAGGTATGAGACTTTCATTTGATCGCAATTAATGTCTTGCAGATTTGATAAGTGCTGTTAACTTTGCAATTCTTTTGAATAGTACTATTTGAAAGATCTCATGGTGGTTGTAGCTCAGTTGGTTAGAGCATCGGTTTGTGGTACCGAGGGTCGTGGGTTCGAGCCCCATCTTCCACCCATAGAAAGCCCCTCTTAACGAGGGGTTTTTTATTTTTTAATCCTTAGGTTCAATTCGGCAAGCAACTCCCTCTCCCAGTTTACCATTTGATCCAGGTGACTCTTCGTCAGAAAGAACGCTTGCTCACTCTTAGTCGCTTGATTGTATTCCAATGAAAAAGCCGTAATCATGAAGTGATTATTTGAAGTACAAAACTAAGTCATGGATGCAAAGCAACTTTGTCTCTTTTCCTTCGCTTTTTGATTGTAATGGAAATTACCACACTCCCAATTACGCCAGGAAGAACCCAAAGCAACCAATTGTGATTCGTAACCCCTAGAGCCTCTCCATTTTGAACAGCAAATGCAGTTACTGCCGCTATATAGCTTCCACTGATAGCTCCGATATGTTGGTAAAGCCACCACTTCTTTTCATCGGTCTTTGCTTTCACGAAAAATCTGATTTCCTGAAATCCCATATTGAACGCTAACACACCAAACACAAAACTTAAGATTCCCAGGACCTCGTTTTTACCAGAGAAAAATACCATTCCAGCGTAAATAAGCAACCCGATACCGAAGAGTCCAGTCAAGATTGAAGCAGTCCAGTCGTACCATTGTTCCGAACCGAGTTTCCTCCTCCTTAAAACACGCAGTCCCACAAAAGATGTGTAGAATGTGATCACCGCTATAACCATAAGGAACATGCTAAACCGGTAGAAGGTGGTAAGGCTTAATGCACTCAAGCAAATCCACCACATAGCCCCAACATAGGTGCGGCCAATCAAAACATGTCTTCTTGTTCCCTTCTTAGAAACGATGTTCATTAACCCTAGTAACAATACAAGTGCTCCACAAAAAATATGTGAGTAGATAAAGAACTTTTCCATAGAATTAAGTTTACCACAAATCAATGGATTGATTCGAATTCATGAAAACTTGAGTGACCGAATTGTTGAATCTTAGGGAAGAGTTGTCATTTCCCTTTGATCGGCATGCGTTCAAAAGGTGTATTGCGATCAAAAAGATACCGATAGGTATGATGTGTCTTGACAACATCGCCGCCCACTTGATCAACAACTTTCAACATTTTAGGGTTGAAATCCCCAATCCAATTCATTTCCAAGAGCGGATATCGTTTGTACTTTTCCTGGACCATCTCTCTTGTTGCCATAATTAAAGCTCCATCGACGCCTTTTCCCTGATGTTCCGGCGCAATCCCGAAGACCACACCGATCATCTTCTTGTTTGTTTTCCTAAACTTATGATACAGGAATATAAGTTTTCCCCACAAGTCAAGTTTACCATTTACATATTTGAATACTTGATTGATCTCGGGAATATTGATGTAAAAACCGACCGCTTCATCTTTGTAGTATCCAAACCACATGATCTTCTCATCCATGATCGGTTTCATCTTTTTTATAATCGACGAAGCTTGAAGCAAACTCATCTTGGCTACTCCCGAGTGACTAGCCCATGCTGCATTGTAGACCGTCATGAAGTCCTCGGTATACTTCTTCAGGTTCTTTTTTTGAACGTGTTGGAAAGAGTAGTTCGGATCTTCGTGAGCATATGCAGCTTTTTCATGAAGTCTTTCATCCAAAGGATCGAATGTATTTCGGCCAAAGGTGAACTGCTTGAAATAAATTTCAAATCCGTAGGTCTCAAAGAGCTTTTGGTAGTACGGAAAGTGGTAGTTGCACTGATAGTTTGGTTCGCGATCGAATCCTTCAACCAACAACCCCCACCAAGCGTCGCGATCTCCAAAGTTGATAGGCCCATCCATTGCTTCCATCCCTTTCTCCTTCAACCATTCCCTTCCAATGTCAAACAGTCGGTCTGCAGCTTCTTGACTGTCAATACATTCAAAAAAACCAACACCACCAGTCGGTTGCTTATTGTCTTTGTTGGCAGTTTTCTGATTTACAAAGGCCGCTATTCTGCCAATAACTTTATCATTCTCAATTAAAATCCATCGAGCGCATTCCCCATTTCGGAATGTCTTGTTTTTCTCCTTATCAAAAACGCGCTCAATATCCTTATCCAGTGGACGGATCCAGTTTGGCTCGTTCTTGTAAAGTTCAATAGGAAATCTCAGGAATTTCTCACCTGTATCTTTATTCTCAACCTCAACGATTTTCATGCAGGCCCAAAAATGAAGTTTTTTCGGGATACATAAAACGAAGAACTACTTTTTATCAGATGATGCTAACAATCAAAAGTATCATTGCAAACACCATCAATTAGATCTTGGCTCGCTTGCTCAACGCTAATAAAAAACATCTCTTCTTCTTTCACCGCCCCAAGAATGTAGCCTCCATCACCAAAGGATTCTTCCATGCCTCTGAACTCAAAATTTTTCTTTTTAACCGTAGTCGACTCTTCACCATAGTGAAAATCTATGGAGCTAATAGCAGCATCTTCTTCCACCGTAACCCAATGGTAAAACTGCTTAATGATTATATCTTCATTTCCAATATGCACCACCACGGAATCCAAGAGAGTAAAGTCTTGGAAAGAGCTTGGCTCGACCTCTTCGATAATGCTAGGAGAGACCGCCAAGTTTGTTTTCCCATCCTCAAATGTGCCTTCAGGTGGTGCGATACAGGAAGGCGAAGCAGAACAGTCAGGTTCGCAACTGATGAAAATAAATGATAGTACCAGAATGGACATGATCTTTTGCATCGCTACCTCCCTTTAGTAGAATACAGTTCTTACGAGAAAACCCCTACCTTCAAGAGGTAAAGACCTACTTGGCAATGACGAACTTGTAGTCATTCAAATCCCAGTCAATAACCAAACCGCGACCCACACCTTTCGCAACTTGCTCACCGTACAAATGATGTACAAGATAAAGTGCTACATCATAGGATTTTGCTCCGCCTGCAGAGGTAAGCAGATTCTGATCATGGACAAAGGTCACACCTTCGTGAACCTCCAACGAAGGGAAGGTTTCTTTGTATCTGGGAATGTCGGATGGGAATGTGGTAGATTTCCGTCCCTCCACTAATCCAGCCTTAGCCAAAATAAACGCTCCATCGCAAAGAGACATAACATAATCAGCGTTTTTACCTATAGTTGATACCCAGTTAATCAGGGCCTCATCTTCCAGGTCGGTATCCATGTTATGTTCGGCACTAGGAACAATCAAAATGTCAATCTCGGGGAGGTCCTCGCTATCAAAGGAATAGTCAGGTAGAATTTTTAGCCCTTCAAAGGTCGTCACAGGCTCCATTCTCTCTGAAACAGTAAAGACCTTGATCCCTCCCTCGGTATGGAAAATCGTATGCTGAAAAATGTCATAAGGAGCCATTAACTCTGAATTGTAGACTCCTTCAATCATTAGAAATGCTGCATTGAAGCTTTGGTCCTTTGCTACAGGTTCAACAACGATCGCCGGTTTTTCCGGTGCCGTATTGGTACAACCAATTAGAAGAATAGCTGCAATTAGAAATATTTTATTCATTTTGTTAAAGGGCAAATGCCTCTTTCACTTGATCCACATAATCAAGCTTCTCCCATGTAAATGTCTCAACCACTTTTTTAACCTCATCGCCGCCATTGCCAACGAAGGTAACTTGCTTCACTTCTGGAGTCCTACCCATATGCCCATAAGCAGCAGATTCAGAATAAATCGGCTCTTTCAATTTCAGTCTTCGGATGATGGCTGCCGGCTTCATGTCAAAAATTGATGAAACTTTCTCAGCAATTTCTCCATCACTTAAATCAACATTTGACGTTCCGTACGTGTTGATGTAGATACCCATTGGCTCGGCTACACCAATAGCGTACGATACCTGCACCAAAATTTCATCTGCAACTCCAGCCGCAACTAGGTTCTTAGCGATATGACGCGTGGCATAGGCAGCAGATCTATCCACCTTTGATGGGTCTTTTCCAGAGAAAGCTCCTCCACCATGCGCTCCTTTTCCACCGTAGGTATCAACGATGATTTTTCTTCCGGTCAAACCGGCATCTCCGTGAGGTCCACCTATCACAAATTTTCCCGTTGGGTTTACATGATATTTGATTTGATCATTGAATAGTGCCTGATTCTCTGCTTTCAACTTTGCCTTCACTTTGGGAATTAAAATATTGATCACATCCTCTTTGATTTTCTTAAGCATCGCTTCTTCACTATCGAAATCATCGTGCTGAGTTGACACAACAACAGCATCGATACGAACAGGAGTGTTGTTATCGTCATACTCGATGGTCACCTGAGATTTTGCGTCAGGTCGCAAATAGGTCATTTCTTTTCCTTCTTTTCTGATCTCCGCCAATTCCATTAAGATCCGATGTGAAAGATCCAATGCCAATGGCATGTAGTGATCCGTTTCCTTGGTGGCATAGCCAAACATCATTCCTTGGTCACCTGCTCCCTGCTCATCTTCAGAGTCTCTTTCTACTCCTTGATTAATATCTGGAGATTGCTCATGAATCGCAGAAATTACACCGCAAGAGTTCCCATCAAACATGTACTCTCCTTTTGTATATCCAATTCTGTTGATTACTTCTCTCGCAATATTCTGAACATCGATGTACGCCGTCGTTTTTACTTCACCTGCCAGAGCTACTAAACCAGTAGTGACCATCGTTTCACATGCAACTTTACTTTCGGGATCAAAAGCCAGAAAATGATCAACCAGTGCGTCCGAGATTTGGTCGGCAATTTTATCGGGGTGTCCTTCTGATACAGATTCAGAGGTAAATAGATAAGACATTGATATTCAGTTTTTAATTAAGGGCGCAAATTTAGAAGAATCCCAACAATCACCTAGGAGAATTGTCCGAAACTGAAGATGGCAGGTATCTTATGTATCTGGATGTCGGTCTTTTTCCATTTCTCAATTGTTTGCGTGAGAATTTTCTCCTCCGTTCCAGAGATGTTTGCCGCAACACTAAGCATTGTATTCGGACTGCAGTTCTTGAGTACATCCTCCACCAGCTGATGATTTCGGTAAGGTGTTTCCATGAAAATCTGAGTGTGATTTCTAGCGGCCAATTTTTCAAGCTCTTTGACTTTCTGAATTCTGGCACCTCGATCAATTGGTAGATAACCATTGAATGTAAAGAGCTGTCCGTTAAAGCCTGAAGCGATCAAAGCTAGCTGAATGGACGAGCTCCCGGGAAGCGGAACAACCTTAACCCCCGTTTGATGTGCAAGACCAACAGCAAGGTTTCCCGGATCGGCCAAACATGGAAGACCTGCTTCAGACATAAGCCCAATGTTGCTGCCGTTTCTAGCAGCTTCAAACTTTGGGTATAGGTCGTCCCAGCTAGTCTTTTTGTCCAACACCTCAAATTGTAGTTCATCAATGACAATCCCCGCTTTCATACTGCTGATGAATCTACGAGCGGTTCGAACATTCTCCACCAGAAAAAATTTCGTGTTTTTTAGAACATCGATAACGATTGGAGAAACGAAAGATTTTTCATTTGAGCTTGCTAGATACGTTGGAATAAGGTAGAGGTTTCCTTGCATCATTCCAGAAAATCCAAGACCATCTCTCTGAGTTCTTCCGGCTTATCCGCGTGAACCCAATGGCCTGCATCAGCTATGGTTTCTACTTTGGAGCTTGGAAAGAGTCTTCCTATCTTCTCATGGTCTTCAGGTAGAATGTAGTCAGAGTTTTCACCGGCGATAAAAAGCGTTGGGTTGGTGAATACGCCATTTTTTCCAAATCCCCCTCCAATTTTATCATTAGCCCTCTCGAGCACATCAAGGTTTACTTTCCAAATAAACTGTTCGTCTGCATTTCTCGTCAGATTCTTTAGTATAAACTGTCTAACTCCGAATGGGAGATCAATCGTTGACATTTGATCGCTTGCCTCCTTTCTTGACTTTATCGCCTTCAGGTCCACAGAGCGAAAAGCTCTAAAAACGTCTTGATGATGAGGTGGATAATATCTTGGCGCTATGTCAATCACTACCAGTTTATCCACACGATCTTGAAAACGAGTGGATAGGTGCATTCCTACTTTACCACCTAAGGAATGACCCAAGACATGCGCCTTCTCAAGTCCTTCATCATCTAACAGTCCGATCAGGTCTTCGTCGATAAGATCATAGGTGAATTCATCGCTATGCGGAGAATTTCCATGATTACGTAAATCCACCATATAAACTTTAAAACGTTCGGCAAAGACTTTTCCGATTGTCTGCCAATTGTCAGAAGAGCCAAAGAGGCCATGTAAAATTATTAGGGGTTTACCTTCACCTATTGTTCGAAAATGTAATTTCACAATTCTAAATATGATGTGATTAGGATTATAGCTGGTGCTATCTAACGTTAATTTTAATCAAATCCGAATCAAGTCTCAACATTTGAGGCAAAAATACAGTTTGGCATTACCTTCACGCCCTTTATGAAAATTATTGAATCTCTAATTTCCGACGCCTCAAACTTTCTCTGGGGACCTCCTCTATTGATTCTTCTCCTCGGTGGCGGGATTTTCTTCCTTTTCTACTCTCGGTTTCTTCCTTTTCGCTACTTGCGTCATGCGGTTAATGTGCTTAAGGGAAAATATGATAATCCTGACGATCCCGGAGAAATCAATCATTTTCAGGCACTATCAGGAGCACTAGCTGCCACCATTGGAATGGGAAATGTCAGTGGAGTTGCGTTGGCTATCGCAGCTGGTGGGCCGGGAGCTCTCTTTTGGATGTGGGTGAGCGCTTTGTTCGGGATGGCGACAAAATATTTTACCTGTACGTTGGCAGTATTATATAGAGGCAAAGACCGTGACGGTCAGTTACAGGGTGGTCCCATGTACGTGATACGAGAGGGTTTGGGAAAGAAATGGATTCCTTTGGCTGGATTTTTCTGCGTCTCTGCTTTTATCGGTGCCACGCCAATTTTCCAGGCAAACCAGATGGTCGCTGTTATGAAAAATGTGATCCTAATACCTGCAGGGGTACAAGATGGTTTTTCAGCTGATCTGATCATGGGAATCATAATCGCTGTAATCGTTGGTCTGGTAATTATTGGCGGAGTAAAAAGAATTGGTAATGTTGCCTCGAAACTGGTTCCTGCTATGGTTATCATTTTTGTGGTCAGTGTATTGATTATTATGGGAATAAACAGCGATGCAATCATTCCCTCTTTCGGTCTTATTTTCAAAGATGCTTTCACGGCACAGGCAGCGCTCGGAGGAGCCGTCGGAGCAATCATAATTGAAGGAGCAAAAAGAGCAGCCTTTTCTAACGAAGCAGGAATTGGAACAGCTCCCATGATGCATGGAGCTGCAAAAACTAAAGAACCTGTTCGCGAGGGACTCGTTGCGATGCTTGGGCCCAGCATTGATACGATCGTGGTTTGCACCATGACTGGTCTTTGTATTTTGATGACAGGAGCTTGGCAAACTGAAATTTCGGGAAACTATAGTAGCGATACGCAAGGAGTTTTGATGACAACCTTTGCGTTTGAAGAAAGTTTACCAGGAGTTGGCTCTTACGTTTTGATGATTTGCGTAATGATTTTTGCAATCACCACAATATTCGGATTAGCATACTATGGACAAAAATGCTTGTCATTCATGCTTGGTCCAAAGTATGTGAAATATTACAATTACTACTATATAGCGCTCGTTGTGGTGGGTTCTATCTCTAGTCTTTCACTAGTCACAAACCTAATCTTTTTGGGGTACGGATTGATGGCAATCCCCACTATGATATCAGCAATCATGCTGGCACCAAAGGTGATGGAGGCCACCAAATCTTATTTCAGTCGAATGTCGATTTAAATAAGTTTGGATTGCTGCTTATTTGTTACCATATCTTTGCATCCTATTTGCTTAAAGCACAATGAGAATAATCATAGCTGGGGCCGGCGAAATGGGCTTTCATCTCGCAAAATTACTTGCTGCTGAAGAGCACGATATTGTTATCGTCGATACAGACAATGAGGTGCTTGAGCATGTCTCATCATACCTTGATGTTGGCACTATCAAAGGCAGTTCATCCTCTCCAAATATTTTAAGAGAAGCGGGAGTATTAAAAGCTGATCTTTTGATCTCGGTAACTTCAATAGAGGAAATCAACATTGCAACCTGCATAATAGGAAAGAGTCTAGGGGCGAAAAAAACAATAGCGAGAATCTCTAACATTGAACTGCTGCAACAAAGGGAAGATCTCAACCTTAAAGGAATGGGTATCGACGAGGTGATATCTCCAGCATCTCTAGCGGCCAAAGAAATTAAGCGCCTTTTAAAGCAATCAGCTCTAACAGATACGTTTGAATTTGAGAAAGGAACGCTTTCTCTTGTTGGAATTAAAATCGACAAGAATTCGGAACTGATGGGTAAAACACTCACCGAATCAGCGTACTTGAACCCAGATCAAAGCTTCACCACTGTCGCAATTTTAAGAGAGAATGAAACCATCATTCCTTATGGAGAAAATAAATTTCTTGAGGGTGATCATGCCTACTTTGTGTCCGAGCCTGAAGGAATCGCTTCAGTGACGAATTTGGCTGGAAAGGAGAGTGTGGAGATAAAAAATGTAATGATCCTGGGCGGAAGTAAAGTTGGGGTCCACACCGCGAAACTTCTAAGTAAAAAGTACAAGATCAAACTCATAGAAGCTGATAAGGAAAAATGTCACCAACTTGCCGAGGAGCTCCCCGACACTATGATCATCAACGGGGATGGGCGAGACATCAACCTTCTTCGAGAAGAAGGTATTGATCAAATCGATGCCTTTATAGCACTCACTGAAAATTCAGAGACTAACATAATGTCTTCGTTGGTGGCAAAAAACAATGGGATCAAAAAGACGATTTCATTAGTTGAGAACATGGACTACATCCACTTATCACAAAGCGTAGGTGTGAATACTTTGATAAACAAAAAGTTAATCGCCGCTAATTTTATTTTCAGGTACGTCAGAAAGGGTGAAATCGTAGACTTGACGAGCATTCACGGAGTAGATGCGGAAATCCTGGAGTTTGAAATTGGAGATAATGCGAAGATTCTTGAAAAAGAACTTAAAGATCTGGACTTCCCTAAATCTGCAATTGTTGGCGGTGTAATTCGGTCAGGTAAAGGAATTGCTGTGCGCGGAAATTTTGAGTTCATGCCAAAAGACAAGGTGGTTGTACTATCAATGCCTAACTGTATTCGCAAAGTTGAAAGCTTCTTTAAATAGCCCTGCGAAATGAATTATTCGATGATTCTGAAGGTCATTGGCACTTTGCTCGTAATCAACGGAGGCTTTATGCTAACAAGTATTCCTTTTAGTATCTACTATGCTGATGGGGATACCATGGATATAATCTACTCCGGACTCATCTCTGCAGCTTCAGGTTTTCTTCTTAGAATATTATCTCCAAAATCATCAAATACTGAGCTCAAACGAAAGGATGGATATCTGATCGTAAGTTTAGGATGGGTTTCCATGTCCTTTTTAGGTTCGCTGCCATACATCCTGAGCGGCGCAATTCCTGATCTGGCTAGCGCCTTTTTCGAAACCATGTCTGGTTTCTCAACCACGGGCGCAACTGTTCTGACTGACATTGAGGCTGTACCAAGAGGAGTTCTCTACTGGAGAAGTTTGACCCAGTGGATTGGTGGCATGGGGATTATTGTCCTGGCGGTTGCCATTCTTCCATTACTAGGAATTGGTGGTATGCAGCTTTTCGTCGCGGAAGCTCCGGGAATATCGCCAGACAAACTTCAGCCTCGAATTAAGGAAACAGCCAAAAGACTATGGATTATTTACCTGGGACTAACAGTACTCGATTTTCTGCTTCTGTGGGTTGGGGGCATGTCATTTTATGATGCAATCAACCACAGCTTCACCTCAATGGCATCTGGAGGTTTCTCAACGAAAAATGCCAGCCTGGCTTATTACACAAGTCCTTTCATTCACTATGTGGTCATAGCATTTATGTTCATCGCTGGAACAAATTTTACCATGCTGTACTTCGGCCTGCATGGTAATTTTAGGAAGATTGTGCAGAATGAGGAGTTTCGCTTTTACTTCATCTTTTGCTTAGCTGCTGGCTTTTTGATTGGTTCCATCATTTTTACAATGGGGCATGGGACATATGAAAGATCTGTACGAGAGTCCTTGTTTCAAGTTATCTCGATTGTAACAACAACAGGATACGTGATTTATGACTACACGAGTTGGACACCTCTGATTACGGTTCTATTTTTCCTTTTCATGTTTATGGGTGCCTCTGCTGGGTCAACAGCTGGGGGAGTAAAATTGGTTCGACATATTCTGTTGATAAAAACCGCAATTCTTGAATTCAAAAGACTAATTCATCCGAATGCGGTTCTACCAGTCCGCTACAATGGTAAAACGGTCAGCGGCGATATCACCTTCAATGTACTAGCGTTTATTATGATCTACATCCTGATTTTTTGCGTCGGCTTTTTGATCGTATCAGCGTTTGGCATCGATTATGTGACTGCGATTGGAGCTGTGGCCGCTACTTTGGGAAATGTCGGTCCAGCTATAGGTGGTGTAGGTCCAATGGATAACTTTGGACATCTACCTGGAGCGGTAAAATGGGTCTTATCGTTCTTGATGTTGGTTGGTCGACTAGAGCTTTTCACTGTTATGATTCTCTTTACGCCATATTTCTGGAAGAAATTCTAATTGATCTCGAGGGATTATCTCATCTTTGGCGATCTAAAAAATTTAAGTCAGTATGCTTAGCTACATCATTTGGAACTTTAATCCGGATCTTTTTACAATTCCCGGTCTTGACTACGCCCCGAGATGGTACGGAGTTCTGTTCGCATTGGGCTTCATACTGAGTCAGCAGGTAATGATTCATATCTTCAAGACGGAAGGAAGGCCGGTAAAAGATGTGGACAAGCTTACCACATACATGGTAGTCGCAGTGATTGCTGGGGCTAGGCTAGGTCACTGTTTATTTTACGACCCCATTGGATATTTGTCTGACCCTCTAAGAATCTTGATGGTGTGGGAAGGAGGTCTTGCCAGTCATGGAGGTGCCCTCGGCATGCTGATTGCACTTTACCTCTTCGCAAAAAAGCTGGACTACAAGTTTCTTTGGATTCTTGACCGGATTGTAATTGTAGGAGCACTCACCGCCACGTTGATTCGAACTGGTAATTTATTTAACTCGGAGATGGAGGGTATCGAAACCAACTCTAATACCGGAATCGTTTATGCAAGAGCCACACATGATGTCCTCAACTATGATGAAAATAGAATTGAGTCTGTCAGCTTTAGAAAGGGTGGTCAGATGACGAGTGATGTACCAGGTGTGGTTCCAATCACGGCGGTTATTCGATATAAAGAAGGGGTAAAACTTGACCTGAACGAAAAGAACTTCATAGAGAGTAGACTAAAATATTCACTGACCAGATACACCGAAGTGGCCGAGCACGTGGATTTCGGTAGTGGCCCTTTGCAGTACCTTGTCGACGAAAAAAATGGTCAACAGATCGTCGAAATTTTTGCCCTCGCCAAAGTGAGGCATGCTGCGCAGCTATATGAGGCAGCTTATGCTTTTGTTCTAATGCTGGTTTTGTTTTGGCTTTGGCACAAAAAAAGAGATGTTTTACCGCAAGGGTTCAATTTTGCTCTGCTGATGATCGTTCTTTGGTCGCTCCGTTTCGTAGATGAATTTTTCAAAATGAATCAGGAGACCTTTGAGGATGATCTAGCACTAAATATGGGTCAGATTCTAAGTATTCCTCTTACTCTTGCCGGCGTTGTCATCATGGTTCTTGTCTTCCGAAAGGACAAGAAAATGTCAGATTTCTCATAGGCTATTTTACTCCTACGTCGACATTCTCAATCCGAGAAAGCTCTGTGAGATCTCCTTTTTCAAAGAGAGTTGACATTTCCTCAATTGGAGTCAACTTATCTTCCGGCTTATAGTTTATGTAATCCTGAAAAACCACTCCTCCAATTGTTCGCTTATTGAAAGCTTCTCTAAAACGAACACCCCCTTCATCGGTAATGTAACTGTAAGCCAGATAGTCCATCGAGAAGGTAGTAGCATCGAACCAGTAGAGAAATACATCCTCAAAATCCTTTCCTCCGTCCTCCTCGGTAAATCTTACTTCAATCAGATGGAATTCCTTTCCTTTAATTTTTGAAATGCCCTTGTATTTTTTCATAGCTGCGGGATCCGTAAGTGTCAGGGGTAACTGTATAAAGTACAAAACAGAGTTTACAGAATTGCTGTATTTTCCATTCCATACTGAATCAATTTCGAGCTTTGTACCATCTACCAATCTTGTAAACTCAGAGCTATTCACGAGAATATCTTCTACATATCCCAAGGAGTCCTGAAATGAGCGGGTATATGTGTATTTATCATTTTCACGCAGAACAGAATAGTGTTTGTCTCTGAAATTAAATTCGATTCTCTTGTTGGTGATTTGGTCCAGACCATGAGTCTTTATTGCCTGAGCAATTATTTCATTTGCATCGAGAGGTTTCTTTGATGAGCAAGCAAAAGCCAATAGGGTGAGAAGGGTTAAGTATTTCATGGAGATCATCACGTCATTTTTCCGGAGAGGTTGTCTATTTTGTTGTCAAAGGGAAGACTTTTGGTCAAACACGTTAGCTATGGCCCCAATTATTTGGGTCGCTATTATCGTTGGGAGAAAGCCCGAGAATATCTCCTTTGGTGCTAACCCCCAGGCCAAGCACCGTTCTATTCGCATAGTTGAAGTAACTCACCACTTGATTTAATTCCAAAACCTCACCATCATCGAATCCGGCTTGGTGTAGCAACTCTATGTCCTCCTTGGTCAGTGACATATGATCCACTGTAAGCTTTCTTGCATATTCTAGTCCACTTTTTTCCTTTTCGGAAAAAATGTCATCGAAGGACTCGGATTTCAATGCTTGATAAATTTGATCAGCTCTTTCCTGATCATCAATTAGTCTGCTCAGTCCTGAAAAATGATGTTTTACGCAATAGTCACATTGATTTAAATGGCTAACGTAAACTCCAGCGGTCTCCAAATAGGATTTTGGCAAGGTGTTATTTCTATGATGAAGCACATTTTTATACAGAGCCATATGACCCTCCATCGAATGAGGCCGAAGGCTGTGTACACCCATAATGTTATCCACATTGTTGTTTGGCCCTGTTACTCTTTGGTACAGCTTTTTCAGCTGACCTTCTGCCTTATCAAATGGTATTATTTGTATCCAGCTCACTTTTACTATTTATTGTCTATTCGTTCAAAAGCACCAATGTCTGGTATGGCATCGCGGCTTTCACCAGAAATGTCAAAGTTAACCCCTATTGCTGTCCCTTTATTTTGCGCAAAAGCTAAGGTATCTAGCGAATAATCAAAAAGAAACCGATTTGAGAAACCGGGGAAGTTTGAAGTCTGTGAAACAAAGTTTCCAGGAATTTCCTCACCAGAACGGATGATGTTGGTTGTCAAAATTGCTGAGACAATGGCATCTCCTCCAGTGTTTATTAATAACTCTTCTCCTTGCGAGCCCCAAACAATGCAATTGGTCATTTCAATGGTCAAATTATCTGTAAGCAATTCGTTTTCACCAATAAGAATGTTATCGGAAAACTGGACACTGGGTTCATTGTGGACAAAGAAGCTTTGATCATTGGAAAATGTACAATGCTGATAAGTATAATTACCGCCTGCAAAATTTCCTATTAAGTAAGATCCACAATTATAGATCAGGCAATTAGTCGCTATTAGGTCAGACGTAAACGCCAGAATTCCCGCGGAACTCATATTATAAATTTGAGTGTTGGAAACGACCAGGTCTGGAATTGCATCATCATCTGGTGATCCAACCCTCAAACCTACCTGTCCGTTAAAAATCTCTGCATATTCAATTTGGTTACTAGCACTTCCTTCGAGAAAATAAATGCCATTCCATTGGCCTGGCACTTGATCGTATATTCCATCAAATCGAGCGTTTCTAAAGAGAATGTGATTTTCAGCATCACCCAACGCTACAAGGGATCCTTGCACAAAAAGCGCTGCATCATTCTCAAAGAAAACAATGGTTCCTGCCTCGATGGTCAATTGCGAATTGGGTCTCACTAAAACAGTATCCGAAATTACGTATGGCCTATCATTGGTCCAGGTAACATCGCCAACGACTTGACTTTGAAGTCGATTTCCGTCTTGTCCCCATGCCACGAGTTTGACATGCTCAGAATTACCGTTCCAGTTGAAAATGATAGAGTCTTTTACCAGATAAGGAGTATTCTGGTTTCGTGGACTAATGTTTGCCTCAACAAGGATCATCAAGCTATCTCCACCAAGAATTTGTTCGTTGAGTTGTCCTTTTCCCTCTTTTCCATTGACGATGATTGAGTAGTCTGATCCTGCATCTTTTCCTAGAAAAATTTCTGAAAGAACCAAGGCGTTCTCATTCGGATTGAAAATTACTAAGCGTTGAGTTGCACTTCTGGAATCGCTCAGTAGCGTATCAAACGCAACAGAATCATTACTAAAGAGAATTTCTAAGTTTGGATCAAAGGAAACATTGTCTTCCACCGTTGAGCAGGAGGCCCAAATCAAAAGAATCGCAACAAAAGGCAGTGCTTTAAACATTTTAGTTCTAACGAATTACTCCGCTCCTTCTTTCATTATTTCTGCATTTTCCGCTATGCGAAGTTGCTCGATAAATTCACCAATATCGCCATTCATTACGTTTGGTAGATTAAAAAGAGAAAATCCAATTCGATGGTCAGTAACGCGTCCCTGCGGATAGTTGTATGTTCGGATCTTATCGGAACGGTCACCGGACCCTACCATGCTTTTCCGTTGGCTACTGATTGCATCATTGTGCTTCTTCAGCTCGATTTCGTACAATCTCGATCGCAAAACTTTGAGGGCTTTGTCGTAGTTCATGTGTTGAGATCTGCCGTCCTGACACTCCACCACCAAACCCGAAGGAGCGTGCGTAAGTCTAACTGCTGATTCCGTTTTGTTAATATGCTGGCCACCTGCGCCAGAAGCTCTGAAAGTATCTTTCCGGATGTCGCCCATATTCAGTTCAACATCCACCTCTTCTGCTTCAGGCAGCACCGCGACTGTTGCTGCAGAAGTATGTACTCTCCCTTGAGACTCCGTTGCCGGAACCCGCTGCACTCTATGTGCTCCCGATTCAAATTTCAATTTGGCAAACACGTCTTCACCCTCCACAGATGCTACAATCTCCTTATATCCACCGGCAGTTCCCTCACTAAAGTTCAAGACTGAAAAAGACCACTTTTGGGAATCTGCGAACGCCTTGTACATACGAAAGAGATCTCCGGCAAAGATCGATGCTTCATCCCCTCCGGTTCCTGCCCGTATTTCAAGGATGACATTCTTGCTGTCATTCGGATCTTTGGGAATGAGCATGATTTTCAGCTCCTCTGTCAGCCTTTCGACTTCAGGTTCAAGATCATCGATTTCCGTCTTCGCCATTTCACGGAACTCGGGATCTTTTTCCTCGCCTAATACCTGCTTTGCATTTTTCAAATTGCTGGATGCATTCGAGTATTCATCGTACACTTTTACGATCTTTTCAAGATCCTTGTATTCCTTATTGAGCTGGCCATACTTCTTCATATCAGCCATGGCATCTGGCTGAACTATTAGCTGACTAACTTCCTCAAATCGATGTTTTATATCCTCCAGTTTCTCTATCATCCTGCAATTCGTTGCTCCACAAAAGTAAGACAGACAAGAAATCTTTTCGAAGCTAATTTGGTAAGTTGCTCTTCAAGTAAAACTGGACAGGTATTACAAATTTGGATCGTCCTCGAAGCTGGTCCAGTTTTAAGTTAGCTCATTAAAGCGGTAGCAATCCACCGTGTGATCATTTACAAGGCCGATGGCCTGCATATGCGCATAAATGGTAGTGGAGCCAACAAATTTGAACCCTCGTTTTTTCAGATCTTTTGATAAAGCATCTGATTGTGGTGTTGTAACAGGGACTTCACTTAGAGATTTCCACTTTCCAACGATTGACTTATTGTCAACAAAAGCCCAAATATATTTATCAAAAGAGCCGAATTCCTTTTGTATCTCTATAAAGCGTTTAGCGTTGTTTATGGTAGCCTCAATCTTTGCGCGATTTCTGATAATGGAAGCATCTTGCAAAAGATCCTCCACCATTCCTGCTTCGTAGCTTGCAACTGTTTCCACCTCAAAGTTTGCAAACGCTTTGCGATAACCTTGTCTCTTCTTCAGAATCGTAGCCCAACTCAAACCTGCTTGCGCACTTTCCAATACCAAAAACTCGAAATGCATTCTATCATCGTGCACGGGAACACCCCATTCCTCATCATGATATCTGACATATTCATCAAAGCTGTTTTCACACCAGGCACATCGTTTTTGCATCTTTATACTAAAATGGGTAATTATCAGTTCAGTTTTTATAAAATTAGCCAATTGGAAACCCAATTCATGAGGAGAATATCATTTCTATTTCTTTTTGTTTCAGCTCCATTTTTTCTTTTCTCTCAAGCATCCATCTACCAGTTTCGCGATCTTGAAGTTGGCAACCATATTCCCTCCGATCTAAATACTACTAGAACTGCCGTTTTCATTGATGTGGCACCAACCAAAACCTCGTTCTTGATGGAGGGAAACTGGAAAGAGTTTAGCTCTGAAGTACATAGATATTTGTACAAAATGGGAATTGATGTCGTGATGTACATCAACAACACCGACTTTCTTGCAGGAAACTCCTCTCGTAACTTTTATCAGCGCATTCTGACAACTAGAAATATCAAAAACTTAATTTTCGTCACCAAGACTCATTCAGAGGTTGAGATTCTATGTAGTCCTTATGATGGTCAACCGTCATTGATTGCTAATAATCAGAAGGTGTTTCGCAAGAGTTCCCCGAGTTTAAACAGACTGATGCTTGATTTTGGCAGGGAAGTTAAGAGAACTGAAAATGCAATGCAGAATTTCCTGATACCCAACAAGCCTACATTTCTAAATGCTTTAGCGATAGTTCAGAATTCTAATCTCAAAAATTATCCGGGACAAATCCGAAGGACGAAGTTGGCAGTTGAAAAATTCGCGAAGATTTCCCCGATGGCATCTGCAAGTGATGAGGTTAAATCGAAAATAGAGAGCTACAATCTTCAAGTTGAAGCAAAAAATAGAGAGCTGGAAGAACTGTTAAAAGACTTTCCGTACGAAATAGATTTCGTCGATTATATGAGTGATGAAGATCTACTGAGGCGACGTTATCAATTCATTCTCAGAAATATCTACGCATCAGGAGAGTCGATTAAGGCAATGCTAAAGTATAAGGATGCTCCTTCCGATGCGGGCTACGTGTCAGTCATACCTGTCATGCCAGACAATACTACTATCAAGACGTTCTCCAGGAAAACCCTTCTTCATAAATTTTACATTCGCCAAAATATTGCCAAAAACGTATATGTAGGAGAGTGGGATGCGGACGAAACTTGGCAAGAGGCACTAACCAACTACTTTGGCAACATGATTCAGTTTTTCAACAAGGGCAATTGAAAAAACTCAACTACTTTCAGAACAAACCAAAAGCACTTGAAATAGATGTTGAAGCGTATTTGAAACGGCTAGGTCTGGAAAAAGAAGAGCCTGGGCTTAAATACCTCCGAAAGCTGCATTCCGCTCATATCCACAAAATTCCATTTGAAAATCTAGATATTCACTATCATAGGAAAATTCAGTTGGACTACAAGAAGATCTTTGACAAGATTGTACGAAGAAGACGAGGCGGCTTTTGCTACGAGTTAAACGGTCTTTTCTATCACTTGCTCTACCACCTAGGTTTTGAATGCTACGTAATTTCTGCTCAGATGAAAAATGAGTCCGGTGGATTCGACAAACCATATGGACACATGGCAATCGTTGTGAAAATAGAAAAAGAGGATTATTTGATTGATGTAGGTTTTGGGAACTCTTTTTCGTATCCAAAATTGATTGAAACGGGGGTGGTGCAAATGGACTACACCACATACTGGCGGTTTGAGAAGGATCCCGATGAGAATTTTCTACTGCAGTATTCCTCTAACGCATCCAACTTTGAGACAAAGTACTTCTTCAATCTGGACGAAAAGCAGATCATTCAGTTCATGGAAATGTGTGAGTATCATCAAACTTCAGAAAAATCGCACTTTACACAAGGCAAGCTGATCACCATCAAAACCGAAGAAGGACGAATAACCTTAACGGATAAAAAACTTAAAATTCTACAGCTTAGTGAAATTAAAGAGCTGCCCATTCTCAATGAAGATGAATTTCTGTCAAAGCTTGAGCAGTATTTTAGTATTTCTTATCAGCAACTGAGTCCGATTCAGAAATAGATTATCAATACTGATGCTTACGTATTTCTCTTTTCAGCGACTCTACATTTGAGGTGATGCTTGGGTCGCTGTAAATTCTTGCAGATAGATCAGAAATTACATTTTTTCTGAAGCCTAATTTTTCGGCTAGCTCTTCACAGTACTTAATCTCTGACAAGTAGACCTGACTATCGATTTTCATCAACTGAACAAGATGGTACAGATACTCGAACTTGTCCTCATCGGAAATAGTGCTTAGCGGCGGCAGAGGTTCCGGGTTCTCAATCATATCATTGACCTCCTCTTTTGTGATTCCATTTGCCTTCGCAATCATATAGATCAAATCTTTTTCTTCTCCTGCAAAATCTCCATCGATGTTTGCCAGTTGAACCAATACAGACAGTTTGGACTTAATACTCATTATAGACGTTGATTATGGTGTTCTTATTTCAAATGTTTGTTCGCCTCTTTCATTAGCGCTTCTCTATTCCCGGTTATGGACGGATCGGAATAAATTCTTGATGCCATCTTCTTCACGACTTTCCTGTCGTAGCCCAATTTTTCGGCAACTCCCTCACAGTATTTTATCTCAGTCAAAAACACTTCACCGTCGATTTTCATTAATTGAACAATATCATACAAGTAATCGAATCGCTCTTCGGTCATCAAACCATCAAAATTCACCTCCTCGTTATCTTTTGATTCCAATACCTCTTTGACGATTGCATCAATCTCTTCTTCTGGAATTTTATTTGCCTTGCCGATCGTATAAACATAGGTTCTTTCCGGCTCGCCAAAATCACGATCTATAATTGAAATTTGGACTAGGGCTTTTAAGTGATTCTTTATGTTACTTTCCATTATAGCTGATACTTTTTTTTGACTCTTAAAGATATGAATTTAAGGCAAATTAATATGATTAATGCAAATAGCTTCCTGCATTCACATCAAAGGTGGCTCCAGTGGCATGGTCTGCCATTCCACTTGCAATAAATGTAACCAAGGGAGCGATATCCTTGGGCTCGGTTAACCTCTCCAGGGCAAGATCTCCCTTCACATGATCTTCTCCGTACTGTTGCATAAATTCTTGAGACATGTCGGTTCGCACGAACCCAGGTGCAATAACGAAGGCCTTTACTCCCTCTTTACCAAAGGATTTTGCGATTGAGCGCGTTAAAGAAACCAGCCCTGCCTTTGAGGCTGCATACGCAATATATTCTGCTTCATCACCTCGGAATGCTGCCCTAGATGCTATATTAATAATTCGGCCAGCTGCTTTTCGCTCTAAAAAATGCTGCACTGCCTTTTTGCTCAAAATCGCTGCGGAAGTAAGATTCACCATCATTGTTTCATCCCATGCTGCTGTCCATTGATCATCCTTTGCATCGATAGCTGCAGTCTTTGCAAGACCCGCGTTATTAATCAGAATTTCAATGCTTCCCATTTCCAAGGTGACTCGCTCAAACAATTTACTTGCCTCGTCAGGTTTCGAAAGGTCTGCCTGAAAGGCCTTGGACTCATTTCCCAAAATGTGAGCCAAATTTTCGGCATCTCTAACGTTCTTATTGTAGTGAACCGCAATCGTAGCTCCAGCTTCCGCAAGCTTTGTCGCAAGTGCCTTGCCAATCCCTCTGCTCGCCCCAGTCACAAGAATATTTAATCCCGAAAGGTTTATGTACATCTAAGTCAATGTTTTGAGGCCGAAAATTAGATAAATAGCTGTTAATCTTAGAATTATGAACACATAAAGATGAATATTTAGTGCTTAGCCTAAATGTTTGTTAATTTCGTGGTATCACCAGCTAGAATTTTTTGATCACCGCAACGCTGAACCTAAAAAAATATCTATGGGTATTGTAATCCCACTACTACTGATCACGATCGTCTGTATTATAATTTGGAGAGCTGGTGATGGGTTCATGACGGCTTCTGAGTACGTTGGTAGAAACCTTTCCGAAGGAGTTAGAGGCGCCACCATCAACGCGATTGCGAGTTCAATGCCAGAGGTATTTACTTCTTTATTTTTCCTTTTTGTTCTAATGGATGCTAACGGTTTTTCAGGTGGAATTGGAACAACTGCAGGTAGCGCAATCTTCAATGGAATGGTAATCCCAGCCGTGTCAGTCCTCGCCGTAATTGGTATGGGAATGACAAAGAAAATTGAAGTCTCCAGGAAGGTTCTCATGCGTGATGGCATTGCATTGATCATTGCTGAATTTATTTTCTTGATATTAATCAGTGGTTCTGTTCTTGATTGGTACCACGGTGTGATCTTGATGATGGTGTACGCGATCTACATCACCTTCATGTTTGCTACAATGAAAAAGAAGGATCGAGAAGAAATGAGTGGCGGCCAACTTTCAGAGGAGGATTTTGTAGATGAGGAGCGAAAGAAAAGACCATTTCTTAAGGCACTACTAACTCTAGATTTAGAGCGTGTTTTTTTAGGCACAAAAATGATCAACGGTGCCAAGGCATGGACGTTACTTATCTTCTCCACGGTAGGAATCGCACTTGCCAGTTACTTTCTTGTGCTAGCATGTGAGTGGATCGGGTCTGACACGTATTCAATCATGGGTATGGGGGAATTTAATGGCCTAGGCATTCCTCTTATGTTCGTTGCTCTAATATTGGCCTCTGCTGCATCAAGTTTCCCTGATACTATTATTTCAATGAAGGATGCGAAACGAGGTCAGTACGATGATGCTATTTCAAATGCTTTAGGTAGCAACATTTTCGATATCTGTTTTGCGTTGGGATTTCCTCTTTTCATTTTCACGGCACTAAATGGTCCTCTGCACATGCCACAAGAAATTGTGGATCTTAGCAGTGAACTCCGATTTCTTCTGTGGTTGCTAACCGTCCTTGCCGTAGTGATATTTACTTGGGGCAAGTATTTTGGCAAAGCCAAAGCATATCTTCTACTAGGCATTTATTTCCTATTCGTTCTCTACGTAATTGGACGAGGAGCCGGAAATGAGTTTGCCCAAGGAATTGCTGATTTCCTTGTATCGGTAGTAAGGCTGTTTAGCCTAAGTTAAATTCAAAAAAACTCCTTCTTCCGTCATATCAACTTTGATAAATCGAAGTTCGGAACATCTCTGTCTTTCTTCCATTCCCGTCTCTAGGTTAAATTTATAGGTATGAAGGGGGCATACGATTTCGTTAAGATAGTTTACAGCACCTCCGCTAAGGCCTTCCTTCATATGGGGGCACTCGTTTTCGAACGCTACCAAACGATCTTTTTGTCTTACCACGCAAATATTTCTATTTCCCGCAATCACTAGCCGAGGTTCATTATTTTGCAACATCCTTTGCATCGCATCTTTTGTTTCAAATAATTTAAAAACCATAGTCAGGTCATTTGTATGAAGTGTCAACGAGAAAAATTCCAACTTCAAAGAAAGTATGCTTATCTCAATTGCGCCTATATGTCTCCATTAATGAAAAAAGTGGAGAACGCTGGCATCAAAGGAATTAAGACGAAACGAAAGCCTTTTCGCATTGGGCCAGAAGAATTTTTTCATGAAACAGAAACCGTGCGGCAGCTGTTTTCCACATTGATCGAAAACGACGAAAATGAGCGTGTGGTAATCATTCCTTCTGCTTCTTACGGACTAGCCAATGTCGCTCACAACCTGCCGTTTGATGGTGGTGAAATCATTGTAGCTGACGAGCAATTTCCAAGCAATGTATATCCATGGACTGCATTAGCAGAAAAGGGTTTTGAAATTACTACTATTCCCGCACCTAAATCTTCGAGTCGGGGTGAAGACTGGAACAGTGAAATCTTAAATGCTATTAACGAAACGACACGTCTCGTTTCAATTGGTCAGGTGCATTGGTCCGACGGCACACTTTTCAAACTTGAACTGATTCGAGAAAAGCTGGATCAGGTAGGGGGTTTGCTAATCATCGATGGCACACAGTCCGTAGGAGCTCTACCATTTAGTGTAAAGAAATACCGCCCCGACGCAGTCATCTGTTCAGGATATAAATGGTTGATGGGTCCATATTCCATTGGTCTGGCGTATTATGGACCCGTCTTTGATAGAGGAGTTCCTATTGAGCAAAACTGGATAAATAGAATTAAAAGTGACGACTTTGCAGGCCTAGTAAAATATGAGGAAACATACCGTGAAAAGGCGCTCCGTTATGAAGTTGGCGAGCATAGCAATTTCATATTAATCCCGATGATACACCAGGCATTGAAGCAGATTTTGAAATGGAACCCTGTCGATATTCAGGAATACCTTAAGGAATTGACGACAGACCCTCTGAACGAATTAAGGGAAATGGGCTACTTAATAGAAAATGACAACTGGCGTGGGCATCACTTGTTTGGCGTGCGGTTGCCAAAAGGTATCGAGATTGACAAGCTAAAAGGATTCTTGAATAGATATCGTGTAAGCGTGAGTACGCGAGGAGATGCTATTCGAGTAGCACCGCACGTTTATAACGACGAAATGGATATGAGAAAATTGCTCAAAGCAATGAAAGAACCTATCTTAGCACAAAAGAATTAAAAATGGAATTGACTAACCCAGCAGTAACCGACGGAGTAAACTTATTTGTGAATATCATCGTGGTATTGATCTCCTTTGTAGCAGCACTTTCTTTTGTGAACTCACGGAAAGAGAAGCAAAAAAACTCTTAATTATACGTGATCGCCTTCGTGGTCACTCACTGATTTATTGGGTAAAATCCAAGGGCAAATAATTGCCAAAACAAACAACCCAATAATTATTCCAAGCATCATCATAATTTCTATGTGTTTTGAATGTCTGTTGCAAATATATGCAGCCCATTCATAACCCGGGTTTTAACGACGTTTATTATTTAGCGAGAGCTAAAATTCGCATGAGCACTACCCTATTTTGGGTATTTTTCTTACAAAAATTGGTATTGTCCTTTGATAAATTGACAAGTGCTCCTAGCTTTCCATGTTAGAGTAAAGATTAACCAACAAAACTTACCAAAATGAGCGAAAAAGAGAGTGTCAAGAAAATTGGCAAAACTATGGACAAACGTATGGCAAAAAAGTGGGTAAAAAATTACCAAAAGAAACACGAGGATGGAACCTACGGCTGGCTATATGGGTGTGACATACTGTGCAAGCTTCTAGAGTACCCTGGAGCAGAGGGTATCTGGTTTTACAAAGGCATCAATGAAGAGGGTAAAGAGCGCCTGGTACTGTATCCAGCCGATGCTAATGGCAAGATTTTAGATACAGGTGTAAAGTCCCTGGGTGCAATGGCTTCCAGAGGTGACGATGATGCACCTGCAGATTACGGAAAAGATTGTCCTCCATTTTGTGGCTAGATTTTTTAATACATGAGCTCAGACGAAATAGCTGAATTTATTTTTCAAATAAATAGATTCTCAGGCGTTCCTGGTATTCTCTTTTTTATTGGCTTCTTGCTAAAGAAAAAGGGCAATATCAGGATTGTCTTCTATGTGCTCCTGGCTAGCCTACTGGCTGACACCGCAATACATTATTACACAAAATACGTTTATCCCAATAGTCATCTGATAGGCACAATATGGGTTATCACTGATTACTTTCTGGTAAGCTGGATGTTCTTGAAGCTGCTCGCACATAAGAAAAAAATTATTCTCATTTTGCTTTCGGTTTTTGCAGTTGGATCAACAATAAGTATGGTTTTTTTCTTCAGTCTTACTGAATCTAATACTTTCATAAAAAGTTATCCCTCAGTAGTTTTTACTTACCTCTCAATTATAGCATTTATAGAAATTCTTAAAGTAGGGCCCACAAACAAGTTAATCGAGTATCCCATATTTTGGATTATTACAGCAATTTTTCTTTTCAGCAGTATTACACTACTCAAAAACCTGTTTCAGTATTATTTGATTTTTGATCTGCAAGTTTCAAAAGACCTTTATCTGTATGTTTGGTTCTTCGGTGTTGGTTTCAATATGATTAAAAACCTACTGTTCTTCTACGCTTTTATTTTGGTTTGGAAGGGCAACCCAGATTATATTTCCCTTCCTAAAAATGTAACATCATGATAGAATCAGTGGTTACATTTGTTGTTGTTGGGTCAACCATTATGACTTTCCTAAGCGTGGCATTTCTTGTTCGTTTCTATTATTCCTATCAACAGAAAAGCAGTAAGTAACTTTTACTTCTCTCTTCTCTTTTTATCTTGCAGTTAACCAATTAGCCTATTGATTGAATAATCAGCTTATCCTTCTTATTGTCGCAGGAACTGTGGGTTTGATGCTTATGGCGTTTTCCCTAGTTTTCTTTGTCTCTCTATACAAGCGAAGGGTTCTTCAAAACAGGCTCAGACTGCAGGAAATGCAAACCTTGCACCAGCAGGAGATGCTGAAAGCCACTCTTGCTTCGCAGGAGGAGGAGCGAAATCGACTTGGGACAGATCTCCATGATGGTGTAGGTGCGATGCTTTCAACAATTAAGATGAATCTCCAGGTTTCACAACGCACTGATTCACTCAAAACACTGCCTGAGGTAATCGAGCACCTAACAGAAACCATCAGTCTTGTCAGAACGATATCACATGAAATGATGCCCATTGTCCTGAAAAAATACGGGCTTCGTAGAGCAATCACTGATTTGTTTGAGAAAGTAAGTAACAGTGATTTGGTGACCGCAAGTATTGACGTTTGGGATGAATTTGACTGGGAAGAGAGTGATAGTCTGATACTCTATCGCATCATACAGGAATTGACAAACAACAGCTTGAAGCATTCCGAAGCCAAGAACATTAAGCTCAAATGCACAATATCAGAGGAAAATGCTACTATAGTTTTCTCCGATGATGGTAAGGGATTCCCCCCAGAGGTGTTAGAAAAATCCCAGGGAATAGGGCTTTGGAATATTTCCAACAGAGCAGTAGCAATTGGAGCAGGGGTAGTTTTTAGAAATAACCAGTATGGTAGTGCCGAAGTAGAATTGAACATAAAATTGAACAGAGCTAATGACTGAAGGACTCAACATATTAGTCACTGACGATCACACCTTATTTCGAAAGGGCACGATGATGCTCTTGGAAACTTTTGAAGAGGTCGGTCAAGTAGATGATGCGAAAAATGGAAAAGAAGCCATCGAAAAATTAACTAGAGATTCATTCGATCTGATCTTGCTTGATTTAGAAATGCCGGTCATGGACGGGTGGGAAACCTCCAGAAAGATTGTCTCCAAATTTCCTAAGACAAAGATTGTGATGATTTCTATGCATGACTCATTGCAAATAATATCTGATCTAATTGAAATTGGTGTTCATAGCTACCTCCTAAAAAATGCTGATCCAGAAGAAGTGCATAAGGCTATTATCTCGGTGCGGAATAACGACTTCTACTACAATCAGCTGGTCTCATCAGCACTAAGAAAAAAGATTCAACGCGAAGGAATTGAAAAAAAATCAATTCAAAACCGTGGAGATGTTAGTCCCCGAGAGGTGGAAATTCTTCAGCTCATCTGTCAAGAACTGACCATGAAAGAAATTGGAGAAAAACTTTTCCTTAGTGAACAAACAATTCAAACACATCGAAAAAACCTAATGCGTAAAACCCAAGCCAAAAATGCTGTTGGTCTGGTAAAATTTGCCTTTCAGAACGGAATCGCCTCATTTTAGTCACTACCCACTTTTGGGTATACGTCTACCTGCTTTCGGGTAATTTAAAATACTGCTGGTTTTATAATACACTCATTATCAGATAATTATGGATGTTCGGGTGTGCCAACGTAGTATTCACCAAAATTTCAAATAGATAAAACATCTAATTTCATATTATCAATTATTCATTTAGTTGATAAGCTCTTAGGTTGATGGTTAATCTAGAAAATGCATCGGGGGCCCAGGGTTTTCGCTTAATCCTTTGGTTTGCCAAACTATCTCACTCACAATAGAGGGCCCCTAGCGTTTTCTGGTAAAAAAATTAAGTAGTAAAGTTCTCCACAAATCCCGCGAAAGGACTCTTAGTTAAGAGTCCTTTTCTCTTTACCTCTTGTAGAGCTGAACACCCACATCGTAGTATTTATCTCCCTCCACCCAAAATGGAGTTTCATCAGAGTTTGCGATTACCCTACAAGAAAGTACATACGCTTTGAAGAATTTTTCAAGATAATCGTAGTCTAGTGTTTCTGGTTCGTCACCTGGTTGATGATAGTATTTGCCAATTTCATCGTCAAAGGCTGTGAAGCCAAGGCTAAATGTTGGTGCGGGAATCCCTTTTGCTGCAAATCGCACATTATCAGATCTATCGAATAGCCCCTGTTCTGGTGCCGGATCGTCTGTTGCCAAAAGGCCAAATGCTTTGCTGGATTCAGAAATAATGTTACCCGCAGTTGTTCTTCCAAGACCAATGATGGTGGCAATTGAAGTATCGTTGTAACCGCCATTGTCAGAATTGAAACAATAAACCATCTTCGAATGCTCTACTGGTGAGTTATCAATAAAGTATTGACTACCAAGTAAGCCTTTTTCCTCGCCCGTGAAAAGGACAAACAAAGCTGACCTTCTCGTAGGATACTTCGCTATATTTTCCGCCGCACTCAAAACGGTAACCGTTCCAACAGCATTGTCTCTTGCTCCATTATAGATGGTATCGCCCTTCGCGTCAGCACGACCAACACCAACATGATCATAGTGAGCAGAGTAGACGACTACCTCATCTTTTAGGTTGGGATCCGTTCCTTCGACAAACCCTACCACATTTTTGGAGAGAATCTGGGTTTGTTCATTCCCTGATATTGATAAGCTCCCTTTCTGGCCTTTCTTTTTGAGATTTCCCAAATCCTCCTGCGATCTATTCATCCAGATGTGAGTAAGCGACGGGCCCTCCTCAGTATCCAACACCAGTTGATCGCTACCCAAAAATCTAACAAGGAAATTCCAGGGTAGTTGTGTTGAATTGTACAACTCCACCAAAGCTATTGCTCCCTTTTCTTTAACTCTCTTCCTCTTTTCTGTAGCAATTGTAAACCACGCTCTGGGGTTTTGTTCAACACCATCTCCGCTCAAAGCAACGGCAATCTTTCCTTCCACATTCGCCTTTTTCAAATCATCGTCGCTTCCATAATCTACAAAAACGATAGGTCCCGATAGGCCTTTGCCTCCGGCAAGGACCAAAAAATCATCATTCAACAAAAATGCATCGTCCGCAAGTGTAAGTGTACCTTCCTTTGCCGCTTTAAGTGATTTCAAAGGAACGTCCTGGAAGTAGGAGTCCATGCCATCCACAGTCGAAACACCATATTGCACAAATCTGCTCTTTACATATTCGGCTGCAATGTCAAGTTCTGGCGATCCGGTATCTCTTCCTCTTAATGCATCGGATGCCAAAAAGCCAATATGACTTTTTATTGTTGACTGAGCCACTGTCTCCTCTGTCTTTGCTTTATCTCCCTGCGCTTCAGCACAAATTGTAGATAGAAGTAGTGTGGTTACTAGTAATTTTTTCATCGTCAAATTTTTTGTAATGTAAAAAAAAGAGGTCAATCCACTAGTGACTGACCTCTTAGATCTATGTTTAATTGGAGTATGTCAATTCAAGAATTCGTAAATCCCAGCTACGCCTTGACCTCCACCTACGCAGGCAGTCACCATTCCGTATTTACTTTTTCTTCTTCTCATTTCATTGAAAAGAGTGATCGATAATTTTGCCCCAGTACACCCAAGCGGATGGCCAAGTGCAATGGCACCACCATTGACATTTAGTTTTTCTCGATCTAAGTCTAAGCCACGGATCACTCCAAGCGATTGTGCAGCAAAAGCCTCATTTAATTCTACCAAATCAAGATCTGATTGTTTCAACCCTGCTTGCTTCAGTGCTTTTGGAACTGCTTCGACAGGTCCAATTCCCATTATCCTTGGATCCACTCCAGCAGCGGTATAACTAACCATTCTTGCGATTGGCTCAAGGTTATACTCTTTGACCATTTTCTCACTCATCACCATGACAAAAGCAGCTCCGTCAGATGTTGGTGAAGAATTGCCGGCTGTAACCTGTCCTCCCAGCTTGAATGCAGGTCTTAGTTTGGCTAGTCCCTCCATGGAAGTATCAGCACGTACGCACTCATCGGTGTCAACGACAAATTCTCGTTTCTCTCTTTTTCCATCGCTGTTTACAAAAGTTTCCTCAACAGTGACCGGGACAATTTCATCTTTGAATTTTCCATCTGCAATTGCTTTTGCCGCTTTCTGGTGTGATTCCATTGCAAACTGGTTCGAATCCTCGGCTGAAATGTCAAAATCTTTGGCTACTTCCTCCGCCGTAAGGCCCATGTTGAGATAATACTGTGGGTTCTCTTGGGCAATATTCCAGTTGAGCGCCGCCTTGTATCCCATCATCGGAACCAGGGACATCGATTCTGTTCCTCCGGCAATGATGCACTCCGCTGTTCCTGAGTGAATTCGCGTGCAGGCTAAGTGAATGGCCTCCAAACCAGAACCGCAGTAGCGGTTGATTATCATTCCCGGAACGGACATCGGTAAGGAAAGAAGTGAAATATATCTTCCCATCTGTAGTCCTTGTTCTGCTTCAGGTATAGCATTTCCAACGATTAGATCATCTACTCTTGTTGCATCAAAATCCTTCACTGATCCTACTAAGTGCTTAATTACGTCTGCGGCTAAGTCATCTGGTCGATAAAATCGAAATCCACCCTTCTTTGCTCTGCCCACTGCAGATCTATATCCTGCTACTATATATGCGTCCATTATTTAATATTATTAATTGTCAATTAATTCCTAAGTGGCTTCCCTTTAAATAAGATACTTTGAATACGTTCCAATGTTTTTGGCTCGCCGCATAAGCTCAAAAAGGCTTCGCGTTCCAAATCCAGAAGGTACTGTTCAGAAACCAAAGTAGGCTCTGACAAATCTCCTCCGGCCATAATCCATGCAAGTTTTTGTCCAATTTTGGCGTCATGTTCAGAAATATAGCTTCCATACTGCATTCCTGTAATTCCTGCACCGAACATAGCCAAAGCAGCTTTACCCTGAACTTTTATGTCTTTTCGTTCTACCGGTTGCGTATAGCCAGCTTCATACAGTTGAATCGCTTTCTCTTTCGCATCCGTCAGTAATCTCCTTCTGTTCAACGTCACCTCATCACTCGGTTGGAGAATATGCATGCCTCGAGCTTCTTCAGCAGATGTTGCCACTTTAGCTGTTGCAATATTCATAAAATACTCTTGAAGTGTATTTAGTTCCGGATCGCCTGCTGTATAGTCGTCACCTGCTCGCATCGTCAGTTCTTTTGTGCCTCCACCGCCAGGTATGAGTCCTACACCAACTTCGACCAAACCAATGTATGACTCAGCGTGCGCCTGGATTGCATCGCAATGGAGTGAAAGTTCACAGCCTCCACCTAACGTAAGGCCTGAGGGAGCCGAAACGACAGGAATTGTCGAAAAACGAGCTCTGGTCATCGTGTTCTGGAAGGTTCTAATCAGTAGGTCAATCTCGTCAAACTCCTGATCGACCGCATACATAAACAGCATAGCTAGATTTGCTCCAGCAGAAAAATTCTGTCCTTCATTACCAATTACAACTCCGCGATAATCCTTCTCTCCCAAAGTAATCGCAGTACTGATTCCCTCTACAACATCAGCATCCATTGAATTCATTTTGGTGTGGAATTCCAGATTCAGAATTCCGTCACCAATATCGTAAATGGTAGCCCCTGCTTTTTCCCAGACTATGTTGTTCTCCTTGAATGCATCAAGAAAAATCAATCCTTCCGTGCCGGGAATGACCTTGTAGGATTGAGAAGGGATATCATAGTAGTGTTTCTTCCCATCTTTAAACATGTAGAACGACTTACAACCTCCATCTAGCATTTCACTGATCCAACTTGCCGGCTCAAACCCACTCTCCTTCATTTTGGCAACCGTCTCTTCCACACCAAGTGCATCCCAAGATTCAAAAGGCCCGACTTCCCAAGCAAACCCTGCCGAAACGGCTTGATCTACTCTGTATAATTCATCTGCTATCTCTGGAATTCGATTGGAGCAATATCTAAAAAGATCAAAGAAGGTCTGTTTATAAAATTCCCCAGCTTTTCCTTCATCCGCCAAAAGAATTGGAAGTCGCTCTCGCACATCCTCGATGTTTTTGGTTTTATCCATCGCATCGAATTTGGCCTTGGTCTTTGCTTCATATTCAAGCGTTTTTAGGTTCAACTCTAAAATTTCTGTCTTACCGTCTTTCTTAGTTTTCTTGTAAAAACCTTGACCTGTCTTATCACCAAGCCACTTTTTATCCGAAAGTTCTTTAACAATTTTCGGAAGCTTGAATACATCTCGTGATTCATCGTGGGCCAGCGCTGCATGCAAATTGTTCGAAACGTTCACCATCGTATCTAGTCCCACTAGGTCCGAAGTCCTGAATGTCGCGGATTTTGCATGACCAATGACCGGTCCCGTCAATTTATCAACCTCATTTACGGTCAATCCAATTTTATCTATCACATGCATGCCGGACATCATTGCGTAGACGCCAATTCTATTTGCGATGAATGCTGGAGTGTCTTTGCAAAGCACCGTCTCTTTTCCTAAAAACAGGTCACCGTATTTCATACAAAATTCTGTGATCTCTGGATCTGTCTTCTCTGTTGGGATTATCTCCAACAATCGAAGATATCTTGGCGGGTTAAAGAAGTGTGTCCCACAAAAATGCTTTTGGAAATCTTCACTTCTTCCTTCTAACATCAGATGAATTGGGATTCCCGATGTGTTAGATGTTATGAGTGTTCCTGGTGTGCGGTGTTTTTCAACTTTGTCAAATAGGGACTTCTTAATTTCAAGTTTTTCAACAACTACCTCCATCACCCAGTCAACATCCTTGATTCGTTGCAAATCATCTTCAAAGTTTCCTGTTTGAATCAATCTGGAGGTTGACTTATTGTAAAGAGGGGAAGGGTTTGATTTGACTGCTGTTTGCAGTGATGAATCCACTATCTTGTTTCGTGCCTTCTTGTCTTTCTTTTCGTCATCCGAAAGATCGAAGGGGACAATGTCTAATAAAAGCACCTCCACTCCAATATTTGCAAAATGACAAGCGATTCGAGATCCCATAATTCCAGATCCAAGTACCGCTACTTTCTTAATCGTTCTTTTCATTTTTTTTACGCCGCTTTTCTTCTATGTATTAGTTAAAACACCATTACTGGCAAATTCGTCTGATATTTCCCGGGCTACTTTGTCAAAAATCTTAGGGTCGTTGACAATGTCATTCAGGTCTTTTAAGACTTCGAAAAAGGAATTCAGTTTTTCCTCCGATATCAGTGACCTGACCTTCTTATTAAATTCACGTACTGCTCTTCTGGAGAGTTCCCTTTTTTGTTTTCCTACCTCCGTCAAAAATATTCGGACCGAGCGCCCATCTACTGGATCCTTTTCACGATATACCCATCCTTTTTCCTCAATAGACTTAAGCATTCTCGTTAAGCTTCTAGATTCCATTCCTAAAAGAGGTGCAATTTTCGTTGCAGGGGTTCCTTCCTCTCCATCTATATTGAGTAAGACGAATCCAGTGGAAGCTGTTACATCATATTCAGCCCCATACTGGTTGTACATTCTTGATATTCCATGCCAAAGTCCCTTGATATTGTAGTCAACCGTTTCTTCTCTTTTCATAATTAGAGGTGTAGAATCAAAGATAAGAAAAATTTGTTATGCATGCATACTATTTTTTGGGGCTCTATGTCTGATGTTTACTTTTAAGCAATGCAAGAAAAGGACATACCAGAGGAGTTTTTTTCCTTTGAAACGAAAGCACCGTTTGAGCGGTGTCTAGAATGCGATAAATACCTTCTTGACGGTGACACCGAATATCTGATTGAGAAGGCGATCAAGAATTACCATGGTTTCAAAGCTCGAGATGTCATTTTCGATTTTGCTATTTGCATGGATTGTATGCTTGAGAGAAGCAAAGAAATCTCTCCAGAATCCGCTTCGAAAATTGCTGAGTACTTTCAGCAAAATGTTGACCTAGAACGAAGATTGGCTCTGAGCGAGGAAAACCCTGAAGCAAACCTCGATAGGTGTATGATCAAGGGAACTGAGGTTGACTCATGCTCAGAGTATCAGATCTGTGGTTATTTTAAGGGCACAAAAATGAATCTAAACAATCCTCCTTATCTAATTTCGGGAGAAGTAATGGAAGAGTTGATGCCATTATTGTCGGATAAGACGATTGATGAAATGAATGGCTTTTTCAACAAACATTTTTCACCGGACCCTTCGTTTTTCGAACCTACGCCAAAATTGATCTTGGTATGATTTAAGATAGTGCCTGGTTAATGTCCCACACGAGATCGTTGGGATTCTCTACTCCAATTGAAATTCTAACCAGATTATCAGTAATTCCATATCTCTCTCTTTCTTCGGGCTCAACTCCCGCATGCGTCATTGATGCTGGATGCTGCGCCAAAGATTCCGTACTTCCCAGACTTACCGCCAATTTGATGAGCGTGAGGTTATTCAAAAATGTAAAAGCTTCCTTTTCACCACCATGAAGAATTATTGACATCATCGCTCCTGCTGATGAAAGTTGTTTATCAAAAATTTTGTGTTGCATCTCATCTTCCTTTAATGCTCCTAAATAGTGAATACGTTTGATTTTCGGATGATCCCTTATCCCCGCATAGACGAAGGATGCATTCTCAGCTTGCTTTTCCATACGGATTTTGAGTGTTTCCAAGCTTCTAAGTAGCAACCAGCCAGTCCACGGGCCCGCCATATTTCCCAAAAAAGTTCTCATCTCCTTTAGTTGAGCTACCAGTTCTTTTGATCCAAGACATGCGCCAGCAATTACATCGCTGTGCCCACCAATGTATTTAGTTGCGGAATAGAGAACCAAATCTGCACCGTGCTTGAGTGGGTGCTGCCAGAGTGGGCCCATATATGTGTTATCGACAGCCACTAATATTCTCTCCTCGGCCTCAAATTGGTCTGCTACTGATCTGCACATTTCCAAGTCGATAAGATAATTTGTTGGGTTTGCAGGAGTTTCTACGAAGATCATTTTCAGATGAGATGCCTCACCTGAATTCTCAATTATTTTCAGGATGTCTTCATAATCGGTGCCAGGATCTATACCAATCGTCTTTATTCCGAAACGAGGTAATACATGCTTTACAAAGTGATCTGTACCTCCGTATAAAGGATTCGTATGGACAAGCAAATCCCCTGGAGAAAGAAACTGGAGTAACGTTGTGGAAATGGCACTCATCCCGCTCTCGAAAACTGCTGCATCTTCTGCTTCATCCCAAAGCGTTAGCCGATTCTCAAGAATCTCGAGGTCTGGGTTATTTAATCTACTATAAATAAGACCCAACTCCTCACCTTCATTCTTATCCCTCAGCCCATATGCCAACTCGAAAAAAGCTTTGCCCTCCTCTGCACTTTCAAAAACAAAAGTAGACGTTTGAAAAATCGGTGACTTAATGGCTCCCTGGGATAAAGATGGCTTGAAGCCATACGACATCATGAGACTTTCTGGACTAAATATTTCTTTCAATGCTATGTTTTTAACACAATGTCCTCAATAGATCTAAAAAAATCAATTAGAATAGAAAATTCAGCTAGAATCATTCAGTTATATAGTTTATTTTTCTAAATCGTATACTTATAGTCAGATAATTGAGAAAATATGGATTCAACAGATATCAAGCTCATCGAGCTTCTTCAGAAAAATGGAAAACTTACCATGAAAGAACTAAGTGGAGAACTTGGTTTAAGCATTACTCCAATATATGAACGGTTGAGACGGTTGGAAAGAGAGAAAACGATTCTCGGCTATCAGGCAATTGTTGATGAAAAGAAAGCCGGGTTCGGATTGGAGGTTTTTTGCTCTGTCACCTTGGAATCCCATAAGTCTGAGTTCCTTATCGAGTTTAAGTCAGAAATACAGAAGTTCGAAGAAGTGATGGAGTGCTACCATCTAACGGGTTCTTTTGATTTTCTTTTAAAAATTCTCGTCGCAGACATGGACCAATACGCAAAATTCATAAACCAAAAACTTGCCAAACTCCAAAACATAGGATTGGTTCAGAGTATGATGGTTCTTGACAGGGTGAAACATAAAACTGAACTCCCTTTTGAAAAAGTCTGACGGTCAGTTTATAAAATCTCCTCGTAGCTGTCGGAAGCGTTTCCTAGCCTCAGCAGCATACAAACTTCCCGGGTAATCAGTAAGAAACTGTTGATAGAGCTGCTTCGCTTCCTCAATATCTTTTATCTGGAAATCGTAGATTTCGGCTTTCTTAAAAGCTGCATCATCCGCAAGGATATCATAGGAATATGTCGATAGAATACTTTCTAGATAGTTCAGAGCACTTTGCGTTTCTCCAAACTCCAGTTCGAGCTTAGAAAGAAGCCAGTAGATCTCATCCGAAACAGAATGGTGCTCATAGCTTTCTAACATACTAATAAGCCTTTGTTTCGCCTCGAACTTTTTATTTTGGAAAATCAGAAGCTCGATTGAAGCAAATTCCTGCATTACCTGGTCGGTGGTATCCAGTGCTGTGTTGTCCGTGATTAGCATTCCCAGGGAAATTGCATCATTGGAAATTTCACGAGTGGTATTGGTTTTTAAGATGTCCAAGTGCCCCTTTGCCAGGGAAAAGTTTCCAGTGAAATAGTGCAGTCTCGCGTTTCTCAGTTTTGCATTATATCCTAGTTGATGACTTTTGTGTGTTTTTTCAACCTGAGAATACAAAAGTGTAGCCTCCCAGTGAACACCCTTCAACAGATAGATATCTCCCAGGTCTAGTTTTGCCATTGAAACGAGAGACCTACTGGCCCTTGGCTGTGAGACGAGTTGCGTCAGATAAAAACTGGCGGAATCAATTTCATCTAAATAAAAAGCATGTAGCAAAGCCTTACTTCTCAATGCCTCTAGGGCAGTATGAGCTGGAGCCAGTTCTTTGTATAAGTTGTGATACTCTGAGGACAGTGATCGAATCTCTCCTTTATCTATTGGAAACGTGTTTTTAATTTTTTCCTCTTTTGCCTCAATCCAATACTTACGAGCGAGGGAGTAGTTCCGTGAATTCTTGTATTGGGAAGAGATGTATTCAAAAATATCTACTGCATCATCCCATGCTTTGTTATCCAAGGCAATTCGGCCAATCGCCATCGATCGATCGCCAGGTTTCTCATTTCTTTTGTCAATCGCTCTGGATTGAACAAATGCTCCGTAGAAATTTTTTCGCTGTAACTCCACCCATATGAGCAATTCACCATAAAGGTCAGTATCAGGGTTCCTTTGCATTTTGCGAATCAGGGTAGTTTCCAACTCACCTAAATCCTCTTCCTCCTGGAGTATACTTTGCAGCAGATTCTTCACATAGTTCATCCTGTTCGGACTTTGTGATGCATAGTTGAGATACTCATCTATCATTTTCGCTTTATCATTTTGCATCCGATGAATAGACGCCATTTCCAACGCATGTGCAGACCCATCGCCTCTTATTTTTCTAGATCTCTCAAAAAATTTCAAAGAAATATCATAGAGCTGCTCGCTTGCAAGATGCTGAGCCATAATGCTTAATTGGAAAGGGTTGCTCGAGTAGTTATCCAGTAATTCTTCTGAGTGGCTCTTGATCTTATCGGAATCCTCCAGTTCCATGTACAGTCCGAGTAGATTCGCTTCAAATTGAAGATTCGTCGGGAAGTTCTTGATCGCTTTCTTTAGAAATTTTTCGGCAGTTTTAAAATCGGCACTTGACCTTAGTATTGACAAATAATTTGAGGATATCAGGGGGATGTTGTACGGGTTAGCAGCAAGTTCTTCATACATGATTCGAGATTTCTCTAATTCGCCTTGTTGAAAATATTCATTTGCCAACTGAATGTCATCTTGATCTTGGCTAAAGACGAGTATTGGGATTAGAAAAATGATTGAAATAAGAATTCTCATTTTGTTATGCACATATATACATACCTCATATATATATATAAAGTTTTAAATAAAGAATATATCTATTATTAGTCATGTGGATTCGTGGATAAATACTTGAAATTAGATTTTTATTTCTGGATTGTTTTTAAGTTGTTCTTAATGAAATTAACTCAACAGGTAGTCAACATCTAAGTTCTTGATTACTAATTTATTAATAAAGTCTCGTGGATAATTAAGGTGCGAATATGTTGGTAGTTTTTTAAGTACTCTGATTCTATAAAGTGGGGATAAGTAGGAGATTATGGGACAGATGACAATTGTGTTGATCGGGTTTTGATGAGATCAGGTTTTTTGAAAGAGTAACTAACACTATCTACCTAGATATGCACAAGTTATCAGAGGATAATTTCAATGTCCTCACCAACAATCCAGTTTTCTCTGATTGCTATTATTTCAGGAAAGAGATATACTTCTTCTGGTTCTTGATTTTTGAGAAGGTTACCAAAAGACCATTTACCATCATTGTTGGTGTCGATAAGAATCCGAATAGAGTAGGAAGCTGGTTTAACATTAAAGACTGGTGTTTTATTGTTTTTTGATTCATATGCTACAGTCCTGCCATTTTTTAGCAATTGAACAATGAATGATGGTTTTTCCGTGACAATCGTAAATTGTAAGGTGCCGTAAGCTTCTTTGAGTTCTTTTTTGTGAGTTAAAGATTTCACTTCAGAGGTGTCGTCCTCCACGGAGAAGAAGGCTTCTGGTAAAATAGAAAATTCAATAGGTGATTTGGAGGCAATTATTTGTTTGATAGAGTCTGTTTGGTCGGGGCTAATTTGTTCTAAACTATCAAAGGGAAGAAACTTAAGTAGTGAGGTATCTAAGGTTATAGACTCTAATTGCCGTTTGTATATTGAGTCTCTATTTATGTAGGTGCGAACTTGAAGTTCCGTCTTGTGCCGATTCCAGGTTAACTCGGAACTATCAGGATAAATGGTGAAAGTTGAATCTGCTTTATAAGTGAACTTTGTTGGATCAGTAGTTAAAATTGGTTTGTTGAATTTAATAGTGTATAGCGGATTATCAACCAGAACTTTTTCACTATAAGATAAGTTTATGCTCAGCGGAGACGGCTTTCTGATGAACTCACCGAATACTATTTTCACTGTGTCTTTAATAGTATTGGACAAACTATCAGAGACTGTGAGGATGATCTGACTGGAGTCACCGAAGTTGAATTGATTCGGATTGTAAAGCCGCAAGATGTCGTTCTCTTCACCAGTGATAGAACTGTATATTGAATCAGGCTGGATGTCGTATGTGTCTATTTCGCGATTAAATTTAAATTCGTGATATGCTCGAACAGGTCTATGATTTGTTAACTGAATTGGTTTTACATTTTGTAGAATACTTGATAATACCAGGTCTGGAATGGAGTCGTAGAGGAATAATGTATCAGTAATAAATGCGTGGTCTTCTTCTTTTGGGTCTAAGAGGAGGTTTCTGTTTTCGTCCTTGAACCCTAAAATGCGATAGTTCCCAGTTTTAACATACGAGAGCGAAAAACTACCGGAATCATTTGCTGTCGTAAAATATGTTGGGCTATGTTTTAGAAAGTCTAATGAATCTGAAAGTGGGAATAAACCCACAATAAAGCTTTTCGATGGGTCCGAAGTAAGTAGATCGGTAATTGATCCAGACACTCGCATAGAATCTATGAAGGTGCCTGTGCTGAAAGCTAGGATCAAATTGACCGCAGGATTCTTTTCGGTAATATCAGTTACACCATCAAAGAAATTGAGACTGTACGTAGTGCTATCGGAAAAAGGCTCATCAAACTTTATGTTGAGTATGTTTCTTTTTACAAGGTGCTTGAATCGTAGATCGGTTTTAGGTGTTATGATTAGGTTTTGAAGGAGTTTGTCTGCATTGATGAATTCTGAGAAAGTTAAACTTATTGACTGCTCTTTGAAGTTGATGGACCCCGTCAGTGGGGTGGAAGAAATCAAAGAGGGAGGTATCGTATCTTTCGGACCTCCGGTTGGACTTCTTGGATTCGCGCATCTAGATAGTGTTAAGTCTGCAAGAACGACAGCAAGGATTATGATGAATATCTTTTTCAACGCGCTACTTTTTGAGAACATATATTAAGCTGGAATACTCGCCTGTTTTGCTTGCATTAATGTTAGATCTTAATCCTGTAAGAAGCCCTTTTGTTAGCTTGCTCTTTCCGGAACGATATTTCTCACTTAGCATGGACACGTAGTATGAATCAAATTTCATTGGCAACGTTGCAACGAGTTTGAATTTAGTTTTTTCTGCAAGATTTTGAAGTGAAGTTTGACTGAAATGATACAAATGTCTCGGCACATCGTAGGCTGCCCACTTTTCCATGTACGTAGTAGCGTCGTACGACTTTAGATTGGGAACGGCTAGTATTAAATAACCATCCTTCACTATTCTTTTTCGAATCAGTTTTAGTGTTTCTCTTAAATCTGCTACATGCTCTAAAACATGCCAAGCAGTGACCACATCGAATGATACGTCGGGACTGAACTCTGATATATTGCTTGCTATTAATCCTTTATTTTTCTTTTTGGCAATCTCTCTTGCATAGTCATTGGGTTCTACACCGAATGTTGTCCATGAGTTTTTTTGCATACTTCTTAAGAAGTCACCTGTTCCGCATCCATAGTCCAATATCGTGCCGTTTGCCTTAAAGCTGTTTACTAAGCTTCTTTTCTGTGCGAGTGTGTAGGTTCGAACGAGCTTGTAGATCGTGTTAAGAATAGAGTTTGCTCTATCTGTATGTGATATGTATGCATCACTTTGATAGTACTTATTTAGTTCATCTGCTCTGGGACGAGGATTCGTAAATACCAACTCACATTTGGTGCACTTTACTAGTGCGAAACTTTCGTGTGATACGGTATGATCCTCACAAATGAGATAATTGTCAAATTGTGGATGTTGACATGAAGGACAATTTTCTAGTCTTTCGTACATCAGCGACCGAGGTAGACCATTAAAACGGAAACATCAGAAGGAGAGACACCACTGATCCTTGATGCCTGGCCGAGGGTCTCTGGCCGAATTTTGAGAAGTTTTTCCTTTGCTTCTGCAGAAAGTGAAGGGAGTAAGCTGTAGTCGAATTCTGCCTTTATCTTAAGGTTTTCGAGACTGCTCATCTTTTCAGAATTAATCTTTTCTCGTTCAATGTAGGTTCTGTACTTGATCTGAATTTCTGCTTGTTCAACAATCTCTGCACCATATGATTTTATCAGTTTCTCGATCTCGCCAGAGAATACGGAGAGATCCATGATGTTTATTTCGGGACGTTGAAGGATGGTGCTGAGCGACGATTTATCCTTTATAGGAGATGAATTTATTGATGCAAGCGGTTCTGTCGCATCGTTCGGTTTAACCTTAATAGTGTTTAAGTGATCTACCAACTGTTCTGTCTGCTTCTTTTTGAGTAGAGTTTGATCCAGCCGATCATTGCTCGCAAGACCAAGTTTGTGACTGAGCTCCGTCAGTCTTAGGTCGGCGTTATCTTGGCGGAGTAGTAATCTGAACTCTGCTCGTGAGGTAAACATGCGATAAGGCTCGTCCGTCCCCTTGTTGATAAGATCGTCTATAAGAACTCCAATATAGGCCTCGCTTCTTTTCAGAATGAAGGGTTGTTCGTCGTTTATTTTGAGGTGGGCATTAATTCCTGCCATTAGTCCCTGACACCCTGCTTCTTCATATCCGGTGGTTCCATTTATCTGGCCAGCAAAATAAAGATTTTCGATTTGCTTGGTTTCCAAGGTTAAGTTTAGTTGTGTCGGAGGGAAGAAGTCGTACTCGATTGCATAGCCAGGACGAAACATTTTCACCTTTTCAAATCCAGGGATCTTTGTTAGAGCTCTGTATTGAACGTCTTCTGGTAGCGAAGTGGAAAACCCATTAACATAGATTTCAACAGTGTTCCAACCCTCAGGCTCCACAAAGATCTGATGTCTATCCCGCTCAGCAAAGCGATTTATTTTGTCTTCAATCGATGGGCAGTAACGTGGACCAAGACCTTGAATTCTTCCGGCAAACATTGGTGACCTCTCAAAACCTGTTTGGAGAATATCGTGAACCTCAGTATTTGTATAGGTAATGTGACAGCTCCTTTGAGTTGAAAGAGGCTTGGTGGATGCTAAGTATGAGAATTTACCGGGCATCTCGTCGCCTTCTTGCTCCTCCATTCTGTCGAAATTCAGAGATCTTCCATCCACCCTTGGAGGTGTTCCTGTCTTCATCCTGCCGGCTTCAAAACCTAGTTCGATCAATTGTTCGGTGATTCCTGTGGCGGCTCTTTCACCGGACCTACCGCCTCCGAATTGTTTTTCACCGATATGAATGAGACCATTCAGAAAGGTCCCATTAGTTAGCACCACAGCCTTTGCTTTTATTTCTAAACCAATGCTGGTTTTGACACCCACCAATCTGCCATCTTCAACCAGAAGGCCGGAGACCATTTCTTGCCAGAAGTCAACATTTTCTATTCTTTCTAAAGCCAGACGCCACTCTTCTGCGAAGCGCATTCTGTCAGACTGTGCTCTTGGACTCCACATCGCCGGGCCTTTTGATCTATTGAGCATTCTAAACTGGATCATTGACTTGTCCGTTACAATGCCTGAATAACCCCCCAGCGCATCTATCTCTCGAATGATTTGACCCTTTGCTATTCCACCCATAGCTGGATTGCATGACATGTGCGCGATGGTATTCATGTTCATCGTTACAAGAAGGACCTTTGAACCCATACCAGCTGCAGCCGCAGCAGCCTCGCAGCCTGCATGTCCTGCGCCAACGACTATGATATCATATTGTGGAAGCATAAACTGGATGTTTCACGTGGAACATATGAGAGATATTAAGCACTTGGTTCAAGGTGTTCCACGTGGAACCTATTTTTTCTGCAAAGATATATAGGCAGTTTCTTTTTCACGCATACGCTTTATTTCTGACTCTGTCTTGTCGTTGTATCCTAGAAGGTGAAGTAGGCCATGTACAAGAACTCTGGAGAGTTCATTTTCAAATGTTACATCATTAAGAGTTGCGTTTTCTCGGACTCGATCTATACTAATGAAGATGTCGGCTTCCAAGGAATCCTCCGTATCGGAGTTGTTAAAGGTGATGATATCTGTGTAGTAGTCGTGATCTAGATGGTCTCTGTTTATTCCTAGAAGGTAATCGTCCGAGCAGAAAATGTAATTGAGGTCTCCAAGTTTTTTCTGGTTTTTAGAAATAATTGACTGCAGCCATGTTGTGTAGATGGAGGGCTTATCGAGTTTAAAAGAAATTTCCTCTGAAAAAAAATGGATAGGCATCAGGTCAAGTAGAAGCTCAACTCTGCGGTTGATCCTGCGTCTTTGAAGTTTACTTCATCCGAAAGGTTCTTCATCAAGAAAATACCCCTGCCTCCAGGTTTATCGAGGTTTTCAGGAAGCGTGGGATCAGCAAGATTTTCAAAGTCAAACCCCTGCCCTTGATCCTTGACGGTAAATTTTATCTGGGAATCTTCAAGCGCTAGGTTCAAAGAAACGTTCTTAGCATTGTCTGAATTGTTGCCATGTAAAATAGCATTGTTTACAGATTCTGTGACAGCTATCATGATGTTTCCGTAGATGTCATCATCAAGGCTGTACTTCTCTTTCACGTTGTCAATGAAACTTTCAACTATCCTGATATTCTCAGGCAATGAAGGAATTTGAATTTGAATGTTATCTATCATCCTCTTTTTCAGAACTTATGCGCCTAAAGTAATCGTTTACTTCCTTTTTATAAAATGGATTTAGTTCGGCAGGTATCGTTTTTAGCAATTCTATTTCCTTTTGCTTCATTTTAAGATACTCTTCGAACTGAGGCGGGATCTCCCTCGAGAAAATTGAAGGGGATTCAGCTTCGCGTTCTTCTTCCATTTCTTGTTCTCTTTGAGCTTTGTCAGCTTCCAATAAACGCGTCTCTATACTTTTTTGTCTGTTTAATAATTGTTGAGTAAGTCTCTTATTAACAAGATCAACTTCGTTTTGTTCCATCTGGTCAATTGCTTTCTGTAGGTCGTCTCCACCGCCACTTCCTCCACCTGGTTGTCCATCTTCAGCTTGCTTAATCATTTCCAGTTGCCGCCTGATTATCTCTTGTTCAGCGGCAAGTCTAGCTAATTCTTCAGACAGTTCTCTCCCTTGCTTACCAGACCCTTTCAATTCATTCATTTGCTGCCCTAATTGTTGCTGCATTTGCTGTAAATCTGGAAGTCCATTTTGTTGTTGCTGCCCTTGCTGAGGATTACCCATAGCTTCGGACATGGCCATTTGCATTTGCTGCATCGTATCGTCTAAAAGTAGCGCCAGGTTGTTGATGGAAGTCATGGCAAATTGTTGACTGGACAATGCTCTGCCACGATTGCGATCTTTTAAGTGTTTTAGAGCTCCATCAATATTTTCGTTGATACTTCCAACCTCTCTTGTTATGTAGGAGGAGATTTGAACCACTTTTTCGGCTAAAGACAGAAGACTGTCCTGAATGACCTTCGCGTCATCTTTGAGTTTTAACTGTGACTGTGAGAGTTCTAGAAACCTTGGATCTGATTGATTTACCGTACGCATTTCACTCAAGAGGTCCTCTTGATTGAAGGATAGCTTCACCAAATTGTCTAGTATGTCACGGAGCTGGTCAAGGTTAGCCTGCATCATTTCCATTTGCATTCCAGACTGCATATTGGAAAGCTGCTTGCTTAGCTGCTTCATTCGTTGACTTGCGTTCTTTTGTTTTTGCTGTGTTTGCTTCTGACTATTTTGCTTGTTCTGTTGTTGAGATTGTTCTTGTTGGGAACTCTCGTTTTCTTCAGGGTTCTGCTGCTGTTCTTCTTCTCCCTTCCTTTTTTCGCCGCTATTCTCGCTTTGTTCGGATTCTTGATCCTTTTGCTGCTGACTTGTTGAGTCTGCTTGCTGATTTTGTTCTTTAAGCTGCTCTTCTATCTCTCGAAGTTCCTTGGAAATCTGTCTTTCCTCCAACTCGAAATCTTGAAGTGCCTCAGGGCGTTCTAGTTCTTGATTGAGCTGCTCAACTTCGTCCATTTTCTCTCGGAACTCTTCAAATTCCTCTTGAATTTCTTTTTGCTCTTCTTCAATCTGGTTTTGATCAGCATCCTCGCTGTTTTGCTCAGCAAGCTCACTTTGCCTTTTGCTTAGCGTATCCAGTTTTTGCAGATTTTGCTCCAAGACACTTTCCATCTTCAATCTTTTGAAGAGTTCTAGCGCCCTGTCCAGCTCTTTCTCCAAGTTCTTTTCATTTCGCTGAATATCCTGGACTTCCTGACGAACTTGTTCCGAGGATGCATTTTCATCTTTGAGAAGTTCTTTTAGTTTTTCATAAAGCTCACGTGTTTTTTCGTCAAGCAGTTCATCGAGCAGGCTTTGAAGTTTTTCGTTTTGCTGTTTGTTTTGCTCACTTCTTTTATTGAATTGATCAGAAGATCTTTGAAGTTCTTCATGTTGCTTCTGTAACTCCTTGATTTGGTTTTCCAGATCTTCACGATCCTTAATTATATCGTTTAACTGTTTTTTTTCTTGCCAATCGAATTGTTGCTCCGTTTTAAGCTTCTCTTCAATGTCCTTAAGTCGTTCATTTATACTTTCAGCTTCCTTTTTCGACTTATCTATCTGATTTTCAACTGTTTGTGATTTTTTATCTATTATTTCCTCTATCTCATCTTCACTGGGAATTTGCATGATGAAGGTTCTGCTTTTACTGGATTTGGATCCGTTAACCTGATCATTGTCTGAAACACGAACAAAAAATTCTAGTCTTTCCCCAGCTTCGAGTTTGAGAGAGTCCACATTCCAGTTTGCGTAGAAGCCTTGTTTTTTGATGCTTGGAGATAGCTCCAAGGGTATTGACTTCAGGACCTCACCTTCTTTCTTGTAGTTTAAGCTTAACGATGTAAAACCATGATCGTCAATAATGTTGCCGGCGAGTGTTACGAACTGGAATGCAAGCGTATCTGGGAAGTACTCTGTAGAAATTTGAGGCTTTTCATCCTTTATGACAGAGATACCGTAGTTCAACTCTGAAGAATTTGAGCCAAAAGGGTTATAGAGTTGAACAGCATATGGGTTTGACGAAAAGAGTCGTTGGTCAATTCTAAAAAGATTCTCAGACAACCTGTTATTGGCTACGTTTTGTCCCCCTATTAAAAAATTGATACTGTCGGCAGCGAGTGTTGAAATTTCCCAAGCAACAGAGCTGCCTTCAAGGACGGTTATGTCACCACTGTTTGTGATAACCTTACGCTCCCCTCCAGTATAGGCAGGGCTTTGGATGGAAATATTCATAGCTATCAAATCAGGCCTGTCGTTTACAGCTAGTGAATATTGATTCGAATAAAACCCCTGACCTTCAAGTTGAAACGATATGGACTTTTGAATTTTTTCAAAAACATACTGAAAGGAGCTACTTCCGATTTTCTGCAGTCGGAGTCGTTGGCCGTCCTCCGTTCTGATAGATGCATTTTCCGGAATGGCAGCTCCATCGACAGAGATCTTTAGGGTGAAATCTTCACCACGGAAGGCCTGCAGAGAACTCGTAATTATGAACTTAAACGGTGCGTTTGGTGTGAATTCCTGATTGAAATTTACTATTCGCTTGGTGCTATCCTTGAAAATGGAGGGGTTAATAAAGGAAACAAGGATTAAACCAAGCACAATTACACCGAGAATGGTTCCGTACCTTTTACCAGCGGAAAAGTCTACCGCTTTGATGAAAGAAATATTCTGAAATGTACTTGCCTTCTTGTCTATTGCAGCCGATAGAAGCGCATTTTCGTGTGAAGAAAGCCTGTGTAGTTGTAGGGTGTTAATAAGTCTATCTTCTATGGCCGGAAATGACTTGGCAATCTCTTTTGCCGCTTCTTCGTCATCAATTCCTTGTCTCAGTTTGAGCAGCAATGAAATTGGCTTTGCCACCAACCAAGCAAATAGAATCAAAACAAGTAGTAGAGAGGAAAAGAAGAGTATTGAACGTGCTGTCGTTCCCAGCCATAGCTGATATTCAAGGCCATTCACTACGAGGAAGAGGCCCGAACTAGCAATTAGGAAAATCAGGGATCCAACAAAAAGTTGCCTGATGTAATACCTTTTTTTAAATGCCTTAAGCTTACGTTTTATATCCTCAATCCCGCTCATCGTTCAATAGCATACGCATTAATCAATCAAAGGTGCATGTTACCATCCAATTTCTTCTTTGAAATACTGAATTATTTGAATTTTTAGAAGTTTTTCCTGCTCTAGCAAATCAAACCTAGGAAGTTTCTTGGTTGCAGACCAATGGGGCCATCCATCCGCATCTGTTCCTTCTAATTCATAGTAGCCAGCTAAGGATAATACTTTGCAAATAGCAATATGCATTAGGTCTTGTTTTTCTTCTTTCGAAAAGGACTTGTTACCCCGGCCTAGTTCCTGCACTCCAATTAGAAAGAGCACAGAATTCAAGTCATTCGGTCGCTTCCCCGTGACGTCTTTTATTTTATAAAGAAGGTCTACCCAATCTTTTTGTAGAGTGAGGTCCTTTTTAAAGACCATTTGCCTTATGTTTAAATATGCTATCGGATTTTCTTTCGCTCATTTATCCTGCTACATGTCTCAACTGTAATCAAACTCTAATTTCTGCTGAAAATTTCATTTGTACATCATGTAAAGTGGATTTGCCTCTGACAAACGATCATCTTAATCCGGAGAATGAACTCTTTCAGAAATTTGTTGCTGAACCGTTGGTAAAATCTGCGTCTTCCTATTTGTATTTTAATGAAGGAGGAATTGCTCAAAAACTTATTCATGCACTTAAATACGAAGGAGCTAGACTGGTTGGAAATATGCTCGGGAGCCTGTACGGGAAATCAGTTTGTAAGGATTTTAAGCCAGATATAATTGTCCCAATCCCTATTCATGAAAAAAGACTTAGGAGGAGAGGGTACAATCAGAGCTCAGGAATTGCGATGGGTTTAGCCGAACATCTTGATGGAGCCGAGGTACGGGAGGATTTAGTACTTCGTATGAAAAACACGGAGACCCAGACGAAAAGAAATAAGGTGTCGAGATGGCTCAATGTTGAAAATATCTATTCAGACATTGAAGAGGACTTGACAGGAAAGAAGGTTGTGGTTGTTGATGACGTAATTACCACTGGAGCAACTGTAGGAATGCTTTGTAGTAAACTAAAGATGGCGAATGCTTCTTCCATTCACATAATCTGTGCAGCTAGAGGATAAAAAAAGGCCATCATAACATGATGGCCTTAAAATTCTTTACGATATCTCTAGAAGTTAGATCCTGCCCGAATCATTGCACATCTAAAACCAATCATTGATGTCGCTGAATCTTCGAACAAAAATCTTCTTGTACCTGGAGACATCCAGTATGCAACGTCTGCCCATGAACCACCCTTGTAAACTCTGATTCTTTTCATTGGAGGGCTATCGGCATTGTAAGACTTTTGCAACCCTGAAGTAGCTACCCAATCTTCTTCAGAATATGGACCTTCATTTCCTAATAGGGAATAATTTCCATCATATCCTGTTTCTGGGTCATTGTAAGCATCTCTTCGTGAAGGGTTTAGATCATCCATTTCTTGGAAAGAGAGAGGTCGGTAAACATCCTGAACCCACTCGTTCACGTTTCCAGCCATATTGTATAGGCCAAAATCATTTGGAGGATAATCGTAGATGTACGTTGTAATCATTGCACCGTCATTAAGCTTTCCGGCAATACCAGCGTAATCACCTCTACCTCTTTTGAAGTTTGCTAAGAAATAACCCTGACTTTTTCCGTAAGGATTTCTAAGTGCATGACCATCCCAAGGATAAAGTCTTCTGTGTGTTTGGTTTTCATCTAGATATTGAGTGCCAATAAGTGCCTGAGCTGCATACTCCCACTCAGCTTCTGTTGGAAGTCTGTAGCCCGGAAGTGTAACTCCTGATTCTAGGCCAGGAACAGATCCAGCCGATGAACTAAGGTCTCCACCTTCGGCACCTGCAAATGCGTCATCACCACCAGAAGAGATTGGATCAAGCAATCCCGCATCTTCTGCCAACTTGAGGTTCACTACAGTTGTCCTCCATTTACAGTAGTTAATTGCTTGTCTCCAATTTACACCCACAACAGGGAAGTATCGGAAACCAGGGTATCTGTAGTAGTTATTTACATAAGGATCATTGAAAGCAAGATTTTTACCCCATACTGCTGTATCAGGTAGGTTGTTCTTCCAATAAAACTCATCTGAATCTTGTTTGATGTAATACTCGTACTCCAACCAGTGGATGTTTGCCACTTCCGTTTCGTCCATATAAAATGACGCAACAGTTACAGCTCTCTCAAGGTTGTCTCTGGTATAAACGACATCTTCTTCGAAACTGCCCAATACGGTTCTACCACCCTCAATAAATACAAGGTTTGGCCCATCAGGCTGTCCGGAAAAATCATTTACTTGGAATCCTCCTTCTTCGTTAAACTCTAAGCCTGTTGCCGAGCTTGCAAATCCGGGATTTGAAGCAGTACGCGCACCACCGCCACCGCCAATTAGGTTACATGAGCTAATAAAAATACCGGCCAGGAAAAGGTATCCAAGCCCTTTGATTGCTCTTACAAATTTTTTCATAACACAGTTTGAATTTGTCTTGAAACGTTTCAACGTACTAATAAACACAAATATTTCAAAAAAGCCATCTAACTAGATGGATTTTAGATTAACCACAATTAAATAATGACCGAATTCCCATTTTATTGTACTCGGCCTAATTTATTATGCTAGAGCGGACAGAAACAACATTTCGTCCACGGTCTTGATGGCAAAACTAATATCATCAACCCCAGATATGCTAATCAGTAGCTTGCTTTTCACTTCTTTCATCTGGGACTGTTTTGGATTAGCTTTTACATAAGAAAGGATGTTGCCAAATCTTTCAGATTGGAAGTACTCAGGAGATTTCTGATCAGAGATGTAGCATCTCATCTTTGCGTTTTTTATCGAGACTCTTTCAAACCCAAGTTCGATGGCCTTCCATCTTAATTTTACCGTATCTGTGAGGTTTTGAACACCTTGAGGCAGGGGACCAAAGCGATCCTGGAGCATTTTGACAAATTCTTCTAAGTTGGATTGATCTTTTAGATTGTCAAGTTTGGTGTACAAACTCAGCCGCTCTGAAATGTTGCTAACATATGAATCTGGAATCAAAGCTTCGAAGTCTGTTTCGATTGTACAGTCCTCCACCATTTTTTCCAACGCCTCTCTATTTTTGAGAAGATCGCTTTCAAATAGTTCTTTGTAATCTCCCTCCTTCAGCTCCTGAATAGCTTCATCAAGAATCTTGTGATACATATCAAAGCCGATGTCGTTGATAAACCCACTTTGCTCAGCACCAAGAAGGTTTCCTGCTCCCCTGATATCCAGGTCCCTCATGGCAACCTTGAACCCGTCGCCTAATTCGGAGAATTCTTCAAGTGTCAGAAGTCGTTTTCTTGCATCACTTGTAAGTGCCGAGGTGGGAGGAGTGAGCATGTAGCAGTAGGCTTTTGTATTAGACCTACCCACACGCCCTCTCATTTGATGAAGATCTGAAAGGCCAAACATGTGAGCATTGTTGATGATGATGGTGTTAGCATTTGGAATGTCTAGTCCCGATTCGATGATATTAGTGGATACTAGGACATCGAATTCTCCCTCTATAAACTTCAACATGACTTTCTCCAACTTGGAACCCTCCATTTGGCCGTGTGCAATTCCAATTTTTGTATCGGGAACCAGTTTGTGAATGAGATTTGCAATTTGTTCGATATCACTCACACGATTGTGTACGAAGAAAACTTGTCCTTTACGTTGTACCTCGTGGTGAACAGCATCTCTTATCACTTCTTCGTTGAACTCGTGCAACTCGGTTGTTACCGGTCGTCTGTTTGGCGGTGGGGTTGAAATGATGGAAAGATCTCGCGCTCCCATCAATGAAAAATGAAGTGTACGTGGAATTGGGGTAGCTGTCAAAGTCAAGGCATCAACGTTAACGCGCATATCCTTCAGGCGCTCTTTCACTTTTACACCGAACTTCTGCTCCTCATCAATAATCATCAAACCAAGGTCCTTAAATACAATGTCTTTGTTGACTATCCGATGGGTTCCAATGAGGATATCTACTTTTCCTTCTTCGACCTTTTTCTTTATTGCCGTTATTTCTTTAGTAGACTTGAACCGATTGATGTATTCAACGGATACTGGCAAATTTTCCAGACGAGAAACAAATGTTCGGTGATGCTGCATGGCCAAAATGGTGGTGGGGACGAGCACAGCTGCCTGCTTTCCCGAATTGACTGCCTTGAAGGCGGCGCGAATTGCTACTTCGGTTTTCCCAAAACCAACATCTCCACAAACGAGCCGATCCATGGGGTTTTGTTTTTCCATGTCTTCCTTTACATCAGAGGTTGCCACTGACTGATCCGGAGTATCCTGATACATGAAGGAAGACTCTAGCTCTGCTTGCAGATAATCATCAGGAGGGAAAGCAAAGCCGATGGCTGCTTTTCGCTTAGCATAAAGTTCGATAAGGTCTTTGGCGATGTCTTTTACCTTCCGTTTTACCTTCTTCTTTTTGTTTTCCCATTCCGGCGAACCCAATTTGTTGATCGAAGGCGGTTCGCCTTCTTTTCCAGAGTACTTTGAAATTTTGTGAAGAGAATGGAGACCTATGTAGAGCAAGTCATCGTCCCGATAGACGAGTCTAAGTGCCTCCTGTTTGTTACTTCCAACATCAACTGTGTCTAAGCCTGCGAATCGCCCAACGCCATAATCTATATGTACAACAAAATCTCCGGGCTGCAGCGTCTTGAGTTCTTTTAACGTGAGCGCCTTCGATTTTGTAAATTTTTCCTTGCCTTTGTATTGGTGGAAGCGATCAAATATTTGGTGGTCTGTGTAGCAGGCAATTTCATGATGATCGTCGATGAACCCCTGCCTAAGTGAAGCTGAAATTCCTTGAAAACTTAGATCCGGATTTATTTCCTGAAATATGGTTTCCAGACGTTCAATCTGCTTGAAGGATTCGGCAGCAATGAACTTTTTGTAATTTTTTTCCTGAAGTTCCTGAAAGTTTGATGCTAGGAGCTCGAAGTTTTTGTGAAAGGAAGGTTGCGGACGTATTTGGAATGAAACCTCTTCCTCGGCTTCCAGGTAGCTGCGTTGCCCAAACTCTACTTTTGTAAATTTTTCCAGAGAGTTGATGTACTTTTCTTGCGTTTCAAACAATTGGTCAGGGGAAGTTATCAAGGATGAATCTCCGCTGGCCTTCTTGATGGTTTCAAATGAATCTTGAACCCTTTCGAAAGAGCTTTCAATAATATCTAGTGATTGCTGATAATCTTTGAGCCAGATCACTGTTTCCGGAGAAATGAAATGAAGAAACGACTGTCTTTCCTCCTGCAAAAGTTTTGTCTGCACATTCGGTACCAATGAGATTTTCTCCAAATCGCCTGTGGAAAGTTGGTTCTCTACGTCAAATTCTCTAATAGTTTCTACGTCATTCCCAAAAAGCTCCAGACGATAAGGTTTGTCATTGGCATACGAATAGACATCGATAATTCCTCCACGAACGGAAAATTGCCCTGGTTCATAGACAAAATCGCTTCTTTCGAAATCATAGGTTTCAAGCAAATCAGTTAAGAAGTCTATATCCAATTGCTCTCCAACTTTGACAGAAAAGGTATTTGACACCAAGGACCTTTTGTTGATCACTTTTTCAGAAAGTGCCTCTGGGTAGGTGATTACTATGTGCTGACTGTTCTCGCTAATCTTGTTGAGAACTTCTGCTCTTTGAAGAATATTAGCGTTATCTATCTCTTCGTACTGATACGGCTTTTTGTAAGAGGAGGGGAACAAAGAATATCCGTCCTGCAGGAAATTTGAAATATCATTTTGAAAATAATTGGCCTCCTCCTTATCATGAAGAATAATGAGATGAAACCCACCATGTAGAGAAAAGGTTGTTGCGCACACTATTGCATCGAAACTTCCCGTGATGCCTTTTAGTCGTACCACCTTATTTTTTGTAAGGCTTTCAGAAGCCGCTTGAACCACGGAACTGGTTTTGTAATGATTTAATAAGTCGCTGGCAGACACACTAGTTTTATTTTGGGGGCCAAAAGTACGAGGAAAATAAATGTATCGCTTGTCAGCGTATCAGCGATAGCGCAGTGAATGCCTGACCGATTGGTAGAAGGAAATGACCCATTCATCCAATAAATGAATTATTCCAAGATTTAATTGTAACATATTTATTGAATAGATGTTTAAATAATCAAAAGGAATTGATAATAAATAAATGATATAACGTTAGTTAAGTGCTTTCTTTTAGGTTAGGTTGGTGAATAGGCGTGTACCCATCGGGTGGCACGCCTTTTCTTTTTACAGACATTGAACTAGGTGCCTACCTGATTATCTTTGATGCTATGAAGAAATTTTTAGCCATTACCATATTATGCGTCATTTCTACAGAGATGTTTGCTTGGGGAGCAATCGGTCACAGAATTGTTGGCTTAATTGCTGAGCGACATCTTACTAAGAAAGCGAAGAAGAATCTGGATTTGATTCTCGGTAATGAAACATTAGCAGAAGTAGCTAACTACATGGATTTCATTCGGTCGGACAATACCTATAATCACATGAGCCCTTGGCACTATGCGACAATTCCCGATGGACAGACTTACGAGGAGGCGGGAATCCCCGAAAGTGGAGATGTAATTCAGACACTAAACAGACTGATCTCAGAACTTGGATCAAAGGAATTTTCAGATCAGGATGAGGCTTTTGCATTAAAATGCCTAGTTCACTTAATAGGTGATATCCATCAACCATTACATGTAGGAAATGGAAATGACAAGGGAGGAAATGATGTCAAGCTAGAATATTTCTATAACAGCTCAAACCTCCATAGGGTCTGGGATAGCGAAATAATTGATAAGCAGCAATACAGCTACACCGAGTATGTTGAATGGATTGATCATGCTAGTCAATCTGAGCTGAAAGCATGGAAGTCACTTGATGTTTTGGATTGGGCAAATGAATCAAAAACGTATCGGGATCAATGCTATGATACGCTTCCTGAAAACATGAAGCTGTCCTACCGATACAATTTCGATAATGTCGAATTGGTTAATCAAAGACTATTGCAGGCGGGTCTTAGGCTCGCAGGAATCTTGAACAAGATATACGGCTAAAGAATCGTTAATCTAAGTTTATTTGCCGCGTGCTCCAGATCGACAAGAGCTTCGATTGCCAGAACGGTCTCATTTGAAACTTTGAGAAGTTTCGCAGTTTGATGAACGGTCTCCTTTTCTTCGGGAGCATATTCACCATCCGCACTGGACATTCTGATCGCATCGTAAATCAGCAGCTTGTTGAAGTTGCCAAAGGACTTTGTGTTGAAGGAGTAAAAAATCTCTTCAAGATCTGCCGATTCGAAATCAAACTCCTCCCATTGGGCTACAATGTCTTCATCAACTCCTAGTGCTTCCGCACATTCGATCGTTAGCCATTCTAATTCAGGGTCAGAAACTTCTCCATCGGATCCAGCAATCGTCAGTAAAGCAAAACCGTATTCTTTCCAGGAATCTTTTGGTACCATGCTGATCCCGTAGAAACTTGGGGCGACGTTTAGTATATCGATAGTCATTTGGTGATTTTTTAGTTCTGGATTCAATTTATTCCTTTTTTCTAAAAATGAACAACTTGCAACTTCAATAAAAATGAAAATCGAGTTATAATCGCAGGATGCTTACGAAAGAGGATGAGAAAATAGTTGCTGAAAAGGGGATTTCATTGGATGCCATTTCAACACAGTTGGAACGTTTCCAGAAAGGTTTTGAACCTATAAACCTTGAACGTGCCGCCGGAGTAGAGGACGGAATCGTTCAACTTTCACAACAGGAGCAGGGTTTGTATCAAAAGCGATTTGAGGTTTTCAAAGGATCGGTCTTAAAATTTGTGCCTTCCTCGGGAGCAGCGACTAGAATGTTCAAAGACCTTATAAATTTCAAAGCAAGTTTCTCAGGAACAGATAAAGAATACAATGCCTTCACCTCCGACAGGGAGAATCCCGTTTTTATTTTTCTCAATAATTTAGAATCTTTTGCTTTTTACGAAGACCTGAGGAAAGTTTTTAGAAGTAAATATGGTTCCTCGCTTGAGGAGTCTCATCTAAAGAGGGAGTACGGAAAAATTTTGGAAGTTCTGTTAACCGAATCAGGCTTGAACTACGGAAATCTTCCGAAGGGAATGTTGAATTTTCATAAATATGAAAACAATGCTAGAACTCCTTTCGAAGAGCAGATAATTGAAGGTTGGGCACACAAAGGTGATCGAGAGGAATTGAATGTTCATTTCACTGTGTCTTCCGAGCATCTGGAAAAATTCTCTGATCATACAAACGAGGTGCTAGAGGGGCTAACATTTGGTGAGGACTTGAATATTTCATTTAGTGTTCAATCACCTCATACTGACACCATAGCTGTTGATGCGAAAAATAGCCCTTTTCGTGATGAAACTGGTAAGCTGCTCTTTCGGCCGGCCGGTCATGGAGCATTGCTGGAAAACTTAAATACGATAGACGCAGATATTCTTTTTATCAAGAACATAGACAATATTTTGCCGGATCATGTTAAGGATAAGTCAGTCGCTTACAAAAAGATACTTGCTGGAATTTTGATTGAGTATCAAGGAAAGATTTTTGACCTGCTCTCTAAAAATGAGCAAGGCCAGGACATCGTGCAAGAAGGAGAAGCGTTACTTACTGAACTTGGCGTTACAGGAATTTCAACCCATTCAGAAATTGTGGAGCACCTTCATCGACCTATCCGAGTATGTGGGATGGTGAAGAATGAAGGGGAACCAGGGGGAGGTCCTTTTTGGGTAGAGAAAGATGGGAAACGTTCACTTCAGATCGTTGAAAGTGCCCAGGTTGATTTTTCAGATGAAAATCAATCGCGAATATTCAAGAAAGCAACCCATTTCAACCCAGTTGACCTGGTGTGTGGATTGAGAAATCACAAGGGCCAGAAATATGACTTAACGGAATTTCGAGATTCAGAACTCGGATTCATTTCATCAAAGACTTACCAGGGCAGGATTATTAAAGCATTAGAATTACCAGGACTTTGGAATGGAAGCATGGCCCACTGGAACACGATCTTTGTTGAAGTTCCCATTGAAACCTTTAGTCCAGTTAAGTCTGTGAATGATCTTCTGAAAAAAGAACACCAGCCTTCTACCCCATCAACCACTTGATCGCCTCGTTCTCACTCTTTCCAACGAAATGGTCATAACTTCTGGTTACTTTTCCGGCTCCTTTAATCAAGTGCTTTATAGTAAGTTCTTTGGCTACTTCTTTCGTCACCACAGCCCACTTTTTAATGTTGGTTTGATCGAGAACGTCTCCAGTTTTAATCCAAATGTCCTGAATTTCCCGCCCCCATGCGTTGTCCATCTCGACGTTTACTAAGAGAGAAGAAATCTTTGGGTTGGTGATCATGGTATTGAATTCCTCGAAAGCATCCATAAATGTTTCAGGTGTAGATCCTTTCAGAAACTTCCAATAGGCAATTTGATTTTTAACAATTTTGCTTTCATAAAATTTTGTGCTCGTTATCATGACTTTTTTTGTGACAAAAGAAGTCTGACAGGTATTGTAGAGTACAAAAAATCGATCTACGCAGAGTCTACTTTGAGAAGAAATTGATCCATAGAAAAGACAACTACGAATTCAGGCCGACTGCCTCCTTGATGCTTTCGTAATCAAAAGGCTTATTAAAGATTTTGTCAATCAGTTTACGCTCGAGCGCTGACTCTAGCTCTTCGTTGAAGGAATATCCCGTAAGAATGAAATAGGAAATTTTGTCAAACCGACTCCTGGCTTTTGCTACAAACTCTAACCCATTCATGCTGGGCATACGCATGTCACTGATAACCACTTTGATTCGCTTTTCATGTTCTTGCAGCTTTTCAAGTCCTTCCATTCCAGAAAGTGCTGTCAGTAAATGAAAGTCTCTTTCAAAGGTCTTCTCAAAAAGGAACAGGTTGATCTCTTCGTCGTCCACAAACAAGACAGTGTCTTTGATTATGCTACTCATTTGAATCGATCGCTTAATTTGAAAAGAATGTTGAAACGTGTTCCTTCGGATGGTTTTGATGTCACACTAATCTTCCCACCGTGCTCCTGGATTATTGCAAAACTGATTGCTAGACCAAGGCCTGTGCCCTTTCCAGATGGCTTAGTGGTGAAAAAAGGATCGCTGATTCTTGAAAGATTCTCTTCCGAGATCCCCTCACCAGTATCGGATATTGTAAGTCTGAGAAAACTAAGCTTCGCTTTGGTTTCAATGGTTAACGTTCCTTTGCTTTTGATGGCCTGCTCAGCGTTGGAGATAATGTTTAATATAGCCTGATGCAATTTTCCTTCGTTTCCAACTACTCGCAAATGCTTGGAAGATGTGAATTTCTTAACCACTTCGACTTTGTACTTTAATTTATGCTGAAGCATCACCAGGCAATTTTCAATGATGCCATGAATGTCACATTCTTCGTCCATCGAATCTGTACTTCTACTGAAGTGGCCCAGACTGCTAACGATCATGGACGCGCGACTTACACCCTCTTCAATTGCTTCAACAAATGGCGTTAATTCTCGTGATTTTTCCAGACTCTTGGACAGCATTCCGATACCACCTTTTATGAAGTTCAAAGGATTGTTTATCTCATGTGCAACTCCAGCAGACATAATTCCTAATGAGGCCATTTTTTCCGCCTGAATTAATTTTTGAGTAGTGGTCTTTAAGTCAGTCATGGACTCACTAAGCTTTTTGTTTTTCGTCGCTAGCGTGTAGCGAAACAGAAACGTGAAGACCGCAACAATGATAAAAACAAAAAGAGTGGTAATCATGCTGTGTTGAACTTGATAATCCAGCGAAACAAGGTCTTGAGTGGACCCACTTGAGGTGAGTAGCCACATAGCAATCAAGCAGATGGCCGAAAGAGCCATAAAGATATACCTATCATATACCGGCCTATAGAAAAAAGCGAGAAGCGGTGGTATAATGAATTCTGCTATGGCGGGCGACAAACTACCTCCAGTATAGAATGTTTGAATAAAAAAAATGGCTAAGGCTGTCATAATCGAAAGCCTGAAAAGAAGGAGGAGATTTTGGATGAAAAATGAGGAAACACCGTACACCACGAATACAGAAAAGGCGATCAGCCCGGAATACGATACAAATGACGCCCCAGCCTGATAATAGAAGAAGCTAAACCCAAGGGTTGCGGTGTATGCGGAGATCATCAAGAAGAGATAAAACAATTGCTGATCTTTATCTCTTCGTGTGAGTTTTGGTTCCATTTGGCGATGGATTTAAGCGGTAATTATTTTAAAGATACGCACGATCTTCAACTTGAATGTAGGTCATTGGTACGACATAATCTTTTATTTGGCTCTTTCAGAGACTGAAGTCTTACGTTGATAATTGTCATACTGATATGAAGCTGTTCATTTTCTTCGTAAGTTTTTTTCTGTGCCTGTCAAGTGATTCACAGTCTATGAACGGCTTTAACTTGGAAGGATCACTAGTTCCTGCAATGGAGATCATGAAGGGAGGTCCTCCTAAAGATGGTATTCCGTCTATTGATAGGCCGTTGTTCACAGTTGCGAAGGAGAGCGGTTTCACCAATGAATCTCAAGTTCTTGGTGTTCTTTACAATGGCATTGCAAAAGCCTACCCAATTGGCATATTGAATTGGCATGAAATTGTAAACGATGTCTTTGCAGGGGTGCCAGTATCCGTCACTTACTGTCCACTTTGTGGGAGTGGAATGGCTTATTTGGGAAAGATCAATGACAAAAAAATCACCTTTGGCGTTTCCGGCTTACTCTACAATAGCGACGTGCTACTTTATGATCGAAGCACAGGTTCATTGTGGTCTCAGATTCTGAATAAAGCAGTGACCGGAGAAATGCGAGGAAAGGAATTAACTAGAATCACAACACAACGGACCTCTTTAGGAGCCTGGAAGGAGCTTCACCCTGAGACTTTGGTTTTAAGTACAGAAACTGGTTTTCCACGAGATTATCAACGGACACCTTATGCTGGTTATGACAAAAGCGCTCAACTCTATTTTCCGATAAAGGAGAAAAGTGTCATTCTACACCAGAAGGAATTGGTTTTGGGATTGGAGGTAAATGGAAAATATAAAGCATACCCGATTTCAAAGCTTGCAGATTATGATGATAGGATCCTAGTAGACAAAATCGGAGGCGAGAAAGTCACATTGAGTTGGGATTTAAATGCAGAGAATATCGAAATCAAAGACTCTCAGGGACAGGAAGTAATTGGAATTCAACTTTTTTGGTTTGCCTGGTATGCCTTTCATTCAGACTCAGAAGTCTGGAGCTTGTATTGAGCCTCCTTCTTTCTAGTCCATTTTATAAGATTCTTAACGAAATCGTGAACCTCCATCATTTCTTCTGAGGGCTCTTCATAATCCGAATGAAATTTGAAAAGAGTGAAAATACTTCCGGACAGCAACTGAATACGCATGGATATCTGATGCTCTTCACTTGTGTTCTTGAATGAACTACTGTATTCACTTATAAAGCGAGAATGGATTATTAGTTTTTTGGCGAATGACAAGGACTGTCTTTCCAGTTCAATTGAATTATCAAAGAAATCAAACTTCTTCGTTGTCAGGTTGACCGTGAAATTCATTTTTTTGGAATAGTATTTAAAGCGGACATACAGGCCGGCTGCACCAAGTATGATCGTGAGCCAGGCAAGGAGTGAATTGAAAATAAACAAGGGGGCAGCCACAATAAGGACGATGAACGAAACCACAACAATGCTCGTGTACTCAGTTGCTCTCTTGAAGGTAATCAGGTTGTCAGCCATCTTGAATTTGTATCCGTTATCCTCTAACAGATGAATGGCTTTTTTACTTAGCGGACGATCTTTCACAACAATTGATTTAATGAAACAACAATTAGCCCTTGGTTGGAAGTCTAATTCTATGACATAGCTAAGTTTCAATCATGAAGTTATCACATTCTGGAATATATTTTCCAATTCTAACTCAACAAAATCCAATAACCTTCCAGTCGGGAATGGGGCGATGATCAATCTACTCCATCACCATTTCCAGGTCGATTGTCCTCCTGTCAATGTCGGTTTTAGCAACCAGAACTTTTACTTGATCACCAAGAGTTATGATCTTCTTGTTTCGCCGACCAATAATACGATAGGTCTTTTCGTCAAAATCGTACATGTCATCTGTTAGATCGGCGAGACGAATCATGCCCTCACACTTGGTCTCGATGATTTCAACGAAAATCCCCCATTCGGTGACTCCCGAAACGATTCCCTCAAACTCCTGACCCAGCATCGTTTGCATGAACTCTACTTGTTTGTATTTGATGGAAGCTCTTTCTCCATCGGCTGCTCTTTTTTCGCGCTCACTACTGTGGAGGCAGAGTGATTCATAGTCTTCTTTGTTTGCCGATTTTCCATTGTCAAGATATTGCTGCAGAAGGCGATGAACCATCACATCCGGATATCTACGAATGGGAGAAGTAAAATGCGAGTAGTGCTCGAATGCCAACCCAAAGTGTCCTCGCGGATCAGTTGTGTATTTTGCTTTTGCCATCGACCGAATTGCCAACGACTCCAGCACATTCTGCTCTGGTTTTCCTTGAATGTCTGCCATTAGTTTGTTCAAGCCACCAGAGACATTTTTTTGAACGTCAACTTTATGACCAAACCGAGCTGCGAAAGAGGCAAACGTGCTCAGTTTTTCAGGATCCGGATCGTCATGCACACGGTAGACAAAAGTTTTGCTCCCCTCATCCTTTCCTTTTTCTTTCCATTTGAAAATATGGGTGGCAACTTCTCTGTTGGCCAGCAGCATAAATTCCTCGATCATTTTATGCGCATCTTTTCTTTCCTTTGGAATTACTTCCAAAGGTTTTCCGTCTTCGTCCAGTCGAAATTTCACTTCTACTGTTTCGAAATTGACAGCTCCATGTTTGAATCGTTGATCACGCAATTTTTTGGCAATATTGTTTAGGGTAACAAGTTCCTTGGTAAAGTCGCTATCTAATCCCTCGATTCGCTCTTGCGCTTCTTCGTAGGTAAACCGTCTATCTGATTTGATAATTGTTCTTCCAAACCATTTTTTATAGACTTTTCCAGTCTTGTCAATTTCAAAGACTGCGGCAAATGTCAATTTTTCCTCGTTTGGTCGTAAAGAGCAAAGTCCGTTTGACAATCTTTCTGGTAGCATGGGAATTGTTCTATCTACTAGGTACACGGAAGTGGCCCGATCGACAGCTTCTTTGTCTAAAATCGTATCGGGTGCGACGTAGTGGGATACATCTGCTATATGAATACCAATTTCGTACTTGTCCTTTTCTATTTCCCTGATTGACAATGCATCATCGAAATCCTTGGCATCAAAGGGATCAACAGTAAATGTCGTAACACCTCTAAAATCTTTTCGCTTCGCGATTTCTTCGTCAGTGATCAGATCCGCGATTTCATCGGCAGCTTTCTCAACTTTCTTACTAAACCGAAAGGGCAGGCCGAATTCAGCCATAATAGAATGAATCTCTGCTTCATTTTCTCCGGCTTGTCCTAGCACTTCTGTTACCTCACCCATTGGGCTCTTGTTCGAACGATCGTGCCATTTGGTAATTTTTACCATGACCTTGTCGTTTGATTTTGCTTTGCCAATTTTTTCAGGATAGACGAAGACGTCAAAGTGAATGTGTCTTGAATCTGGTACGATGAATGAGTATTTGTTCGATACTTCAATTCGTCCTACAAATTCGTCTCGATCTCTTTTTACGATACTAATGACTTTGCCTTCCGGACGAAACCCTTTGCCAGATGCTCTGGTAATTACAACATTTACCATGTCACCATGGATTGCGAATTTTAGATCTGAGGTTTTTACCCAGATGTCATCTTCACCATCAGGTGTTAGGATGTAGGCAAAATTTGGGTTTACGTGATCGACTTTTCCTTGTATGTGTTCTGACTCTGCGTTGCTGACGTATCGGCCATCACTTAGGCGTCTTACTTTGTCTCTGCTTTCCATTCCGAAAAGCTGACTCTTTAAAAAGTCCTTGGACTTTCTATCTTGAATATTAAGTTTTCTAATTAAATCTCTATAACTGTAAGCGTTTCCGTCGTTGACGGTAAACAATTGGTGAAGTTTAGCTTTTATTCGTTTTATCTGATTGGGTTCATGTTTTTTATGACCCGGCGCTCCCTTGAGCGCTTTATTTCTTCTTTTGTTCATGTGTTAAAATTTCAACCCTTTTGGATTCAGGGCTATTTGTCCCGCGCTTATGCGAGATCATTGTATAATGTTAATTTGATCCTGGGCGATCAATGGTAAATTGTTGAGGCGAAGGTAAAGCTGAGCGGTGGCCACCACGTCTCGCTTGCAATATTCCTCAATTCTTTTTAATCCTTCGTTTTCTTTATAATATGTTTTTGTGACCATCGAACCATCTAGGTCCTTCTTACTGGAGGGGATTTCGAAGATAGTAGTTAGCAAATCTAATGAAGTAAAACTTTTCCAGTCTCCAAACTTCCAAAGCTCCATGGTATCGAGGTGGTTGATTTCCCACGGTTTCTTTCCGCTCATGTTTAATGACCAGGGTATTTTAATGTCATTAATCAACATTCGGCGACACAAATAGGGAAAGTCAAATTCTTTTCCGTTGTGTGCACAAAGCTTTAGGTTGTCTTGATCGAACTTTCCTTCTATGAAATTTTTGAATTCAAGTAGTAGTTCTCTCTCATTGTCATTAGAAAGAGCCTTTACCCTCAAAGCGGGCTCACCTTTATTTTCATGGTAAATGGCCAAGCCAATGACGATGATTTTGCCAAACTCAGCATAAATCGCGGCTCTATCTGTATAAAGCTCTTCGGGAGTTTTCTGTTCCGTATTACGCAAGAAGCCGGTCTTTCGTTCCCAATGCTTCTTTAATTCCGGAGATAAATGTTCAATATTTTCATTTCCTGAGACTGTCTCGATATCGATGATCAGAAAATCCTGTGTGAGTTCCCTCATTAATCGTGTAAGATACCTTTCATTTCCAACTCCGCTATCGTGGTGAGATTCTCTTCAATGATTGAATCAGGCAGAAAAATAAACTTTTTATCAAAGACTTGCGAGTCAATGAAGTAGCTGACCCAATATTCATTGTTGAGATGAAAAACGGATTCATCCACAGGCTCGATTAAGGCAAACTCTTTCGGCTCAACATGAGGAATAACATGGCGAAGAATCGAGGTCTCTTGTTTTTTTGCCTGTGATTCACCGTACCCGCGAGAAGTGATCATAACATTTTCAATCTTTTGGTCCCCGCGATTAAGAAGGTAGGCTTTCCAGCCTTCACCATTCTTACCAATCGCCACGTGTATGTTCTTGACCGGAGAAAAATCAATATCTTTTTTCATATCAATTCCATTTCAAAAACCTGCTCCAGATTTTTCTTCAATTTTTCTTCCACCTCTTCGATCTTCAATTCGTGGCCAATTTCTTTTTGAAGTGAGGTTACGGCTTTGTCTGGAATTCCGCAGGGAACGATATAATTAAAATAGTCCAGGTTGGTATTCACATTGAACGCAAAGCCGTGCATTGTCACCCAACGACTAGACTTAACGCCCAGGGCACAAATTTTTCTGGCCGAATTCTCATTTTCCCAATCCAGCCAAACCCCTGTTAGCCCATCAATTCTGCCCGCCGCAATTCCGTATTCTCTCAAAGTCATAATAACGGCCTCCTCAAGAAACCTTAGATACTTATGAATATCCGTGAAGAAGTGATCCAAGTCCAATATTGGATACCCGACAATCTGACCGGGACCATGGTAAGTAATGTCTCCCCCTCTATTGATTTTGTAAAATGAAGCTTTCTTTTCCTTCAAAAAAGCCTCGTTGGCTAACAGGTGATTCTCATCTCCACTCTTCCCCAATGTGAAGACGTGTGGGTGATAGCAAAAGAGGAGGTGATTGGTGGTTTCGATTTGATCCTCAGGAGGAAGCTTGCGATTCGAAATTTTTTGGTCGACAGTTTTCTTGAAAAGTTCCTCTTGCAGATCCCATGCTTCTTTATAGTCCTTTAGACCAAGATGAATGAAGTTGGTTTTTTTGCTCAATTCAGTAATTACAATTCTATATATGTCTCTAACAATTCAACCGCACCTTCAGGTTCAACCGAATAATGTTTCATTTCGGCCGGAACAAGCACCACGTCTCCAAAGGTTATTGGCTCATCACCAATATTTGCGGATCCACCCACACCTATATAGATTTTGAAGCAATCAAGGTTTGATCTGTCTATGGTGATTTTCCGGTCGAGCGATAATTTGTTGGTTGTGAAAAAAGGAGTTGTAATGATGGGACTCGTTTCGTTTGGCACATCCTCAAACCGAGTTTTGTAACTATCGTGAAACGTAAAGTCAATAGCATCCAAGGCCTCCTCAACATGTAGCTCCCTTTTATTGCCGTTCTTGTCTTTTCGGTCAAAATCGTAGATTCTATACGTGGTGTCCGAGGTTTGCTGGATTTCTGCAAGCATCAACCCGCCTCCTATCGTGTGTACTCTTCCTGCTGGGAGAAAGAAGACATCATGCTTATTAGCTTTTTCCCGATTCAAAATTTCCACCAATCTCCCACTATTGAAGTACTCCAGATATTCCTCCCTGTTGGTTTCCCTGTTAAAACCTGAAATAAGGGATGATCCTTCATCTGCCTGCAGGATGTACCACATTTCGGTCTTCCCAAATCCATTATGTCTCTTTTTTGCCAACTGATCATCGGGGTGAACCTGAATAGAAAGATCTTCAGCGGCATCGATGAATTTAATGAGCAAAGGGAATTCATTTCCAAATTTTTCGAAGATGGTCTTCCCCATCAGTCTGGCGCCAAAAAGCTCGACCAGGTTAGTCAGTTTTGTAGATGCAAGCTTGCCATTTGAGACTTCCGAGATACTTCCCTCGACCCCTGACAACTCCCACGTTTCGCCACAGTTTTCTAAATCACCAAAATCTTTTCCTAGAATGGTTCTGATTTTTTGGCCACCCCAAATCTTCTCTTTGAAGATCGTTTTAAATTTTAAGGGATATAATTCTGACATTCTAGCATATATTAAACTGAAATTTAAAATCAACTATTGATGCTCAGAATCAAATAGCTACTTAATTTTCTCAAAGAATGGCGTATGGCCACCATACAATGGATCGCAAAACTAAGGGGAAACAAGGTGAAGAACTTGCTCAAACTCACTATATCGAATTGGGTTATGAAATTCTCGAAAAAAACTATAGATACAAAAGAGCTGAGGTTGATTTTATCGCTCTTTTTCAAGAAGAGCTGCTCGTATTTGTAGAGGTGAAAGCCAGGGATAGAAGGGATTATGGTGAACCTGAGACTTTTGTCAGCGCTGAGCAACAGACCAGGATAAAAGAGGCTGCCGAGGATTACATTTTTGGCATTGATTGGCACAAAGACATTCGGTTTGATATCGTCTGTGTAGACCCTCAAAATCAGATGGAGGTTTTTCAGGATGCATTTTAGGTCTATGACCTTTGGCTTTTGGTAATTAGCAATTAGCCTTGCGTAGTGGAAGAAGGATCAATATCAATAGCGATTTTCGCCTCAGGGAGTGGTAGTAATGCTGAGAATATAGCTAGGTATTTCGATAAGCACCGGCAAATCAAAGTTTCTGAAATACTTTCTAACAAAGCAGATGCCTACGTGTTGAAGCGTGCTGATAAACTTGGCATCAGATCTTCCACATTTAACAGGGAAGAGTTCACCACGCCGTCTTTCTTGGAGAGACTCCAAAACTTCGACTATATCATTCTTGCAGGATTCTTATGGCTGGTTCCTGAATTTTTGATTCGGGCGTTTCCAGATAAGATCATAAATATCCACCCGGCTCTTCTGCCAAATTATGGGGGAAAGGGAATGTACGGAAGTAAAGTTCATGAAGCAGTCGTGGCTGCAAAGGAGGAAGAGTCGGGGATCACCATTCACCTTATAAATGAGGAGTATGACAAAGGAGAAATTCTGTTTCAGAGAAAATGTAGGGTCGAAGAGGACGAAACGCCCGACTCTTTGGCCAGCAAAATTCACGCATTGGAACATGAACATTTTCCGAGAGTAATAGAGCAATACATTTTACAGTAGACCCAATTACATTTGCGCTCAGTACCTGAGGAGAAATATTTTTTCCAGAATGTTTTTGTTGAATGGTATAAACTCAAGAAGATACTATTACCATAATGTCAACTCGCAAAATCCAATCCGCTTTAATCTCAGTTTATCACAAAGACAACCTTGAACCAATTGTAAGGAAATTGGATGAGTTGGGAGTCAAGATTTACTCCACAGGAGGAACGGAAAAATTCATCAACGATCTGGGCGTTGACGTAATTGCGGTTGAATCCGTAACAGATTACCCCTCGATTTTTGGCGGCAGAGTTAAGACATTGCACCCAAAAATATTTGGTGGCATTCTTCACAGACGAGACAATGAGTCAGACATGGTGGAGGCGAAACAATACGAGATTCCAGCGATCGACCTTGTGATTGTCGATCTGTATCCTTTTGAAGAAACTGTTGCGTCAGGAGCATCAGAGGAGGATATCATTGAGAAAATTGATATTGGTGGTATCGCGCTTATCCGTGGAGCAGCTAAAAACTTTAATGATGTTGTAATCGTGAGCTCGCGTGATTATTACCAAGATCTTCAGAAAATACTAGATGAGAAAAACGGCGAAACGACATTTGCCGACAGGAAGCTTTTTGCAGCCCGCGCCTTTGAAACTTCTAGCCATTACGATTCGGCGATTTTTAACCACATCAATTCGGATCAATCGATGGATGTGTTCAAGTTAAGTTCATCACCAGCCAGGACATTGCGATATGGTGAGAACCCGCATCAAAATGGATATTTCTACGGCGATTTTTCGGCTTACTTTGATCAGATTCACGGGAAGGAGATCTCCTACAACAATCTTGTTGATATCGAAGCGGGGGTCCAGCTCATCGCCGAATTTGAGGATACAGTTTTTGCCATTTTAAAGCACAACAATGCTTGTGGGGTTGCCTTAGGAAAGTCGGTTTCTGAGGCTTATCATAGAGCTTTCGCAGCAGACTCTGTATCAGCTTTTGGAGGAGTACTAGTTACAAATGCTGAAGTCAGCGAGGAGGCGGCGGAGGAAATGAATGACCTCTTTTTCGAAATTTTGATTGCGCCTTCATTTTCTGCAGCTGCCCTCGAGATCTTGAAGCAAAAGAAAAACCGAATTCTTCTCATCCAAAAGAAGCAGTGGAGGGAAAACACCCAATACAAAAGCTTGCTGGGAGGCACAATTGTTCAGGATTACGATCTGGGGTCTGAGTCTGAGTCAGACCTAGAAATAAAGACGAAAAAAGTCCCGACAAAAGAGGAGATTGAAGATCTGCTTTTTGCAGCGAAAGTTTGCAAACAGTCAAAATCTAATACGATCGTTTTAGCGAAAGATGGTCAAATGCTATCAAGTGGGGTTGGTCAAACGTCAAGGGTGGATGCTTTAAAGCAGGCGATAGAAAAAGCGGGAAACTTCGGGTTAGACTTACGCGGCGCGGTGATGGCATCTGATGCGTTCTTCCCATTTCCAGATTGTGTTGAAATTGCAGGGAAAGCTGGAATCACAGCGGTGGTGCAGCCCGGAGGTTCAGTAAAAGATCAATTATCGATTGATTACTGCGACGAATACAAGCTAGCAATGGTGTTCACGGGAGTGAGACATTTTAAGCATTAATGATAACCACAAAGAGCACAAAGAGTTTCACTGTGAACACAAGATGCTTGGTGAACTTTGTGTTTAACTAGTCAACTTCATCACAAGCTCAACCAACTTTTCCTTCTTCATTCCCTCAAAATGCTTCTTGCGTTCTGATTTACTCATGTTTTGAATTTCCTTTGAAAATTCTTTTTCTAATACGCCTGATGAATGATTTTCAGGAGCACCAAAAATTTCAATCTCTTCAACTGCAGTATTTAGTATTTCGCGTCCTTTGAGTTTTGCAGTTTCTACAGGCTTGTAGTTTGCATTTGAGTCTCGTAATGCCCAGCTGCTGTAGTCGATTTTGAGTTGCTCAATTTGTTCGGCTCGGAGGTCATCTTTTCCAAACACCCGTGACAACACTGAAATGGCGCTACTCTTCCAGGCTTCTAAATCGAAATGTTCGTCGTCAAGCTTGGCGATTTGCTTTTTGAGGAGTTTTATGTACTGGGCTTTCATGGGCTTTTGTTGACTAGTAAATTAGTTAAATAGTTATTTAGTCGAGGCTGACGAATCAACTAATTCACCATTTAACTAGCTTATCCTCCCCCAATTGACTGCATTCTTGCTAAACGAATCAATATGTTTTTTGATCATGATATTCTGCGGTTTTTCCAGATTTGGATCATCCTTCAGTAAATCCTGTGCTGCTATTCTGGCGGTTTTCAATATTTCGCCATCCTTTACAAGATCTGAAACTAAGAGATCCAACGCTCCACTTTGGCGAGTTCCCATCAAATCTCCTGGGCCTCTGATTTTAAGATCTGCCTCGGCGATAATGAATCCATCAGTTGTATCAACCATCGTCTTCAAACGAGATTTTGCTTCAGCGCTTAGTTTTACCCCACTCATTAAAATGCAGTAAGACTGATCTGCACCCCTCCCTACTCTACCTCGAAGTTGATGCAGTTGTGATAAGCCAAATCGTTCGGCGTTTTCAATTACCATGATTGAAGCATTTGGAACATTTACTCCCACTTCTATGACCGTAGTGGCAACCATGATCTTGGTTTCTCCTCGCACAAAGCGTTGCATCTCCCATTCTTTGTCTTCGGATTTCATTCTACCATGTACGATGGAGATTTGATAATTGGGAAAATGCCTCGTCACCGATTCGTATCCATCCATCAGGTCTTTGTAATCTAGTGTTGCAGATTCTTCTATCAATGGGTAGACCATGTATGCCTGATGTCCTTTTTCAATTTCTTTCTGCACCACCCCAAACATTTCCAATCGCTTACTTTCACGAAAATGTCGTGTCTTTATTGATTTTCTTCCAGGTGGAAGCTCATCAATGACTGAAACATCAAGATCTCCGTAAAGCGTCATAGCAAGTGTTCGGGGAATCGGAGTTGCTGTCATCACCAGCACGTGAGGATAGACCTCTTTGGTTTTAGTCCAAAGCTTTGCTCGTTGTGCCACACCAAAGCGAT
>JBDVJN010000082.1:0-6637 GCA_039961455.1 Cyclobacteriaceae bacterium | reverse complement strand
CACTGTCAAGGTCTGCATCTTCGAACACCATGAACGGTGATTTCCCGCCCAGCTCCAATGAGATTTTTTTACCTGTCCCTGCTGTGGCTCTTCGAATGATACGACCCACGTTGGTCGATCCTGTAAAAGCAATTTTGTTCACGTCCTTGTGCTCCACCAGAGCAGATCCTGCTTTGTGATCTCCCGTGATCATATTTACCACGCCATCAGGCAATCCAACTTGCTGGCAGATCTCCGCAAACAACAGCGCAGTAAGCGGCGTGTTTTCTGCTGGTTTCATGACCAGCGTATTTCCCATCGCCAATGCCGGGGCAATTTTCCAGGACAACATCATCATCGGAAAATTCCATGGAATAATCTGACCAATCACCCCGATTTCCTTGTATTCCGAAAGTTCTTTGTCCTTCAGCTGCGCCCAGCCTGCGTGATGATAGAAATGCCGTGCTACCAGTGGAATATCAATGTCACGTGTTTCCCGAATGGTTTTGCCGTTATCTAAAGATTCCAGCACCGAGAATAGTCGGGAATGTTTTTGAATCTGCCTGGCAATTGCATACAGGTACCGCGCCCGACCATGTGCACCAAGTTTTACCCAAGCCGGAAGTGCTTTTTTTGCGGCAGCTACGGCTTTGTCCACATCCTTGGGCCCCGCGTCTGAAATTTTCCCCAGGTGATCCTTGGTTGCAGGATTTACGGTGTCAAAATATTTCTTTGAGAGTGGTGCTTGCCACTTGCCATCAATGAAAAGCCCAAATTTGCTATCGTGCTCTTTGATCCAATCAACGGCAGCCGATGCGCTTTCTGGAGCTGGCCCGTATTCCATCGTTTCGTATATCTTCTTGATATTCATAATTATGCCATTGGGTGTCTAAAGGAGGCAGAGTATCTCCCGGTTACAAAATGTTCCAATTGTCGCTCGATATCGCTGAGTAATCCACTCGCGCCAAATCGAAACAGTTCGGAATTTAGCCAGTCATCACCTAGCTCTTCTTTCATTAAAATGAGCCAATCCAGCGATTGCTTGGCTTTTCGAATACCGCCCGCAGGTTTGAAGCCCACTTTGAATCCTGCGTAATCGAAGTACTCCCTGGCAGCCCTGGCCATGACCAGGCTAACAGGCAATGTTGCATTCACACTTTCTTTACCGGTACTAGTCTTGATAAAATCTGCACCTGCCATCATGCACACATGGCTGGCTTTCGAAACATTGGTAAGCGTACTTAATTCTCCTGTAGCCAGAATGGTTTTTAAGTGTGCCTCCTCACATGCATCGCGGAAATCCTGTACTTCCTTATACAAGCCACGCCAGTCTCCTGTCAACACTTTTCCCCTGCTGATTACAATGTCTATTTCTTTTGCCCCGGCTTTCACGGAAGCCTTGATCTCCGCTATTTTCTGTCGGTGGGTAATTTGTCCTGCCGGAAATCCGGTGGACACAGCGGCTACCGGAATTCCCGATCCTTCCAGTGTTTCTACCGCCGTCTTGATCATGTTGTGATACACACAGACGGCACCGACCTTCAGGTCCAGGTCCACAAATCCAAGGGCCTCCAGAATGTCATGTCGTACTGGGTTCATCGCCTTTGAACAAAGACGAATGACATTGCCGGGTGTATCGTCACCCGCCAGAGTGGTCAGGTCTATACACGAGATGGCACGAAGGAGCCAGGCGGCTTGCCATTCCTTCTTGACCGTTCTCCTTTTGTTGATGGTAGCTGCCCGTCTTTCGACTGCACTTCGGTTTACTCGGATCTCTCTGATTAAATCCAGATCCAATGGCATCCCCTCATTCCTTTTCATGGACTTCAAGTTAAAATTCTTTGTCTTTTCTCAATCCAATGAGAATCTTGTATACTAAAGTAGAATTTTCTTTCTCAATAACCCACTCCGTGCCCTTGAATAGCTTCGGCGCAGAAAAGGCCAGCCCAGTTAAGTAAGAAACTTCGTCACGGCGAGTTTACAAAGCAGTCTGGCCTGAAATAGCAATGGTATCCACTTTTCAAGATCGCTTCATTTCATTCGCGATGACGACTGCTTAGTTTAACGTGAGTTTGGTTGAATAAAATCAATCAGGAAGAAAAACTCATTTCCTTAGTACCCACCCCGCCAAACTTTCATTCCCACCACTCCTGTACGCAGGGGAATAGGAGCGTTTTCTTTTAAATTCTCTTGCTTCGTTCTACTCAATCTTGAATTTCAGGATAAACGTGTCGGTGAGTTCGTTTGTATTGATCAGCTCCATTGTCTCCTGATCTAGATTTTCCAATTGCGAATTGGCAAGGCAATACAGCCAGCCATCATTAATATCAAATGTCGTTGGAATATTGAATGTTGGGTGATTTACAAATAATGTATCCAGTCTCACAACGTCACTGCCATCAGGATTCAGGAAAAAGCGAACGAGGCTATGGTTCTCCTGGTTCCTTGAGACATTCTGAATTCCAATCAGGCTGTTTTCATAGTATTTCAATCCATCAATTCCCATTGTCAAACGAGAGGTGTCTTCTTCATTTACAAATTCCTTTCCGTCAAGATTGTAGATTCTTATTCCCTTTTCGAAAGAGGCGATGAACAAGAATTTCTCATCATCGGACAAAGCAATTCCATTGGGATATTGTATTTCATCGGATTCAAGGAAAACCACAATCGAATCATTTCGCACGGTGAAAATTCTATTTTGATTGGAATCCGTGATGTAGGCTTTTCCATCGCTGGCAACCGCCAAATCATTAAGAAATGGAGGGGCAGAATCGGTAGAAACATAACTCTCCAGCAAATTCCCAGTTTTTATGTCAATAATCTGAAAGACAGATTCCTCCTCTTTGTTCCCTACTTGATAGAGCTTACTGTTCACACGAGTAATGCCCACACCATGAAATTCACCTGTGTACTTCGTTTTGATTACCTCCGTTCCGGAACCATCCGGCTGTGACCGTGTGATGTTCTTAGCATAGATATTGGATAAGTAGATTTCGCCACCCTCTCCGACAGTGATTCCTTCTGGGATGAGTTCTTTTTCTTTGATCGTTATGATTTCCGTGTTTGGAGTGCAAGCCGCCATCAACAAGACAAATAGCAATACAGAATATGTTTTAATCATTGGGTCAATCTTTAATTCGGGTAATTCAAATAGTCACCAGGGCAAATCGAATTTTTCCGCCAGCGGGTATTTGTGCCAGCAAACCCAGATCCGCATCAATCACTTTTCCCATACGGGGATATCCGCCTGTGGTTTGGCAGTCGTTCATCAACACAATTGGAAGTCCATTCGACGGTACCTGGATTGTTCCGGGAATTACAGCCGAGGAAACGATCTCTTTTCCATCAACTCCTATCGGATCTCCTTGCAGCCTGATTCCCATTTTGTTGCTTGAGGGATCAATTTTAAATATCATCCTCTCGGGTAAATCCTTTAGCAACGACCATTCGGGACCTTTCATGATTCGTATGGTCTGAACCTCGGCTTGAGAATTCGCTTTTTTCTTAATGGATTTCTTTTTAAATGATGGTGCATTTTTCGTTTCCAGCACATCTTCCTTTCCCAATCTTTGGCCAGAGAGGCCACCAAAGCCAGCCAACAGGTACGTTGACTTGCTACCAAAATCTTCTGTGGCCACCAGGTCACCGCCAATTCCAAGGTACGAGTACACACCTGTCAGCGGAGGAGAGATGGTCAGCACATCTCCTTTGGTTAGCTGGATGCTAGTGTTCATTGCGGTTTTGTTTCCATTTACGGTTAGTGATACTTCTGCCCCGGTCAGGCCTACAATTGAATCTTCAGCTGCTTCTAGGGTCAGTCCCTGGATGGCGGTTTCAATTACCGGGCTATCGGGGCTATTTCCTACCAGCTCGTTCGCCGCATGCATAGCAACAACATCCATTGCTCCGGACTGTGGGATGCCGTATTGACGATAACCGAATCGGCCTTCATCCTGGATGGTCGAAAGGCCACTTGCTTTTATGACCTTTAGCTTCCCCATGACTCAAATTCTTTTTTGGTGATTCTATTATAGGAAATCTCTGAACCTACCTTGATGTTCATCGGTGGTTGTCTTTTTGCATCAAAAATCTGGAGAGGTGTTCTCCCAATGATGTTCCAGCCGCCAGGACTTGCCAATGAATAGATTCCTGTCTGTTCTCCACCGATGCCAATGGATCCGGGTTCCAGGAGTTTTCGTGGGTTTGATTTCCTGGGGCATTCGAGGCGCTCGTCCAGTCCATCCATGTAGATAAAGCCGGGAGTAAACCCAATAAGAATGGCTTTGTACCTCCCTTTTAAGTGCATGTCGATCACGGCATTCTCACTGAGTTCTGCGTGAACTGCTACTTCTTTTAAATCGAGTCCCATCTCGTAACAAATTGGGATTTGCACGTTTTCGACAGCCCCGGATGTATCAGTCTTTAGGTTCTTTTCAGCTGTCAACGTGGTTAGCAGTTCGTCCACATTTGATGAATGAAACAAAGCAATGGATGTATAAGAGGGAACGATGTCCTGCAATTTCTTCCCAAGAACCTTCGAGATCAATGAGGCACTCTCGTGCACCTTTTCGATGGGAATATTCCTCGGTCCTTCCAAAAGAAGGGTCTTTTCCCCCAGGTGAAAGAGCTCCCAGGAAACGTTATTAAACTGCAGTGATTGTTGCACCTTTTCCTTTAAGATGGTCGTGAATTGCTTTCGCCAAATGTACTGCTCCTTTTGTATCGCTGTGCAGGCAGATCGTGCGAGCGTCGATGCTTAACTCCGTATCTCCATTAAAAGCTCTCTTGTGAAAGGTCAGGTTTTCCACCTGGTTTAGGACTTCCGCTTCTTCGTGAATCATGGCATCATCATGCTTTCGATTGCGTAACGTTTTATCAAGCTCATATTTTCTGTCCGCGAATGCTTCTCCAATAAATGGAACGCCTGCCGCTTTCGCTTCCTTCTCGGTTTCTGAATGACACAGTCCATACAGGCTTAGTTCAGGATCTATCTCTTTTAAGACTGAGATAATCAATCTTGAAATTTCCGAATCGACCGATGCTAAATTGTAAAGTGCTCCATGTGGTTTCACATGATGGAGTTTTTGTCCGGCTTCTTCCGTCAGCTTCTTTGCGAGTAGCATTTGCTCCTTCAAGGACTTTCTGAGTGCGTCGGGATCAATCTCCATAATTACTCGTCCAAAGTTTTCCCTGTCAGGAAACCCGGGATGGGCACCAATGGCCACCTTGTTCTTGATTGCCAAATCGATTGTTCTTCTCACGGAATTTTCATCTCCGGCATGTCCTCCGCAGGCAATGTTGCAAGACGAAATGTACGGCATGATTTGTTCGTCGAGAATGGAGTCAGATTGTTCGCCCAGGTCTGAATTAAGATCAATTTTTACCACTTGTATAAGAGAAAATTTCAAAATAATGGAAAAGCGTACTTTGATTGGCGTGAGGAGATTTTTTACATCGTGTCTTAAAAAAATCACCACTCAGTTTAAGACTCACCTCGCCTCTCCTGGATGCAAGGGTGGCGTATATTTTTTCTTTGATGAGAGTAAATCTTACCATGATCATATAAAGTTAAACACACTATTGAAGCTCCTGAAACTAATCACGAGGCTGACAATAATTACCAATCCGGCCAGTACGTTTTGCAAAGGCTTATTGGTGAAATCTCCAAGCAATGATTTCTTGTTGCTGATGTAAATCAGAAAGAAAACGATGATTGGTAAGAGCGTACCATTTGCAATTTGCGCTACTCGAATCACCTCAATCGGGCTGTAGCCAAACATGGAGAAGATGGTTCCGGCGCCTAAGACGAAGATCCAAATGGATCGGAATTTTCCTGTTTTTTCATCGCCACTCCAGCCGAAAATTCCTTTTGCGGTTAGTGCCGCTGCTAATGGTGCCGTAATGGAGGACGAGATTCCTGCAGCGAACAATCCGACAGCAAGGAAGTACTTGGCCCAGCTTCCCAACAGCGGTTCCAACTGCGCTGCCATATCGCTCACGTTGGAGACGGATCCTTTCCCAAATAGTGCAGCTGCACTCGTGATCACTATGGCCATGGAAATCAATCCTCCTATTCCAATCGCCACTCGGTTTTCAGCTCTTAATTCAGGGAGCTGTTCTTTGCTTTTCCATTTTTCCCGCACCGAAGAGGCATGTAAAAAGAGGTTGTAAGGAACGACTGTTGTCCCAATCAGGGCCAGAATTGCCAACTGGTTTTTTGAACTAAACGACGGAACAAATAATCCCGATAAAATACCTGAGAAATCAGGCTTGACCACAATCGCCGTGAGAATAAAAACGAAGCTCATGATCAAAACGAGGCCAATCAGAATTTTCTCGATGATCTTTATTTTCCCAATAAATAGGATTGCAAAGGACACTCCTCCGATTATAATCGGCCATAAAACGGAAGAACCAAAGACACCTGAGATACCTAGCACAGAACCGGAAATGTTTCCAGCTTCATACGCCGCATTTCCAATGACAATCGCAAAAAATATAAGGGCGATGCTTAGCATTTTGAGAGCGGGATTTGTCACCTCGGACCTGATCGCCTCTCCAAGACCTTTCTGCGTAATCAGTCCCAACCGGGCGGCCATTTCCTGCAGAATTACGGTAGCGATTACCGCGAAAAGAAGCACCCAAAGTAGGGTATATC
>JBDVJN010000081.1:0-2513 GCA_039961455.1 Cyclobacteriaceae bacterium | reverse complement strand
ATGATATTTGGGAATGCCTTCTCGCTCTTCAAAGGTCATTCCGAAGAGTTTGTTTGCCAGTATAAAAGTTCCGTTGATAACGTTATCGACTTTTAGGTAAGGCCTGATCTCTTCTTCATCTAGGTTGTACTCCTTCATTTTGATTTTCTCGGCATAGTACCACCAATCCCAGGGACCTATTTCGATGTCCTGACCTTCTTCTTTGGCCATTTTTGCCATCATGTCGCGTTCCTGCTTTGCACGTTCCAAAGCAGCAGGCCAAACCTTGTCAAGCAGGTTAAAAACCTTGTCAGGAGAATCCAGCATTCGTTCACCAAGCACATAGTGAGACCATGTTTCATAGCCTAGTAAATTGGCCTTCTGAAGTCGCAAGTTGGCAAGTTCTCTTGCGATTTCCTTGTTGTCATACTCGTTGTCATTGTTTCCTTGATTGATGTATGCTTTTTTCAGCTTCATCCTTAAATCTCTATTTGATGAATAGGTGATAAAAGGAATTAAGCTAGGCTTGTGAGGAGTGAATAAGTATTTCTCAACATACCCTCTATTCGTAGCGGCATCTGCAGCGGCATTTTTCAAGTTCTCGGACAGACCTGCAAGTTCATTTTCATCCTCTACAAGGAGCTCAAAAGAGTTGGTCTCCTCTAACACGTTTTCCCCAAATTTCACGGCGAGTGAGGACATCTTTCCATTCAACTCTCTCATCTTGGATTTCTCCTCGGCATTGAGTCCTGCACCTGCTCGCACAAATCCCCGATAGTAATTTCCTAAAAGCTTTCCTTGCTCTACTGTCAGATTTAGTTCTTCCTTTTGATCGTTGAGTTTCTTAACCCGCTGATAGAATTTTTCATTTAAAAAAATGTTGTCTCTGTGGGAGGAAAGCAATGGGCTGACTACCCTTGACAGTCCCTTGATAGAATCATTCGTGTGAGCTGAGGAAAGATTGGAAAACACCTTACTTACTTTGTTAAGCAATGGTCCAGTCTTTTCGAATGCTTCAATCGTATTTTCAAAAGTGGGTGCTTCGGTGTTGTTAGCGATTGCTTCAACTTCTTCCATCTGCTGTGCCATACCATCTTCAAAGGCTTGCATGTAGTGCTCGTCTTTGATTTGTTCAAAAGGAGGGACCCCATAGGGTGTGTCATATTCCTGATAAAATGGGTTCCCGTTCGCCATTGTGTTTTCCTTTGAGTTGTTACAACTTGATAATAAAATGGAAACTGTAAGTAAAAAAATGAGTTCTTTCATCTGGTTAAATGTTTTTTGGAAGGTAAAAGTAATTTTTTTGTAGCGTCAGGAAAGACTTATTTGATGTCTGGCAATTTCCAATGGAATCGGACCGCAATGACTCGGAAGGCCACAATAAATACGACTGTGACTATAATGTTCACCACGGGATCAATCTGCAGTCCCTGGAGAGAGACATACAAGATACCTCCACAAAGACATGTAAGAGCATAGATTTCTTTTCTAAAAATGAGCGGAATCTCGTTGCAAATGATATCTCTGATGACTCCCCCGAATACTGCTGAAACCATTCCCATGATAATAGCAATAATTGGATGTACTCCCAGCGAAAGCGCTTTTTGAAGTCCGAGGACCGTGAACACAGCAATTCCAATGGTATCGAACATGAAGAATGTTCTTCGAAGTTTTCTGACTGTTTTTCCAAACAACATCGAAATCAAAATGCCAGAGCCAATCATGGTGAGATACACGAGATCTTTCATCCACCCTATCGGGGTGCTTCCTAAAAGAACATCACGGACGGTACCACCACCAATTGCTGTGATAAATCCGACAGCGGCAATTCCGAAAAAGTCCAATTTCTTATCTCTGGCTGTTAGAGCACCACTGATGGCGAAGACCATTGTGCCGATGATATCGATATAGTAAAGAATAGTCACTAAGCGAAAGTAGTGACTATTCTCATTTTTTAATCAAAACGCCTTGATGACGATATCCATCATGTAGTGGGCAGCTCCTAGCCCGGTCAGCTAGCTGCTCCTCAGGAACTTCAGGTTTCTATGCAATCCTTCAAATTTGGTCCGTTTCACAGCAGACTTTTTAAACACACGTTGAAAAACCTCCAAGGTCATTTCCTCCCAATCTTCTTTAGTAAAATCTTCCCAGCCTTGCGCGTGAAAAGAATCCTCTTGATGAGGTTTTGAAAAACGATTCCATGGACAAACGTCTTGACAAATGTCACATCCAAATGCCCAACCTTCCATGTTGTTTTTGAATTCGGTTGGTATTTCATCTCTGAGCTCGATGGTTAGGTAGGAGATGCACCTGCTGCCGTCTACTACATACGGCTCAGGTATTGCATCGGTCGGACAAGCATCTTGGCAGGCGGTGCAAGTTCCGCAATAATCTTTCATCGGTCCATCAGTTTCCAGCTCTAGGTCTGAGATGATTTCTGCAAGGAAGAAAAAGCTTCCCATTTCCCGATTGAGTAAGAGAGAATTTTTGCCAATCCATCCTATTCCACTTTTTGCCGCCCATGCTCTTTCATG
>JBDVJN010000080.1:0-18625 GCA_039961455.1 Cyclobacteriaceae bacterium | reverse complement strand
ATTTCATGAATGGTACTGTTCTATTCTTTCTATGTTATTTTCTTGTGGCATTTAAAAGAAGTCTTCGGCGGTATACTTGCTCTTTATTAAACTATCTAATTTCTTTTTACACTTATATTTTTTTGTCTTAGCTGTGTCAGTATTTGCAAAATTCATCTTCTCAGCAATGTCCTGCATCCCCAGTCCATCAAAATAGTAGTACGTTAGTACTCCTTTGCAAACATCTCCCAGCTCATCGATGCATTCTTTTACAATTCTCAATCGCTCCTTTGCATCGTGTCCTTGTATCTCTTCTCCGTCTACCTCCTCTGAACTTAAACGGCTTTTCCGGTCAAGCTCTTTTCTCCATTGATTTAGACAAATACTGTATAAGTATGTGCTAATCTTTGAAGTCAGTACCAGTTTGCCGCTTGAGGCCTTTTGCCAAAATGCAAGCAAAGCTTCCTGGTAAACGTCCTTGGCTTCGTCCTCAGTCCCACTATTCGATAGCACGACTTTGGTCATCATCCTGTAGTACTTTTCGTACAGGTGATCCAAAATACGTTCATCTCCGCGACTAATTCGCTCGAGAATCTCACTATCCTTCATACACTAAGCCAGTTTTAAATACGGTTAACACAAATTTTGTAACCCCTGTCCATGATAAAAACGGAGGTTCTTTCTGTAAAATACGTTATTTCTTAGATCAACTCCATGACATTATCGTCGGCTATACCAAAAATTTTATCACCCTCAAGAGGTTTGATTTTCTTGATTCCAGTGAACTGTCCAAAAGCTGGTAAAACACCATGATTGCTCGAAAAGTAGAAGCAAGGAAGTGTTAAACCTTCTCTTGCAATGCCTCGCACTCGAAATCCAGGGTGGATGTGACCGGAGAGATTATAAAGCTCTGAGGATTCTCTTTGATGTGTGAAATTAAAAGGGGGAAGGTCGAGCGATTCAACCATGTTTAATTCCGCAGGGTATTCCTCCATAATATCGTGATTTCCCTTAACAAGGATAAATTTCACAATATCAAAGATCTCCAAGAACCTCAAAAAATCGTTCCATTCGTTGTTCTTAGCACTATGAAAAAGGTCTCCTAATAGAATTACTTGGGCAGGTTTATGTTGATGAAGAAGAGATTCCAGGATTTTCAGGTCAGTAAAATGGATTTTACCTGAAACAGGTATCCCGTGCTTTCTAAAATGGCCAGCCTTACCCAGATGAAGATCTGAGATTATGATCGTATTTTCTTTTTTCCAGAAAATAGCTTTCTCCGCCAGCAAATGAAGCCTCTCGCCACATATCTTGAATTCACAATTACTCACCAGTCCAGGGAAACCAAGTTTGTGTGCGATAAAAGAAAAGAAGGTATCCTCGCACTTTTAGGCTTCCGTCCTCCGCTAGCCAGAGCCTACAATCATAGATATTACCATTCTCAGGATCAAGTATCTCCCCTTTTTGATACAAACCACTCTTCGAAGAATACTGCATATCGGAAATGATTTCCATTCCAATAATTTTCTGGCCTTTTCTGTGGTCTTCACATTCATTGCAAACTGGATCAGGATCTTCATCGGGTTTTGGGTACGTCTTCAAAACCTTACCATAAAACTTCCCTCCATTTTCATAAATCTCCACTACAGATCTTTCATGATTCGTATTATCATCAATAGTCTTCCACTTGCCAACAATCGACTGGCTTGATGATATCAAGGCAAAGTTCAATGAAATAAGTAACAGTGATAATCTCATTCTCCAAAGTTAAGTCTCTCCCAAAGACTGCTCAAGCTGCAATTGCATTTTAATGAGTCGATCGGTTATCTGTTCTGAACTTAGATTTTCACGTCTTAAAACAGAGACTAGAATTGGGAAAGCAAACGGTGTTGGTTTCTTTGTTTCCTTTAAAATGATCTCCTGTGAGTTTATTTGCCGAATCGCTTCCATCAATCTGGACTGTTCCAGTTGAAGTGTCATCACTTCATCCATCGATTGCTTAATAAGTAGATTATCCTCATCGTACGTTTGGAATACTCGGAACAAAATGCCTGAGTTGGCTTGAAGGTGCCTTGCATTCACATTTTTCCCTGGGTAACCCTGAAAAATGAGTCCTGCAATCGTAGCTACATCTCTAAACTTTCGTTGAGCCATTTCTGTCTTGTTAATTGACTCATTAATGTCTTCCATTAAATTCTCCTCCGTAAAAAGGTCAAGCTCAAGAGCCTCCTCTATGGCGATCTCCTGATCTGAAAGCAATTCAAAACCATAGTCGTTCATGGAAATTGAAAAAGTAATCTTTTGGAGTTTGCTCATTCGGAATGCTACCAGACCTGCCAGCACCTCATGTACAAACATTCCCTGAAAGGGATAAAAGAATAAGTGGTGACCCATCTCCGTTTCAACTTTCTCAATCAAAAGTGAATGCTTGTCGGGGATTACAGACCACTTTGACTGGAGATCGAGGATTGGTTTGATGGCAATCAGTTCTACATCGTTGTAAACTCCGTTCTTCGCTAATTCCAGTTTGCTCCGAATCTGATCAGCGAGAAGAGAAGAAAGCGGAAGCCTGCCTCCACCCCATTGCGGAGTTAACCCACTTTTTCTTTTCGACTTCCTCACCATCACCGTCAGTTCTTTGATCATAACAAACTGAAGATTCTGACCGGCAAACCAAAAAGTATCACCAGGGTTTAGTCTGGAGACGAAACTTTCCTCTACCGTCCCCAAATGTCCCCCAGACATGAATCTCACACTGAGTGCCGGATCTCCTACTATTGTTCCAATTGAAAGTTTGTGTCGTTGGGCAGCTCTTTTGTTTATGATTTTATAGATGCCGTCTTCATTGTAGACCCTAGCAAATTCATCGTACTCTCCAAGAGAACTCCCACCAGTGGTAATAAACTCAAGTGACCAGTTCCATTCCTTTGAGGTGAGTAACCGGTAGCAATATGTTCCTTTGATCTCTTCAAGAATTTCCAAAGGCCTGAACCCACCACTAACCGACAATGTCACAAGGTATTGAACCAAAACGTCAAGACATTTTTCGAGAGGTTTTCTCTGTTCAAATTTACCTGCTGCAACCGCATCCCTTAGAGCCGCCCCTTCGATTAACTCAAGTGTATTGGTCGGCACAAAATAGATTTTACTTTCCTCGCCCGGTCGGTGACCACTTCTTCCGGCTCGTTGCTGGAATCTCGAAACTCCTTTGGGTCCTCCTATTTGAATTACCGTATCAACCGGTCTAAAGTCCACTCCAAGGTCAAGACTTGAGGTGCAGACAACGCACTTGAGTTTGCCGGCATGAAGCGCATCTTCTACCCACCCACGGATATTATGATCCATGGATCCATGATGCATCGCAATTACTCCTGCTAAATCAGGTGCTTCTTTGAGGACTGCCTGATACCAGAGCTCTGTTTGTGATCTCGTATTGGTGAAGAGTAACGTTGTTTCGCTGCGATGAATTATCGGCACAACTTTGTCTAGCAACTTTGTTCCCAAATGACCAGCCCATGGGAAATCAATAATATCCTCGGGAAGGACTGACTCCACAGAAATTTGTTTTTCGACATTTGAGCGAACGGAAACTGCGTCTTTATAGTAGTCTTCACCCAGGAGTACCCTCTTCGCCTGTGGTAGATTGCCAATCGTCGCCGATATGCCCCAAACCTTAACCTTGTGCTCTGTTAGTTTTTTTATTCGAGAAATAGCTAGTTCAGTTGCCACACCTCGTTTTGTACCAATTAGCTCGTGCCATTCATCAACGATTATACTCTTGATGTTTTTCAGATAGTTAGGATAATCGCTCTGGCTCAGCAGCACATGAAGGCTTTCAGGTGTGATGACCAGTGCCTGCGGTGCAGACTTCTTTTGCTTCTGTCGCTCTGTCGTGGTGGTGTCTCCAGTTCGTAGTCCAACGTTCCAACGAACGTCAAGATCATCGCAAAAATCTTGCATGGCACTGCAAATATCTTTAGCAAGAGCTCTTAGAGGTGTGACCCAGAGCACTTGGACTTCAGGACGAACTTCGTGAGGTTCATTGTCTTTCAGGAATTCGAGCACACATGGAATCCAAAGCGCATATGTTTTTCCTGATCCTGTCGGTGCATTTAACAGCCCGCTTTTACCTTCCAAATAAGCTTCCCATGTTTCTTTCTGGAAGGGAAATGGTTTCCATTTCTTCTGCTCAAACCATTTTTCAGCTATTTGAATTACGTCTTTTGACATCGAGGTGGAAGATAAGAAAAGGCATAAAAAAACCTCGACTTAACAAGTCGAGGTTTGAATACTTTTTTCAGAAGTTACTCAATGATACCTGCTTCTGCTTTGCCAGCCTCTCTCTTTGCCAGTTCAGCTTCGTCAATCATGATTTCCTTAGTTTCAACCTCAGAGACTCCATGCGAACCTCCACCGTAAATCTCACCCAAAATAGGTGCGATAACAAGTCCGACAAGACATGTAAGTTTTATCAGGATGTTCATCGATGGGCCAGAAGTGTCCTTGAAAGGATCACCTACAGTATCGCCTGTCACCGCAGCTTTATGTGCTTCGGATCCTTTGTATGTCATTTCTCCATCAATCATTACTCCAGCCTCAAACGATTTCTTGGCATTGTCCCATGCTCCACCTGCATTGTTTTGGAAAATAGCCCAAACCACACCTGAAACTGCTACACCTGCCATATAAGCTCCTAATGCTTCAGGACCCATAAGGAATCCAATAAGAATTGGTGCTGTGATAGTAATTGCTCCGGGGAGCATCATTTCTTTCAAAGCTGCCTTCGTGGAAATATCAACACATTTACCGTATTCCGGCTTGCCAGTACCTTCCATTATTCCCGGAATTTCTCTGAACTGCCTCCTTACTTCCTGCACCATTTCCATAGCAGCCTTGCCAACTGATCTCATTGCCAACGCAGAGAAGACAACAGGAACCATTCCCCCGATGAAAAGAGCGGCAAGTACTTTGGCCTTGTAAATATTGATTCCGTCAATTCCTGTGAAGGTGACATAAGCGGCGAACAAAGCCAATGCAGTCAATGCCGCAGAAGCAATTGCAAACCCCTTACCTACAGCAGCAGTTGTATTACCAACTGAATCTAAAATGTCTGTTTTTTCCCTTACGTCTGAAGGTAATTCGCTCATTTCGGCAATTCCACCTGCATTATCAGCGATTGGCCCAAATGCGTCGATCGCCAATTGCATCGCAGTGGTTGCCATCATTGCAGATGCTGCAATTGCAACACCATAGAATCCGGCAAATTCGTATGCAGTCCAGATAGCTCCTGCAAATAGAAGAACTGGAGCAAAAGTGGAAATCATACCAGTCGAAAGTCCAGCGATAATATTAGTGGCTGCACCGGTTGATGAATTCTTTACGATGTCCAAAACAGGCTTCTTGCCAAGTCCTGTATAATATTCCGTGAAATACGAAATCAGTCCTCCAACTGCTAGTCCAACTAGCACAGCATAATACACTTCCAGTGGAGTGATTACGCGAAGGCCTTCTCCAAAGAAGTTCATCTGCATTGATGCAGGAAGCATCTGAGGCAAAAGGAAGAAAAGAGCAATTCCGGTAAGGATGATTGATCCCCAGTTTCCTTTGTTTAGTGCAGCTTGAACCTGAGCTTCTTTTGCATCATTACTTGAGATTTTAATGAAGAGTGTTCCTAGAATTGAGAACACAATTCCAAAACCGGCAATTACCAATGGCAGAAGAATTGGGCCGATCCCGTTAAAGGCATCGTCAATTGATCCACCCATATCTCGGATGACATAATTTCCTAAAACCATGGATGCTAATACTGTAGCTACATACGAACCAAAAAGGTCAGCTCCCATTCCAGCCACGTCTCCAACATTGTCCCCAACGTTATCAGCAATTGTTGCTGGGTTTCGTGGATCATCCTCAGGAATTCCTGCTTCAACTTTTCCAACAAGGTCAGCACCAACATCGGCAGCTTTCGTGTAGATACCTCCTCCAACTCTTGCAAACAGTGCGATTGATTCGGCTCCAAGAGAGAATCCAGCAAGCGCTTCAAGTACGATTGTCATGTCTCCGGTATTTGTCCAAACACCGCCCATGAACCATTGAAACAAAATGATGAAGACCATACTAAGTCCAAAAACAGCCAGACCTGCAACTCCAAGACCCATTACTGTACCTCCAGTAAAGGACACCTTTAAAGCTTGCGGAAGACTGGTTCTAGCAGCTTGTGTTGTTCTAACATTTGCAGCTGTTGCAATTCTCATCCCTACGTTTCCTGCAAATGCAGAGAAGAACGCGCCAATAACGAATGCAACTACAATGAACCAATGAGTAGTTTCTACCATTGAGGAAACAACCCCTAGGAGTATTCCTGCAAAAACAACGAAAATTGCTAGTATTCTATATTCAGCACTAAGAAATGCCAAAGCTCCTTCTCTGATGTGATTAGCCAGTGTTTGCATCTTTTCATCACCAGCATCTTGCTTGTATACCCAACGGGATTTTATGATCATCACAAGAAGACCAAGAAGCCCAAGAGCGGGCACTAAATAGATTAATTTATCCATGATTTGTTAATAGATTTTCAAAAACAGTGCGCAAAGATAGGTTTTTGCTTTTTTTAAAAAAATCTACTTTTATTTCTTTCGAAATTGGAGGAATTACAGCTCTGGGGCTGCTGTATTGATATAGTTTAGGAATTCGCTTTTGACGTCCTTGTCTTTGAATTTTCCATCAAAGAAAGCTGTGCCGGTCCTGCTGTTTGTGTCATTGACTCCACGTGAAGAAACGCACATATGAGAAGCATCCATAACAACGGCAACATCGTCTGTTTGTAAAATTGATTTTAGCTCGTTTCCAATCTGGATCGTAAGCCTTTCCTGCACTTGCGGCCTTTTGGAGAAATACTGAACGATTCGATTGATTTTAGAAAGTCCGATCACTTTGCCACTAGAGAAATAAGCTACATGGGCTTTTCCATAAATGGGTACGAAGTGGTGCTCACAGTGAGAATAGAAGGTGATATCCTTTTCGACCAGCATCTGATCGTAGTTGTATTTGTTTTCGAATAGCCGTGCTACCGGTTTGTTGGCAGGGTTTAGCCCCGAGAAAACCTCTTTCACATACATCTTCGCAACGCGATTTGGAGTTCCCTTCAAACTATCATCCTCCAAATCAAGCCCCATGATGTGCATGATTTCTTTAAAATGTTTGGCGATGAGTTCGATTTTTAGTTCGTCATCCTGCTCAAATGCATCCGGTCTAAGCGGTGTCTCACTCGAAGAAGACACATGATCATCTTCTGTATCCAAATTAAGCTGGGTATTCAACAAAGTTTCGTTCCGTTTCATAGAGTGTTATTTTCAAATCAGAGTCTCCTCCAATTTTCGGCTTCAGCGTATTGTAAATTACTATAGCGATATTCTCAGCAGTTGGATTCAAATTTTCAAATTCGGTTACATCCAAATTCAAATTTTTATGATCCAATTTTTCAATGACCAATTCGTTGATCAGATCGCTTAACTTTTTCATATCGTACACAAATCCGGTTTCAGGATCTGGTTCGCCAGTCAAGCTCACAATCACCTCGTAGTTATGACCATGCCAATTCGGATTGTTGCATTTTCCAAAAACCGCGTCATTTTTCTCATCAGACCATTGCTGGTTATAGAGGCGGTGTGCGGCATTGAAATGTTCTTTTCTACTAATCGTAACCTTGGGCATACTGCGAAATTACTGGTCAAACAACAAATAGTTTTGACAAGATGTTTCCTTTCCTATGAATTTATTTTCATAGGTGTTTGTTTTGCCTCAAATTAAGAACGTGGAGATATCAGAAATTAAGTCGAAGATTGAAGGCTACAGATCAGCAGGGAAAGCGCCCTTCACTACTTCTTCCTTCCAAACGCACAGCATCGTATTGCTACATATTCTAAGCAAGATTGATAATACAATTCCTGTGTATTGTATCAATACTGGCTATCTCTTTCCGGAAACCATCTCCTATCGTGATCGAGTCATTGAATCATTTGGCTTACAAATGGTAGATCTGAAACCTGACACGCCAAAGTATTTGCAACGTGAGGCGAATGGAAAACTCATGTTCACAACGGATCCCGACCATTGCTGTTATCTCAACAAGACACAACCGATGGAAGCTATTCTGGCCAGCTATGACATTTGGATTAATGGCGTACGTGGAGATCAAAGTGCCGTCCGAAAAGCAATGAAAGTTGAACAAGATGCTCCGTACAACTGCACAAGATTCCACCCAATGCTAGACTGGGATAAAAAGAAAATATTTGCCTACATAAAAGAGAATGACCTCCCAAAACATCCACTAGATGAAAAAGGCTATATCAGTATCGGATGTGAACCATGTACCAGAAAGATGGATCTGGACATGCAGGAAAGAGAAGCTAGATGGTATGGCCTCAATAAGGTTGAATGTGGATTGCATACAGACCTAATCAAATAGAATCAGACAACAGTAGTTAAAACATTATGAAGGTATTGATAACCGGTGGAGCCGGATACGTAGGAACAAAGCTTGTCAAGCGATTGGTCTCAGAAAGCTCGATCGACAAGATTGTCGTCTACGATAATCTTAGCAAGGGACATCACAATTTCTTTCTGGGAGATACCTTCGAAAACAAGGAGAAAATTCAGGCAGTCAGAGGTGATATTTTGGATACACGTCAGTTGAAGAAATTGATGAAAGACAGTGATGTGGTAGTTCATCTTGCTGCTATCGTCACAACTCCTTTCGCCAATACCGACCCGCATTTTTATGAGCAGGTCAACCACTGGGGAACGGCAGAAGTTGTCTACTGTGCGGAAGAAAGCAACGTCTCCAAATTCATTTACCTAAGTAGTACTTCTGTATATGGGGCAAGCGATGAAGTAGCAGATGAGAACACCGTTCCTTCACCGTCTACTTTTTATGGAATCTCCAAGTTGCGTGGCGAGGAACATACCAACAGGCTGGCTGAGAAAACTACTGCGATTAATCTAAGAGGTGGAAATGTCTATGGATATAGCAAATCAATGCGGTTCGATGCGGTAATCAATCGATTCATGTTTGATGCCAACTTCACTGGTCGAATCCAGATTTTTGGAAACGGGAAACAATCCAGAGCATTTATTCATGTCGATCATCTCACTGACAGTATGACGAAAACAATCACCGAAAATGTTGAGTCTGGAACTTATAATCTAGTTGATAAAAACCTGCAAATTTTAGATTTAGTAGACGTCATTAAGGAAATCTATCCTGATCTGGAATTCCTATTCACGAATCAACACATGAATCTTCGGGAATTGAAAGTAAGTCAGGAAAGTAAACTTTTTGATCAGATCGCAAAATTCGGTGAAGGTGACATCAAGTCTGAGTTGCTTGATTTTAGAAAACGCTTTGCTTTTTAAACTAAAATAGTAAATTTACGTACGTAGATATGTAATTTTACTACAATGAGATACGAGATAGAAGAAGTGGAAACTTCCAAAGTTCAGGAAGAGGCTGTTGCTTATGGGATACCCAAATCCGATATGGCGAGTATCTTAGGTGTATCCGAAAAAACCTTTTATAATATCATGCAAAAAACACATCTGGATCGAGAGAGGTCTGATCGTTTCCATTTCATTGATCAGGTGCTTCAATCTGGCAAGGAAGCATTTGGCTCAGAAGAAAGTTTCTCTTCATGGATGAAAACATCTCAACCTACTCTTGAAGGTCATAAGCCTTTGGAAATGCTGACCTCAATTACCGGTGCCAATAAAGTACTTCAGCTCTTGGGAAGGATCAAACACGGAATTACCGCTTGATTGTATACCGACTTACCCTTCCTCAATATTCTTCAGATTTAAGTGGCATTGGTGCCTCAATGTATGGAGGCCGATGGAATTCTATAGGCAGTTTTGTTTTGTATACTGCTCAGACATCATCACTATCTATTCTAGAACATCTGGTTCATATGCAAGGGGCCAAGAACAATTCTCAGTACCAACTTTCAATACTAGATATCGGAAATTCTCCAATTCAAAAAGTCGATTTGGAGTTTGAGGAACTTGGTACTCTAAAATTAACGCAGGCAACAGGAGACGATTGGCTTCGATCTCAAGTATCTCCAATTCTTATGGTACCATCCGTTATTAATCCGCTGGAACGTAATTATCTGATTAACCCAAATCATCCAGAGTTAGAACTAAAAATTGATAGCCAGGAGTGGTTTGTTTATGATGATCGCCTTTTGAAAAACAGTATTTAAGAGAACTGTTTATACCAAGTCCAACAACTGGTCACAAAGTACTTCGTTCCATACATTGAGGCGTCTAGTTTCGGGTTCAAATCAAATAGACCCGATATGAAAATTTCAAAATTATTCGCATTACTACTTCTGGCTTTTATCTACGGATGCAGTGCTGCACCTGCTGAATCGGCAGGAGATCAAACACAAGGTTCTACTATTGCTCAAAAAGAAGTTCTGGATGCATGGGAACGCATGACAAAAATGGTTATTGGTACAACCAAGAAAATGCCAGCAGAGCATTTTAGTTTTTCACCGGTTGAGCCTCTTGCAACCTATGGAGCTTTGGTCAGCCATACTGCTGGAGCAAACTTCATGTTCGCGGCTACCGTAAATCTTGAACGGCCGGAAAGACCAGAAATCGACACGAACGATAAGAAAGCTGTAGTCAAGAATCTAGAAGAATCTTTCGATTTCATCAAAAACGGAATCAAGAATCTTTCCGATGCTGATTTGAATGAAGAGATTGAATGGTTTGGAAGAAAAATGAGCCGACTTCAGGCTATTCTAACAATGACCGATCATCTTCAAAGAGAATACGGAAAGAACATCACCTACGTGAGGCTAAAAGGAAGTGCTCCTGATAAATCAGGAGGTTGGTAATTCGATTAGGTTGTCTTCATGTTAAATTGGTTGGTTGCAGGATTCTGCATCCAGCCAATTGATTTTTTACGGCTGCAATAAGACTTTCCATGCTTCTAATACCCCACCCTGCGCTAAATACTTAGCCGCAAGTCTGTGTAGTTCAATCTGGCGGTTTTCATCGTCATTATCAAGTGAATCTAAAATGGATCTAACCTCTGGCTCACTTGCAAACTGCTCTACTTCTTCCTGCGACGGCAGTTTTTCTACATTCCCTAGTTGACCCAAATTATTCCCAGTCAGAATCGTACTGTTTCGAATGTTAGCTGGAATTTGATCAACTCCAATTCCTTTTGTTACTAAAGGCTTGGCCACCTCAAAAATATCATCTCCGGAAGCTCGTGAGTACCAATTCCCTCCCATTCTTCCTACAAGGTCAATTTTGTTTGGATCAATCTTTCCGTCGGTTAAGATTTCATTTTTGATATGAATCATTAGCACTTCGCAGATCACCAGATTTCCAGCACCTCCACCATCTCCCAACGGTCTTACCTCAATTACTTTGCATTCAAATGAGACGGGAGATTCCTTGACTCGCGGTGGACTGACCATTTCTGACCTTACCTCTGTAAAGCCTGACTTCACAAATTCATTAACTCCCTTTTCGTACTCCGTACTTGACAATGACATTTGCTCAACCATGGAATGGGAAACAACATTGATCACCACCTCAGGATGCTCATTAACATTTTGGTAGGTATGCTTTGTTGTTTTATCCCTTCCTCTTCTTGCCGGAGAAAAGATCATAATCGGCGGGTTCGCACTAAACACATTGAAGAAGCTGAACGGGCTTAGATTGATGTTCCCCTGTTTGTCAACAGTGCTTGCAAATGCGATTGGTCTCGGAGCCACAGCCCCTAGAAGGTAGCCATGAAGTTCTGGTACAGGGGTGTTTTTTGGATCGATTTGCATAGAAAGAAGTCTGGTACAAATATGCAGGAAGATTGGAAAACTTCTCAGTTTCGAATGACAATAACCCAGACTCGCTTTGTCCTCAAGCCGGACAGGCTCTTCATTTTTGGCTTGACCGAAGCGGCGAGCCGCCAAAACGAATCGCAGCGGCGAACCGTCAAAAAACTCAAGAAAATTTTAAAGCCTTGCGCGCACCATCACCGCCGCTCCAAATTTTCAACCAACTCGCCTAGATGTTGGAGCAACTCAATTTTCTTCAATGTTGAAACCTTACTTCCTCGTCTGGACGATGTAAATTTGCGGCTCTTTAAAAAATACGAACGAGCGAGAATGAGCATTTCCAGTCAATATGATTCGACAAGTGTCGAAGACAAGTGGTACAAGTACTGGTTGGACAACAACTATTTCCACGCTACTCCAAAAAGTGGTAAGGAAGCATACACCATCGTAATACCCCCGCCAAACGTCACGGGAGTTCTTCACATGGGACATATGCTCAACAATACGATTCAGGATATACTGATTCGGAAGGCGCGTATGGAAGGCAAGGAGGCTTGCTGGCTACCGGGTACAGATCATGCTTCGATTGCGACCGAGGCCAAAGTCGTTCGAATGCTTCGGGAGAAAGGCATTAAGAAGAGTGATCTCTCCCGTGAAGAATTCATGAAGTATGCGTGGGAATGGAAAGAGAAATATGGTGGCATCATTTTAGAACAGCTCAAAAAGCTTGGGGCATCTTGCGATTGGGAGAGAACAAGTTTTACCATGGATCCTGAGTACCATGATTCAGTGATTAGGGTATTCGTTGACCTGTACAATAAAGGCTATATCTACCGAGGTCTTCGCATGATCAACTGGGATTGTGAAGCACAGACCACCATTTCAAATGAGGAAGTGATCTACAACGAAGATGGTGAAAAGTCACTGCTCTATTCGGTTAAATACCAGATCAAAGATTCAGATGAATTTGTAACCATCGCAACGCAACGTCCGGAAACCATTATGGGAGATACAGGCATTGCCGTGAACCCAAAAGATGATCGATTCAAGCATCTGATTGGGAAAAAGGCACTTGTTCCTTTCATCAACCGAGAGATTCCAATCATAGGTGATGATTATGTGGAATTAGACTTTGGAACAGGCTGTCTTAAAGTTACTCCTGCACATGATCCAAATGATTATGAGATAGGATTACGACACAACCTTGAAGTAGTTGATACCATCAATCTGGATGGCACTTTGAATGAAAAGTGTGAGATTGACAAATACGTTGGCGAAGATCGATTCAAGGTGAGAAAAATGATCATTAAGGATCTGAAAGCCGCTGATATTCTGGTTGGCGAAGAAGAATTTGTAACAAAGATTGGTCGCTCGGAAAGAACGAATACGATTGTTGAACCTAAGCTTTCGCTCCAGTGGTTCATAAATATGAAGGACATCTCCAAAAAAGCCCACAAGGCTGTGATGGATGATGAAATCAAATTGTACCCATCCAAATTCAAGAACACATACAATCACTGGATGGAGAACGTCAGGGATTGGTGCATCTCCCGACAACTTTGGTGGGGACAACGAATTCCTGCCTACTACTTTGGCGAAGGCGATGACGATTTTGTAGTTGCTGAAACTATGGAAGAAGCTGTTACGCTTGCAAAAGCAAAAACCGGGAATGATAGTCTTACCGAAAAAGATTTACGTCAGGATTCGGATGTACTGGACACCTGGGCCTCCTCCAACATTTGGCCGATTGCTCCATTCAAGGGATTTGATGATGCATACTTCAACAAGGAAACAGGTAAGATCGACAAAAAGAAGAATCCCGAACTTGACTTCTTCTACCCTACGGATACACTTGTGACCGCTCCGGAAATATTGTTTTTCTGGGTGGCAAGAATGATCATCGCTGGATACGAGTATTTAGATGAGAAGCCATTTCAAAATGTCTACCTCACAGGAATCGTGAGAGACAAGCAGCGAAGAAAAATGTCCAAGTCCCTCGGAAATTCTCCAGATCCTCTTGAATTGATAAAACAGTACGGTGCTGACGGAATTAGAACAGGGATGCTATTCAGCTCACCAGCAGGAAACGATCTACTCTTTGATGAAAAGCTTTGCGAGCAAGGAAGAAATTTTTCGAATAAAATCTGGAATGCCTTCCGACTTGTGAGCGGTTGGGAAACAACAAATGAAGAACAGCCTGAAATTAATCGGCAAGCAGTCATTTGGTTTGAAAGTCGATTCAATAAAGCCTTGACAGAGTTGGAAGATCATTTCTCCAAATTCAGAATGTCCGATGCATTGATGACGGTCTACAAACTGGTCTGGAATGACTTCTGTAGCTGGTACCTGGAATGGGTTAAGCCTGAGTACCAAAAGCCAATCGATCAGGGAACAAAAGAGCAAACAACTCAGCTTTTTGAGCGCGTTTTAAAGGTACTCCATCCGTTTATGCCTTTCATCACGGAAGAACTATGGCATCAATTTGCGGAACGAGACAGTTCAGAAGCTCTTGTCGTTTCAAGCTGGCCTCAGGCAAGCTCCTTCGAGGAAGGTGTTTTGAAAGAGGCAGATCTGCTTTTCGAGATCACCTCGGGAGTTCGGAATATTCGGAATTCCAAGGGTATTTCTCCTAAGGAAAATCTAGATCTTGTATCTTCAGCAAAGATCAGCAGCATTGGAAGTTCTCTGGAAAAACTTGCGAACGTGACGTTCAAGTCATCTAATGATAAGCCTGGAAACTCTTTCAGTTTCGTTATCGGTGCAGATGAGTTTTTCATTCCGGCAACTGAGAACGTGGATGTAGAGTCAGAGAAGAAAAAGTTGGAAGAGGAACTGAATTATGCGAAAGGATTCATGAACTCTGTCAGTAAAAAACTAGCGAATGAACGCTTTGTAAGTGGCGCCCCCGAGCAGGTTGTTGCCAACGAAAGAAAGAAACTTGCAGATGCCGAAGCTAAGATTAGGACGTTAGAAGAAAGCCTGGCTAATCTATAGTGTTGCTTATTCTCTCAGTTTTTTTAATTCTTCTTCTATGCGAAGGAGTCTCTCTTCGGTTTGCATTGGTTTAGGAATATGATCACTGAAGACTCCAATGATTCTCCAGGACGTAATTATCTCATCAACATTTACACTCCTATCTGGATATGCTGGATCATCCGCGGTTAGCACTATGGCTGTTTGATCAACACTGCTCAGACGTCTGGTGAAAATCTCTTCATTTGTCATTATCGACACTACCTGATCACGATGTTCCAATAAACTTTCCGCACTTATCTCCTTTCCTATGAGAATATCTCCATGGTGAATTCCCTGATTTTCCCGAGTCATTTCTCCCCCATTCATCTCTATCGCCATTGTTGCATCCGAAAGCCCCGTCGGCAAACCCACCTCTTCCATTTCTTCAACATAGTCTCTGCTGGATCTTTGAACAATGTAATTGAGGTACTGATCGATCCTAATCAGTTTTACAACAGGGTGCTTCTTTATGCTTTTACCTTTTAGCTTGTGAACCTGGTCAAGTTTTTCGTTTACGCTATTAAACTTATAAATCTCAGCAATTGTGAGTTTTCTAGTCAGCAATGCATCAATAGACATGCTAAAATAATTAGCGATTGCGATCAACGTTTCAATTTTTGGCTCAGATCTTCCCTCCTCATAAGCGCCAATACTTGCTCTGGCTAGGCTAAAAATCTTCGAAAAATCAGCCTGACTAAGCTTTTTTGCTTGCCTGATCTTTTTGATATTCTCACCAACGTACGAAAGATTACTTCTATTTTTTTTAGCCATGCCAAAACTTTTAGCCAAATGTTCCGTAAATGTATCTAAATTTGTAAAAAGAGACGAACAAAGTAAATTCGAATCTTACACCAAAAAGGAACAACCAATGAACTCATATTTTGAAAAAGTAAAAGAATACCTATTAGAATTAGATTTCTCCATTGTACAGGAAGACGAAGCTGATGGAGTATTTGTTGTGGACAAAGAAGATGAAGGCATGAAAAATGTCGTGCTCATTGTAGCAGAGCCGATGCTCATCGTCGAGCAATTTCTTTTTGACATAAAAAGCCCGTCGGAGGATGTTTACAGAAAACTACTGTCGAAAAACAGAGACATTATTCACGGAGCCTTTGCTATTGACGAAACAGGAACAAAGGTTTTCTTCAGGAACACGCATGAATGCGAGAATTTGGACTTGAATGAAATAGAAGCCACGCTCAATTCTCTTGCCCTGTTGCTAAGCGAGTATGCGGATGAGATTATAGCATTAAGTAAATAAAGAATCAAAACATTAAATAGATAGAAAATGGGAGTATTTAAACGATTATTTAAAGTAGGTCAGGCAGAAGCAAATTCTGCAATCGACCTAATGGAGAATCCAATAAAGATGACTGAACAAGGCATCAGGGATTTGAAAAAGGATCTGGACGAAAGCTTGAAAGCATTAGCGGAAGTGAAGGCAATGGCTATTCGATCTAAGAATGATGTCCAAACGCATAAATCGAAGGCTGATGATTATGAAAACAAGGCACTTCAGTTGCTGAAAAAAGCACAAGCTGGCGAAATGGAAGCAGCTGACGCAGATAGACTTGCAGGTGAAGCCTTGGCTAAGAAGGAAAGTTTCACTCAAGACATGAACAAAGCAAAAGCTGATATGCAGAGATTCGATAACAATGTTGCTCAGCTTGATGGCAAAGTCAAAAAACTAAAGTCTGAGATCAGTTCTTTCGAGAATGAGCTGAGAACGTTGAAGGCTCGGGTTAAGGTTAGTGAAGCGACAGCTAAAGTCAATAAGCAGATGGCGCAGATCGACTCAAGCAGTACTGTTTCTATGCTAGAAAGAATGAAAAATAAGGTAGCTCAGCAGGAGGCACTGGCTGAAGCATACGGAGATGTCGCTGGGGAAGACAAGTCCCTGGACGATGAAATTGACAGCGCTCTTGGAGATGGCAACACAGCCAAGGCTTCAGACGATCTTGCAGCGATGAAGGCTAAACTAGGAATGGACAAGTGATGATAACCGCAGACACAATTAAGGCCGCCTTATTCATATTGGTGGCGGTCTTTTTATTCGGGTTTATCTTTTCATTCCTATTCAAAGTTGGGCTCATCTTACTAATGGCTCTAGGCGTTATTTACCTCGTAAAGAAAATATTCTAGTATGTTCAATAATCCATTCAAAAAGAAAAAGGAACCTGAGTATGATGTGACCAATCTGAGCATCAAAGATTTGGAGACCGGTTTCATCTTCGATTATGATATGAAATCCTGGGTGGTGGAGGAGAGCTACGAGTACGATTGGGGCAACAACAATTTCTCCAGAGAGTACAAAGTGAATAGTGGTGATGAAGTTGCTTTCTTAAATGTGGAAGACGACGGTGAACTTAATTTAAGCATGGTAAAGGCCATCAAGATCAGGGCTGTAGAAGAGGATTTGATGGATGAGATTGTGAAGAAGAAAACTCCACCCAAGCAGATTCACTACCAGAAGGAATTATATTTTCTGGAAAACGATGCCGCTGGTTATTTCCGTGACTCCGCAAAGAAGACCGAAGACTGGGAAGAGTTGCTGACGTGGGAATACTACAATGAAGAAGAAGATAAGCTTGTGTGCATTACACAATGGGATGATCATAATATTGATGCTTCAGCAGGACTTGTTTTAAATGAGCATCAGGTTTCCGAGATCATTCCAGGACAATAACATTAAATTTGGTTTTATGATTTCCAAAAACTCTTTTTCCCTTTCTCTAATGGTGGTTGCTTTCTTGGCATTATCATCCTGTGGAGGCTCAGACTTTAGAAAAAGTCCGGTAGACGAGATCGTCAGGGATTTACCCAACGATGAGATTTTTTCGGTTATTCTCTATGACATGGATCAGAAGGGTAATTTTTCCAGCACGTACTATCACAAGTATCAAATAATTAGAGAATTGGATGGTGATGCTTCCGAAGTTTTAACGGATTGGAGAGAGGTTAGCGAGCGAGAGTTCACAAAGAACATAGATAATATGGGAATGGAGATCGTCGCACGGGATTCTACTGGTGCACTCACCAAAGAAGCAGCGCCTCCGGGATACAACAACTATGTCGGAAACCCGAAATATGGACAATGGGAGAATAGAGGCGGCACTAGTTTTTGGGCATTCTACGGACAGTATGCTTTCATGAGCAGTATGTTTAGAATGACCATGTTTCCGGTACATCGCTCCTACTACAACGATTGGCGGGGAAACTACCGTGGAACAGGAAGAGGCTACTATGGGCCTGGAGGTACTGGTAGTCGATATTACGGAACAGGCAGCGGGTATAGTAGAACAAACAATCCTAATTCATCATGGACTTCGTCCAGAAACAATTCCTTCAAAAACAGAGTAGCTAGCAGAACTTCCAGATCAAGTGGCAGATCTAGCAGCAGACGTTCTCGCGGAGGAGGCTCTGGCAAATAACTTAACCTAAACACAATCAAATGATCGGCGTACTAGACGGCATCCTGACTACACTTCTTTATATCCTTGCCAGTTTCGCATTGTTCGTAATTGGCAAGTTCGTTTACCAGATTTTTCATCCAAAAGTAAAAATCGGATATGAATTGGTCGAGAATGATAATTTAGCCTTTGCCTTTGCACATGTAGGCTACTTTATTGGTCTTTTGCTTGCTATCGGAAGTGCTGTACTTGGAGAGTCCGATGGCTTGGTTGCAGACATGATAAACATTGGTATCTATGGGGCACTATCAATCGTCCTTCTCAATTTATCAATCATCATCAACGACAAGCTCATCTTATCAAAATTTGACC
>JBDVJN010000079.1:0-5727 GCA_039961455.1 Cyclobacteriaceae bacterium | reverse complement strand
CTCCTAGTACCACTTCCAGAACACTTAGGAAAACACTTAGGAAAAGTGCTGCTGGGACAAACCATTCGAAGAACGGAGCGATGTCATAGGCAAATACTTCAAAATACTCTTCCAGCTTTATAGCAGTTCCTGCAGGGTCATTAACCTTTATTAGTCCTGAGAAAATGAACAGAGCGCCCACTGCATATCGGGCAAATTCTTTAACAATATTCATCATGAGTATTTTATTTTAAGTCTACTGCTGGCCTTCTTTAAGTTTTATCAGACAAAAAACGGAATAATTAATCATGTCCTGATAGTTGGCATCAATTCCTTCCGAGATCAATGTTTTACCTGCGTTATCCTCAATTTGTTTCACTCGCATGAGTTTCATTAGGATAATGTCTGTCATGGAACTTACTCTCATCTCGCGCCATGCCTCGTTGTAATCATGATTCTTGTCACCCAGAAGCGCCAAGGTTTCTTGAGACGCCTTATCATACATTGGCTCCAGGTCGGAAAATGGAATTTCCATTTCTTCTGTTCCGTTTAACTGCATTTGGACAATGGCAATAATGCAATAGTTGATGATTCCTTTGAACTCGTTGCTGATATCTTCACCAACTTTCTGCTCTCCTTTTTCCTGGATGGATCGAATTCTCTGAGCCTTAATTAATATCTGATCCGTGATAGAAGGAAGTCGAAGAATGCGCCAAGCTGTCCCGTAGTCTTTGGTTTTTTTGGCGAAAATATCCTTGCACTCGGAAATGATTTCTAAATATTGCTGCTCAGTTTCGATTTTCATAGTCGATAGTTCACAGTCGACAGTTGACAGTAGTTATTTTTGTTTTGAGCTGGTCGAACGATTGACCAGAACTGTTGACAATCGCAAAACTAATCCATTGAGCCCCAAACACACCATCAAAATCAGGGGAGAAATCATTGATCTCTCCACACCAAAAGTCATGGGAATTATCAATGTGACTCCTGATTCTTTCTATCCAGGAAGCAGAGCAGAATCAGTTGCTGAGCTACTTGGCCGCACAGCAAAAATGCTGGAAGAGGGTGCCGACTTTCTTGATGTTGGAGGGTATTCCTCCAGACCTGGCGCAGAGGATATCTCCGTAGGTGAGGAGATCGATAGGGTGGTTAGCGGAATTAGTGAGATAATACAAGAATTCCCAAATGCCGTAATCTCCGCCGACACCTTTAGATCTGAGGTTGCAAGAGCAGCGGTTGACGCCGGAGCCTCGATGGTCAATGATATTTCAGCTGGTCACCTAGATAATAAAATGCTGGCGACCGTGGGAGAACTTGGAGTTCCTTACATCGCTATGCATATGAGAGGAACACCACAAACCATGAAGGCACTCACGGAGTATGAGAACCTGATCACAGAGATTGCTTTCTACTTTTCTGAGACCATCAATCGATGCAGATTATTTGGAATCAACGATCTGATCCTGGATCCTGGCTTCGGCTTTGCAAAAACAGTAGAGCAGAATTTCCAATTGCTCAGCCACCTGGACTATTTCACTCAGCTTGGAAAGCCAATATTGGCTGGATTGTCCAGAAAATCAATGATTTACCGAACACTTAATTTGACCGCTGATGCATCGTTAAATGGAACTACGTCGTTAAATACTATAGCTTTGTTTAAGGGTGCAGGCATCTTGCGTGTACATGATATAAGGGAGGCTGTGGAAGTTGTGAAACTTGTTAACCAATTGTCTTGATTTTAGGATTTCAAATAGGATTTTTAGATATAGGCTTCAAGGATGTCTTGGACATTCTTTTGGTCACGATCCTTTTGTCTCAGGTTTACAAGTTGATGAAGGGAAGCGTGGCTATAAAGGTTTTTGTAGGCTTCCTATTTCTCTACCTGATCTATTTAGTTGTCAATGCGCTACAAATGGAATTGCTCAGTACAATTCTTGGTCAGTTCATGGGAGTGGGAGTGTTAGCAGCTATCATTCTATTCCAGCAGGAAATAAGAAAATTTCTTCTGCTTGTTGGGAGAACGGGGTTTTCCGAAGACGGAAATTGGTGGAAAAACGTACGCTTCTGGTCGCAAAATGGTCGAGCTCAACGTGCAAACATCACACCAATCACTGAAGCGGCTAAAGCTCTTGCCGGTTCAAGCACTGGAGCACTAATTGTACTTTCTTCTGGTTCACCATTGAAATTTTACGCGGAGTCAGGTGATATGATGGACTCCATTATTTCGAAAAGATTATTGTTAGCAATTTTCAACAAGTACAGCCCGTTACACGATGGCGCGGTGATCGTCCACAAAGATCGCATCGTTGCAGCAAGATGTATTTTGCCTGTAACAGAACGAGACGATATTCCAGCGCAGTACGGCCTCAGGCATAGAGCCGGACTTGGAATGTCTGAGAACACAGAAGCTTTCATCATTGCTGTCTCCGAGGAGACAGGTCAGATTTCTACTATGCAAAACGGTGTTGTTGCTCATAATATTTCTTCCCAAGAGCTAAGAAAGCAAATCAACAAATACTTGCATGAGCCTAAGGACGGGAAGAAAGACGCGGAGAAAAAAGAAGTTGAAAGCGGTGACAGCAGCGAGCAGACTCAAGCAATTCCGGTCGCTGAGTAAGATTAGCCCGAATCTTAATTTTAAAGTACCCCTAAATCTTTTCCAACTTCAGTAAATGCTGCAATTGCCTTATCAAGGTGATGTTGGTCGTGAACAGCCGAAATCTGTACGCGAATTCTTGCTTGTCCTTTCGGTACCACCGGGAAATAGAAACCAATCACATAGATTCCTTTTTCCAATAAAGCAGCAGCCATTTTCTGGGAGAGGACAGCATCATAAAGCATAATTGGAACAATTGGGTGCTCACCAGGCTTGATATCAAAACCTGCTTCTGTCATTTTTTTTCGAAAATATTTCGTATTTTCTTCGAGTTTGTCTCTCAGTTCCGTTGTCTCACTCAGCATGTCGATCACTGCAATGGAAGCACCAACAATGGACGGAGCAACTGTATTTGAAAACAAGTAGGGCCGAGAACGCTGACGCAGTAGTTCAATGATTTCTTTTTTACCGGATGTAAAACCACCGGAAGCCCCTCCTAGAGCCTTTCCAAGTGTTCCGGTAATGATGTCCACTCGGTCCATGCAATTTCTATACTCGTGAACTCCACGTCCGGTTTTCCCCATGAAACCCGTTGAGTGACACTCGTCCGTCATTACTACAGCATCATACTTGTCAGCTAGATCGCAGATTTTGTCCAATTGCGCAATATTGCCGTCCATTGAAAATACTCCATCAGTAACAATGATCTTGCACTTGGCGTCACTTGCTTCTTTCAATTTTGCCTCCAAATCCTCCATGTCATTGTTGTTATAACGATAGCGTTGTGCCTTACAGAGTCTCACTCCATCAATGATTGAGGCATGATTGAGTGCATCGGAAATGATGGCATCCTCTGGACCAAACAAAGGCTCAAAAACACCACCGTTTGCGTCAAATGCCGCAGCATACAATATTGTGTCTTCCATACCAAGGAATTCTGAAATCTTACGCTCCAACTCTTTATGAATGTCTTGTGTTCCACAAATGAAACGAACAGATGACATGCCATACCCGTGCGTGTCAATTGCTTTTTTTGATGCTTCAATCACCTTTGGGTCCGATGATAAGCCCAAATAGTTGTTTGCACAGAAGTTGATTACTTCTGATCCATCCTCTAACGTTATGTCAGCAGCTTGGGGGGAAGCGATCACTCTTTCCTTTTTGTAAAGTCCCGCTTCATGAATGCCGGTAATTTCGTTATCTAACTTGGCTTTTAAGGATGTGTACATATTAACTTAGTTTGGGTTTAGGTAAAATTTTGGGTTTTAATTTCTTGGTTGGACTTGTGGATTCTTCAATCACAGTTTCCTCTAAAATGTACTTTCTTCTGATTTTGTTTATTAGAAAAAGTTTTTGTTGAGTAAAACTTTCTGGATGGACTTGGTCGAAGAGTTTCTCAAATTCTTCGTACCTCGTTTGATCAGCGTCCATGAATTTTTTTGGATCAATCTTTTTAGACTGGAGATAGTCCTCAAAATTTTGCCTCGAACTGACTTCCTTATCCATCGATGCAAATTTAACTGAAGTGAGATTTCCGTAGACTATTTAATTTTACCTTTCAACAACATTATCCCATGAATAAAATCCTCATTATCGGTGCTTGTGGTCAACTTGGAACCGAATTGACAATCAAGCTCAGAGAACTGAAAGGAAAAGAGAATGTAGTTGCAACAGACTTACGCGGCCCAGTCGATCTTATTGCCGATGGGCCCTTTGAGAATCTGGATATTATGGATCGGGAAAACTTTCATACCATCCTGGAGAAATATCAGATCAAAGAAGTTTATCATCTTGCAGCTGTACTTTCTGCTAAAGGGGAACAAGACCCACAATTTGCCTGGCGATTAAACATGGATAGTTTAATGACTGTTTTGGAAGCAGGTAAAGACAAACTTGAAAAAGTTTACTGGCCAAGTTCGATAGCTGTTTTTGGCCCTGGCACTCCAAGGGAAAATACCCCGCAGGATACCATAATGGATCCCAACACGGTCTATGGCATTAGCAAATTGGCTGGTGAACGATGGTGTGAGTACTATCATGGAAAATATGGAGTAGACGTAAGAAGCTTGAGATACCCAGGCCTTATCGGTTATAAAGCTCTTCCCGGCGGAGGCACCACGGATTATGCAGTGGACATCTTCCATAAAGCGATTGCGGGGAGCTCTTTTGAATGCTACCTGGAGGAAAATACCATGCTGCCAATGATGTATATGGACGATGCTGTAAAAGCAACTATTGATTTGATGGAATCCCCAGTTGAGGATGTGAAAATTAGAAGCAGTTACAATCTCGCAGCAATGAGTTTTGCCCCTGCACAGATTGCAGAGGAAATTCAAAAACATTACCCAACTTTCGAAGTGAGCTACAAGCCAGATTTCAGGCAAAAAATTGCTGATAGTTGGCCATCAACGATCGACGACAGTGCCGCAAGAGCTCATTGGGGTTGGAAAAACAATTTTGGATTGAGTGAATTGGTGGAAACTATGCTCACTCACTTAAAAGGTGAAATGGTTTTCGATTAGGGCAATTTTGCTTTTCTTTCCACTCGATTTAACTAACCAACCATGGAAAGCTACAATAATCTTCTTCTGGAGCTAAAAGAGGGAATTCTCACAATTACGATCAATCGTGAGAGTAAAATGAATGCGCTCAATCAAGAGACGATGCATGAAATTGGAGAAGCGTTTCACTACGTATATGACAATCCAAAAGACATCCGAGGGGTAATCATTACGGGAGCAGGCGAAAAAGCATTTGTTGCCGGGGCGGACATCAGCGAATTCGCTGGAGTAAATGAAATGAATGCACGAAAATATGCCGAGGAAGGTCAGGAAATTTTTCAATCCATTGAAAATTGCCATACCCCGGTGGTAGCCGTAGTAAATGGCTTCGCTCTAGGAGGTGGATGTGAATTGGCAATGGCAGCACACATGCGAGTTGCCACTAAGACTGCACGCTTTGGACAGCCGGAAGTTAATCTGGGTTTGATTCCAGGTTACGGTGGAACTCAGCGATTGACTCAATTGATTGGTAAAGGCAGAGCTTTTGAATATTTGATGAGCGCAGATATGCTAGCCGCAGAAAGTGCGTTGGAATTTGGATTGGTGAACTACGTCGAGGAAGACGTGAATTCCGCAATTGACAAGGCAAAA